>NZ_JBEZVL010000004.1:0-633374 GCF_040636975.1 Streptomyces sp. NPDC032198 | reverse complement strand
CTTGCCGGTCTGGCCGACCTGGTTGGAGTGCGGGTACCAGCCCGCGTCCACCGCGGCACGCGAGGCGCCGACGGCCGCACCCAGGGAGTCGGCCAACGACTCGATGAGGTGGAAGTTCTCCGCACCGTTCACACCACGGCCGCCGGAGACCACGATCGCGGCCTCGGTCAGCTCCGGACGCCCGGTCGACTCGCGCGGCGTGCGCCCGGTCACCTTGGTGCCGGTGGCCTGCGCCGAGAAGGAGACGGCCAGGGCCTCGACAACGCCGGCGGCCGGGGCGGCCTCCACGGCGGCCGAGTTGGGCTTGACCGTGATCACCGGAGTGCCCTTGGAGACGCGGGACTTGGTGCTGTAGGAGGCGGCGAACGCCGACTGCGTGGCGACCGGACCCTCCTCGGAGGCCTCCAGGTCGACCGCGTCGGTGATCAGACCGGCCTTGATACGGACCGCGAGGCGCGCCGCGATCTCCTTGCCCTCGGCGGACGACGGCACCAGCACCGCGGCCGGGGACACGGCCTCGTAGGCGGCCTGCAGCGCGTCCACCTTCGGCACGACGAGGTAGTCGGCGAACTCGGCGGCATCGGCGGTCAGTACCTTCACCGCGCCGTGCTCGGCCAGGACACCGGCGGTCTCCGCGGCGCCGTTGCCCAGCGCCAGCGCGACGGGCTCACCGATCCGACGGGCCAGCGTCAGCAGCTCCAACGTGGGCTTGCGGACGGCACCGTCCACGTGGTCGACATAGACGAGAACTTCAGCCATGACTCTTCCAGTTTCCTTGAGGTGTCAGCGAATCGGGGGAGGGGGACTAGATGAACTTCTGGCCCGCGAGGAACTCGGCGAGCTGCTTGCCGCCCTCGCCCTCGTCCTTGACGATCGTGCCCGCGGTGCGCGCGGGACGCTCGGTGGCCGAGTCGACCTTCGTCCAGGCACCCGCCAGGCCCACATCCTCGGCCTCCAGGTCCAGATCCGACAGATCCCAAGCCTGAACCGGCTTCTTCTTCGCCGCCATGATCCCCTTGAACGAGGGGTAACGCGCCTCACCCGACTGGTCGGTGACCGACACGACGGCGGGCAGCGAGGCCTCGAGCTGCTCGGTGGCGCTGTCACCGTCCCGGCGGCCCGTGACCTTGCCGTCCGCCACCGACACCTCGGAGAGCAGCGTGACCTGGGGGACACCAAGGCGCTCGGCCAGCAGCGCCGGCACCACACCCGCCGTGCCGTCGGTGGACGCCATGCCGGAGATCACCAGGTCGTACCCGGCCTTCTCGATCGCCTTGGCCAGCACCAGCGACGTACCGATGATGTCCGTGCCGTGCAGGTCGTCGTCCTCGACGTGGATGGCCTTGTCCGCGCCCATGGACAGCGCCTTGCGCAGCGCGTCCTTGGCGTCCTCGGGGCCCACCGTCAGCACGGTGATCTCCGCGTCGTCCGCCTCGTCCGCGATCTGCAACGCCTGCTCGACCGCGTACTCGTCCAGCTCCGACAGCAGGCCGTCCACGTCGTCACGGTCGACGGTCAGGTCATCGGCGAAGTGCCGGTCGCCGGTGGCGTCGGGCACGTACTTCACGGTGACAACGATCCTCAAGCTCACGCCGGCTCTCCTACCTGATCTGGTTCGTTACGACGACGGTATGGCACTCAGTACCCCCTGTAAAGGTACGTAGTGCCAGACAGGCGTTCCCGATGCTACGTTCCCCGCATGAGTGAGGCACGCGGACCAGCGAAGAAGGCCCCCATGCGGGAGGTGCTCGCCAAGGCGGCGTTCCAGTTGTTCATGGAGCGGGGCTTCGAGCGGACCACGGTGGACGACATCGTGGCGCGGGCCGGGGTCGGACGGCGCTCCTTCTTCCGGTACTTCCCGTCCAAAGAGGACGCGGTCTTCCCCGACCACGAGAGCTGCCTGGCCGACATGACGGCGTTCCTCGACGCGGCCGACGGCGACGATCCCGTGGGCGCCGTGTGCGACGCGGCCCGGATCGTGCTGCGCATGTACGCCACGAACCCCGAGTTCTCCGTGCAGCGCTACCGCCTCACGCAGGAGGTCCCCGGTCTGCGTACGTACGAACTCTCCGTGGTACGCCGCTACGAACGCACCATGGCCGGCTACCTCCGCGGTCGTTACGCCGACGCCGAGGACGGCTCCCTGCGCGCCGAGGTGATCGCCGCATCCGTGGTCGCCGCGCACAACAACGCCCTGCGCTCGTGGCTGCGTTCGGGCGGCGACGGTGACGCCGAGGCGGCGGTGGACCACGCGCTCGGGCTGGTCCGGGACGGGTGGGGGAGTGGCGCCACCGGCGGTGAAGGGGCGGCCCCCGACACCGCTGACGAGGTCGTCGTCATGGTGGTCTCGAAGCGCGCCCCCATGTGGCGCGTGGTGCAGCGCGTCGAGTCGGCCCTCGGCCAGGACTGACCCCCGACCGGAGCCGGGACCGAGCACCCGACGGCGGCGGGAACGAGCGAGTAGCACTCAGTACCTTTACGCGCTGGCACTCAGTGCCATATGGTGCGGATGCGTCGACGCCGAGCGTGGCGCATCCGAGCCGAGTGCAGGTCGAATGCAGGGGGTCGAGTCGTGTCCCAGCAGGAATTGAGCATCGCGCCGACAGAGCACGAGCGAACCGGCATGATCTACCAGCGCTGCCGGTGGTGCGGCACCGCGTCCTTCCGGCGCATGCTGTGTCCGGTGTGCGCGTCCAGTGATCTGGAGTCCGAGCAGAGTGACGGCGAAGGTGTCGTCGTCCAGTCGAGCGTGGTCAACCGCTACACCGGCACCGCGCGCAACGAGTCCCTCGTCCGTTTTCCCGAAGGGTTCGTGTTCCGCTGCCGTGTCGTCGGTGCCTCGCCGCATCTTGTGTGGGTCGGCGCGCGCGTGCGGCCCGTGGCCGGGTCCGATCCGGAGACCGGGGAGGCCGTGTTCGAGCTCTGCGAGACGCACGCGAGCGCCGAATGGTAGGGCGGCAGCAGCTCAGTTGACGCCGCGCTCGCGCCCTTCCCAGTAGGGTCCGCGCAGCTTGTACTTCTGGAGTTTTCCGGTGGCCGTGCGGGCCAGTTCCCCGCGGAACTCCACCGAGGTAGGGGCCTTGAAGCCGGCGAGGTGCTCCTTGCAGTGCCGGATGAGCTCCTCTTGTGACGCGTGTGCGCCGGGGGCGAGGACGACCAGGGCCTTGATGGTCTCGCCCCACTTCTCGTCCGGCACCCCGATGACCGCGACCTCGGCGACCGCGGGATGGCTGAAGAGCACGTCCTCCACCTCGATCGAGGACACGTTCTCGCCGCCGGTGATGATGACGTCCTTCTTGCGGTCACTGATCGTCAGATGGCCGTCCGCGCCGATCGACCCGCCGTCGCCCGTGTGGAACCAGCCGCCCTCCAGCGCCTTGGCCGACTCCTCGGGCTGCTCCCAGTACCCCTCAAGGATGACGTTCGAGCGGGCGAGCACTTCGCCGTCCTGCGACGTACGCAGCGTCACGCCCAGGGCGGGAGCCCCGGCCTGGACCAGCTTCTCCGCGCGCTGCTGCGAGCTGAGACCGTCCCATTCGGCGCGGCCGCGGTTGATGGTGAGCAGGGGAGAGGTCTCGGTGAGTCCGTAGATCTGGATGAACTCCCAGCCGAGCTCGGACTCGACCTGTTCCACCGTCTTCGTCGGGGGCGGGGCGCCCGCGACGATGATGCGCACCCGGTCCCGTCCCGGGATCTCCCCCTCCCACGTCCGCGCGGCGGCAAGGACCGCGTTGACCACGGCGGGCGCCGCGCACATGACCGTGACGCCGTGCTCGGCCACCCGGCGCAGGATCTCCGCGCCGTCCACCTTGCGCAGTACGATCTGGCGCGCGCCCATGCCGGACATCGCGAACGGCATGCCCCAGCCGTTCGCGTGGAACATCGGCAGGGTGTGCAGATAGACGTCCCGGTCCGTGACCCCGGCGTGCAGCGCGAACGTGAGAGCGTTCACCCAGATGTTGCGGTGCGTGATCTGAACGCCCTTGGGGCGCGCGGTCGTTCCGCTGGTGAAGTTGATGGTCGCGGTGGCGTTCTCGTCGTGCTGCCAGGGCTCGGGCTCGGTGTTGAACCGGTACAGCTCCGAGTCGGCGTCCGCCCCGAGCGTGAAGCGGTGCTTGCAGGTCACACCCGAGAGGTGGTCCTCCAGCTCGGGGTCGACCAGCAGGACGCTCGCCCCCGACTGCGCGACGATGTAGCTCACTTCCTCGGCCGAGAGACGGAAGTTGACCGGCACGAGGACGCGGCCGTGGCCGCTGATGCCGAAGAACGACGTCAGCAGCCGTGCGCTGTTGGGCGAGACCACCGCCACCCGTGCGCCGTGCGACACCCCGAGTGCGTCGAGACCGGCGGCCTGGGCCCGCGCCAGCTCGCCGACGCGCCGGTAGGTGAGCCCTTCCCAGGGCTCGGCCGGCTGATCCGGCTCGTCGACGATGCCGACCCGGTCCCCGTATACGGCCGTGGCGCGGTCCAGAAAATCAAGGGCCCCGAACGGGACGAACATCCTGGCCTCCCGAAGCTCAGTCGATGTACGCCGCCTATCCGACCATGCCCCACGGGAAACCGGACACCGACCTGTCAGGTCCGCCCGGGTTGTTCCGCCTCCGGCGCCTCCTGCAGCCGTCGCAGGGACGCCACCAGCTGATCCACCTCCTCGGACGTGTTGTAGAGCGCGAGCGATGCGCGGGCTGCCGACTCCAGGCCGTAGTGGGCGAGCGCGGGCTGGGCGCAGTGGTGGCCCGCGCGGATGGCGATGCCGTCGCGGTCGAGCCAGTCCGCGATGCCTGCCGGATCGTGGCCCGCGAGGGTGAACGTGAGGACCGCGATCCGGTCGGGCGCCGAACCGAGGACCTCCAGGCCGGGCACGGTGGCCAGGGCCTGCTGCGCGTACGTCATGAGCGCGGTCTCGTACGCGGCGACGGAGTCCCGGTCGAAGGACGTGAACCAGTTCAGTGCCGCGAGGAGGCCGACCACGCCCGAGATGTGGCCCGTGCCGGCCTCCAGGAGGTGCGGGACCGGCGCGAACGTGGTCCGCGTGAAGTCGACGGACTCGATCATGTTGCCGCCGCCCTGCCACGGCCGCATGCCCGCCAGGATCTCCGGCTTGGCGTAGAGGACGCCGATGCCGGTCGGGGCGAAGAGCTTGTGCCCCGAGAAGGCGTAGAAGTCGGCGTCCAGATCCCGCACGTCGACCGGGAAGTGCGCGACGGCCTGTGCCCCGTCCACCAGGACCTTCGCGCCGTAGCGGTGGGCCAGGGCCGTCATCTCCTTCACCGGCGGGACGGTGCCCAGGACGTTCGACGCGTGGCTGACCGCGACGAGCTGGGTGCGGGACGACAGGAGATCGGCGTAGGCGTCCTGGTCGATCGCACCCTCGGGGGTGAGGGGGATCGGGACGACCCGCGCACGGGTCTCCTTCGCGATCAGCTGCCACGGCACGATGTCGGAGTGGTGTTCGAGGGTGGCCACCAGGATGTCGTCCCCAGGGCCGAGATTGGCCCGCCCCCAGCTCTGGGCGACGAGGTTGATGGCCTCGGTCGTGCCGCGTACGAAGACGATGTCGTCCGGCGACCCTGCCCCCAGGAATGCGGCGACCGCGGCCCGCCCCGCCTCGTAGAGCTCCGTCGCCTCGCGCGCCATGGTGTGCGCGCCCCGGTGGATGTTGGAGTTCGCGGTGCCGTAGAAGGCGCCGAGCGCCTCGATGACCTGGCGCGGCTTCTGCGTGGTGGCGCCGTTGTCGAGCCAGACGAGCGGATGGCCGTTGACGGTGCGGTGCAGGATCGGGATGTCCTGGCGGGCCGACTCGGGGGTGAAGCCCGGGGGTTGGAGCTGCGGGAGCTCGCCCGTGCCGGGTGCCGCGGCCGTGGGGGCGGGTTCCGCCGGGTTCGACGGCAGCACCGCCGTCGAACCCGGCGCAGCTCCCGCACCCGGCAGAGATCCTGCACTCGGCACGGCCCCCGTACCCGGCACGCCCGTCCCCCCGGGGAGCACCGGCAGCACCGGAACCCCCAGCCCTCGCGCGGTGAGGTCAGGAATAGTCATGGTAGTTCGACACCTCGACGTTCTGCAGGACGGCGATGGCGTCCTCGACCAGGACCGCGGTGTTGAAGTACGCCGTCATCAGGTACGACGTGATGCCCTTCTGGTCGACGCCCATGTTCCGCATGGACAGGCCCGGTTCGACCTCGTCGGGGACGCCCGTGGGACGCAGCCCCACCACACCCTGCTCGGCCTCGCCCGTCCGCATCAGCAGAATCTCGGTGGTGCCCATCCCCGCGCCCATGCCGCCCGAGAACCGCACCTTGTCCGACGGCAGCAGCGGAACACCGCGCCAGGTCAGCAGCGGGCTGCCGAAGCGGCTGTCCGTCACCGGGGGCACGCCACGCCGCGTACATTCGCGGCCGAACGCGGCGATCGCCCTGGGGTGGGCCAGGAAGAAGCCGGGCTGCTTCCACACCCGGGTCAGGAGCTCGTCCAGGTCGTCGGGGGTGGGAGCGCCGGTGCGCGCCTGGACCCGCTGCCCGGGGGACACGTTGTGGAACAGGCCGTGCTCCGGGTGGTTCAGGAGCGAGGACTCCTGCCGTTCCCGCAGCGCCGCGACGGTGAGGTTGGACTGCGCGCGGGTCTGGTCGATCGGCCCGTTGTAGAGGTCGGCGACCCGGGTGTGCACGCGGAGCACCGTCTGCGCGAGCGTCATGTGGTACTCGCGGGGCGCGTCCTCGTAGTCGACGAACGTCCCCGGCAGGTCCGGCTCCCCGACGTGTCCCGCGGCCAGGTCCACCGGCACCTCGGCGCCGGGCGTCATGGTGTCGCCTTCGCAGTACGCGGTGATCGCACCCCCGAGCGCCTCGTCCCGGTCGGCTATCGCGGCCAGCGCGCTGCGGTCCGCGCAGAGCGCCGTACCGGGAGTGAGCGCCTTGACGCGGTACGGCATCTCCTCGGACCGGGTCCACGCGCCGAGGTCGAAGAACTGGCCGTCGCCGACGACTTCGAGCAGCGCGTCCTCGCCGTACCGCCCGGTCACCCGCTTCTCGGCCTTGCCCTGCACGATCACCCACAGCCGGTCGGTGGGGTCGCCCTCCTGGGCGAGGACCTGCCCGGCCTCGAAGGTGACCTCGGTGAAGGCGCCGGCCAGCTCCGCGAGCGCCGCGTCGTCGGCGTCACGGAGGTAGGCGATCTCGCGTAAGTCGCCGGGCACGACGCGCTGCGTGCCGCTCTCCTCGTACGTGGTGATGCGGTCGTCGCCGAGCACGAACGTCCTGCGGCGGTTCACCCGGTAGATGCCCGACTCGACGTCCACCCAGGGCAGGGCGCGCAGCAGATAGCGCGGGGTGATGCCGCGCATCTGCGGAGTGGTCTTGGTCGTCGTCGCCAGTTGCCGTGCGGCATCCGGACCGAGTGCGAGCCGGTCGTTCACTGGAACCTCCTGGAAGAACGGTCTTTGTGGCTGCCGTGATGGCTTTCGGCGCCGATCGTCTTCTCGTTGTTCCACGACCGCAAGTGGTCATTTATCAGGGCTAGTTGAGAAAAGGCCGGAAATGAACGGACGGTTGGCCTTGCACCCGGTGACCACCCTCGCAGGGCCCTTCAGGAAAATCCCTCCACAGCAGATATCAGGCTCAAATCACCCCAATACCGGAGCCAAGCACCCCTGAAAGGAGCGCTTATGAATCGGGTATCGGGGCGAGGAGTCGGGAAGGATGGTTCCGGTGCGGCCGGTGATCGTGGCCGCACCGGGGCGGCCTCTCTCCGACGTGTGGGGCGGCCCCTTTCCGGGGCGCGGGACGGTCCCCTCCGGCGTACGAAGGGTGCAGCGATGACAGATTCGGCCCCTGGGCGGCTCACCATCTCGCGGGCGACGCTCGACGACTGGCGGATCGTCAGCGGATGGGCGGCGGACGAGGGCTGGAATCCGGGTCTGCGGGACGGCCCGTCGTTCTTCGCGCAGGACCCCGAGGGGTTCTTCATCGGCCGCATCGGGGGCGAGCCCGTCTCCGCGATCTCGGTCGTGAACTACGACGAGCTGTATGCCTTCCTGGGTTTCTACCTCGTCCGCCCCGACATGCGAGGACGAGGCCATGGGCTCGCCACCTGGCGGACGGCTCTCGCCCACGCGGGCAAGCGCACCGTCGGCCTGGACGGCGTGGTCGCCCAGCAGGACAACTACCGCCGCTCGGGCTTCGAACTCGCCCACCGCACCATCCGGTACGTGGGCCCCGTGCCCGGAGGCGGCCCAAGACCCGCACGGGTCCTGCCGGTCGAGGCCGCGGGCCTGCGGGCGATCACCGCGTACGACGCCGCGAGCTACCCCGCCGACCGCCCGCGCTTCCTGGAATCCTGGCTGACCGCTCCCGGGCACCGCGCCCTCGCCCGGATCGTCGACGGTCACATCACCGGATACGGCGTGCTCCGCCCGGCCCAGGGCGCCCTGCGCGTCGGGCCCCTGTTCGCGGACACGCGCGCCGACGCGGAGGAGGTCTTCGACGCGCTGACGGCCGAGACGGACGGTGAGCCCGTCGTCATCGACGTCCCCGAGACCCAGCCGCACGCGGTCGCCCTCGCCGAGGCGCGCGGCATGAAGCCCACGTTCCCGACCGCCCGGATGTACACCGGGCCGGTGCGGGAGTTCGCGAAGGAGCGGGTCTTCGGCGTGACGACGCTCGAACTGGGCTGATCCGCAAGGGGCCGGGCCCGCCGCCAGGGCCCGGCCGTTTCCGCACGGCCCTTTCCGCATGGCCTACGTGATCGTCAGCCTCTTCTTCGCCTCGGCCTCGGAGCTGTTGCCGACGTAGAGGTCCACCGCCCCCTCCTCGACCCGGAACTCACCGTCCTGGGCGTTCGTCCAGAACCCCAGCTCGTCGGCGCCGAGCTGGAAGCGGACGGTCCTCGACTTGCCGGGCTCCAGCGTCACCCGGCGGAATCCGCGCAGCTTGCGCACCGGTTGCGTGATGCTCGCCGCGATGTCGTGGACGTACAGCTGGACGACCTCGTCGCCCGTGCGGTCGCCCGTGTTGCGGACGGACACCGAGACCTCCAGGGTGTCGCCCTTGCGCAGCGCCCGCCCGGACACGCGGTCGCGGCTCAGCTTCGGCTCGCCGATCTCGAAGGACGTGTAGGAGAGCCCGTGGCCGAAGGCGAACTGCGGGTCCGGGGGCAGGTCGAGGTACTTGGACGTGTACTTGTTGTCCGCGCTGTACGGGCGGCCCGTCGACTCGTGGTTGTAGTGGACCGGGATCTGACCGACCGTCCTCGGGAACGAGACGGGCAGCTTGCCGCCCGGATTGACCTCTCCGAACAGCACGTCGGCGATCGCGTTGCCCGCCTGGAGGCCCGGGTGCCAGGCCTCCAGGACGGCGGGCGCCGACTTCAGCCAGTCGCCGACGGTCAGCGGGCGCCCGTTGACCAGGACCACCACGAACGGCTTGCCCGTCCCTGCGATCGCCTCGATCAGCTTCTCCTGCCCGCCCGGCAGGCTGATGTCGCTGCGCGCGGCCGCTTCACCGCTCATCGCCGGGGGCTCGCCGACCACGACGACGGTGACATCCGCGCCCTTGGCCGCGGCGACGGCCGCCGGGATGCCGCCGGTGTCCTCGCCCTCGGGGTCGACGCCCTTCGCGTACGTCACCTTCGCCCGCGGAGCCGCGGCCTTCACCGCGGCGAGGACCTTCCCCGAGGGGAAGCTCTTCGCGGCGCCGGGGAACGTCCACGTGCCGAGCAGGTCGTCGGAGTCGCCGAACGGACCCACGACCGCGATCGACCCGGTGGACGCCTTGAGCGGGAGCGCCCTGCCGTCGTTCTTCAGGAGCACCATCGAGCGGGCCGCGGTCTCGCGGGCGGCCTTGCGGGCCGCCGCGGACGGCTTGTCGATGGCGTCGCCCTCGTCGACGTACGGATTCTCGAAGAGCCCGAGCGCGAACTTCAGGCGCAGGATGCGCGTGACCGCCTCGTCCAGGCGCTTCTCGCTGATCCTGCCGCCGCTCAGCAGCTTCTTGCCGTGCTTGGCCAGGTCCGTGCTGGCCATCTCCATGTCGACGCCGGCGTTCAGCGCGAGGCGCGCCGCGTCGGCGCCGTCCTCGGCGAAGCCGTGCGCGATGAGCTCGTCGACGCCGTTCCAGTCGCTGACGACGAAGCCGTCGAAGCCCCACTCCTTGCTCAGCACGTCGGTGAGCGTGTGGGAGTTGCCGTGGGCCGGGACGCCGCTGATGGTGTTGAAGGAGGCCATCACCGTGGCCACGCCCGCGTCCAACGCGGCCTTGAACGGCGGCAGATAGTGGTTGCGCAGGCGCGACTCCGACACGTCGACCGTGTTGTAGTCCCGGCCGCCCTCGGCCCCGCCGTACGCGACGAAGTGCTTGGCGCAGGCGGCGATGCGGTCCTTGGCGTCGAGTCCCGAACCCTTCTCGCCCTGGTAGCCCTCCACCTTGGCCACCGCGAACGCCGTCGTCAGGTACGGGTCCTCGCCGCAGCCCTCGGCGATCCGGCCCCAGCGCGGCTCGTGCGTGACGTCCATCATCGGCGAGAACGTCCAGTGCACGCCGTTCGAGCGGGACTCCTTCGCCGACACCTCGGCGTCCCGCCGGGTGACCTCCGGGTCGAAGCTCGACGCCTGGGCGAGGGGGATCGGGAACGTCGTCCAGAGGCCATGGATGACATCGAGTCCGAAGAGCAGCGGAATGCCGAGCCGGGACTCCTCCACCGCGATGCGCTGCAGGGCGTTGCTGCTCTTGGCGCCGAAGATGTTCAGGACCGAACCGAGCCGTCCGGCGCGCGCCGCGTCCTCGACGTCCTTCGTCTCGCTGCCGCCGGGTCCCGTGCTGACGGCCCAGGGGAGCTGCTGAAGCTGGCCCAGCTTCTCTTCGACAGTCATACGGTGGAGCAGCTTCTTGATCTTCGGGTCGAGGGAGCTCGGCTTCGGGTCGAGCGTGCTCGGGCGTTGCGGCGCGGCCTGGGCGATCCCTGTGCCCGCGGCCGTGAGACCGCCTCCTGCGACGGCTGTGCCGCCGATCGCGGACAGCAGAGTACGCCTTCGTAGCTCTCGCATGTGTTCGCCTTCTCGCATCAGGAAGTCGACAACCTCTGTGATGGCCACAAGAGTTGAAGCGAAAGTACGTTCCTGTTACACGCGGGTCAAGGGCTGCGACAGGGACGCGCGGGGGGTCTCGTTCGGGTGCCTCACCACCGACCCTTGACCTCAAGGAAGCTTGAGGTTCTACGTTCTCCTCATGAGCATGGAAACGACAGCCTGGACCCAGCTGCAGAGCGTGATGCGCGCCGAGCAGGACAGCCGTCCCTTCGCCCGCGCCACCTTGCGCCGCATCGGGGCCTTCGCCCGCCCGCACAAACGCCGCATCGTCTACTTCGTTCTCCTGAGCATCGTCACCGCGCTGCTCGCCGTGGCGACCCCCGTCCTCGCGGGCAGCGTCGTGGACGTGATCGTCAAGGACGGCGACTCCTCGCTCGTCGTCCGGTACGCCCTGCTCATCGCCGTGATCGCCATCGCTGAGGCGGGCTTCGGACTGCTCGGCCGCTGGCTGTCGGCGAACCTGGGAGAGGGGCTCATCCTCGACCTGCGGACGGCCGTCTTCGACCACGTACAGCGCATGCCCGTCGCCTTCTTCACCCGCACCCGCACCGGTGCGCTGGTCAGCCGCCTCAACAACGACGTGATCGGCGCCCAGCGCGCGTTCAGCAACACGCTCTCCGGCGTCGTCGCCAACGTGGTCACGCTGCTCCTGACCCTGGCCGTGATGCTGAAGCTCTCCTGGCAGATCACGCTCCTTGCGCTGGTCCTGCTCCCCGTCTTCGTCGTGCCCGCGCGCCGCATGGGCTCCCGGATGGCGAAACTCCAGCGCGAGGCCGCGCACCACAACGCGGCGATGGGCACGCGCATGACCGAGCGCTTCTCGGCTCCGGGCGCCACGCTCATCAAGCTCTTCGGGCGTCCGGGCGCCGAGTCGGAGGAGTTCGCCACACGGGCCCGGCGGGTGCGGGACATCGGTGTCCGTACGGCCATGGCGCAGTCCACGTTCATCACCGCGCTCACCCTGGTCTCGGCCCTCGCCCTGGCCCTCGTCTACGGCCTCGGCGGCTACTTCGCCCTGGACGGCACCCTGGAAGCGGGCGCGATCGTCTCCCTCGCCCTGCTCCTGACCCGCCTCTACGCACCGCTGACCTCCCTGGCGGGAGCGCGGGTCGAGGTCATGAGCGCACTCGTCAGCTTCGAGCGGGTCTTCGAGATCCTCGACCTGAAGCCACTGATCGATGAGAAGCCGGACGCGCGTGAGGTCCCCTCGGGCCCGGTGGCGGTGGAGTTCGACGACGTCCGCTTCGGCTACCCCTCCGCCGAGAAGGTCTCCCTCGCCTCCCTCGAAGAGGTCGCGTCCCTCGACACCCGGGGCGGCGAAGAGGTCCTGCACGGCCTCTCCTTCCGCGCGGAGCCCGGCCAGACGATCGCACTCGTCGGTTCCTCCGGGGCAGGCAAGTCGACGATCGCGCAACTGCTGCCGCGCCTGTACGACACGGACTCCGGAACCGTACGCATCGGCGGCGTCGACGTCCGTGACCTCTCCGCGGCGTCCATGCGCCGGACCCTCGGCATGGTCACCCAGGACGGCCACCTCTTCCACGAGTCGGTCCGCGCCAATCTGCTGCTCGCCCGCCCCGAGGCCACCGAGGACGACCTGTGGGACGTCCTGCGCAGGGCCCGCCTCGAAGACCTCGTACGCTCCCTGCCCGACGGCCTGGACACCGTGGTCGGCGAGCGTGGCTACCGCCTCTCCGGCGGCGAGCGCCAACGCATGACGATCGCCCGCCTGCTCCTGGCCCAGCAGCGGGTGGTGATCCTCGACGAGGCCACCGCGCACCTCGACAACACCTCCGAGGCAGCGGTCCAGGAGGCCCTCGCCGAGGCGCTGGAAGGCCGCACGGCGATCGTCATCGCCCACCGACTCTCGACGGTACGGTCCGCCGACCAGATCCTGGTCGTCGAGGCGGGACGAATCGTGGAACGGGGAACGCACGAGGAACTGCTGGAGGTGGAGGGCCGGTACGCGGAGCTCTACCGCACACAATTCGCCAACAAGGCGGCACAGGCGGCAGCCTGACGACTGCCGACCACCGCAAGAACGGCCCTGACGCAGAGCAAGTACCCGCTCACACAGGGAAGTTGATGCAGTGGAGATCGAGTGTGTTACCCATACGCAATCCCGAGGGCAGGACAAGAGCCCTGGCCGGTGGCAGGATGCACCGCAGCTCGCGCAGCACACAGCGCTGTTGATCTCGCTCGCGCCCTGGTTCGAGCCTGCCCTGGAGGTCCTGTGTCCGCTCGTCCCCCGAAGTCCGTTCGTTCCCTGGTGGCTGTCATGGCCCTGACTGTGGCCGCCGGCCTGCTGGCGGCGGGCTGCACCAGCACCAAGTCCGACAGCGACGGTGACAAGGGCGGCTCGGGGGTCAAGCTCGTCTCGTCCGGCACGCTCAAGACCTGCACGCATCTGCCCTATCCGCCGTTCCAGTCGAAGAAGGACGGCAAGATCGTCGGCTTCGACGTGGATCTGGTCGACCTCATCGCCAAGGAACTGGGGGTGAAGCAGGAGATCGTCAACACGCCCTTCGAGGGCATCGAGACCGGCCAGGATTTCAACATCCGCAAATGCGATCTGGCCGCCGCGGGCATGACGATCACCAAGGAACGCGACAAGGTCATGGACTTCTCGGACCCCTACTTCAACGCCACCCAGGCACTGATCACCAAGAAGGGCGAGCCCTACAAGACCTTCGACGACCTCAAGGGCAAGAAGCTCGGCTACCAGAAGGCAACCACCGGCGGCATCTACGCCAAGAAGGAGAGCAAGGGCCTCGACATCGAACTCGTGGAGTACGAGGACGTCGGGCTGCTGCTCACCGCCGTCAAGGCAGGCAAGGTCGATGCGGGCATCAACGACAACGGCGTGCTCTTCGAGTACGTCAAGGAGAACCCGGACACCGAGGTGACCGCGGAGTTCGACACCGGCGAGGAGTACGGAATCGGCTTCCGTACGGGCAATGACGCGCTGCGCGCCAAGGCCGACAAGGTCCTCAAGGAGGCGCGAGCCGACGGCAGTTACGACAAGATCTACAAGAAGTGGTTCGGTACCACTCCGCAGAGCTGACCTCGAGCACTCAAACGGCTGACCAGAGGAGTTCTGCACGTATGACCATGTCCCGACGGAAGCGGGCACGGCTGGTCCGCGGCGTCCAGTACGCCGTGCTGATCATCGCCATAGCCGTGTTCGCCCTGGTGGCCGACTGGGGGACACTGCGCCAGGCGTTCTTCGACGTGGAGATCGCCAAGGCGATGTTCCCCGAGGTGATCACCACCGCGCTGGTCAACACCGCCTACTACACGCTGCTCGGCTTCGGCTTCGGCCTGGGGCTCGGCATCGTCCTTGCGCTGATGCGGCTGTCCACGGTGGCTCCGTACCGCTGGATCGCGATCGCCTATATCGAGTTCTTCCGCGGCGTCCCCTCCCTGCTGGTGTTCATCGCGCTCGGCTTCGGCGTGCCGCTGGCCTTCGAGGTCGCGCTCGACATGGACATCACGGTGATGCTGTCGCTGGGCCTGGTGGGCGCCGCCTATATGGCCGAGACGATCCGCGCGGGCATTCTGGCGGTGCCCAAGGGGCAGACGGAGGCGGCCCGTTCGCTGGGCATGTCATCGGGGCGTGCGATGGTGTCGATCGTGATGCCGCAGGCGTTCCGGATCGTGCTGCCGCCGCTGACCAACGAGCTGATCCTGCTCACCAAGGACTCCTCCCTGGTGTATCTGCTCGGCCTCTCGCTCGGCCAGTTCGAGCTGGCCAACTTCGGCCGGGACGCGCTGAACGAGCACAAGAGCCTGACCCCGATCCTGATCGCCGGACTGCTGTATCTCGTCATCACCCTCCCGCTCGGCCATCTGGTGCGGCGGCTCGAGGCCCGTACGGCGAAAGCCAGGTGAGCACCGTGAAGTTGGACAGGACACCCGACGCGCCCGCACCCTCGGGCCAGGCGATCGAGGTGCGCGAGCTGCACAAGTCGTTCGGCGATCTGGAGGTGCTCAAGGGCATCGACTTCACGGTCGGGCGCGGTGACGTGGTCTGTGTCATCGGCCCTTCGGGCTCCGGCAAGTCGACCCTGCTGCGCTGTGTCAATCTCCTGGAAGAACCCACGTCGGGCACGGTGACGGTGGCCGGCACGGAGGTCACCGACCCCGATGTGGACATCGATCGCGTACGCCGCCGGATCGGCATGGTCTTCCAGTCGTTCAACCTCTTCCCGCACCTCACGGCACTGGAGAACCTGACCATCGCGCAGCGCCGCGTGCTGCGGCGCGGCAAGGAGGAGGCCGAGCGCATCGCGCGGGCCAACCTCGCGCGGGTCGGCCTCGTCGACAAGGAGCAGTCCTATCCGGCGCAGCTCTCCGGCGGCCAGCAGCAGCGGGTCGCGATCGCCCGGGCGCTGTCCATGGACCCCGAGCTGATGCTCTTCGACGAGCCGACCTCCGCGCTCGATCCCGAACTGGTCGGAGACGTACTCGCGGTGATGCGCTCGCTCGCCAAGGAGGGGATGACGATGCTGGTCGTCACCCATGAGATGAGCTTCGCGCGCGAGGTCGCCGACCGGGTGGTCTTCATGGACGACGGAGTGATCGTCGAGGAGGGCACGCCCGAACGTGTGGTGGGCGACCCGCAGCATGAGCGGACCCGGACGTTCCTGGCGCGCGTACTCGATCCTGCGGCGGCGGAGATCGGCGAGGTCCCGGACACAGGACCGCACGAGAAGCGGGTGGACCGCTGAGCGCACCTCGGAGTATCCCGGCGTGCGGGCGTACGCCCATGTAGAGTGAATAACGCCCTTGACCTGCAATAACGCGGGCAGGGAGCCGATCCCAGGAGTTCAACATGCTGCGCACCATGTTCAAGTCCAAGATTCACCGCGCCACCGTGACCCAGGCCGACCTGCACTACGTGGGCTCCGTCACCATCGACGCCGATCTCCTCGACGCCGCCGACCTGCTGCCCGGCGAGCTCGTGCACATCGTCGACATCACCAACGGCGCCCGTCTGGAGACGTACACCATCGAGGGCGAACGCGGCAGCGGCGTCATCGGCATCAACGGCGCGGCCGCGCACCTCGTACACCCCGGCGATAAGGTGATCATCATCAGCTACGCCCAGGTCGACGACGCCGAGGCCCGCACCCTGCGGCCCAAGGTCGTGCACGTCGACGGCGTCGACGGCGCGGTCAACCGCATCGTGGCCCTCGGCGACGACGCGTCCGCGCCGGTGCCGGGCGCCGACGACATGGCGCGCAGCCCGCAGGCGGTGCACGACCTCCAGGAGAGCCGATGAGCAGTGGGATCGAGATCCGCGACGACCGGGCGCGCGGCGCCCTCGAAGCGCGCGTGGACGGTGAAGTCGTCGGCCGGATCGCCTACTTCACGCTGGACGCGCCCGAGTCCGCCCTGGTGCCGGTGCACACCGAAGTGGTGCCCGCGCACGAGGGCGAGGGCATCGCGGGATCGCTGGCCAGGGAGCTGTACGCGATGGCCGCGCGGGAAGGCGTCGCCGTCGCGCCCCTGTGCCCGTACGTCGTGAAATGGGCCGAACGGCACCCCGACGAGGCGCCCGTGCCCTCGGGAGAGCTGGTCGCCGCCGCTCTGGACAAGGTGAAGTCGGACCCGGCCGCGTGGTGACCCCGGCGGTGGTGACCCCGACTCTCGCCCTGCTGCACACCTCGCCCGTGCACGTCCCCGTCTTCGAGGGGCTGCGGGACCAGGACCATCCGGGGTTCGCCCTGCGGCACCTCGTCCACGAGGACCTGCTCGCGCGGGCCCGTGCCGAGGGGCCGGACGCGGTGGCCGACGACATCCAGGAGCTGCTGGAGCAGGCCGTCGCCGAGGGGGCGAGTGCCGTGCTCTGCACCTGCTCGACGATCGGCGCCGTCACCGAGGCCCGCGCCGCGGCCGTCGGCGTCCCCGTCGTGCGGGTCGACCGGCCCATGGCGGCCGCCGCCGTGGCCGCGGGGCGGTCCGTGGCCGTCGTCGCCACCCTGGAGAGCACCCTGGGTCCGACCCGCGCACTCGTCGAGGAGGAGGCCGCCCGCGCCGGACGGCCCGTCGACGTCACGACGGTCCTGGTGGTCGGCGCCTGGGAGCGGTTCGAGGCCGGTGACCGGGAAGGCCACGTACGTCTGGTCGCGGAGGCCGTCGACGCCCTGGAAGGCGTCGACTCCGTCGTCCTCGCCCAGGCGTCCATGGCGGACGCGGCGGACCGCGCCACCCTGCCCGTACCGGTCATCGCCAGCCCGCGTCCCGGTCTGCGCGCGGCCGTTCTCCGATGCGGCGTCGGCGCCAAGTCGTAGGCTGATCCCGGGGGTTGAGTTGCCACTCGGCCCCCGCGTACCCCTTCGACTTCACAGGAGTGGACATGGCGCAGCAGGACGAAGAGGTCATCGTCAGCCCCACCGGCTGGGTAGCCGAACAGGCCCGTGTCTACGAGGAGTCCGGCGGCACGGAGGGCCACGAGACCCGGGGCGTCACCTGCCTGCTGCTCGACTACCGCGGACGGCGCACCGGGCAGTGGCGCCGCACCGTACTGATCTACGGCCGCGACGGCGACGACTACCTCGTCGTGGCCTCGAACGGCGGCAACGACGAGCACCCCTTGTGGTACCGCAATCTCGTCGACGAGCCCGACGTACGACTCCGTGTGGGCACCGAGGAGCGGTTCGCCGCCCGCGCCGAGACCCTGTCGGCCGAGGAGAAGGCCAGGGTCTGGCCGGGCCTCGTCGAGCTGTTCGCCCCCTACGCGGACTATCAGGCCAAGACTGATCGCGACATCCCCGTCGTGCGCCTCAGCCGTACCGGGAACTGATCGGACGGCACTCGGAACTGATCGGACGGCGCGAGGACGCGTGGACTCGGCAGGCGTGGGCACGCGAGGCGGGAGAGAGTGGTCACGACCCCTCTCCGACCTCGATGGAGGAGACCATGACCGTCCCGTTCCCCGACCCCATGCCGCCGAGCCCGATCCCCGACCCGAACGCACCGAACCCCGTTCCGGACCCCGACCGGCCCACGCCGGGCCCCGGCCCGGGCCCCGTGCCCCGGCCCACGCCGGGCCCGCCGCCGACCCCGCTCCCGCCGCCGGGACCGGAGCCCGAGACCGAGCCGAAGCCGGTCTGACGGCGGACGGGGAGGCCTGGGGCCCGACGGCGGCCCAGGGCCTCCCGGCTGGATCAGGCCCTAGGCCCGGACCTCCGAGCGGTCCCCGCCCCACAAGGTGTGGAACGACCCCTCGCGGTCCGTACGCCGGTAGGTGTGCGCCCCGAAGAAGTCCCGCTGGCCCTGCGTGAGCGCGGCCGGCAGGCGTTCCGCACGCAGCGCGTCGTAGTACGCGAGGGCCGCCGAGAAGCCCGGCGTGGGGACACCCTGCCGGGTGGCCGCGACCAGGACCGCGCGCCAGTCGTCCTGGGCCGCACCGATCTCCTGCGCGAACGTCTTGTCCGAGAGCAGGCTCGGCAGATCCGCGCGCGCGTCGTACGCGGCGCGGATGCGGTCCAGGAAGGCGGCGCGGATGATGCAGCCGCCGCGCCAGATGGCGGCGACCGCGCCCAGGTCGATGTCCCAGCCGTACTCCTCGCTGCCCGCGGCGACCTCGTGGAAGCCCTGCGTGTACGACACGATCTTCGAGGCGTACAGCGCCTGCTCGACCTGGTCGGCGAACGCCGCGGCCTCCGCCTCGTCCAGCGCCCGCGCCGTCGGGCCCGCCAACTCCTTGGAGGCCGCCCGCAGTTCGGAGTGGCCCGAGAGGGACCGGGCGAACACCGCCTCCGCGATGCCCGACACCGGGACGCCCAGGTCGAGGGCGATCTGCACGGTCCAGCGGCCGGTGCCCTTCTGCTCGGCCCGGTCCTCGACCACGTCCACGAACGGCTTGCCCGTCGCGGGGTCCACGTGCTTCAGGACCTCCGCCGTGATCTCGATCAGGTAGGAGTCGAGGCGGCCGGTGTTCCAGGTGCGGAAGATGTCCGCGATCTGCGCGGGGGAGTAGCCCGCCACATCGCGAAGCAGCTGGTACGCCTCCGCGATCAGCTGCATGTCCGCGTACTCGATGCCGTTGTGCACCATCTTCACGAAGTGCCCCGCGCCGTCCGGGCCGACGTGCGTGACACACGGCGATCCGTCCTCGGCCTTCGCCGAGATCTTCTCCAGCATCGGGCCGAGCGAGGCGTACGACTCCTGCGATCCGCCCGGCATGATGCTCGGGCCGAGCAGCGCGCCCTCCTCGCCGCCGGACACGCCCGTGCCGACGAAGTGGATGTCCTGCTCGCGCAGTTCACGCTCGCGGCGCCGGGTGTCCGCGAAGTGCGCGTTGCCGCCGTCGACGATCATGTCGCCCGGTTCCAGGAGCGGGGCGAACTCCCGGATGACGGCGTCCGTGGGCTCGCCCGCCTTCACCATGATGACGAGGCGGCGCGGGCGCTCGAGCGCCGCGACGAACTCCTTGGCGGTCTCGGTGGCGATGAACTCACCCTCGTGACCGAACTCCTCGACCAGCGCCTGTGTCTTGGCCGCCGTGCGGTTGTGCAGGGCGACGGTGTAGCCGTTGCGTGCGAAGTTGCGGGCCAGATTGCGCCCCATGACCGCGAGGCCCGTGACTCCGATCTGGGCTGACGTGCTGCTCATGCCGTGACTCCTGGAAGTGGAAGTGCCGGTGATGTTCGCCAGTATCGCCCCGCGGCGTAGCGTGACATTGACGACACTGTGTCCGACGAAGGAGCCGCCCGTGCCCCATTTCGACATGCCGCTCGACGAACTGCGCCGCTACCGGCCCGAGGTGACCGAGCCCGAGGACTTCGACGCGTTCTGGGAGAAGACCCTTTCGGCCGCACGCGAGCACGACCTGGACGCCCGCTTCGTCCCCGTCGACGCGCACCTGAGCACGGTCGACGTCTTCGACGTGACGTTCGCGGGATTCGGCGGCCACCCCGTCAAGGGCTGGCTGATACTGCCCGCCGGGACGACCGAGCCACTGCCCACCGTCGTCGAGTACATCGGGTACGGCGGCGGCCGAGGCCTCCCGCACGAGCGGCTGCTGTGGTCGGCGGCGGGCTTCGCGCACTTCGTGATGGACACCCGGGGGCAGGGCAGCGGCGGTTCGCCGGGCGACACCCCCGACCCGGTCGGCAGCGGGCCCGCCTACCCCGGCTACATGACGCGTGGCATCGAGGACCCCCACGAGTACTACTACCGCCGCGTCTTCACCGATGGCGTACGGGCGGTCGAGGCGGCCCGCTCGCATCCGCTGGTGGACTCCTCGCGGGTCGCCGCGGTCGGCGGCAGCCAGGGCGGCGGGATCACGCTCGCCGTCGGCGGACTCGTCCCGGACCTGGCGGCGATCGCGGCAGACGTGCCGTTCCTCTGCGACTTCCCGAGGGCCACGACCCTCACCGACCGGCCGCCGTACCGGGAGATCGCGCTCTACATGAAGGCGAAGCGCGGCGTCGAGGAGCGCGTCTTCCGTACGCTCTCCTACTTCGACGGCGTGCACTTCGCGGCGCGGGGCACGGCGCCCGCGCTCTTCTCGGCGGCGCTAGAGGACATGACGTGCCCGCCGTCCACGGTGTTCGCCGCGCACAACGCCTACACGGGGGCGGAACGTTCGATGGAGGTGTACTCCTTCAACGATCACGAGGGCGGTGGCCCCTACCAGCAGAGTGTCCAACTGCGTTGGCTCCCGGAGCACTTGAAGGGCTGACCGATGGCGCGCCCCCTCGGTCGCGCGCCCTTGTCACGGTTGGGTCGGACCGGCTAACTTGCCGCCTTGTCGTGTGTCCGACGTGACTGTGATGTGTGTGACCGAGGGAGCTCTCATGGCCGTACGCGGTCGGCACCGCCGGTATCAGCCGAACCGGATCAACCGAGCTTCGCTGACCGTCACGGCGGGGGGCGCCGGGATGGCGCTGCCGCTGATCGGCACGGGCACGGCGGAGGCGGCCGACGTCGACACCTGGAACAAGGTCGCGGCGTGCGAGTCCACCAGTAACTGGAGCATCAACACCGGCAACGGCTTCTACGGCGGCCTGCAGTTCACACAGTCCACCTGGGAGGCGTACGGCGGCACGGCCTACGCCCCGCGTGCCGACCGCGCGACCAAGGACCAGCAGATAGCCGTCGCCGAGAAGGTCCTCAAGGCGCAGGGCCCGCGGGCCTGGCCGGTCTGCTCGGAGCGTGCGGGCCTGACGCGGGGCGGCGACGCACCCGACGTCACGCCGGTGAGCGCGCCCAAGAAGGCCGCGCCGAAGGCACCCCAGCGCCAGGTCAAGGACGTCAAGCCGGAAGTGACCCCGCAGTCCACCGCGGGCCGTGGCCAGATGTACACGGTCGTCCGCGGCGACACGCTCTCCCAGATCGCCGACGAACGCCGGGTCCGCGGCGGCTGGCAGCAGTTGTACGAGGCCAACCGCACGACCATCGGCGGTGACCCCGATCTGATCACGCCGGGCCAGCGGCTCGCACTGCAGGCCTCGCAGAAGCGGGCGGCCGCCGGGAAGCCGAAGCCGCACACGGAGCCCAAGCAGCGGGCCGAACCGAAGGCAGCGCCGAAGCCGAAGGCCCAGCCCAAGGCCGAGCCGAAGAAGGCGAAGCCCGCCCAGGCCTCGCGGGGCATGTCCGCACCTGTGGCCGCCTCGCCGAGCACGCCGTACCGCGCCGCGGGCGGCTCCTGGTCGAAGGGCTATCACACGGGCGTCGACTTCCCCGTGGCCACCGGCACG
Source organism: Streptomyces sp. NPDC032198 (assembly GCF_040636975.1). Taxonomy (NCBI): domain Bacteria; kingdom Bacillati; phylum Actinomycetota; class Actinomycetes; order Kitasatosporales; family Streptomycetaceae; genus Streptomyces; species Streptomyces sp. NPDC032198. Next base: position 611,582 of record NZ_JBEZVL010000004.1, on the reverse strand, counting down.
TCCGTGAAGGCCGTCGCCGCGGGCACGGTCGTCTCGGCGGGCTGGGGCGGCTCGTACGGCTACGAAGTGGTGATCCGGCACGCCGACGGCAAGTACTCCCAGTACGGCCATCTCTCGGCGCTCACCGTGAAGGCCGGGCAGAAGGTCGGCGCGGGGCAGCGCATCGCGCGCTCGGGGTCCACGGGCAACAGCACGGGCCCGCACCTGCACTTCGAGATCCGCACGGGGCCCGGCTTCGGCTCCGACGTCGACCCGCTCGCGTATCTGCGGGCCGGCGGCGTCCGGATCTGACACGCGTAAGCCCCTGAGGAACGCATCCTCAGGGGCTTCAGGACGTGCTGCGGCCTCGGGCCAAGGCCCTCAGGAGCCGATGCGCTCGCGCCCGTGGCCGTGACGGAACAACACCCGGCGGTGCGGGTGCGGATGCGGGTGTGCGTCCGGTCCGGCCGCGGGCTGTGGGGGCACCGCGGGCAGCTCGTGCGTCCGCGCCTCGGAGGCCGTGGCGTCGGCCGCCACCGGACCGCCCTTGGCCACCGGCACTGTCGCCGGAACACCCTGCGCGCCGATCCGCTCCGTGGTCAGCAGGATCAGACCGCCCGCCGCGACGACCCCGAAACTGAGGGCGACGATCGTGCCCGCAGCGCCGTAGCGGAACGATTCGCCGAAGAGCGTGAGGCCCACCGCGGCGGCGACGACCGGGTTGATGACGGTCACCGTCGACAGCGGCGCCGCGAGGCCCGCACCCCGGTAGGAGGCCTGCGAGATCAGTACACCGGCGCCGGCCAGGACGGCGATGACGGCGAGGCTCGGCACCTGCCGCGTCAGCGACACGTGCGCGTCCAGGTCCACCGCCACCGTCTTGGTGAACACCGAGGCGATGCCGAAGGCGACGCCCGCCGCACTGGCGAGCAGCACGCTGCGCACCACCGGATGACGGTGCACCGCGTGCGCCACGACCATGAGCGCCACCACGGCGCCCGCCGTCACCAGCGCCACCATGACCCGCTCGGCGTCGTCCAGGGACTGCGCGTCGGCCGACTGCGTCAGGGAGAGCAGCCCGGCGAGACCCACGGTCGCCATGATCGCGCCGCGCCACGCGGTGGCCCCTGCCTTGCGGCGCACGAAGAGGGCGGCCATCGGCAGGGCGAAGACGATGGTCAGGGCGCCGAGCGGCTGCACCAGGCTCAGCGGCCCGTACGCGAGCGCCACGACGTGCAGGAGCGCACCGAGGCCGTTCAGCGCGATGGCGAGCCACCAGATGCCCCGGCGCATCGGGGCGTACCGCCGCTCCGGCGTGCTCACGGCGACGCGCTCCTGCAGAATGGCCCCGCCCGCGTAGGCCACGGCCGAGACGAGGGAGAGCAGCACGGCGAGCGTGAGGGCACTCATGAGGTGCTCCACGGCTTGCGTTGCGCCCCCTGGTGGGCCCGGGGCGTCCGGCGCGGCGAACGGTCGGCTTCCATAGTCACTACGATCTCGCGAATTTCGCTCCACGTCGTCGTACCTCAGCAGGCATTGGGTCCTACTGCCGATGGAGTACGACCGGGAAGATGTCCTCCCCCGGGTGGGTTACGCGGCGGTTCGGCAGATCATCCAGAATCTCGAAAATTCTTGCGAGAGCGCACTCCGGAACGCCCCCGTACAGGCCCCTGGGCGCGCCCTGGACGCACCGGACCGCCTTGTGCGGGGTGCGGCCCCTCCGCGCCGCTGCCACCCCCTCGAACGACCGTCAACGGGCTTACGCTCACACGGTCTGACCTGGGCTTTCATGGCGCCCGACCGTATTCTTGACCCTCGTGGAAAGGGGTCCGGATGCACCGGAACATACGCAGTGTCGATGACGTCCTGAAGCTCATGGACGGCCTGTTCGCGGCGGAGGCCGACCGGTGGACCGCCGACGCGGCGAGCTGGTGGGACGGCTTCTACACCGACCGGTCGAGGCCGGTGCCCTTCTTCGTGGCGAAACCGGACGAGAACCTGGCCTCGTACGTCGAGCGAGGCCTCGTCACGCCGGGCCGCGCCCTCGATCTGGGCTGCGGCCCCGGACGCAACTCCCTGTATCTGGCGTCCCTGGGGTTCCAGGTGGACGCCGTCGACCTCTCCCCGGCAGCCGTCGCCTGGGCCGAGGAGCGGGCCCGCGAGGCCGGGGCGGACATCCGCTTCCGCCGCGGCGACGCCTTCGCGCTCACGGAGGCCGAACTGGGCGGCCCGTACGACCTGATCCACGACTCGGGCTGCTTTCACCACCTGCCGCCCCACCGCCGCGTCAGCTACCTCTCCCTGCTCGACCGCGCCCTCGCCCCATGCGGCCACCTCGCGCTCACCAGCTTCGCCGCCGGAGACCCGGGCTCCGGTTCCGAGCTGCCCGACGCGGACCTCTACCGTGCGTCCGGGCTCCAGGGCGGCCTCGCCTACACGCCGGAGTCCCTGCGCTGGATCTTCTCCGACCTCACGGAGGTCGAACTGCGCCGCATGCGCGACGAACCGGCCGGCTCCCCGTACTTCGGCGAGCCCTTCCTGTGGACGGCCCTGTTCCGCAGGGACGCCTAGGCTCTGCTGTCGTGACAGCCTCTCTCGACCTGACCGAAGTCGGCTCCGTCGGCGGATTCTTCGCCCTGCGCACGGGGGCGCCGCCCGACGGCGCCCACGTGACGCCCCTGGCACGGCTGTACGCGGGGGATGCCGGGCCCCTCGCGTTCCGCGTCGACAAGGTCGCCGCCCGGCTCGGGGCGCCCGACGCGCGCGTCGCGGTCTCCGTGGCACAGCTGGGGCTCGCGGCACGGCTGTGGTCGGTGGCGCTCGGCTCGGCCGCGCTGCACGGCGAGCTGCCCGACCTCGACCCGGGGCTGCTGCACTGGGACGCGGACGGCAGCTCGCCCGACGACCTGTGGCTCACGGACGTGCGGACACGGCCCGGCGACGCCGCGAGCATCCGGGAGGCCGTACAGCACGGCCATCTGGCGCCCCTGGCCGACGTGTTGCGCACGCGGTACCGGATCTCCGCGCCCCTGCTGTGGGGCAACGCGGGCTCCGCGCTCGCCGGGGCGGCCCGCGAACTGGACACCTGGGCGCGCCGCACGGGACGTACCGATGTGGGGGAGCGGGCACGGGCGCTGGCCGCCGCACTCTTCGACCACCCCGACCTGCGCGGCACCGGAACTCGGCGCGGCACCGCGTTCCGCCGCCGCAGCTGCTGCCTCTACTACCGCTGCCCAAGCGGCGGCCTGTGCGGCGACTGCTGCTTCGACCGGCCGCCCCAGAGGTCGGTGCGGGCCTCTTCCCCACCGGGCGCTTCTGGGTGACCATGAGGGGGCGGGCGACCGACGGCTGGGGCGGACGGACGGAGGTTCTGCGTGCGAGTGGGACTGCTCACCCGGGAATACCCACCTGATGTGTACGGCGGAGCCGGAGTCCATGTCGAGTTCCTCGCACGGGAGTTGGAGTCCCTCGTCGACGTGGACGTGCACTGCTGGGGGAATGGCGGGTCCGTCGGCGGACCCATGCGCCACCAGGCCTGGAACTCCCTGGAGGGCGCCAACGACGCCCTGCGCACCTTCTCCGTGGACCTGTCCATGGCGGCCGCCCTCACGGGGTGCGACCTGGTCCACTCCCACACCTGGTACGCCAACCTCGCGGGCCACTTCGGCAAACTCCTGCACGGCATCCCGCACGTCATGACCTCGCACTCCCTGGAGCCACTGCGCCCCTGGAAGGCCGAGCAACTGGGTGGCGGGTACGCCCTGTCCAGCTGGGCCGAGCGCACCGCCGTCGAGGCCGCGGACGCCGTGATCGCCGTCTCGCGCGGCATGCGGGACGACATCCTCGGCTGCTATCCCGCCATCGACCCGGCGAAGGTGCACGTCGTGCACAACGGCATCGACACCGGCCTGTACCGCCCCGACCCCGGCACGGACGTCCTCGAACACCTGGGGATCGACCCCGAGCGGCCCTACGTCCTGTTCGTCGGACGCATCACCCGGCAGAAGGGCGTGCCCCACCTGCTGCGCGCCGCGAAGGAGCTGGACCCCGCGACGCAGCTCGTGCTCTGCGCCGGAGCCCCCGACACCCCGCAGATCGACGCCGAGTTCCGCGTGCTCTTCGAGGAGCTGAGCCGCGTCCGCGGGGGAGTCCACTGGATCCCGGAGATGCTGCCCCGGCCGCAGATCATCCAACTCCTCGCGCACGCCCAGGTGTTCGTCTGCCCGTCCGTGTACGAGCCGCTCGGCATCGTGAACCTGGAGGCGATGGCCTGCGGCACCGCGGTCGTGGCATCGGACGTCGGAGGCATCCCCGAGGTCGTCGCCCACGGAAGCACGGGACTCCTCGTCCCGTACGAGGAGAAGGAGCCGGCGGCCTTCGAGGCGCGGCTCGCACAGGCCCTGAACGAACTGGTCGCCGATCCCGGCGCCGCGACCCGCATGGGCGCGGCCGGACGTGACCGCGCCGTCAGGGAGTTCGGCTGGGACGCGGTCGCGCGACGCACGACCGGCGTGTACGAGGAGTTACTCGAGTCCAAGTGATCCCAGTTAAGGGGGCGGCGCGATGCGCGGTGGACCTTCGGTGCTCGGAATAGTCCTGGCGGGTGGTGAGGGGAAGCGCCTGCAGCCCCTCACGGCCGACCGGGCCAAACCAGCGGTCACGTTCGGCGGCACGTACCGCCTCGTCGACTTCGTGCTCTCCAATCTCGTCAACGGCGACATCCTGCGGATCTGCGTGCTGACGCAGTACAAGTCGCACTCCCTGGACCGGCATGTCACCACCACCTGGCGGATGTCGAGCCTCCTCGGCAACTACGTCACGCCGGTCCCGGCACAGCAACGCCTGGGCCCGCGCTGGTACTTGGGAAGTGCGGACGCGATCCTGCAGTCCCTCAACCTCGTCCACGACGAACAGCCCGACTACATCGCGGTGTTCGGTGCCGACCACGTCTACCGCATGGACCCCCGGCAGATGCTCAACCAGCACTTCGAGAGCGGCGCCGGGGTGACGGTGGCGGGCATCCGCGTGCCGCGCTCGGAGGCGTCGTCCTTCGGCATCATCACGCCCGCCCGGGACGGCCGGCGGGTCGACCGGTTCCTGGAGAAGCCCACCGACCCGCCCGGCCTGCCCGGGTCGCCGCAGGAGGTGTTCGCCTCCATGGGCAACTACGTCTTCACCACGAAGACCCTCGTCGACGCGATCCAGCAGGACGCCGAGGACGACAACTCCAAGCACGACATGGGCGGTTCGATCCTGCCCATGCTCACCGAGCGCGGCCTTGCCCAGGTCTACGACTTCGACGACAACCACGTGCCGGGGGAGACCGCGCGCGACCACGGCTACTGGCGGGACGTCGGCACGCTCGACGCGTACTACGAAGCGCACATGGACCTGATCTCCGACCAGCCCGTCTTCAACCTGGACAACCGCCGCTGGCCCATCTACACCCACCCGGGCGGCTTGCCGCCCGCCAAGTTCTGCGCCGCCGGCATCGCCAGCGAGTCCATCGTCAGCCCCGGATGCGTCATCCGGGGGCAGGTCACACGCTCCGTGCTCTCGCCCGGCGTGACGATCGAGGACGGGGCGGTCGTACAGGGTTCGGTGCTGCACGACAACGTCAGTGTGGGCAGGGGAGCGGTGGTGCGGGGCGCCGTGCTCGACAAGAACGTGGACGTCCCGCCCGGGGCGACGATCGGCGTCAACCCCGAGCGGGACGAAGAGCTCTACACGGTGTCGAAGGGGGGAGTGATCGCCCTGGGCAAGGGCCAGATCGTCCCCCTGTAGCTACAGCACACGGCGCCTGCGGCCCAGCCATGTCTGCGCGATCACGACGAGGGCCAGGAAGGCGCCGCTGACCACCTGTTGGTAGGCGGAGTCGAGCGAGCCGATCTGGTTGATGACGTTCTGGATGACCTTCAGGAGCAGCACGCCGACGAGCGAGCCGCTGATGAAGCCGAATCCGCCGGTCAGGAGCGTGCCGCCGATGACGACCGCCGAGATCGCCTCCAGTTCCATGCCCGAGCCGAGGATGGTGACGCCCGAGACCAGCCAGGCCGCGTTGAGCGCGCCCGCCAGGCCCGCGCAGAGCCCGGAGATGGTGTAGACGGTGACCTTGGTGCGGGCCACGGGGGCACCCATCAGGGCCGCCGCGTCCTCGTTGCCGCCGACCGCGTACACGTACTGGCCGAAGCGGCTGCGGCGCAGGACCACGGCGCCGGCGACGAAGAGGACGAGCGTGATCCAGACCGGGGCGCCGACGCCGAGGACCTTCCCCTGGCCGAGTGTCGCGAAGAACGAGTCCTTGTCGACCAGATAGGTCTTCGACCCCTCGTCGGTGATGGACAGGAGGATGCCGCGGGCGCCCAGCATCGCGGCCAGCGTCACGATGAAGGGGGCCAGCCGGGAGCGGGCGATGAGGAGGCCGTTGACCAGGCCGATGAGTCCGCAGACCGCGAGCGGCAGGAGCAGCGCCACCGCCGTCCCGTACTGCGAGCCCCAGGCCGCGAGGACCCCGCCGAGCGCGAACAGCGACCCGACGGAGAGGTCGATGCCGCCGGTGATGATCACGAAGGTCATGCCCAGGGCGACGACCGCGAGGAAGGCGGAGGAGACCGCCATGTTCTCCAGGTTGTCGCCGGTCAGGAACGTGTCGAAGCTGGCCGACGCCGCGATGACGGCGACCACCAGGGTGACCAGGGCGCCGTGCTGCTGGGCGAGTGCGCTGACACGCTCGGAGCGGCTCGCGCCGGTGGGTTCGTCGTCGCTCGGTTTCATGGACTTGGCCTCGGATAGGACGGTGCCGGTCACCGCTTGCCCCTCTCCCGTGCCGCGTAGACGGCGAGAATGATCACTACGGCCTGGGCGATCTGTGTCCAGGAGGGCGGCAGATCGTGCTTGATGAGCGTGGCGGTGAGCAGCTGGATCAGTACGGCGCCCGCGACGGTGCCGCCGATCCGTACGCGCCCGCCGCTGAGCGGGGTGCCGCCGACCACCACGGCGGTGATCGCGGACAGTTCCATCAGGTTGCCCAGCGAGGTGGGGTCGCTGGCGGTGAGACGGGCCGTCGCCAGGACGCCCGCGATCGCCGCGAGGGCGCCGGAGCAGACGTACACGAGGATCAGGACACGGCGTACGGGGAGTCCCGCGAGGCGCGCGGCCGGGCGGCTGTCGCCGATGGCGAGCAGTTGTCGTCCGAAGGTGGTGCGCCGGACGACGAACGCGACGAGGAGTGCGAGTGCCGCCGCGATCAGGACGAGGTAGGGGATGCCGAGCACGGCGCCGGAGCCGAGCGAGGCCATGGTCGGGTCGCGTACGTCCTTGAGCTGGGGGAGGAGCACGAGAGCGAGGCCGCGGCCCGCGACCATCAACGCCAGCGTGGCGACGATGGGCTGGACGCCGATGAACGCGATGAGCGAGCCGTTCGCGATGCCGATGACCGCACCGCCGATGACCGCGACGATGATCGCGATCCATGTCCCGTAGCCGAGGTAGAGGGAGAGCAGTGACGTGGAGAGCGCCATGACGGAGCCGACGGAGAGGTCCACGCCCTCGCTGCCGATGGCCAGCGCCATGCCGAGCGCGACGATGAGGACGGGGGCGACCTGGACCGCCTGGGTGCGGAAGTTCTCGGCGGAGAGGAAGTGCGGGGTGAGCGCGATGTTGAGCAGCAGGAGGACGGCTACGCCCAGGTATACGCCGTAGTTCTGGAGGAAGCGGAGGATGCGTTCGCGGTCGGCGGCTTTTGCTCCTAGGGCGAGGTCAGTCATGAGTACTCCGGGTGCGCCTTGGCTTCTCGGTGAGGCGGGGCCGCGCCGGTATGTCCGTCCTCGCTATCGTCCGGTGGCCCCATGGGTACTTCGGCACCGGAGTCCTGCGAACCGTGCTCCGGGCGGACATACCGGCACGTCCCCTCGGGTTGGTCTGGCGGCTGCGGGCGGGTCGGGGGCTAGTCACCTGGGCTCCCGGTTGTTGCTATCGCTCGCATGAGGGCGTCCTCCGTGACCTGGGCGCCGGTGAGTTCTTCGATCACCGTGCCGTCCTTGAGGACAATCACTCGGTCTGAGCCCTCGATCAGCTCTTCCATGTCGGAGGAGATCAGGAGTACTGCGAGGCCGTCGTTGGCCAGCTCGTCGATGAGCTTCTGGACCTCGGCCTTCGCGCCGATGTCTATGCCTCGGGTGGGCTCGTCGAGGAGGAGGACCTTGGGGTTCATGGCCAGCCAGCGGGCCAGCAGTACTTTTTGCTGGTTGCCGCCCGAGAGTTCGCCCACCTTCTGGTGGGGGCCCGAGGCCTTGATGCGCAGGCGCTTCATGAAGGTGTCCACGATGGAGTCGATCGCCGACTCGTTCACCAGGCCGAAGCGGGAGAGGCGGGGAAGCGCGGCGAGGGCGATGTTCTCGCGGACCGAGAGGCCGGGGACGATCCCCTCGGCCTTGCGGTCCTCGGGGAGGAGGCTGATGCCCGCGCGGATGGCGGCGGGCGGTGAGCCCGTACGGACCGGCGCGCCCGCTATCACCACCCGTCCGGAGTCCGGCGGCAGTGCTCCCGCGATGGCCTTGGCCGTCTCGCTGCGGCCCGAGCCGAGCAGTCCGCCCAGGCCCACCACCTCGCCGGGACGGATCTCGACGGACACGCCATGCAAGTGGTGAAGCATCGTCAAGTTCTCTGCCCGAAGCACTGGTTGGGTCTCCGGGGCGTGTTCTCCGGAGAACTTGGTGACGCCCTCCTCGCGTACCTCCCCGACCTCGCGCCCCAGCATCAGCGAGACGAGGCGGAGCCGGTCGAGGTCCGCGATCCGGCCCGTGTGCACCAGCTTGCCGTCGCGCAGGACCGTGACCGTGTCGCACACCTCGTAGAGCTCTTCGAGGCGGTGGCTGACGTAGATCACCGCGATGCCGCGGTCCCGCAGCATGCGGATCACGCCGAACAGCGTCTGGACCTCGCGGGGTTCGAGGGACGACGTCGGCTCGTCCATGATGACGACCTGCGCGTCGACCGAGACCGCGCGGGCCAGGGCCACCATCTGCTGGGTTCCGACCCCCAGTTCACGCAGGGGGCGGCGCACGTCGACCCGAATACCGAGCCGCTGCAGGGCCTCGTCCGCCTCGCGGTGCATCCGGCGGAAATCGATGAGACCCAGACGGCCGCGCGGCTCGCGGCCCAGGAAGAGATTGCGGGCCACGCTCATCAGGGGGACGAGGTTGACCTCCTGGTAGATGGTGGAGATGCCCGCGTGCTGGGCGTCGAGGGGAGTGGCGAAGCTGACCGGTTCGCCGTTGTGGGTCAGCTCGCCCGCGTCCGGCGCGTACACGCCCGTCAGGACCTTGATGAGGGTGGACTTGCCCGCGCCGTTCTCGCCGATCAGGGCGTGCACCTCACCGGCGCGCGCGGTGAAGTCGACCCCGTCCAGGGCGCGTACGCCCGGAAACGTCTTGCTGAGGTGGGTGACCGAGAGGACGTCGGACATCTCAGTACGCCTTGCCGAGGTCCGCCTTGGCGTTGTCCTTCGTGTACGCGCTGTCCTTGATGACGATGTCCTGCGAGACCTTCGTGCCCTTGGTGAAGGTGTCCAGGGTCTGGAAGGCGAGCGGGCCGAAGCGCGGGTTCGACTCGATGACGCCGGAGATCCAGCCGTCCACGATGCCCTGCACGGCGTTGCGCGTGCCGTCGACCGTCACGATCTTCACGTCGCCGGCCTTCTTGCCCGCGCCCTTGAGGGCGTTGACCGCACCGAGGCCCATCTCGTCGTTCTCGGCGTAGATCCCGTTGATGCCGGGCTTGGACTGGATGAGCTGCTCGGTGACCTGCTGGCCCTTCTCGCGGGCGAACTCGCCCGTCTGCTTGAAGACGACCTTCAGGTCGGGGGCCTTCTCCTTGATGCGGTCCTGGAAGCCCTTGGTGCGTTCGGTGGTGACGTTGTTGCCCGCGGCGCCCAGCAGGATCGCGACGTCGCCCTTGCCGCCCGTCGACTTGATCATCTGGTCGGCCGCGCGCTTGCCCTGCTCGACGAAGTCGGAGCCGATGAAGCTGACGTAGTCCTTGCAGGCCTTGGCGTTGATCTTGCGGTCGATGGTGATGATCGGGATGTGCTTGGCGGAGGCCGCGCGCAGCACCGGCTCCCAGCCGTCGGAGTTCAGCGGTGCGATGACAAGCAGGTCGGCGCCCTTGGCGATGAGGTCCTGGACGTCGCTGATCTGCTTGGAGAACTGCGACTGGGCGTTGGCGGTGAGCAGCTTGACGCCGCGCTTCTTCGCCTCGGCCTTGATGGACGCCGTCTCCGCGATGCGGAAGGGGTTGGCCTCCTTCTCGGACTGCGAGAAGCCGACGGTGGCGCTCTTGAGGTCGAGCTTCTTGCCGCCGTAGGCGTCGATCGCGCAGGCCGGTCCGCCGCCCTCGCTCGGCTCCGAGACGACCTGGCCGGAATCACCCTTGTCCTGTGACGCTGAGCTCTTGTCGCCGTCGTCCTCGGACTTGGCGCAACCGGTGGCCAGCGCGAGGCTCGCGACGAGACCGGCGGCGAGGAGGGTCCTGGCTGAGGTACGGCTAAGGCGTGTGGTCGGCTTCATGGAGTCCCCAAAACGGCACGGCCCCGGCGCTGAGAGCGCTCACGGGAGGATGGCACTTGCGGTCAACTCGGCGGTACGGGGAGCTTTTTACATCGTTGAAAGAGGGCTGTAAACCCTCCGCGCAAACGGAGGCCTCCGCTGCCGACGGGACCGCTCAGCGCCGGCCGAGCGTGCTTTCGCGCTCCACCAGGCGGAATTCCGCGGCCAGTTCACGCCCTTCGGGCTCGCCCGGGCCCTCCAGGCTGCGCAGCAGCGAGGCCACCGCGAGCCGGGCGATGGCCTGCTTGTCCGGCGACACCGTGGTCAGCGTGACCGCCCCGAACTGCCCCTCGGCGATGTCGTCGAAGCCGACCACCGCCACGTCCCACGGCACGCGCAGGCCCCGCTCGTGCAGCACGCGCATGGCGCCGATCGCCACCAGGTCGTTGTAGGCGAACACCGCGTCGGGCCGCACTCCCGCGTCGAGCATCCGCGCCATCGCCTTCGCCCCGTCCCAGCGGTTCCAGCCACCGACCGGGCCGACCAGATTGTCCGGCGCGGCGATCCCCGCCTGCGTCAACTCCTCGCGCCAGCCCTGGAGTCGAAGATTCGCGGGACGGTTCGCGGAGTCCGTGCGGGCACCGAGATACGCGATGCGGGTGCGGCCGCGGCTGATGAGGTGGCGTACCGCCGTGCGGGCCGCCGCGACGTTGTCGATCGCGATGTGGTCGTAGGGCAGGTCGTACTGGCGCTCGCCGAGCAGTACCAGCGGGACGTCGTCCTCGCGGCCGAGGAGGTCGGCCGCCTCCAGCTCCAGCGGGCTCAGGATGAGACCGTCGATGACCCGGGCGCGAAAGCCCTGACTGACCAGGACCTCCTGCTCACGGTCGCCCCTGGTGTGGTCAAGCAGGACCGTGAAGTCGTGCTCGGCCGCCGCGTCGATGACCGCGCCCGCGAGCTCGGCGAAGTATGGGTTGCCCAGCTCCGGAACGGCCAGCGCGATGATTCCCGTACGGCCTTTACGCAGGTGACGTGCCGTCAAGTTCGGTCGGTAGCCCAGCTCGTCGATGGCCTCCTGGACGCGTGCCCGCATCGCCGGGGTGACGTGCTGATACTTGTTCACCACGTTCGAAACGGTCTTGATCGAGACGCCCGCGCGCTCCGCGACGTCCTTGAGGCTAACCCGCACGTGCAGCTCCCTGCGTCGAGGTGCACCCCTGTCCTGGGGTGATTGTCGTGACCCTGGACAGCGCGCCGGAGAGCGTGCTGTCATGCCAACTGCCGTTCCTTCCAACGTTGTACAGATTCGTTGTACAGACTGCGGCGGCGGCCCGCCACCCCCTTCCCCGGCCTTCGAAGCACCGCTTCAAGCAAGGAGGATCTGTGCGCCCCATGAGACCCAGACGAGTCAGGCAGCGGCTGATACTGCTGCTCACCGTCGCACTCGCCTGCGCCGGACTGACGGCCGTCCCGGCCGCGACGGCCGCCGACGAAACCCCCGACGTCCACGGCCTGAAGGGCGAGTACTACACCCAGTCCGCCCCCGGCGCCTTCGACTTCCACGAGCTCAAGGCCACCGGCTTCGACCAGAAGATCGACTTCGACAACCTCGACCCCCGCCTGGCCTTCGCCACCGGAAAGGCGGATGACGCCACCGTCCGCTGGACCGGCAAGGTCGTCCCGGAGAAGACCGGATCGCACACCTTCTCCATGATCGGCGACAACGGCTTCCGCCTCTGGGTCGACGGCAAGCTCGCCATCGACCACTGGGTCGACGACTGGGACAAGGAACAGACCGCGCAGCCCGTCGAGTTGACGGCCGGCAAGGCCTACGACATCAAGGTCGAGTACTTCGAGCACTACGGCGGCTCCAACCTCCACCTGCGCTGGACCGAGCCCGGCGGCAGCAAGGAAGCCGTCCCGCAGTCGGCCTTCCGCCTCCCCGACGGCTTCGACTACGACGGAGCCACCGCCGCCACGGTCCTCAAGGACGGCCGCACCCTGAAGCTGGACTTCGCCCAGAAGCTCGGCGCGCCTCCGAACGGTCTCGCGGACCACATCGAGGCCGTCATCGGCGGCGCGAAGTGGCCGATCAGCACCGTCAAGGCCGACCCCAAGGACTCCCGCGCCCTCCTCGTGGGCCTCAAGGAGCCCGTGGTCGGCAACAAGACCGGCACCGCGAAGGGCACCGCCGACCTGCGCTACGACGGCAAGGGGGGCCTGGCCGGCGACGACGGCAAGGCGGTCGCCGCCTTCTGGAGCAGCGGCCCCAACCACTCCGAGCACCAGCTGCGCACCAAGTTCGCCGATGACGTGAAGCCGGGCAACGTGCTCCCCGAGTACCCCCGCCCCCAGCTCACGCGTGACTCCTGGCGCAACCTCAACGGCTCCTGGCAGTTCGCCTCCGCCAAGGAGGGCGAGAAGCCGCCGGTCGGCAAGAACCTCGCCGAGAAGATCCTCGTCCCCTACCCGGTGGAGTCCCAGCTCTCCGGCCTGGAACGGCACGAGGACCGCATGTGGTACCGCAGGACCTTCACCGTCCCCCAGGGCTGGAAGGTCGGCGACGGCAAGCGCCTCAAGCTCAACTTCGGCGCGGTCGACTGGCAGTCCGAGGTCTTCGTGAACGGCAAGAAGGTCGCCGAGCACAAGGGCGGCTACGACAAGTTCAGCGCCGACATCACGGACGCCCTGAAGCCCGGCAAGACCCAGGAACTGATCGTCGGCGTCTATGACCCGACCGACGCCAAGAACGGCGAGAACCCGCCCGTCGGCAAGCAGCGCCTGGACCCCAGCGGCATCTGGTACACCCCGTCCTCCGGCATCTGGCAGACGGTGTGGATGGAGCCGGTGGCCACCGACCATGCCGACTCGCTCAAGATCACGCCCGACGTGGCCACCAAGCAGGTCACCGTCGAGCCCAAGGGCGTCCGCGACGGAGTGCCGGTCAAGGCAGTCGCGTACGAGGGCAAGAAGAAGGTCGCCGAGGCGAGCGGACGCACGGGCACACCCCTCAAGTTGAAGATCGCCAAGCCGCACCTCTGGTCGCCCGACGACCCCTTCCTCTATGACCTGAAGGTGACCGTCGGCCGCGACAGCGTGAAGAGCTACTTCGGGATGCGCTCCCTCGCGGTGGAGAAGGTCAACGGCACGACGCGCACCATGCTCAACGGCAAGCCCACCTTCCTGATGGCCACGCTCGACCAGGGCTTCTGGCCCGACGGCCTGCACACGGCGCCGACCGACGAAGCGCTGGCGTACGACCTGAAGATGCACAAGGAGATGGGCTTCAACTCGGTCCGCAAGCACATCAAGGTCGAGCCCGACCGCTGGTTCTACTGGGCGGACAAGCTGGGCCTGATGGTCTGGCAGGACATGCCGGCGATGGACGCGGGCCGTAGTCCGAGCGCGGCGGCGCGCACCCAGTACGAGTCCGAAATGAAACAGATGATCGACGAGCACGCGAACCACCCGTCGATCGTCATGTGGGTCACCTTCAACGAGGGCTGGGGCCAGTACGACGAGGGCCGCATCGCCACCCAGGCCAAGGCCTGGGACCCGACCCGCCTGGTCAACGGCATGTCGGGCCTCAACCTCGGCCGCGACGGCGGCACCGGCGACATCATGGACGAGCACGGCTACCCGAGCCCGGCCCTGCCGCCCAAGCCCGACGGAGTACGGGCGCAGATCAACGGCGAGTACGGCGGTCTCGGACTCGCGGTTCCCGGCCACGCCTGGTCCGTCCAGCAGAGTTACGTCGACGTGGACCCGGCGACGTACACGGACGACTACCTCACCAAGCTCGACGAGGTGCGCGCCCTCGCCTGCAAGGGGGGCAACGGCGCCGTCTACACCCAGATCTCGGATGTGGAGGGCGAGTTGAACGGTCTGATGACCTACGACCGCAGGGTCGTCAAGCCCGACGTGAAGCGGCTCAAGGCAGCACATGAGGCCTTGATCGGCGACGCGTCGCGGCCGGATCCGGCGGGGTGCCCGGGTTCCTGACCCGGGTGCGGTGGCGCTCCGGCCCGGTCGGCGGGCCGGAGCGCTTAACCCGTGGACGCGGGCCGGTTCTCCGTGCACCATCAGTTCGTGATCATGGATGACGAGAACAGCGGGTGGGTGCGCGCCGCGGCCCGCAACAACGCCGAATGGTGCGACGCGGTCTGCCGCGCGCACGGACTGCCGGGGGAGTTCGGCGCCGGGGTGTGGAGCAGCGCGCGGCGGACGCCGCCGCTGTACCCGGACGCCGCGACCCTGACCGCCGGTGCCGATGCACGTGACGTGGTCTCCCGCATCGACACCGCGTCGCCGGGCTGCTCGGTCAAGGACAGCTTCGCCGACCTCGATCTGGAGCCGTGGGGTTTCGAGGTGCTCTTCGAGGCCCAGTGGATCCACCGCCCGGCGGGCGAGGCCCCCGGGGGCGGATCCTCCGAGGTTCGCTGGGAGCCGCTAGGCGGCGCGGACTCCCTGCCCGCGTGGGAGACGGCGTGGAGCGGCGGCGACGAGCCCACCGGCCTGTTCCGGCCGGAGCTCCTTGCCGACGGCGAGACCACGATCTTCCTGGCCGGTCATGCGGCAGGGCGGATCGTCGCGGGCGCGATCGCGAGCCCCGGCGATGCGGTCCTTGGCATCTCCAACCTCTTCGCCACGGATGACGCGCCGGGCGGCGAGGCGGCCGCCTGGGCAGGCTGCCTGGCAGAGGCCGCCCGCCGCTGGCCCGGCCTGCCCGTCGTCGGATACGAGAGCGGGGAGAGCCTCGACGCGGCGGTGAGCCAGGGGTTCACGCCGGTCGGACCGCTGCGGGTGTGGCTGCACACCGGCTGACAGGACGGGACAAGACGTGCCGTGACGGTCGCGTCGTCGGGCAGCCGGAGGTCTCCCACCTCTTGACGCCTGCGACGCGACCACCGAAGAATGATCGCGTTCCGCGCTGTGACAACGTTGTCCAAGGAGGCGTTCCCACCCATGAGATGGACCCAACGGCTACGCGGTACGGGGGTGGCGGTGGCCGCGGCCACGCTCCTCGGGGGAGCCCTCGCCATTCCGGCGGCCCAGGCTGCCCCGGCGGCGGGCGGTCAACTGACCGACCTGGTCAACCCGTTCATCGGCACCGAGAACGAGGGCAACACCTACCCCGGAGCGGCCGTGCCCTTCGGCATGGTCCAGTTCTCGCCCGACACCGGGCACAACACCGGCTACGACCACTCCGACACCCACATCCGCGGCTTCTCCACCGTCCATCTCTCGGGCGTGGGCTGCGGGTTGGGCGGCGATCTGCCGGTGCTCCCCACCACGGGTGACGTCAAGGAGACGGACTACGCGAAGTACGCGGCGGAGTTCAGCCACGACGACGAGAAGGCGAGCCCCGGTGCGTACCGGGTGGGCCTGAAGTCCGGCATCGACGCCGAGCTGACCGCCACCAAGCGCACCGGCGTGCAGCGCTACACCTTCCCCGCCACCGACAAGGCCAACGTCCTGCTCAACGCGGGCCAGTCGTTGCACAAGACCGGCGGCACCAAGGTCGAGATCCTCGACAGCCGTACGGTCCGCACGGCGATCACCGGCAGCGGCTTCTGCCAGGACACCAAGCCGTACACGGTCTACACGATCACCCGCTTCGACCGGCCCTTCACCACGTCGGGCACGTGGAAGGGCGACACCGTCACCGCGGGCTCCAAGTCGTCGTCGGCGGGGGAGGAGCGCAACGGCGCCTACGTCCGCTTCGACACCTCCAAGGACCGCACCGTCGAGGCGACCACCGCCCTCTCGTACGTCGACGCCGAGGGCGCCGCGCTCAACCTCCGGGCGGAGGGCGGGCGTTCGTACGACCGTGTGGAGAAGGCGGCCCAGCGGGCATGGGAGGACCGGCTCGACGACGTGCAGGCGCAGGGCGGCAGCGAGACCGTGCGCCGCACCTTCTACTCGTCCCTCTACCGTTCGTTCCTGGCGCCGAACATCGGCAGCGACGTCGACGGCCGGTACACCGGCTGGGACCAGAAGACGCACCGCACTGCTGATGACGGGGGCTTCACCTACTACCAGAACTGGTCCCTCTGGGACACCTACCGCACCCAGGCGCAGCTCCTCGCCCTGCTCGCGCCGCACGAGTCCCGGGACATGGCGCTCTCCGTCCTGAAGATCGACGAGGAGAGCGGCTGGCTGCCCAAGTGGGGCTACGGCACGGTCGAGACGAACATCATGACCGGCGACCCGGTCACCCCTTTCCTCACCAACGCCTACCAGCAGGGTCTGCTGAAGGGGCATGAGGAGGAGGCGTACCGCGCGCTGAAGAAGAACGCGGACGGCGTGCCGCCCGCCGACTCGGCGCCCGTGGGCCGCGAGGCCAACAAGGAGTATCTGAGCGAGGGCTTCGCGCCGTACATCAAGGGCCGCCCGCACGCCAAGCCCGGCGACTCGGACTTCGACCACGGCGCCTCCGCCACCCTGGAGTACGCGCTCTCGGACGCGATGCTCGGTCAGATGGCCGGCGACCTGGGGCACAAGGCCGATGCGAAGCGCTACGCGGACCGTGCGCAGAACTACCGGAAGATCTTCGACAGCTCGACCGGGTTCTTCCGTGCCCGGGACGCCGCGGGCGCCTTCACCGGTCCCGCCGACCCGGCCAAGAGCGAGGGCTTCCACGAGGGCACGTCCTGGCAGTACCAGTGGCTCGTCCCGCAGGACCTGCCCGGCATGGTCGGCCTCATCGGCGGCAAGAAGGCCGCCAACGACCGCCTCGACTCCTTCTTCGCGTACGAGCAGCTCCTGAAGGACCCGGCGAAGACGGCGCGCGAGGTGTGGGTCAACGGCCCGTACGACTACTACAACGCGGACAAGTACAACCCGCAGAACGAGCCCGACCTCATCGCCCCGTACACCTATCTGTCGACGGGCCAGCCGTGGAAGACCACTGATGTCGTGCACGCCGCGCTCACGCTCTTCACGGACGCCCCGACCGGCATGACCGGGAACGACGACCTCGGCACCATGTCCGCCTGGAACGTGCTGTCCTCGATCGGCGTCTTCCCGGTGCAGCCCGGCACGGACACGTGGGGTCTGTCGACGCCCGTCTTCGAGCGCGTCGACCTGACACTGGACCGCCGCTACTACCCGAAGGGCCGTCTCACGGTGAAGGCGCCGGGCACCTCGGACACCCGGCGGTACATCCAGTCGGCACGCGCGGACGGTGCCGACTACGGCAAGACGTACCTGACGACCGACGACATCCGCGACACCCGTGAACTGTCCTTCACGGTGGGCGACAAGCCCTCGGAGTGGGGCACGTCGCAGGACGCCGCACCGCCCGCGCTGAAGTGACACCGCCCGTCCCCCGCTGAAGTGACGTAATCGATACGCCACTTGCGCACCACGAGGCCCGCCTCTCCCAGAGAGGCGGGCCTTAATCTGTTGTTAACTGAGCGTAGCTTGATCGTACTTGACCGTAGTCGCGCAACGGCGATTGACTGCACCTTCGTGCCATCCCCCGCATCGTCCTCGACGCGAGAGCAGCCCGTTGATACCTCTGTCCGCTGAGCCCTCAGACCTGCTCGCACCTCTCGACCTCGCCTTCTGGAACATCGAGTCCGCGGAACACCCCATGCATCTGGGGGCCCTCGGCGTCTTCGACGCCGACTCTCCGGACGCGGCCGAGCGCGCCGCCGAGCTGCTCGCCTCACGCGCGGCCGCCGTGCCGGGACTGCGGCTGCGGATCCGGTCCGTCTGGCTTCCGGTCGGCGGGGCCGTCCGCGCCGCCGCACCCGCCTTCGACCCGCTGGACCACGTCCGCCTGGCCGAGCCCGCAGGGGACTTCCACGCCGCGGCGGGCGCGCTCATGCAGCGCCCCCTGGACCGCGACAGGCCGCCGTGGGAGGCGCATGTGCTGCCGGGCGGCGACGGCACCTCCTTCGCCGTGCTGTTCAAGTTCCACCACGCCCTCGCGGACGGACTGCGCGCCCTGATGCTCGCCGCGGCCGTCATGGACCCCACCGATCTGCCCGCCGCGCGCCCGGCGCCCGCCGTGCCGGAGCCCTCCCGGTGGTCCTGGCTGCCGGACCCGCGCAAGCTGCCGGGCCTGGTCCGCGACACCGTCGGCGACGTGGGGCAGGCCCTGGACATCGGCTCGTCCGTCGCCCGCGCCACCTGGGGCGTACGGTCATCGGCGGCCCTCACGTCGCAGGCCACCGGCACGCGGCGTACCGCGGGGGTGCTGCTCGATCTGGACGACGTGCACCGGGTGCGCAAGACCGTGGGCGGCACCGTCAACGACGTACTCATCGCCGTGGTCGCGGGAGCCCTGCGCCGCTGGCTGGACGAGCGGGGCGACGGCAGCGAGGGGGTGGAGCCGCGCGCCCTGGTGCCCGTCTCCCGCCGCAGGCCGCGCACCGCGCAGCCGCCGGGCAACCGGCTCTCCGGGTATCTGGTCCGGCTGCCCGTCGGCGATCCGGACCCGGTCGCGCGGCTGCGGTCGGTGCGGGCCGCCATGGACCGCAACAAGGACGCGGGGCCGGGACGCGGCGCGGGCGCGGTCGCCCTGCTCGCCGATCATGTGCCGCCGCTCGGCCACCGCATCGGCGGTCCCGTCGTCGCGCAGGCCGCCCGGCTGCTCTTCGACATCCTCGTGACCAGCGTCCCGCTGCCCAGCCTCGGCCTGCGGCTCGGCGGCTGCCCGCTCACCGCCGTGTACCCCTTCGCGCCGCTCGCCCAGGGGCAGGCACTGGCCGTCGCGGTGTCGACGTACCGGGGCCGGGTGCACTTCGGTCTGGTCGCGGACGCAGCCGCCGTGCCGGACCTGGATGTTCTGGCGCGGAGCGTGCGGGAGGAGCTCGCGGGGCTCGTCGATGCGTGCGTAAACCGTCCGCGTTTGGTAGAGGGGCCCGTCGCTACGTAAAGTTCTCTTCTTTGGAGCTTCCGCGGTCACCCAGACGAGCCGCGGCATGAGTGACGCGAGGACAGCGGCGATGACGGTGACAGAAGGCGGCCCGGAGGCTGCCGAACCTGCGGAGGCGTTCGGCCCCGGCATCGACCCCGACCGGCTGGCCGTCTGCCTCAGCGTGCTCGACGAGCTGGACAAGCTCGACGTCGACCACCCCGACGCGATCGCGGTGCGCCGGGCCACGGCCGGGATCTACCGGACCGTGAAGCAGCGCCGCCGCCAGGAGCGCCGGGCCGCCAAGACCGCACACGACAAGGCGGTCACCGAGTCCACCGCCACCGGCTCCGCCGAGCGGATCGACGACGAGACCGAGGGTCTGCTGCCCTCCTCACGGACCGAGGAGGGCCGGATCGCGGGGATACTCCAGCGCCCGCGCTCCTGCTACACCTGCAAGACCCGGTACGTGGAAGTCGACTACTTCTACCACCAGCTGTGCCAGGACTGCGCCGCCCTGAACCGCTCCAAGCGCGACGCCCGCACCGACCTCACCGGCAAGCGCGCACTGCTCACCGGCGGCCGGGCCAAGATCGGCATGTACATCGCGCTGCGTCTCCTGCGCGACGGCGCCCACACCACCATCACGACGCGCTTCCCCAAGGACGCCATCCGCCGCTTCAAGGCGATGGACGACTCGGCCGACTGGCTGCACCGTCTTGAGGTCGTCGGCATCGACCTGCGCGACCCGGCCCAGTCCGTCGAGCTCGCCGAGCGGCTCGCCGCGGCGGGTCCGCTCGACATCCTGATCAACAACGCGACGCAGACCGTGCGCCGCCTGCCCTCCGCGTACGCCGCCCTGGTCGACGGGGAGAGCGCGCCGCTGCCCGCCGGGGAGCTGCCCGCCCACTCCGTCATCGGCGCCTTCAACTCCGGCGCCGTGGACGGCCTCGCCGCGCTGCCCGTCGGCACCAGCGGCCTGGAGGCGCAGCAGGTCGCCGACCTCGCCCTCGTCGCGGGCAACGCCAGCGTCGCCCGGCACCTGGATGGCACCGCCATCGACGCGGGCGGTCTGGTCCCGGACGTCGTCGACAGCAACACGTGGGTGCAGACGATCGAGCAGATCTCCCCGGTGGAGCTCCTCGAGACCCAGCTCTGCAACTACACCTCGCCGTTCATCCTGATCAGCGCGCTGCGTCCGGCGATGGCCGACGCCGCCAAGAAGGCAGCGAGCGGCCGCTCCTACGTCGTCAACGTGTCGGCGATGGAGGGCGTCTTCGGCCGCGGCTACAAGGGCGCGGGCCACCCGAACACGAACGCGGCGAAAGCCGCGATGAACATGGTGACGCGGACCAGCGCCCAGGAGATGTTCCAGACCGACGGCATCCTCATGACGTCGATCGACACCGGCTGGATCACCGACGAGCGCCCGCACTACGACAAGCTGCGCCTGGCCGACGAGGGCTTCCACGCCCCGCTGGACCTGATCGACGGCGCGGCCCGGGTCTACGACCCGGTCGTGCGGGGCGAGGCGGGCGAGGATCTGTTCGGTGTCTTCCTGAAGGACTACGCACCCGGCAAGTGGTAGGCCGTGGGCGGCCGATGGCCGCCCACCGTCGATAAACGGGCGTCTTATACAGGCGACCTATACAAGCGTCATAGACGTCCGTATGGTTACCGCCATGACGCAGACAGCGGCACGCCGACTTCCCGTGTCCCCGGGCCCCTCAGTCACGTTCGCGCGGTTCGTGCTGTGCGGAGGAGGGGTGGGCGTCGCCTCCAGCGGCGCGGTCGTCCTGCTGGTGTCCTGGATGCCGTGGGCCGTGGCCAACGCGCTCATCACCCTGGTGTCGACGGTGCTCGCCACCGAGCTGCACGGCCGGTTCACCTTCGGTGTGCGCAGCGCGAGCCGCGTGCGCACACACCTGCAGAGCGCCGGGACGGCGGCGGCCGCCTACGCCGTGACGACCTTGTCCATCGCCGCCCTGCACCAGCTCCGTCCGGAGCCCGGCGCCCTGTGCGAGCAGGCCGTGTATCTCGGCGCCTCCGGGCTCGCGGGCGTCGGCCGGTTCCTGGTGCTGCGGCTCGTCGTCTTCGCCCGGCCGCCGCGTCAGACCTCGCCCGTCGTGGCCCGCAGCCGCTCGTGCACGGCGTACGGGGCGGTCGTGCCGGCGGCGGCCCGCACCCGGGTCCCGCCGTCCACCAGGACATCGGCCCCCGTCACCCATTCGGCCGCGTCCGAGACCAGCCATGCCACGGCCCGCGCCACGTCCTCCGGCTCGCCGATGCGGCCGAGCGGGAGGCTCGCGGCGAGCTGCTTCTCGGCGCCGTCCCATACGAAGCGGGCCATCTCGGTGCGGATGAGGCCGGGGGACACGGAGTTGACCCGCACCAAGGGCGCCAGTTCGCCCGCGAGTTGGGCGGTCAGGTGCAGGAGCGCCGATTTGCTGGTGCCGTACGCGCCCACGTTCGGGCCCACATGGGACGCACCCTCGGTGCAGATGTTCACCACCGCGCCGCCGTGCTCGCCCATCCAGGCCCGCCAGGCGAGCTGCGTCAGGCGCAGCGCGGCCTCGACGTTCACGGTGAAGGCCTCGCGCCATCGGGTGAGGTCGACGTCCATCAGCGGGCCGTAAGGGGCGTTCGTCGCGGCGTTGTTCACCAGCACGTCGAGCCGCCCGAACTCCCGCAGCGCGAGAGCCACGCATTCCTCCGCCCGACCGGAATCGGCCACACCGCCCACGCACCCGACGGCCTCCGCGCCGTCCGCGCGCAGTCCGGCCACCGCCGCGTCCAGGGCGTCCGGTGCGCGGGCGGTCACGACCAGGCGGTGTCCGGACTCCGCGAGGGCCCGCGCGACCGCGAGCCCGATGCCGCGCGACGCGCCGGTCACCAGGGCCACCGCGCCGTCCCGTGCCTGGGCAGAAGTCATCCCCGTACGGTCCCATGGAGGCCTGGAAAGGCCCATGGGGTCGACCCGTTGGAGATTTTTCGACCCGCGGGCCACCCCCACACCGGGATCAACTGTCCGAAATCCACTCCATCGGCGGAACCCATAGAGCGCGGGCGCGCTCATTTGGTTAATGTGAGGCGAACGGACGGTCTCCAGGGATCCACAAGCGCCCCTTGGCCGCCCCGGGACAGGCTCGCCACCATGGCCGCGATCCCGCCCGAACAACGGCGCCACCGCGACCGAACAGCCCTTGTCCTTCCGTTACGCGACACAAAGGAGTGCGCGGTGACACCAGATCTGACGAAGCAGGAAAAGCGACCGGCGGAACGCGGCAGTGAGCGGGCCGGCAGACCACGCAAGCTCAGCAACCTGGACTCGTGGGCAAAGGCGGCTCCGATCCGCCTCGCCGGCTATGAGGACGACCTCGCGGAGCCGCACATCCTCCCCGGTATCGACTGATCCCTCCGCTTTCGCCGCGTGCCCCCTGCCGATCCCGGCCGGGGGCGCGCGGCGTTGCCGTGGCGCCGTTTGCCTTCAAAATCGAACACATGATCTAGTCGAAGGTATGAGCCACCCCCTCCCCGACGACCTCGTACGCATGCAACGGGAGTGGACCGCCACCTACCGACGGCTGGCCGACCAGCCGGGGCGCACCGTGCTGCGCCGACGCCTGATCCGCCTGTCCGTGCGGCTGCACTTCCATCCGCGGTTGAAGACCGCGGCGGCCCGTACGGAACTGCGCCGCCGCGCGCAGGGCGAACCATGACCCCGCGGAAGGAGAACGGGCCTGGTCGCGCATGGCCCGGCGGTTGCGGGTTACTCCGGGGTGTATGGACGGAACAGCGGATACCGGCAGCGTGGACCGCGCGCCGGAGGAACCGACACAGTTGCCCAAGCGGTCCTGGCGGGCGGTGCTCACCGGCGTCATCCGGGAGTTCCAGGACGACGAGCTGACGGACCGGGCGGCGGCGCTCACCTACTACGGGGTGCTGTCGCTCTTCCCGACGATCCTGGTGCTTGTCTCCCTGCTCGGCGTGGTCGGGAAGTCGGCGATCGACTGGCTCCTCAAGAGCCTCGAGGAACTCGCGCCCGGTTCGGCACGGGACATCATCGGCGACGCCGTGCGGCAGCTGGAGGGCCGGGGCGGTGTCGGCTCTCTGATGGCTGTGGTCGGCATCGTCCTCGCGGTGTGGGCGTCGTCCGGCTACGTGGGGGCGTTCATCCGCACCGCCAACGCCGTCTACGACATGCCCGAGGGGCGGCCCGTGTGGAAGGTGCTGCCGATCCGGGTGGGCGTGACGGTGGTGCTCCTGACCCTGGCGGTCATCAGCGCGCTCATCGTGGTGTTCACCGGCGGCATAGCCCACACCGTGGGTTCGGCTCTGGGGTTCGGCGACGCGGCGCTGACGGTGTGGGCGATCGCGAAGTGGCCCGTACTCGTCGTGCTGGTGACCTTCATGATCGCGCTGCTGTTCTGGGCGACGCCGAACGTGAAGGGCCGCGGCTTCAGGTGGATCACCCCGGGCAGCGTGGTCGCCCTGCTGATCTGGTTGATCGCCTCGGCCGGATTCGCCTTCTACGTGGGGAACTTCAGTTCCTACAACAAGACCTATGGCGCACTGGCCGGAGTGATCATTTTCCTGGTGTGGCTGTGGCTCAGCAACATCGCGATCCTGCTCGGCCTGGAGTTTGACGCGGAGCTGTCCCGGCAGCGTGCCATCGCCGGTGGCCTGCCCCCCGAGGAGGAGCCCTACGTACCGCCCCGCGACACCAGTGCGTGGGACGAGCAGGACCGTCGTCGCATGGACGAGTGACGCACGAGCGACCATGTGCCGATCCCGGAGATTCGGGTACTCGGCCGCTGAACAGACAGGAGGTTGATGACGATGGCCCAGACAGGCCCGCACACCACCGGCCGTGACAGCGCCGGACAGACCGCCACCCACAGCGAGCCGGTGGGCGAGCTCGTGCAGCGCGCGTCGCAGCAGCTCACGGAGCTGGTACGCGGCGAGATGCGGCTGGCGCAGGCGGAGATGAAGGAGAAGACCAGGCGCTACGGCAAGGGCAGCGGCTTGTTCGGCGGAGCCGGTCTCGTCGGCTTCCTCACCCTGCAGGCTCTTGTCGCCACCGCGATCGCGGCGCTCGCCGTGCCGCTTCCGGTGTGGGCCGCGGGGCTGATCGTCACCGCCGTCCTCGGTCTGATCGCCGCGGTACTGGCCATGACCGGCAAGAAGGAGGTCGGCCGGGCCGCCCCGCCGATCCCCGAGCAGGCAATCGACGGCGTGAAGGCCGACGTCGCAGAGATCAAGGAGAGTGCACAGCGATGAACCAGCCCGACAAGAACACCCCCGCCCCCGGGGAACTGCGCGACAAGGTCGAGCAGACCCGCCAGGACCTGGGAGAGACGGTCGAGGCGCTGGCGGCCAAGGCGGACGTCAAGGCCCGCGCGCAGGAGAAGGCGGTCGCGATCAAGGGTCAGACGGCCACGAAGGCCGCCGAGTTGAGCGGGCAGGCCGTGGCGAAGGCCACCGAGGCCGCCCATGTGCTCCAGGACAAGGTGCCCGACCAGGTCAAGGACAAGGCCGCCGCCGCCACCGGGCAGGTGAAGGCCGTGGCAGAACAGGCCTCGGAGGTGTGGCAGGACAAGGCGCCGGAGCAGGTCCGCAACCGTCGTACGGCCTTCATCGCGGGTGGCGTGGCGCTGGTGGCGACGTACGTCCTGGTGCGGCGCAAGCGGAAGCACGGGAGCGCGGTGTGAAGGCATCGAAGATCGCGTACAAGCCCGTCGGGATGGCGCTCGGCGCGCTCGCCGGTGTGGCCGCGGGCGGGCTGTTCAAGCAGGCGTGGAAGATGGCAGGCCATGACGAGGACGCGCCCGACGCCACCGACGAGGACCGCGGCTGGGGCGAGATCCTGCTGGCGGCCACGTTGCAGGGTGCGATCTTCGCCGTGGTCAAGGCGGCCGTCGACCGGGGTGGCGCGGTCGCCACGCGCAGACTGACGGGCGCCTGGCCGGGCTGATCCCGGCCGGCCCCTGCTGGCTCTGCCGACAGAGCGCCCGCCGACAGCGCCGGGATTCATCCGATGGATCTGCGCAGGGCGGCGCAAATGTCCAAGTCCCGGCTGCGGGCAATGCATTGACACCCTCGCGGGGCGCTTGAATCATCGGATGTCATGACTGACATGCGCATGATGGTCGCGCCCCGTGCGCGGCTACGCCGGTGGAGAGGCGCCGCAGTGGCCCTGCTGCTGCTCGCGGCGCCCGTCCCGGCGGCCGGGGCGACCGGTGCCCCGCAGCCCGCCGCGGACCCGCCCCGAACCGTCCCCGCCCTGACCGACTGGACGCCGGGCAAGGGGAGTTACGCCTACGGCCCCGGCGCCCGGCTCGTCGCGCACGGGCCCGCTGCGCGCGAAGCCGCCCGCACCCTCGCCGACGATCTGCGCGCCGCGGGCAGGGGCCGGGTGCCGGTCACCGGCGGCGCCCCGCGCGACGGCGACATCGTGATCGACGTCGCGCCCCGGCACAAGACGCTCGGCGCCGAAGGGTACGAACTCCGCGCGGGCAAACGCCTGGAGATCACCGGAGCGACCGGGGCCGGAGCCTTCTACGGCACCCGCACCCTGCTCCAACTCCTCGCCCGGAGCGACCGCGTACCCGCCGGACGCACGGTGGACGTGCCTCGGTACAAGGAGCGTGGAGTCGGCGTCTGCGCCTGCTACATCCACATCTCGACGCCCTGGCTGGAGAACCTCGTACGCGACATGGCGTACGACAAGCAGAACCAGCTGCTCCTCGAACTCAAGGTGAAGAGCGACAAGCACCCCGAGGCCAACAGCTGGGGCTACTACACCAAGAGCGAGATACGCCGCCTCGTCGCCCTCGGAGAGAAGTACCACGTCACGATCATCCCGGAGATCAACTCGCCCGGCCATATGGACCCCTGGCTGGAGAAGCGCACCGACCTCCAGCTCACCGACTCCGACGGCAAGCGGCAGCCCTCGCGCCTCGACATCACCCAGGACGAGGCCTTCGCGTACTACACGAGCCTGATCGACGAGTACGCCGAGGTGTTCCCCGCGAAGTCCTGGCACATGGGCGCCGACGAGTACATGCTCGGCTCCGACTTCGCCAAGTACCCCCACATCCTCGAGTACGCGAAGAAGAAGTACGGCGAGAACGCGACCCCGCAGGACGCCTTCGTCGACTTCGTGAACCGGGTGCACGCCTACACGGCGGGCAAGGGCAAGCAGCTGCGCATCTGGAACGACGGCCTGACCGGCGCGAACACGGTGCCGGTCGCGGCGGGCACGAGCGTGGAGCACTGGCTCGACGTGAAGACCAAGCCGAGCCAACTCATCTCCCAGGGCCATCCGTTGCAGAACGCCGCCTACTCCCTCTACCTCGTGCGCGGCGGCTTCCACACCGACACCAAGGCGCTGTACGACAAGGCGTGGGACCCGCGCAGCTTCGAGGGCGAGAAGCTCGCGTCTCCCGAGGGCGTCACCGGGGCGAAGATCAGCCTGTGGCCGGACAACGGCCGGGGCGAGACCGAGAACGAGGTCGCGGCCTCCATGGTGATGCCGCTCAGCCACATCGCCCAGGTCACCTGGGGCTCCGCGCAGCCGGACCCGACGTACGCAGGCTTCGCCGCGCGCGCCGAGTCCGTCGGACACGCGCCCGGCTGGCGGGACCTGACGAAGCCGAGGGTGGCTGACGGCACGTACACCCTGCGCGACACCAAGGGGAACGCGGAGCCCGCCGCCTACGAGATCAAGCGCACCCGCGACGGCTACCTCACGCTGAAGTCCACGGCGGGCGGCACCTGCCTGGAGACCCGCAGCGGAAAGCTCACGCTCAACGTGCCCCTGGAGCCCGGAAGTTCGGTCACACGGGAGACGTGCGACGCGGCGAACACCTTGCAGCGCTGGCAGCTGACGAAGGCGGCGGACGGCTACCGGCTGACGAACGCGATCACCCAGATGTCGGTGTACGCGGCCGAGGACGGAAGCCTCCAGCAGTATCCGGCGGATCAACGGACCCCGGCCACCTGGACCTTGACCACACACTGACCGCCCCCTGGTCCCATCGCCCCGAGATTCGCCCCCGAGATTCGCCCCCTCGAGATTGCCTTCGACACCCGACAGGGAGACCCGCGCGCCCATGACTGTCAGCAGACGCCTCTTCGTGACCGCCGCCGTCACCACGGCGGTCGCCGCGTCGAGCAGTTCCCTTGCCCTCGCGGTACCCGGCTCCATCGGGACAGCCGCTGCCGCCGCCCCCGAACCGCCCTACCGCATCCCGATCGGCCCCAAGGACTCCCCGGACGAAGTCGTCGCCAAGGCGTCCCAAGTCCGGCCGACGGAACGGCAGATCGCCTGGCAACGCCTTGAGCAGACCGCGTTCCTGCACTTCGGGGTCAACACCTTCACCGGCCTCGAATGGGGCACGGGCGACGAGGACCCCGATGTCTTCCAGCCGTCGGAACTCGACACCGATCAGTGGGCGCGGGCCCTGCGCGACGGCGGATTCAAGCTCGCCATCCTCACGGTCAAGCACCACGACGGCTTCGTCCTCTACCCGTCCCGCTACACCAAGCACAGTGTGGCGAGCAGCAGTTGGCGAGCCGGGGAGGGTGACGTCCTGCGCTCGTTCGCCGGCTCCCTGCGGCGGCACGGGATCAAGGTGGGCGTCTACATCTCGCCCGCCGACGAGAACCAGTACCTGCATGGCGTCTACGCCAACGGCAGCGCGCGCTCCCGGCGGACCATTCCCACGCCGGTCGAGGGCGACGACCGGGCGGGCGAGTCTTCCGTACGGTCCTTCACGCTCGACGCGACCGACTACGGCGCCCATATGCTCAACCAGCTCTACGAGGTGCTCACCGAGTACGGGCCCATCGACGAGGTGTGGTTCGACGGGGCCCAGGGGCGCATCCCGCCGGAGAAGGTCGAGACGTACGACTGGGACAGCTGGTACGCGGTCATCCGTGCCCTGGCCCCGAACGCGACGGTCGCCGTGCGCGGCCCCGACGTCCGGTGGGTCGGCAACGAGGGCGGGCTCGCGCGCGAGAACGAGTGGAGCGTCGTCCCCGTCAAGGACTCGGGGAACGGCAGTGTCGACTACGCGCTGAAGTACGACGCGCCCGACCAGGGAAGCCGGGAGGCGCTCGCCGAGGCGCGGGCCGTCGCCCAGTACGTGCAGTGGTGGCCGGCGGAGTGCGACGTCTCGATCAGGCCGGGCTGGTTCTACCACGAGGACGAACAGCCCAAGTCCGTCGAGCAGTTGACGGACATCTGGTTCCGCTCCGTGGGCAGGAACTCCGTGCTGCTCCTGAACATCCCGCCGGACGACCGGGGCCTGCTCCCGGAGGCGGACGTGGCGCGCCTGCGGGACTTCCGCGAACGGATCGGGCGCGAACTGCCGGAGGATCTCGCGCGGGGTGCACGGGCGCGCGGTGACGGCAGCCGCCCGTCGTACGCGGTCGACGGCGACCCGGACACGGCGTGGGCGTGCCCTGCGCCCTCCCGGGGGACGCTCACGGTCGACCTGGGCAAGGCGCGGGAGATCGACCGGATCCGGCTGGGGGAGGAGATCCGGCGCGGGCAGCGACTGGAGCACGCAGTGATCGAGGCGCGGCTTCCGGGCGGATCTGGCGGATCTGGCGGGTCTGGGTGGTCCCTCGTGACCGAGGTGGACACGGTGGGGGCCAGCCGGGTCCTGACGCTGGCCACGCCGGTGCGGGCGCGGGAGTGGCGGCTTCGCGTGACCGGGTCGCGCGGGGCGGTACGCCTTGCGGAGTTCGGTCTGTACCGGTCGCGGGTTTAGGCGCCTGCCGGGAGCCGCGCCCGTGGACGGCCTCGCCCGCCACGAGCACGGCTCCCGGTGGCTCCCGGTCCCCGGCCGGGCCCGGCGAAGACCCGTACTCCGAGCCGGTGTTACCGTCACGGCCATGTCCAGGAGCGAGATCGACGCGGTGACCGCCGAGTTCTTCGGCGCCTTCGACAACCGGGACGGGAAGGCCGCCGACGTGGCCCGGCTCCGTCGACTGATGATCCCGGGCGGGGTGATCGTCGTGACCGGCCCCGACTTCAGGGTCTACACGGTGGAGGAGTTCATCGAGCCGCGCGAACGCCTCCTGGGGGACGGCCGGTTGGTCGACTTCTCCGAGTGGGAGACGTCCGAACGGACCGAGATCGAGGGTGACATCGCCTCGCGGTTCGGCACGTACCGCAAGTCCGGGACGCTGGACGGCGAACCGTTCGAGGGGAGCGGCACCAAGGCCATTCAGTTCGTCCGCACCCCGGACGGCTGGCGGATCACGGCATTCTCCTGGTATGACAAGCCCTGACCGACGCTTACGAACAAGCCCTGACAGGCGCGCCTATGAGGGCCAGCCGACCCGGCCGCCGCATACGGTCAATGGGTGGGTCTTGTCCTCCTCGTGGAACCTGGTCCAGCCGACACGGACGGAGCCGTCGAACCGCTCGTGATGGCCCTCGGCCTTGGCCGCGAGCCACGTGAGCAGTTCGCCGACGCGGTCGAAGTCGTCCGGGTGGACCTCCTGCCGAGCCGTCAGCGCCCAGCCGCCCTCGCGCCGGAGCAGCACCGAGGTGAGCGCTCCGCCCGCCTTCGAGGCCGTGTCATGACACCCCAGGAGCGGCGCGGGGTCGTCCTCCGTGACCGGCTCGCCCCGGTCGTCCTCCACCACGACAGGGAACGCGCGCACCACGGTCAGCTCCACCGGGCGGGGGCCCAGGCCGAGATGCCACCGGAGCTCGGCGATCTCTTCCCCGGAGAGTTCGTCACGCAGGTCCAGCGCGATCGAGAGTTCGTAGATGTCCGCCATACCGGCACCGTAACGGCGGGGTGTGACAGACCTGCCGCCGGGCCGGGTGAGCAGGGGCGGCTCAGCCTCCGGCCGCCCCTCCCGTGCTCTCCCGCTCGATGAGCGTGGGCAGCGGTACCTGGACCGTGGCCGCGGGGCCGTCGTCCAGGAGGGACAGGAGTTCGCGGGCCGCCGTCCGGCCGAAGGACACCGTGTCGCGGGAGAGTGCCGTCAGCCACGGGTGCACCATCCGGCACAGCGCCGAGTCCTCCCACGCGATGACTGACACGTCTCCCGGGACGGCGAACCCGAGCGAGGCCGCCGCGGCGACCCCGGCGACGGCCATCACGTCGTTGTCGTACACGAGCGCCGTCGGCGGAGACGCGGCGGAGAGCACCCGCCGTGTCACCGCGGCGCCTTCCGCGTCCGAGTAGTCCGTGGTGACCGAGCGGACCTCCGACAGGTCGCGCCGCTCCGCCTCGGCCCGCAGCGTGCGGATCCGCCGTTCCGTGTGGGCGAGGCCGGGCAGTCCCGCGATGTGCACGATGCGGCGGTGGCCCAGGGCGTGCAGGTGGTCCACGATCGACGCCATCGCGCCCGCGTCGTCCGCCCAGACCGTGGAGAGGTTGGGGTGGTGCGCCTCCGGGTCCGGCACGCCGCCCGTCACCACCGCGGGCAGCCCCAGCTCGTCCAGGAGCGCCGGGCGGGGGTCGTCCGTGCGCGGGTCCACGACCAGGACGCCGTCCACCCGGTGCTCCGCCCACCACCGCTGGTAGACCGCGCACTCGGCGGTCACGTCCTCCACCACCTGGAAGAGCAGACCCAGTTGACGCTCCGCCAGGACTTCCTGGATGCCCGAGATGAGCTGCAGGAAGAACGAGTCGACGCCCAGTGTCCCGGCGGGCCTCGCCACCACGAGCCCCACCGTCGCCGAGCCCTCACCGGACAGCGCGCGGGCTGCCGTGCTCGGGTGCCAGCCCAGCTGCTCGGCGACCCGGCGAACCCGGTCGCGGGTGACGTCGGAGACTCCTGGCCGGTCGTTGAGCGCGAAGGACACGGCGCTCTCGGAGACTCCGGCGCGGCGCGCGATGTCCTTCATGGTCGGCCGGCGTGCCGGGGACCGCTTGCCTTGCACCGGTGTTGCCCCTTTCCTCTGGCGCGCATACTAATGCGCTTGAGTCAGCACACTCTAAAGCGCTTTAGTCGATCCCCGCAAGAAGTTCAACACACCTCGCTGACCTGCAGAGTTGTTGAGATGTGCAGGATTGTTAAACGAATCCATTGACTTTTTACCGGAGTTCCATGCAAGGTCTGCCTCACGCTGGGCCGAGCAAAGGAGCCGTTTCACCGTGCGCATCTCCCATCACCCCCGCATCCCCCGAAGGGCAGCCGCCGCTGCCGCCGTCATCGCCGTGCTCCTGCCGCTGAGCGCCTGCGGTGACGGAGGCGACGGCGGCGGTTCGACCGACGCGTCAGGCAAGGTCGAGGGCGAGATCACCTTCCAGACCTGGAACCTGAAGGCGAACTTCAAGTCGTACTTCGAGGGCGTCGTCGACGGCTTCGAGAAGAAGTACCCGGGCACGAAGGTGCACTGGGTCGACCAGCCCGGCGAGGGCTACGCCGACAAGATCAGCGCCGACGCCGCGGCCGGCACCCTCCCCGACGTCGTCAACGTCTCGCCCGACCTGGTGGCCCCGCTCGCCAAGGCCGGTCTCGCGCTCGACCTCGACAAGGCCGCCGGGAAGTACGAGAAGGAGTACCTGCCGGGTGCGTGGAAGAGCCACCAGATACCGGGCACGGAGGGCACGTACGCCTTCCCCTGGTACCTGAACACCGGGCCGCTCTTCTACAACAAGCGGATCTTCAAGGAGGCGGGGCTCGACGCCGACAAGCCCCCGACGACGTACGACCAGCTCTTCGACGACGCCCTGAAGCTGTCGAAGGAGACCAAGGGCAAGACCGCCACGCTCGCCAACGTCCCCACCATCGAGGACTTCGGGCGCTACGGCGTGCCGCTGATGGACAAGGCCGGGACCAAGTTCACCTTCAACGGCCCCAAGGGCGTCGAACTCCTCACCAAGTACAAGGAGTTGTACGACGCGAAGGCCCTGGACGGCCAGGCGCTCACCGCGACGCCCGAGTCGACGGGCAAGAAGTTCCTCACCGAGGCCGTCGCCATGAACCCCGGAAGCGCCCTGGACCTCGGCAAGTTCAAGAAGGACGCCCCCAGCCTCTACAAGAACATCGGGATCACCCCGCAGATCACCAACACCGGCAAGGACAACATGTACGTGATGGGCGTGATGGTGAACACGCGCACCAAGCAGACGCCCGCCGCCGTGGCGTTCGCCCACTACGTGACGGACGCGCAGCGCCAGATGTCCTTCGCCAAGAAGGTGGCGATCTTCCCCAGCACGGAGGGTTCGCTCGACGACCCGTACTTCACCAAGCAGGACGGCACCGATGACACGCGTGTGCGGATCGCCGCCGCCAAGTCCGTGAAGACCGCGGTCAATTACACGCCCGTGCTGTTCAGCGAGCAGATGAAGATCGAGCTGCGCAACGGCGTCGCCCGGGCGCTGCAGGGCAAGCAGAGTCCCAAGGAAGCACTTGACAACGCTGTCAAGAACTGCGACCGGCTGCTGAAGCAGAGCTGAGAAGACGACACGGGACCACCACCATGAAAAGCTCCAGCGCCGCCACCGTTCCCCGTGCCCCCGCCGACGACCGCGGCCCCCGCCGCCGCATCAGGCGTCAACTCCCGAGCAGCCCCTGGCTGTTCGCAGCCCCCGGGCTGCTGGTCGTCGGCATCTTCATCCTCTATCCGTTCGTCAGCACGGTCATCAACTCCTTCACCGACAAGCGCACCCTGATTCCGGGGGAGTACGTCGGCCTGGACAACTTCCGGGAGCTGCTGCACGACGACATGTTCTGGATCGGGCTTCGCAACTCGACGCTCTACATCGTCGGGGTCGTCCCGGCGCTCGTCCTGCTGCCGCTGCTGCTGGCGATGCTCGTCCAGAAGCACATCCCCGGCATCACCTTCTTCCGGTCGGCGTTCTACACGCCGGTGGTCGCGTCCATCGTCGTGGTGGGCCTGATCTGGGTGTGGATGCTGGATGAACGGGGCCTGGTCAACGCGGTGCTTGAGGCCGTGGGCGTCGGCTCGGTCGGCTTCCTCAGCGACCAGTGGCTGCTGCTCCTGAGCGCCATGGCCGTGACGGTCTGGAAGGGCCTCGGCTACTACATGATCATTTACCTGGCGGCGCTCGCCAACGTGCCACGTGAACTCCACGAGGCGGCATCGGTGGACGGCGCGGGCGCGGTGCGCCGCTTCTTCACGGTCACCGTGCCCGCCGTGCGCTCCACGATGGTCCTGGTCGCCGCACTCTCCTCGGTCGCCGCGTTCAAGGTGTTCACCGAGGTCTACTTGATGGCAGGGCCCAACGGCGGCCCCGCGGGCGAGGACACCACGCTCGTGATGCTGGTGCAGCGCGTCGGCACCGGCCTGACCGGCCGCGTCGGGTACGCGTCGGCCATCTCGGTCGTCGTCTTCATCGTCACCGTCGCGCTGATGCTGCTCGTGCTGCGCGCGGACCGGAAGGAGGACGCGTGAGCACCGCGACGGACACGCGCAAGGCCGAGCAGACGGCGAAGTCGGAGAAGGCGGCGCGGAAGGGCCGGAAGGACGGCTCCCGCAGCCGCGGGCGGATCACCGACGAGAACGGCCGCAGGATGCCCGTGTGGGAGATCATCCTGCGCTACGTGCTCCTGCTCGCCGTACTGGCGCTGATGATCGGGCCCTTCCTCTGGCAGCTCTCCACCTCCCTCAAGGGCCCGCACGAGAACATCTTCAGCTCCCCGCCCAAGTTCCTGCCGAGCAGCCCGACCTTCCACAACTACGAGCGCGTCGCCGACACCATCCCCGTCTGGGACTACGCCTTCAACTCCCTGAAGGTGGCCGCCGCCAACGTGGTGACCAACTGCGTGGGCGCCACCCTCGCCGGCTACGCCCTCGCGCGCCTGCGCTACCGGGGCCGCAGGGCGGCCACGCTCGTCTTCATCCTGGCCATGCTGGTGCCCGTGGAGGGCATCATCATCGCCCAGTTCACGACGATGCGGGAGCTGGGCCTCAACAACACCCTCATCGGGGTGCTGCTGCCGGGCTGCGTCTCCGCGCTCAACGTCCTGCTGATGCGCAACGCCTTCCTGAACCTGCCGTACGAGATCGAGGAAGCCGCGTACGTCGACGGCGCGAACGTCTGGCAGCGGTTCACGCGGATCGCCCTGCCCGCGGTCAAGGGCACGCTCGCCGTGGTGGCGATCTTCGCCTTCATGGGGGCCTGGGACGACTTCCTGTGGCCGCTGATCGTGCTGAGCGACCCGAGCCGGTTCACC
Organism: Streptomyces sp. NPDC032198; assembly: GCF_040636975.1. Lineage (NCBI taxonomy): Bacteria > Bacillati > Actinomycetota > Actinomycetes > Kitasatosporales > Streptomycetaceae > Streptomyces > Streptomyces sp. NPDC032198. The sequence goes on along the minus strand of NZ_JBEZVL010000004.1, from coordinate 577,016 downwards.
CTGACCATCGGCCTGAACTACCTGCACGGCACCTTCGCCAACGACGAACGGCTCGTCGCCGCGGGCACGGTCATCGCCGTACTCCCGCTGATCGTGCTCTTCGCCTGTCTCCAGCGGTACTTCTTCCGCGGGGTGGGCGAGGGAGCGGTCAAGGGCTGACCTGCCGCCCCCTGCCTGCTGCCGTCCCGCCCGCACCGGGCCCCCCACACCCCCGAGAACCAGGACTCGCATGTCTCGTACGACTCGTGTGCCCTCTGTGCCCTCTGTGCCCTCCGCGTCTTCCGTGCCGTCCGGCGCGCCGCGCTTCGGCGCGAACTACACGCCCAGCCAAGGGTGGTTCCACCACTGGCTGGACTTCGACCTCGACGCGGTGCGCGCCGACCTCGACGCGATCGCCGCGCTGGGCCTCGACCACATCAGGGTCTTCCCGATCTGGCCGTACTTCCAGCCCAACCGCACCCTGATCCGGCCGCGCGCGGTGGAGCAGCTCGTCGCCCTCGCGGACGCGGCGGGGGAGCGCGGGCTCGACGTTAACGTCGACGGGCTCCAGGGGCATCTGTCGAGCTTCGACTTCCTGCCCGCGTGGACGCAGACCTGGCACCGGCGGAACATCTTCACCGACCCGGAGGTGGTGGAGGGCGAGGCCACGTACCTGCGCACGCTGGCCGCCGCGCTGGCCGACCGGCCGAACTTCATCGGCATGACCATCGGCAACGAGGTCAACCAGTTCTCGGCGGGCCCCCACCCCGACCCGGACCGCATCACACAGGACCAGGCGGAGGCGTGGCTGCGCCGGGTGCTTGCCGCGTGCGAGGAAGGCGCTCCCGGCAAGCTGCATCTGCACGCCGAGTACGACGCAGCCTGGTACCAGGACGACCAGCCCTTCACCCCGGCCCAGGCCGCCCGCCTTGGCGGTGTGACCGCCGTGCACTCCTGGGTGTTCAACGGAACGGCCCAGCGGCACGGGCGGGAAGGCGTCGCCACCGCGCAGCACGCGGCGTACATGATCGAACTGTCCAAGGCGTGGGCGGACGATCCGCACCGCCCGGTCTGGCTCCAGGAGGTGGGCGCGCCCGCTCCCCTCATCCCCGCCGAACACGCGGCGTCCTTCACCGAGGCGACGGTGGAGGCGGCGCTCGACTGCGCGGACGTGTGGGGGGTGACGTGGTGGTGCTCGCACGACGTGTCGCGGTCGCTGGCGGACTTCCCCGAACTCGAGTACAGCCTGGGCCTGTTGAGCAACGAAGGCCAGGTCAAGCCGGGAGGTGAGACGCTGGCCCGGCTCGCGAAGGAGTGGCGGGGGCGGGAGTACGCGCCTGCGGTGCGGGCCACTGCCGTGGTGGTGGATGACTCGGCCTCGGTGCGGTCCGCGTGTGCTCCTGGGGGAGCGGTGTTCGAGGCGTTCATGAGGCTGGTGGGGGACGGGGTGCGGCCCACCACCGTGCTGGCCGGCCGGGCGGGGGACTCGGCGCACTTGGCTGCGCGGGGCATTACGGAGGTCGTGCGGCCGGGGGAGGTCGGCTAGGCCCAAGACCTGTCCCCAACCCCGCCCGGAAGGGCGGGGTTGGGGACAAGATCATGTACACCGCACCCCCACGCACCCGCACCCGCACCAACAACACCACGGAGAAGCCCATGCACGACGACCGCACCCTCATAGAAGCCCGCCTCAAGCGCGTTCTCGACGAGCGCATCCGCCCGGCGGTCTACCCGGCGTCCGTCCCCCTGGACGTCGCCGTATGGACCGCCCCGGGTGAGCCCGTACCAGTAGAAGAGGGTCTCGCGGCCACCCCCGAACCCACCGAGGTCGGCGCCCCCTGGGGTGCCCCCTGGTCCACCAGCTGGTTCCAGGTGACCGGCACCGTCCCGAAGGAGTGGGCCGGGAAGACAGTCGAGGCCATCCTCGACCTCGGCTTCGACGAGAACATGCCCGGCTTCCAGTGCGAGGGCCTGGTCTACCGCCCCGACGGCACCCCGGTGAAGGGCCTCAACCCCCGCAACCAGTGGGTGCGGATCGCCGCCCCAGCCAGCGGCGGCGAAGACGTTCACCTGCACATCGAGGCCGCCTCCAACCCCGTCATCCTCGACTACCACCCCTTCCTGCCCACCCAGCTCGGCGACAAGGAGACGGCCGGCAGCGAGCCCCAGTACAAGCTCGCCCGCATGGACCTCGCCGTCTTCGACGAGACCGTGTGGCAGCTCGTCGTCGACCTCGAAGTGCTCGGCGAGCTGATGCAGGAGCTGCCCGAGGACTCCGGCCGCCGTTACGCCCTCGTGCGCGCCATCGGCCGCGCCCTGGACGCCGTCGACCTCCAGGACGTGAACGGCTCCGCCGCCGCGGCCCGCGCCGAGCTCGAAGGCGTCCTCACCACCCCCGCCGAGCCCTCGGCCCACCGCATCAGCGCCGTCGGCCACGCGCACATCGACTCCGCCTGGCTGTGGCCGTTGCGCGAGACGGTGCGCAAGGTCGCGCGTACGACGTCCAACATGACCGCACTCATCGAGGACGAGCCGGACTTCATCTTCGCGATGTCGCAGGCCCAGCAGTGGGCGTGGGTCAAGGAGCACCGGCCCGAGGTGTGGGCCAAGGTCAAGAAGGCGGTCGCCGACGGGCGGTTCGTGCCCGCGGGCGGTATGTGGGTCGAGTCGGACACGAACATGCCGGGCTCGGAGGCGATGGCCCGTCAGTTCGTGCACGGCAAGCGGTTCTTCCTCGACGAGTTCGGTATCGAGAACGACGAGGCGTGGCTGCCCGACACCTTCGGCTTCGCGGCCGGGCTGCCGCAGATCATCAAGGCGGCGGGCTCCAAGTGGCTGCTGACGCAGAAGATTTCCTGGTCGCAGACCAACCGCTTCCCGCACCACACCTTCAACTGGGAGGGCATCGACGGGACCCGCATCTTCACGCACTTCCCGCCCGTCGACACCTACAACTGCTCCATGAAGGGCAGCGAGATCGCCCACGCGGCGAAGAACTTCAAGGACAAGGGAGTCGCCCGGCACTCCCTCGCCCCGACGGGCTGGGGCGACGGCGGCGGTGGCACCACCCGCGAGATGATCGCGAAGGCGGGACGCCTGCGTGACCTGGAGGGCTCGGCGACCGTCGAGTGGGAGACCCCGGCGGCCTTCTTCGAGAAGGCGGAGGCGGAGTACCCCAACGCCCCTGTCTGGGTGGGCGAGCTGTATCTGGAGCTCCACCGCGCCACGCTCACCAGCCAGGCGGGCACCAAGCAGGGCAACCGCCGCAGCGAGCACCTGTTGCGTGAGGCGGAGCTCTGGGCGGCCACGGCAGCCGTCCGTTCGCCGGAATTCTCCTACCCCTACGAGGAGTTGGACCGCATCTGGAAGACGGTCCTGCTCCACCAGTTCCACGACATCCTGCCCGGCTCGTCCATCGCCTGGGTGCACCGGGAGGCCCGCGCGACGTACGCGGCGGTCGCCGACGAGCTGAACGGCATCATCGACGCGGCCCAGCGGGCGCTTGCCGGGGAGGGCGGCACAGGCACGCTCGTCTTCAACTCGGCCCCGCACACCCGGGACGGGGTTCCCGCGGGCGGCGCGCGGCCCGCCACCGTCGACGGACAGTCGGCGATCGCCTCGCGCGCCGACGGCGGCTACGTCCTCGACAACGGTCTGCTGCGGGTCGAGATCGACGCACGCGGGCTCGTCGTCTCGGCGTACGACATCGTGGGCGACCGGGAGGCCGTCGCACCCGGCCGGGCGGCGAACCTGCCGCAGATCCACGCGGACTTCCCGAACATGTGGGACGCGTGGGACGTCGACGAGTTCTACCGGAACACGGTCACCGATCTCACCGAGGCGGACGCGGTCGAGCCCGGTGAGGACGGCGCCTCGGTCCGTGTCGTACGCAGCTTCGGCGCCTCGCGCCTGACGCAGGTGCTGTCCCTGACGCCGGGCTCCACGCGCCTGGACATCGAGACCGAGGTCGACTGGCACGAGACGGAGAAGTTCCTGAAGCTGGCGTTCCCGCTGGACGTCCACGCGGAGCGGTACGCCTCGGAGACGCAGTTCGGTCACTTCTACCGGGCCACGCACACCAACACGAGCTGGGAGGCCGCCAAGTTCGAGGCCTGCAACCACCGCTTCGTGCACATGGAGGAGCCGGGCTGGGGCGTAGCGCTTGTCACGGACTCGACGTACGGCCACGACGTGACCCGCACGGTCCGTGCCTCGGACTCCGGTACGACGACGACGGTCCGTGCCTCGCTGCTGCGCGCCCCGCGCTTCCCCGACCCCGAGACGGACCAGGGCGTCCACCGCTTCCGGCACGCGCTGGTGCCGGGGGCCGGGATCGGCGACGCGGTGCGGGAGGGCTACCGGATCAACCTGCCCGAGCGGGAGCTCACGGGCGGCGCCGAGGTGGCTCCGCTGGTGACGGTCGACAATGACGCGGTCGTCGTTACGGCGGTCAAGCTCGCCGACGACGGCAGCGGCGACGTGGTCGTCCGCTTCCACGAGGCACAGGGCGGGCGCGCGAAGGCGACGCTGGCCGCGGGCTTCCCGGTCGGCTCCGTCGAGGTGACGGACCTCCTGGAACGCCCCCTCGCGGACGCCGCGTCGCCGGAGCGCTCGGGCGACGGAATCGCCCTGAAGCTGCGGCCGTTCGAGCTGGTGACGCTGCGGCTGACGCGGGCGTGACGGTGCTGTCCCGCTGAGCGGAAGTCGTGCTCCCCGGTGAAGTGACACCTGGTTTTGGACGGGTTGGAGGCCAGAGGGTGACCCGCCTGGCCAGGTGTCACATGATGAGTGCCTGAGACTGCCGATCACCGGGGGCACGGTGTGTACGAAGCCCGGCTGCACGAACTGACCCGCACTTTTGTCGGACGGGTGGAACAGACCCTGACCGACGGCTGAACCCCCGCTTCCGGCGCACACTGGCCCACATGCCCGTATCCCTGCATCACATCGTCATCGACGCCCATGATCTGCCCGCCCTGGCCCGCTTCTGGGCCGAGGCGCTGCGCTGGCGGATTCTGTCCGAGCGGGAGCGGGAGGTCGTGATCGGGCCCGATGAGACCGCGCCGATGGGCATTTGCTTCATGCCGGTGAGAGAACGCAAGGTCGTCAAGAATCGTCTGCACTTCGACCTGACGTCCGGTGCGCAGGACCGGGAGACCGAGATCGAGCGGCTGCTCGCGCTCGGGGCGCGCAGGGCCGAGGTCGGACAGAGCGGCGCGGAGTCCTGGACCGTCCTTGCCGACCCGGAAGGGAACGAGTTCTGCGTGGTCCGCCCGAAGAGAACCCTCATCGACTAGCAGCCAGGAGCCGCGCCCAGGTGGGCCGCCGGTGGTGGAACGCCCGCCGGAGGGACGGGAGCCCGTCCGTCGCAAGGCGCCTACTCGTCCAGCTGCCCCCGCAGCCAGTCCTCCACCTCTCCCACGTGCGCCGCCGCCGCGGCCCTTGCCGCCTCCGGGTCTCGGGCCACCAGGGCGCGGTGGATGCGCGCGTGCTCCCGGCGGGTGCGTTCGAAGGCGCCCTCTTCCTGGTAGCCGCGCCATACCCGGGCGCGGAACGTGCGGGACGACAGGCCCTCCAGGATGGCCGCCATCGTGTCGTTGCCCGCCGCGAAGGCGATCGTGCGGTGGAACGCCAGGTCGTGGGAGAGGATCTCCTCGGGGTCCTCCGTGGCGTTCATCGCCTCCAAGTGCTTTTCCACGTCGGCCAGTTGGTCGGGCGAGATGCGTGCCGCCGCCAACGCCGTAGCCGTGGACTCAAGGACTCTGCGTACCTCCAGGAGCTCCACCAGACGCGGGCCGCGCGACAGGTCGGCCACTACGCCGAACGTCTCCAGGAGATCCCCGGCCTCCAGCTGCGTGACGTAGATGCCCGAACCGTGCCGGGCTTCCAGGACCCCCATCACCGTCAGCGCGCGGATCGCCTCGCGCATCGAACTGCGCGAGATGCCCAGTTGGGTGGCCAAGTCCCTTTCTGTGGGCAGGCGTTCACCCGGCTCCAGCCTGCCCTCGCCGATCATCGCCTTGATCTGCTCGATGGCCCGCCCGGTCACGGTGCCCTTCTGCGGGGCGGTCTGGTCCACGTAACGCTCCTCCACTAGCCGAGTGCGCCGCAGTCTAATCAGAGATGTGGTCGGACCACTACGGCCTGAAAGCAGGAAAACTTGGCGCCGAGGGGTGTTGTGAGCACCAAGTGGTCTGATAAATATTCGCCCATCAGTCGCTAGGACGCACCAGAACTCACCAGGACTCGCCAGGACTTCGTCCGTTCACGCTCGATGAGGAGCCGTCAGATGGCCGGCAGAACAGTGCGCAACAGGAGCAGCAGGGCGGGGACTTCGCGGATGGTGCGGATCGCCGCCGCGGCCGCCTGCGCGTCCCTCGTGCTCACGGCATGCGGCAGTACGAAGGACAGCGCGGCGCCCGCGGGCGGCGAAGGGGGCGGCGAGGGCAAGGTGGGGGTGATCCTGCCCCTGCTGACCTCGCCGTTCTGGCAGTCGTACAACGACTACGTGCCGAAGATGGCGAAGTCCGAGGACGTCGACACGAACAAGACGGTCAACTCCAACAGCGACCCCTCGCAGCAGATCACCGACATCAACAACCAGCTCAATCAGGGGGTCAAGGGCCTCGTCGTCGCGCCCCTCGACAGCGCCGCGATCTCCGCCGGACTCGACCAGGCCGAACGCAAGGGCGTGCCCGTGGTCGCCGTCGACGTCGCCCCCGAGAAGGGCAAGGTCGCGATGGTGGTACGGGCCAACAACGTCGCGTACGGCGAAAAGGCCTGCGACTACCTCGGTGACCAGGTCAAGACGGGCAAGGTCGTCCAGATCATGGGAGACCTCGCCTCCGTCAACGGCCGTGAGCGCTCCGAGGCGTTCCGCACCTGCGTGAAGAAGAAGTACCCGGGGCTCAAGGTCCTGGAGATCCCCGCCAAGTGGGAGTCCGACACGGCCGCGTCGAAGCTGGACACGCTGCTCAACTCCAACCCCGGCATCAAGGGCATCTACATGCAGGCCGGCGGCGTCTACCTCGCCCCCACCCTGCAGACCCTGAAGTCCAAGGGAATGCTGAAGAAGGCGGGCGAGAAGGGGCACATCACCGTCATCTCGAACGACGGCATCCCGCAGGAGTTCGACGCCATCCGCAAGGGCCAGATCGACGCCACCGTCTCGCAGCCCGCCGACGCGTACGCCAAGTACGGGATGTACTACATCAAGGCCGCGATGAACGGGAAGAAGTTCAAGCCGGGCCCGACCGACCATGACTCCAAGATCGTGAAGCTGCCCAGCGGCATCCTCGAGGACCAGCTGCCCGCTCCACTGGTCACCAAGGAGAACGTGGACGACTCCAAGCTGTGGGGCAACACGGTCAAATGAGTACGCCGATGACCAAGTCCCCGGCTCCGGGGCCGACGCCGCTCGTCGAAGCGGCCGGCATAGCCAAGCGGTACGGACCCACCGTCGCGCTGCAGGACGGTCAACTGACCGTCCTGCCCGGTGAGTCCCACGCCCTCGTCGGCCGCAACGGCGCGGGCAAGTCCACCCTCGTCACCATCCTCACCGGCCTCCAGACCCCGGACGCGGGCACCGTCCTCTTCGACGGCGAACCGGCGCCCGCGCTCGCCGACCGCGACGCCTGGCGCCGCAAGGTTGCCTGCGTCTACCAGAAGCCCACCGTGGTGCCCGACCTCACCGTCGCCGAGAACCTCTTCATCAACCGGCAGCCCGAAGGGCGCGGCGGCTTCATCAGCTGGCGCAAGCTGCGCGCCCAGGCCGCCGAGGTGCTCGACACCTGGGACGTCCGGGTCGACCCGGACGCACGGACCGCCGACCTCAAGGTCGAGGACCGGCAGATGGTCGAGATCGCGCGGGCGCTCAGCTTCGGGGCGCGGTTCATCGTCCTGGACGAGCCCACCGCGCAGCTTGACAACCGGGAGATCGAACGGCTCTTCACGCGCATGCGGGCGCTCCAGGAATCCGGCGTGACCTTCCTCTTCATCTCGCACCACCTCCAGGAGGTGTACGAGGTGTGCCAGACCGTCACGGTCCTGCGGGACGCCCGCTGGATCACCACCGCGCCCGTGGCCGACCTGCCACGCGCGGCCCTGGTCGAGGCGATGGCGGGGGAGGCCCTGCGGGAGAAGGAGGCCGCCGAGGAGTCCGTCGCCCGCACCGAGGTCCCCGCCGACGCCCCGGTGATGCTCGACGTCACGGGCCTCACCAGCGAGTCGTACGAGAACATCGACCTCACCGTCCGCAAGGGCGAGGTCGTCGGCCTCGCCGGTTCCAGCGGCAGCGGCAAGATCAACCTCGCGGAGACCTTCGCGGGGCTGCACATGCCGACCGGCGGCAGCGCCCGACTCGACGGCAGGCGACTGCCGTTCGGGGACGTCACCGCCACGCTGCGGGCCGGCGTCGGCTGCGTACCGCGCGACCGGCACGACCAGGGCCTGGTCTTCGGGATGACGATCGGCGACAACGCCACGATGACCGTGCTCGACCGGCTCGGGAAGTACGGCTTCGTCCGCACCGAGCGCAAGCGGGGCTTCGCCGAGGAGCTGATCGACCGCCTCGACATCCACGCCGAGGGACCGGACCAGCCGGTGTCCGACCTCTCCGGCGGCAACGCCCAGAAGGTCGTCATGGCGCGCGCCCTGGCCTCCGACCCGCGGCTCCTCGTCCTCATCAACCCCACCGCGGGCGTCGACGTGAAGTCCAAGGAGTCACTGCTCGCCCGCATGGACAACGCCCGCGAGGACGGCACCGCCGTCCTCGTCGTCTCCGACGAGCTGGACGACCTGCGGCGCTGCGACCGCGTCCTGGTCCTCTTCCACGGCCGGGTGGCCGCCGAGCACGTAGCGGGCTGGCACGACCACGAGCTGATCGCATCGATCGAGGGCGTGGAAGAAACCGAAGGAGCGCAAGGAGTGAGTGACCGTGGCTGACACGAAGGCCCCGTCGGCCTCGACCGCACCGGACCTGACCGCGAAGACCGACAACGCCCGAGCCCAGGCACGCTCCGTGCTGTTGCGGAGGGCACGCGAACTCGCCCTGGTTCCCGCCCTGTTGCTGCTCATGCTGCTCGGCACGCTGGTGAACGACTCGTTCCTCACCGAGCGCAACCTCATCTCCATCCTCGGCGCCTCCGCCGCCCTCGCGATGGTCGTGCTCGCCGAGTCGCTCGTCCTCATCACCGGCAAGTTCGACCTGTCCCTCGAATCGGTCGTCGGCATCGCGCCCGCCCTCGGCGCGCTGCTCGTGCTGCCCGCCGCGCAGGCCGGATTCGGCACCGAGATGCCCGTCGCGGTGTCGCTGCTCGCGATCCTCGTCGTCGGCGCGGCCATCGGCGCCTTCAACGGCATCCTCGTGGTGAAGCTCAAGCTCAACGCGTTCATCGTGACGCTCGCCATGCTGATCGTGCTGCGCGGACTGCTCGTCGGCGCGACCAAGGGCAAGACGCTCTTCGGCATGCCCGAGGCCTTCTACACCCTCGCCACCTCGACGTTCCTGACCATCCCGCTCTCGGTGTGGCTGGCCGCCGTCTCCTTCGGCGTCGCGGGCTTCGTCCTCAAGTACCACCGCGTGGGACGCGCCCTGTACGCCATCGGCGGCAACGCGGACGCGGCACGCGCGGCCGGCATCCGCGTCGAGCGCGTGATGCTCGGCGTGTTCATCGTCGCCGGATGCCTAGCCGCCGTCGGCGGGCTCATGCAGACCGGTTACGTCGGCGCGATCAACGCCAACCAGGGCCAGAACATGATCTTCACCGTGTTCGCGGCCGCGGTCATCGGCGGCATCAGCCTCGACGGCGGCAAGGGCACCATGTTCGGCGCCCTCACCGGCGTCCTGCTGCTCGGCGTCGTACAGAACCTGCTCACTCTCGCCCAGGTGCCGTCCTTCTGGATCCAGGCCATCTACGGCGGAATCATCCTGGTCGCCCTGATGATCGCGCGCGTCACCACCGGCCGCGCACAGGACTGACCCCGCTCCGGGTTCCCCGTCTCCTTGCCCCTTTCCGGAAAGGCCTCCTGTGTCCCCGACTCCCGCCCGCATCACCGCGGTTGACACCTATGACGTACGGTTCCCGACCTCGCGGGAGCTGGACGGATCCGACGCGATGAACCCGGACCCCGACTACTCCGCCGCCTATGTGGTCCTTCGCACCGACGCCGACGACGGCCTGGAGGGGCACGGCTTCACCTTCACCATCGGGCGCGGCAACGACGTCCAGGTCGCCGCGATCGAGTCGCTGCGCCACCACGTGCTCGGCCGGTCCGTCGAGGACGTCTGCGCCGATCCGGGGACGTTGAACCGCGACCTCATCGGGGACAGCCAACTGCGCTGGCTGGGACCGGAGAAGGGCGTGATGCACATGGCGATCGGCGCCGTCGTCAACGCGCTGTGGGACCTGGCGGCCAAGCGCGCGCGCAAGCCGCTGTGGCGCTTCCTCGCGGACGCCGAACCCCAGTGGCTGGTCTCCCAGATCGACTTCCGCTACATCGCCGACGCCCTCACCCCGCAAGAGGCCCTGGACCTCCTCCAGGCGGGCAGACACGGGTCCGCCGAGCGTGAGGTCCTGCTGCGCGAGCGCGGATACCCCGGCTACACGACGTCGCCGGGGTGGCTCGGCTACAGCGACGAGAAGCTGACCCGCCTGGCCCGCCAGGCCGTGGCGGACGGTTTCACCCAGATCAAGCTGAAGGTCGGCGCGGACCTGGCGGACGACGTACGCCGCTGCCGCACCGCCCGCGAGGCGATCGGACCCGGCATCCGGATGGCGATCGACGCCAACCAGCGCTGGAACGTCGGCGAGGCCGTCGAATGGACGCGTGCCCTCGCGGAGTTCGACCCGTACTGGGTCGAGGAGCCCACCAGCCCCGACGACGTCCTCGGTCACGCGGCGATCCGCACGGCGGTCGCCCCGGTCAAGGTCGCCACCGGCGAGCACGTGCAGAACCGCATCGTCTTCAAGCAGCTCCTCCAGGCAGGCGCGATCGATGTGTTGCAGATCGACGCCGCCCGCGTCGGCGGCGTCAACGAGAATCTCGCGATCCTGCTGCTCGCCGCCAAGTTCGGCGTCCCTGTCTGCCCGCACGCGGGCGGCGTCGGTCTGTGCGAACTCGTCCAGCACCTGTCGATGTTCGACTACGTGGCGCTGACCGGGACCACCGAGAACCGCGTCATCGAGTACGTCGACCACCTCCACGACCACTTCATCGACCCGGTCGTACTGCGCGAGGGCCACTACGTCGCGCCCACCGCACCGGGCTTCTCGGCCACCATGCGGGCCGAGTCCCTCGCCGAATTCACCTACCCGGGCGGCGCCTTCTGGGCCGCCGACCTCGCACAGGGCAAAGGAGCAGCCGCATGACGGACGCCCAGGACTTCGAGGGCCTGAAGGCCCTGGTCACCGGCGGAGCCGCCGGCATCGGCCGGGCCACCGCCGAGCTGCTCGCCGGGCGCGGCGCCCAGGTCGCCGTGCTCGACCTCGACCCGAGCGCCGTGGAGAAGCCGCTCACCGGATACCGCGCCGACGTCTCCGACGACGCCTCGATGCGCGAAGCCGTCGCCGCCGCGGTGGCCGGCCTCGGCGGACTCGACGTACTGATCAACAATGCCGGGATCGGCGCGCAGGGCACCGTCGAGGACAACGACGACGCCCAGTGGCACCAGGTGCTCGACGTGAACGTCCTCGGGATCGTCCGCACCACCCGCGCCGCCCTGCCGCACCTGCGCGTCTCCACCCATGCGGCGATCGTCAACACCTGCTCGATCGCCGCCACCGCGGGCCTCCCGCAGCGCGCCCTGTACTCGGCGTCGAAGGGCGCGGTGCTCTCCCTGACGCTCGCCATGGCCGCGGACCACGTACGCGAAGGGGTGCGCGTCAACTGCGTCAACCCCGGCACCGTCGACACCCCGTGGGTCGGCCGCCTCCTGGACGCCGCGCCCGACCCGGCGGCCGAACGCGCCGCGCTCGCGGCCCGCCAACCCACCGGGCGCCTCGTCTCGGCGGCCGAAGTCGCGGGCGCCATAGCCTACTTGGCGAGCCCGCTCTCCGGCGCCACCACAGGCACCGCGCTCGCCGTCGACGGCGGCATGCAGGGCCTGCGGCTCCGGCCGGCCGGCCAGTGAGCGGCATGGCCCGGCGCGGCATCGGACCCGGCGGCGTCGAGGTGACCGAGCTGTCCTTCGGCGCCGCCGGACTCGGCAACCTCTACGCCCCGATCACCGACGAGGAGGCCGCCGCGGCGCTCGACGCCGCGTGGGACGCGGGCATCCGGTACTTCGACACGGCACCGCACTACGGCATCGGCCTGTCCGAACGCCGGGTGGGCCAGGCACTGCGGACACGCCCCCGGGAGTCGTACACGCTCTCCACCAAGGCGGGCCGCCTCCTCGAAGCGGTGGAGCGGCCCGTGGGCGACGACCTCGCCCACGGTTTCGCCGTCCCCGCCACGCACCGCCGCGTCTGGGACTTCAGCGCGGACGGCATCCGCCGCTCCCTGGAGGCGAGCCTGACCCGGCTCGGCCTCGACCGCGTCGACGTCGTCTACCTCCACGACCCGGACGACCACGCGGAGCAGGCCTTCCGTGAGGGGTATCCGGCCCTGGAGCGGCTGCGTTCCGAAGGTGTCGTGGGCGCGATCGGCGCGGGCATGAACCAGACGGCGATGCTCACCCGCTTCGTCCGTGACACGGACGTCGACACCGTGCTGTGCGCGGGCCGCTACACGCTCCTGGACCAGAGCGCCCTGACCGACCTGCTCCCCGCCGCGCACGAGCACGGCAAGGCGGTGGTGATCGGGGGCGTCTTCAACTCGGGCCTGCTCGCTGCCCCCGGGCCCGGCGCGACCTACGACTACACGACCGCGCCCCGGGCTCTGGTGGACCGCGCCTGCCACCTGAAGGCGATGGCGGAACGGCACGGCATCACGCTGCGCGCCGCCGCGCTGGCCTTCCCCTTCGCCCACCCGGCGGTCGCCACCGTCCTCGTCGGAGCCCGATCACCCCACGAAGTCCGGGACGCGGCAGCACAGTTCGCAACCGCCGTCCCCGACGACTTCTGGAAGGAAGCCCGCGCCGAAGGGTTGCTGCCCCTCGGCACACCCGTCCCCGGAGAGGACCCCGCGTGAGAATCGCCCTGCACACCAAGGTCCGCGCCGACCGCCTCGCCGAGTACGACGCCGCGCACCGCGAGGTGCCCGCCGAGCTGGTCGCCGCCATCCGCGCGGCGGGCGCCACCTCCTGGACGATCTGGCGCGACGGCACCGACCTCTTCCACGTCCTGGAGTGCGAGGACTACGCCCGTATGCTCGCGGAGCTGGACAAGTTGCCGGTCAACATCGCCTGGCAGGCCCGCATGGCCGAGTTGCTGGACGTCGTCCACGACTACTCGGCCGAGGGCGCGGACGCGGGACTGCCCGTCGTATGGGAGCTGCCGTGACACCGGGAATCGTCGACGCCCATCACCATGTGTGGGACCTCTCCGCACGCGACCAGGAATGGATCACCGGTGAGGCGCTCGCCCCGATCCGCCGGAACTTCTCCCTTGACGACCTTCTGCCCGATGCGCGTGCCGCGGGCGTCGGCGCGACCGTGCTCGTCCAGACGGTCACCGCCGCCGAGGAGACCCCGGAGTTCCTCGCCCTGGCCGCGGAGGGCGACCTCGTGGCGGGCGTCGTCGGATGGACCGACCTCACCCGCCCGGATGTCCCCGACGTGCTCGCCGCAATACGTCAACTCCCGGGCGGCCAGCACCTTGTGGGCATCCGGCATCAAGTCCAGTCAGAGCCCGACCCGCAGTGGCTGCTGCGGCCCGACGTGCGCCGGGGCCTGGCCGCGGTCGGCACGGCGGGCCTCGCCTACGACCTCGTGGTCCTGCCCCATCAGCTCCCGGCCTGTGTCAAGGCGGCTCAGGAGCACCCCGAACTCACCTTCGTCCTTGACCACGTGGGCAAGCCGCCCATCGCGTCCGGCGCCCTCGAACCCTGGGCGGGGGCCGTACGCTCGCTCGCCGCGCTCCCCAACACCGTCTGCAAACTCTCCGGCCTGGTCACCGAAGCCGACCCGAAGGCCTGGACGGTGGACGACCTGCGCCCGTACGCGGACACCGTCCTGGAGGCCTTCGGCCCCGACCGGCTGATGTTCGGATCGGACTGGCCCGTCTGCACCCTGGCCGCCACGTACGCGGAAGTCGTCGAGGCAGCAAGGGAGTTGACCGACGCGCTGAGCGCCACCGAACGCGCCGCGCTGTTCGCCGGGACCGCGACCCGCGTCTACCGCCTCCGGCCGCCCCGGCTCAGCGTCGTGGGCTGACCCGGGTCGGCGGCCAGAACTCCCGCACGTATGTCCGCTCCCAGCAGGCGCCCGTCTCCCGCAGCTCACGCCAGGTCGTGTAGCGGTAGCGGTAGAGGCGGGCGCGGATGTACGCGGGAGGCGCGTCCGGCGGGAACGGGACGTGGCCCAGCAGCCGCAGCGTGTCCCGGTCACCGTCCAGGAGCCGCTCCACCAGCGGGCCGAACCACGAGCGCGCGTAGGCGGGGGAGAGCGCGGCGAACCACATCATCCAGTCCAGCCGCAGATGGTAGGGCGCGAACTGCCGTGGCCAGCGGCGCACATCGCCGGGCTTGCCCTTGAACCCGTACTCCCGCCACTCCGCGTCCTGGCGGGGTGCCGTGTCCGCCGTCCCCTCGATGACCACTTCCTGGCGGACGCGGCTGACGCTGCCGAACGCGCCGTACGTGTTGACGAGATGCAGCGGGTCGAAGGAGGAGTTCATGATCTGCCGGCGCGAGAACAGATTGCGCGCGGGCCGGTAACTCAGCCCCAGGACCAGGGCCGTCACCGCGATGACGACCACCTCGTACCAGAGCGGGGCGGCGGGCGACGTCGACGGTGTCCCCGCGCCGCCCAGGTCCACGACGGACACGGCGAGCACGATCGTCATCCAGTTCAGCCAGGAGAAGTTCCCCGAAAGGACCAGCCACAGCTGGGTGACGATCATCAGGCAGGCGGCGGCAGTGGCGACCGGCTGGGGCGTGAACAGCAGGACGGGCACGACGAGTTGGGTGAAGTGGTTCGCCGCGACCTCCATCCGGTGGACCGGCCGCGGCAGATGGTGGAAGAACCAGCTCAGCGGGCCCGGCATCGGCTGTGTCTCGTGGTGGAAGTACAGGCAGGTGAGCCCCCGCCAGCACGCGTCGCCGCGCATCTTGATCAGCCCGGCCCCGAACTCGACGCGGAACAGCACCCAGCGCAGCAGGAAGAGGACGAGCACCGGCGGCGCCGTCTCGTCGTTGCCGAGGAAGACAGCGAGGAAACCCACCTCGAGCAGCAGTGACTCCCAGCCGAAGCCGTACCAGGTCTGCCCCACGTTCACGATCGACAGGTACAGGGCCCACGGCACCACCCACAGCAGCATGCCGCCCCACAGGGGGAGGAGGCCGTCGGCGCCCGCGAGCAGCGCGACCGCGCAGGCACAGCCCGACCATGCGACGAGGGCGAAGAAGCGGTCCGAGTAGTGCAGCTGGAAGAGGCTCGGCGCCCGGCGGAACGGCACGCGCCGGACGTAGCGCGGCACCGGCAGCATGCCGCGTTCCCCGATCAGCGCCCGGAACTGCAGCGCCGCGCCCAAAAACGCGACGAGGTAGACCGCGGCGAGAGCCCGCTGGAAGACGAGGCGGCCGAGCCAGTACTGATCCGCTGTGAACCACTCCACAAGGCCATCTTGCGCCCTGACCGGACCGGCTCCCTCCGGGCTCGACCCCCCGCCCGGCTTGCGCACCGGCTGCGCCTGCCTCAGAGAATGGGGCAAAGTGCCCGATAGTAGGCGGGAGAACGCGGTGCGTGTGCCCACCAGGACCTATGCGACGGCCTTCGCGATATCCGCGGCCCTCGCCGTCGCGGGATGCTCCGGCGGAGGCGACAAGAACTCCGCCGACGGCGGCTCCGAGCTGTTCATGCAGCCGGTCGCCGCCCAGGGCCCCGACCCGTTCACCGACTCCACGGCGACGTCCACGGCGACCCCCTCGCCCGTCACCCGTTCGCAGCAACCCTCGCCGAGCGGAACCTCCTCGCCCACGGCCCAGGACGTGCGCTCCCTCTCGGGCGGTACACCCGGGCTCTACGGCGGTACGCACTCCGTGAGCAGCTGCGACGTCGCCGCCCAGGTCCGCTTCCTCACCGCCGATCAGAGCAAGGGCCGCGCCTTCGCCCAGGCGTCGGGCATCGCCCAGGCCGACATCCCCGGCTTCCTGCGCGGCCTGACGCCGGTCGTGCTGCGGGCCGACACCCGCGTCACCAACCACGGCTACCGCGACGGCGCCGCCACCGGCTTCCAGTCCGTGCTCCAGACGGGCACCGCCGTCCTCGTCGACAACCGGGGGCTGCCCCGCGTGCGGTGCGCCTGCGGGAACCCCCTGAAGCCGCCGGTCGCGCTCAAGGGCACCCCGAGCCATCAGGGCAAAGCGTGGTCGGGCTACCGCCCGGCGCAGGTCGTGGTGGTGACTCCGGCCCCAAAGATCATCGTGAACATCACCATCGTGAACATCGTCGACAACACCTGGATCGAGCGGAAGATCGGCGACCAGGACGGCGGCAAGGACCACACGGTGCCGCCGCCGCACCCGACCCCCACGCCGACCCCCACCCCGACCACGCCGTCCCCGACCGACCCGAGCGACAGCGACACCCCGAGCGGCAGTGACACGCCGAGTGACAGCGACACGCCCAGCGACAGCGACTCGCCCAGGGACAGTGACACTCCGAGCGACAGCGACTCACCCAGCGACAGCGACTCGCCGAGCGGCAGTGACACCCCCAGTGGCAGCGATACGCCCAGCGACCGGGGCAGCACCTCCACGGACTGCCCCACGCCCCTTCCCGCCACGGGCACGGAGCCGCCCACCGGCTCCCCGTCCGGGATCCCGCCCGGCTGTCCGACGCCCACGCCGAGCGGCTGAGCGTGCGCGCTCGGGCCCGACAGCGAAGAATCATGAAGTGTCATGACGCCCACGCCACTGCCGGACGACTGGCCAGCGGATCCACGGTCGATCCTGGCGTCCAACCGCACAGGCTGCTTCGACTGGGACCTCGACAGCCGCCTGCTGCATTTCGACGCCTCGGCACTGGACGTCTTCGACCTGCGGGCCGACGAGTTCGACGGCCATCCGGAGAGCCTCGCCATCCGGGTCTCCGCGGTCGAGTCCCACCGTCTGGACGCCCTCGTCTCGCGCGCGCTGAAGGACGGCAGCGAGACCTACGGCGTCTACTTCCGGGTACGGCTGCGCGCGGGCGGCCTGCGCTGGACCCATACCCAGGGGTTCATCCACCGGGACGGGACGGGGCGGCCGTACCGCATCGTGGGCATCGTCCGTGACGCCACCCAGGAGCTTCGCGACAGCTCGGCCCGCCAGCAGCGCGCCGACGAGGAGGAGGACCGCCGCCGCCGTACGAGCATCGTGCAGGGCACCACGGCGGCCCTCGCGCACGCCCGCACCGTCCGGGACGTCATCGACGTACTCAAGGACACCCACGGCCTCGCGCACCTGGGCGCGTCGAATCTGGTCATGGGCCTGGTCGAGGCCGGGCGGATCCGGCTGGTCGCCGAGGGACCCGTGGGCAGCTTCGTGCCGGGCACCAAGTTCACGCGTATCGACGAGCGCTACCCGATGAGCGACGTCGTGCGCACGCTCTCGCCGCGCTTCATCGAGACGGCGGCCGAGTTCGCGGCCTCGTACCCCGACCTGTGGCCGCACATCGACAAGCTGGGCATCACATCGGCCGCGTATCTGCCGCTGATCGCGCAGGCCAGGCCGATCGGCGTGCTCGGCCTGCTCTACCAGGACAAGACCGGCTTCACCGAGGAGGAGCGCGACGTCCTGGTCGCCCTGAGCAGCGGCATCGCGCAGAGCCTGCAGCGCGCCATGTTCTACGAGCAGGAGAAGGACCTCGCCCAGGGACTCCAGCAGGCGATGCTGCCGCGCACCATCCCCGGCGTGCCCGGCGCCGACATCGCGGTCCGCTACCGCTCGGCGGCGCTCGGCCGGGACATCGGCGGCGACTGGTACGACGTGATCCCGCTGCCCGGCGGTCGCGTCGGGGCGGTCATCGGCGACGTACAGGGCCATGACACCCACGCGGCGGCCGTCATGGGCCAGCTGCGCATCGTGCTGCGCGCCTACGCCGCCGAGGGGCACACACCGGCCACCGTCATGGCCCGCGCCTCGGGCTTCCTGCACGAGCTGGACACCGAACGCTTCGCCACCTGCCTCTACGCGGAGGCCGACCTGTCGTCGGGCATGGTCCAGCTCGTGCGGGCCGGCCATATCGACCCGCTCGTCCAGCAGACCGACGGGAGCTGCCGCAGGGTGCCGGTCGACGGCGGTCTCCCGCTGGGCCTCTCGGCCGAGTTCGGCCGTCTCGAATATCCGGTCACCACCTTCGAACTCGACGCGGGCCAGACCCTGTTGCTCTTCACCGACGGCCTCATCGAGGAGCCGGGCGCCGACCTCGACGACGGTCTGCGCGCCCTGGGCGAGCTCGCCTGTTCGGGCCCGCGCGACCTCCAGCAGCTCGCCGACCGGCTCTGCGGGATCGTGGACGAGCGGGGCGGCGAGGACGACGCGGCGCTGCTCCTCATGCGCCGCCGCCCGAACGACGCGCCCCGCTCCGGCGGCCGCCTCCAGCAGCACGTGGGCCCCGGGGACCCGGAGGCACTGGCCGAGGCCCGGCACATGATCCGGGCCGCGGTGCGCGCCTGGGGCGCCCGGGAGCGCACCGACGAGGTCGAGCTGGTGGCCGACGAGGTGATCACCAACGCGCTGATGCACACCGACGGCGCGGCGGTCGTGACCCTGCGGGTCGTCAGCGGCACCGACCGGCGCCTGCGCGTCGAGGTCGAGGACTCCTCCAGCGCCCTGCCGCGCCGCCGGGAGGCGGGGGAATCGGGAGTGTCGGGGCGCGGGCTGCTGCTGGTGGACATGCTCGCGGACGCCTGGGGCGTCGAGTCGCGGGGCAGCGGCAAGTGCGTGTGGTGCGAGTTCGTCGTGCCCCCGCGGGAGAGCCAGGGTTAGGGGCGAGCTGATGAC
Organism: Streptomyces sp. NPDC032198; assembly: GCF_040636975.1. Classification (NCBI taxonomy): domain Bacteria; kingdom Bacillati; phylum Actinomycetota; class Actinomycetes; order Kitasatosporales; family Streptomycetaceae; genus Streptomyces; species Streptomyces sp. NPDC032198. Next base: position 557,951 of record NZ_JBEZVL010000004.1, on the reverse strand, counting down.
GCCGTCGGAACTGGGTCAGGAGTGAGTGGATGCCGGAACTTCCCGAGGTCGAGGCGTTGCGCGCCTTCCTCACCGACCACCTCGTCGGCCACGAGATCGTCCGGGTGCTGCCCGTGGCGATCAGCGTCCTCAAGACGTACGACCCGCCGCTCACCGCCCTCGAGGGGCGCACCGTCACGGCCGTGGGGCGCCACGGCAAGTTCCTCGACCTCGACGCGGACGGCCTGCATCTGGTCACCCACCTCGCCCGCGCGGGCTGGCTGCACTGGAAGGACCGCCTCCCCGACGGCACGCCACGCCCCGGCAAGGGCCCCCTCGCGCTGCGCGTCGCCCTGGAGACGGGGGAGGGCTTCGACCTGACGGAGGCGGGCACGCAAAAACGCCTCGCGGTGTACGTGACCGGCGCCCCGGCGGAGATCCCGGGCATCGCCCGCCTGGGCCCCGACCCGCTGGCCCCGGACTTCGACGAGGCCCGCTTCGCCGCCCTCCTGTCGGGCGAACGCCGCCAGATCAAGGGCGCGTTGCGGGACCAGAGCCTGATCGCGGGCGTCGGGAACGCGTACAGCGACGAGATCCTGCACGTGGCCCGCATGTCCCCGTTCAAGCTCACGTCCAGCCTCACCGAGGAGGAGGTCCACGGGCTGTACACGGCGCTGCGGACCACGCTGACCGAGGCGGTGGAACGCTCGCACGGCGTCGCGGCGGGCCGCCTCAAGGCGGAGAAGAAGAGCGGCCTGCGCGTCCACGGCCGCACCGGCGAGCCGTGCCCCGTGTGCGGCGACACCATCCGCGAGGTCTCCTTCAGTGACTCCTCGCTGCAGTACTGCCCCACCTGCCAGACGGGCGGGAAGCCGCTGGCCGACCGGAGGATGTCGCGGCTCCTGAAGTAGCCGCGCGCGAGGCCGGGTTCAGGGCCGTCGCAAGGTCAGCAGGCGCTGTCCGTCCGTCGTGCGCACCTCGTAGCGTGCGATGTCCTGGCGGGGCAGTGCCGCGCCGCCTCGGGTCGAGAGGGCGGCCCACGGCTCGTCCGCGGGCACCTTCCACGTCGTCACCGTCTGCTCGGAGCCGTCGGTGCCGACGGCGACGAGCTCGCAGACATGGGCGCCTACCGGGTCGCTGATGCGCAGCCCGACGTCCGTGCCCCAGTCGCGGCCGCGCGCGGTCAGGGTCGCGGAGACGCCGGTGCGGCCGTCCCGGGCGGAGATCTGTTCAGGGCCGGGCCCCTCGGCGCGCAGGATGGCGGCCGCGGGAGCCGCCAGCGCCAGTGTGACGCCGGCCGCGACCACGCACAGCCACCGTCTGCGCCCGGCCCCGCGCAGCCGCACGGCCTCGGCGAGCAGCCGGTCGAGGAGGCCGGGGCCGGGCACGGCCAGCGGGTCCACGCGCGGCGGCGTGAGACGGTCGTAGGCCGCCAACTGCTCTGCTGCCGGGCCGAGTTCCGCCACCAGGGCCCGGCACTCGGGGCAGTCCATGAGGTGGTCGTCAAAGCGGAAGGTGTCCGCCGCGTCGAGGACACCGAGCGCGTAGGCGCCGGCGTCGCGATGCCGCTCCAGGGACCTCATGGCGTTCCTTGCGTGACGAGACGGGCAGGGGGTGCTTCCTGCCCTCCCGTACGCAGTGGACCGCCGAATCACTCAAGTCATGGGACGCGAACACACGCGCGGGGCGTCAGAACAGATGGATCGCCAGGTGTCCGAGCGGCAGCCCCAGGCGCCAGGCCGCCGTCCACACCTTGGGGCCGTCGTCCTCGCCGCACGGCGAACCACCGCCCGGCACCGCGTCCAGATCGGGTGCGAGCAGCTCCGTCTCCTCCAGCCATCGCCATGCCAGGTCGGCCAGTTCCAGGTCGGGTGCGGGTTCACCGGAGGCGACCGCGTCCGCCGTGAGCACGGCCATCCGTTCGCCGACCCAGTCCAGCCACGGCTGGTCGTAGGCAGTCAGGGACAGCCAGGTCTCCAGCTGCGAGACCACGCGGATGCCCGACAGCTCTCCATTCGTGTCGGAGAGGAAAATAGTCAGGGCCAGAGCATCACGCCCCGCGCGGTATTCGAAAGATGTCGGCGGCATCAAATCGCCGGTGCGCAGCAATTCGTCCGCGATGTACTCGGCGTACAACCACGCCATCGGCACGGCCAGTTCGCCACCACTCGGCCCCTCCGTGTTTCCTCGGCTCTCGTGCAGCATCCCGTCTCGCCTTCCTCCGATCCGTGCGCGTCGCCGGCCTCTGGCCCCCAATCCGGAACACGGATGAGGACAGCCGATTACCAGAAGGGGGCGCTGAGCAAGGCGCTTTACGGAGCCTTGACCCGGCTCTCGGTTTCGTCGCAGGTCGGAGCCGGTCTGTTCTTCGTGTCACATGGCTGGATGATTTACATCCTTTTCGGGGAGTATGACGGCATTGCTGCTTGACTCGACAGTGTGTCCGAATGTGGATTCGTTTCGCCGAATATCCCCCATTCACGGAGCCTGGTCGATGACGCAGCGAACACCACGGAAAACCGCCGTTCTGACCGCCGTAATGATCGGAGCCGCACTCGCCACGACCGCCGCCTGCACGGCGAATGCGGACCCCGAACAGGAGCGGAGTCCGAAGCACGGAAGCGAAAGACACCCGGAAGGCACCCGGGAGGGAAATCGGGACGCCTCACCCCCCGCCCCGTCGGCCGCCGGCGGCGCTCAAGAGGCCCGGCGCGCCTTCACGCTCGTCGCCTCCGGGGACGTGCTCCCGCACTCCTCGATCATCAGCAGGGCCAACGCCGACGCGGGGGGCGACGGATACGACTTCGAACCGATGCTCAAGGGCGTCAAACCCGTCGTGTCCAAGGCCGATCTGGCGATCTGTCACATGGAGACGGTCTACGGCGAGAACGGCGACTACACCGGCTACCCCAACTTCAAGTCCCCGCCCCAGATCGCCCACGCCCTGAAGGCCACCGGCTACGACGCCTGCTCCACCGCCTCCAACCACACGCTCGACGACGGCGCGGCGGGGGTGCGCCGGACGCTCGGCGCGCTCGACAAGGCAGGCGTCAAGCACGCGGGTTCGGGCCGCACGGCCGCCGAGGGCAGGTCCCCCGCCTGGCTGAGCGCGGGCGGCGCGAAGGTGGCGCAGCTCGCCTACACGTACGGCACGAACGACTATCCGCTGCCGGAGGGCAAGCCCTGGACGGTCAACCTCATGGAGCGCGAGCGGATCATCGCGGACGCGCGCGCGGCGCGGAAGGCGGGCGCGGACGTGGTCGTCGTCTCGGTCCACTGGGGCACGGAGTGGCAGGACACCCCGGACAGTCAGCAACTGAGCCTGGGCAAGCAGCTCACGGCATCCCGGACGCGGGGCCGCCCCGACATCGACCTGATCCTGGGCACCCACGCGCACGTCCCGCAGGCGTACGAGAAGGTCAACAAGACCTGGGTCATCTACGGCATGGGCGACCAGATCGCCGGCGACATGATCAATGACGAGGGCGCGCACGACCCGCGGGGCAATCAGGGCACGATCGGCCGCTTCACGTTCGCCCCGCCCGCGGCGCCCGGCGGACGCTGGGAGGTCAGGAAGGCCGAGTTCATCCCCCAGTGGTTCGACACGGGGACGGGACGCGTGACCAACCTGAACGCGGCGCTGGACCGTGGCGCCGACGTCTCCGCCGTCCGCGACCGCATCCGGCGGATCGTCCTGGGCCGGGGCGCGGGCAAGGACGGCCTGGTCATGGGCCAGTAGACGGGGCGCCGCCCGCGAGAACCCTCCGCATGTCACAGACGTCCGGGGCTGCCTCGTCTCTGGAATGAGAGGCAGTTCCGGACGTCCGTATCCGGACGCCAGGTGTCCGGAGACCGGGAAGGTGATGCGGGATGCGCGTTTTTGTGGCCGGGGGGACCGGAGTCCTGGGGCGACGCCTGGTGCCCCAGCTCGTGGCCAGGGGGCACCAGGTGACGGCCACGACGACGAGCGCGGCCAAGACGGCCCTGCTGGAGCGGCTGGGTGCCGAGGCGGTCGTGATGGACGGGCTCGACGCCATGTCGGTCGGCGAGGCGGTGGCCGGGGCCCGGCCGGACGCGGTCGTGCACCAGATGACCGCCATCTCCGTGGCGCACGCGGGCAAGCCCGACATGAAGCACCTGGACCGCTGGTTCGCCACCACGGTCCGGCTGCGCACCGAGGGGACGGACCACCTGCTGGCCGCCGCCGAGGCGACGGGCGTGAGCCATGTCGTCGCACAGAGCTACGCGAGCTGGAACGGCATCCGCCGGGGCGGTTGGGTGAAGACCGAGGAGGACCCGCTCGACCCCGAGACGGGCACCCTGGCGCGCGCGGGGGCGGACGCGCTGCGCCACGTCGAGACCGCGGTCGTCGAGGCCGGCGGCGCGGCTCTCCGGTACGGCGGGCTCTACGGCCCCGGCGCCACCGACGACCAGGTCGAGCTCGTGCGCAAACGGCAGTTCCCGCTCGTCGGCGGCGGGGCGGGCCACAGCTCCTGGGTGCACCTCGACGACGCGGCGAGCGCTACCGTCCTGGCCGTGGAGCAAAAGGCGAGGGGTGTGTTCAACATTGTCGACGACGAACCGGCTCCGGCGAGCGAGTGGTTGCCGTATCTGGCGGCCTGCGCGGGCGCGAAGCCTCCGATGCGGGTGCCCAAGTGGCTGGCGCGGCTCCTGGCCGGGGACGTGGCGGTGACGATGATGACCGAGGGGCGCGGTTTCTCCAACGCCAAGGCCAAGCGGGACCTCGGCTGGGAGCTGTGCCATCCCTCGTGGCGCCAGGGATTCAAGGAGGACCTCAGGTGAACCGGACCGAGGAGTTCGAGGAGCTGCGGCCCCTGCTGTTCGCGATCGCCTACCGGATCCTCGGCAGCGTGAGCGAGGCCGAGGACGCGGTGCAGGAGAGCTGGCTGCGCTGGGAGGCCTCCCCGACGGAGCCCCGGTCGACCAAGGCCTTCCTGTCGGCGGTGGTCACCCGGGTCTCGATCGACGTGCTGCGCTCGGCCCGCGTCCGGCGGGAGGCGTATGTCGGGCCGTGGTTCCCCGAGCCGCTCCTGACCGACCCCTACCAGGACCCGGAGCGTTCGGCGGAGCTCGCCGATTCGCTGTCGATGGCGGCGCTGGTGCTGCTCGAACGGCTGACCCCGCTGGAGCGCGCGGTGTTCGTGCTGCGGGAGGTGTTCGGGTTCGGCTTCCCGGAGATCGCGTCGTCCGTGGAGCGCTCGGAGTCGGCATGCCGCCAGCTCGCCGTGCGGGCGCGGCGGCACATGGACGCGGGCCGGCCCCGGTTCGAGGCCGACCGCAGGGAGCGGGAGGAACTCGCCGACCGCTTCTTCGGCGCGTTCAGGGAAGGCGACGTGGACGGGCTGCAGGAGCTCCTGGCCGCCGACGTCACCATGGTCGGGGACGGCGGCGGCAAGGCACCGCAGTTCGCCCGGAGCATCGTCGGCGCCGCGAACGTGGCCCGGGTGTTCGCCACGCTCGCCCCGCAGTTCCTCAGCATCGGCGTCGTGGTGGAGCCGCGCCGGATCAACGGCCAGCCCGGCGCGATCTTCCGGGACCGGGACGGCAAGGTCGTCAGCACCTTGGTCCTTGAGTTCCTGGACGGGCAGATCCAGACGATCCGCTCGGTGCTCAACCCCGACAAGCTCACGCACGTGGGCCCGGTGGCGGACGCCTGGGCGCTCAAGCGGGAGGCGGGCGAGGCCCGCAGGCCACGGACCGGCCGGCAGGGCTGAACCGCTCCGGTGGGGGCGGCCGGTGGGGGCGGCCGCGCCCCGGCCGCCCCCACCGGAGGACGTCTCAGCCGATCCGCACCAGCCACCCTCGCCCCGGCTCCACCCGCATCGCCTCACCCGCGGCGAACCTCCGCTCCGGCTGGAACCCCTCGACCGCGGGAGCGTACGCGGCGACGGGCCCGCCCTCCGAGGAGAGCACCACGTCCACCGCCTCCGGTGCCCACGAGGCGAGCGCCGTCACGGTCCCGCCCGGCCCCTCCCACGTGGTGGCGAGGATGTCGTCCCGCCCGGTCCGCACCGGCGGCGTGCCGGTGGCCCACCACCCCGTCATCTCCGCCTCCGGGAGCCGGAGTCGGTCGAAGGCCCGCCACAAGGGCCGTACGTCCGTCATGGGCGCCCGCGCGGTCATCCCGAAGACGAGTCCGCGCCAGGGATTGCCGCCGCCCTCCAGCATCTCGCCCATCAGGCCGAAGGGGATGCCCGAGATCTCCACGAGCCAGTACGCGGGGTCGGCTCCGGCGGACCCGTCCGCGCCGTCGTAGTCGAAGAGCTCGCCCAGCCAGAGCCGGTCGACATAGGGCAGCAGCTCCGCGTACAGGTTCGCGCTCGAGGCGAAGCCGTCCGGCTCGCGGAACTGGTTGCAGGAGTGCAGGTCGACCAGGGGCGGCGTCTCACCGGACGCGGAGAGCACCTTCCGGACCCGCTTCATGGTCGTCCGGTCGTACGCCACGTCGTCGAGGTAGAGCCCGTCGACGCCGACGACCCTGCGCAGCCGCTCGATCCCGTTCACATAGGAGTTGTGCCACCGCGAGTCGCCGGACGTGACGACCGCGACGTCCCCCACATCGGGCGCCACCCACCCGGGCACGTAGTCCCCGCCCAGATGCTCGCGCAGCCACGCGTGCCCGCCCCCGGGGCCGGGCGCGAAGATCTCGTCGCCCAGCGACGCGAGCACCGGCAACTCCGTTGTGTGGCGCGTCAGTTCACGCACGGTGTCGTACACCTTGACCTGGATCCCGAGCCGGTGCGCCTCCTCGGTGTAGGAGCGCAGGGCGTCCGCGCCCAGGAGCGGGTCGTTGATGTACGGATTGGGCGGCGTGGCATGGTGCAGATTGGCGACGTTCGCGCCGTACTCGGCGATCTCCGGCGGTGACGCGTACGCGTGGAAGTAGCGCTCGGACAGCTGCCGTGCCGGGTCGAGCGGCTTGAACGGGGTCAGGAGCAGCCGGAATTCAAAGCACCGGCTCTCGCCCGCGCGCAGCATGAGCGCCCCGCTGAAGGCGGTGAGGCGGCGCACCCCCTCGCTCGTCCGCAGCCGCACACCGCCCGCCCCGTCGCCCGCCCAGGAGCGCGGGGTGCGCAGGGGCTTCTCGCGGTAGTAGTTGGTGTTGAGCGGCCGCGCGTAGTGCTCGTCACGAAGGCTGAGCTGGAGTCCTGCCGCCGGGTCGCCGAGCCAGAACGCGTCCTGGTTGCGGGTGGGCGTGTCCCACTCCCAGTCGTACGCCGCCGGGCACGCACGGCCGGTCAGTCCGAGCCCCATTGCGTACCGCGCGACCTCCTCGTGGACCGGCACCTCCAGTGTCACGTCGAGCTGGGTGTCGGCGGTGGCCTCCACGGCGGCGCGGATCACGAGGAAGCCGTCGGCCTCCAACTCGCCCTCGGTACGCAGGATTACGTCCTGTCCGGCGGCCCGCGCCGACCAGCACACCCGCGCCGGGCCCGGCCGGTCCAGGCTGAGCGGCCCGTGCTCCAGGGGGCGGCCGAGGTCCAGGGTGACGGGCGCGGCGAGCAGGTCGCGCGGCGGTCCGTCGGCGCGTGTGACGCTCGGTGTGAAGGTGGAGACCAGCCGCCGGGGGAGCCCCTCGGGGCCGAGCTCGACCGTGCGGCCGAGCAGCGTCAGCCGCTGTCCGCCGGCCGTGGCGGCCGTCTCGACCGGGGTGAACGGCGCCACCGGCTCGTCGTCCTGGGCGAGCGTCGAGTCCAGCCATCCGAGTCGCGAGAGCCGCGACGGTTCACCGGCACCGCCGTCGCGGACGAGGTCGGGGCCGACGGTCAGGCGCAGCGGCAGCACCCGCTCCGGGACACCGGCCGCGCGTACGGCGACCTCCCCCTCGTACCGGCCGGGCCGGGTGTCCTCGGGCACGTCCACGCCGAACCAGAGCGATCCCGCGCGCCCCTCGCCGACCGTGACGCGCCGTTTGAAGGCCCGGCCGCGGGCGTCGGTGCCGCCCGTGCTGACACACCGGGCGGAGAAGGGCAGCCCGCGGATCTCGGCGCGCACATCGGGCAGCTCCTGGAGCGCGTACACGCCGACCTGCACCGCGTAGAACTCGCCGCGTTCCGCCGTGACGTCGAGTGGCGCGAAGGGGGTGGCCAGCGCCCAGCGTGCGGGCAGCCGTTCGTAGCGGCCCAGCGGATGGGCGCGGTCCTCGCCGAAGAGCAGCAGCCGGGCGTCGCCGTGCTCCTGCCGGAGGCGGGCGCATTCGTCCTCGGTGGCCGCGAAGCCGAGCGGCGCGAAGGAGTCGACCGCGCTCGCCGCCTCGTAGCCGAAGGCCTCGGCGCGCGGCAGCTTGTCCCATCCGGAGTCGTCGTGCAGGCCGCAGCGGTGGACCCAGCCCGGGTCCGCCGTGCGCGTCGGGGGCCGGTAGGCGGCCTGCGGATAGTAGGGCTTGCCCGTGTGCGCGTACGGGAGGTAGTGCACGGCGTAGGTGCCCGGGCCGTCCACCGGCTCGAAGGCGATGCGCCCCACCTCGCCGGTGACCTGCACGGCGACGGTGTTGCGCACGCGTTCCCCGGACGGCCCGACCACGATCACGTCCACCGCCGCGGGGTCCGGGTCCTGGCGCCGCCACGGAAGTTCGGCCGCCACGGCGGGTGCCGCGGTGTCGGAGGCTTCGGCGCGCACGAGAAGCCGGTGGTTACCGTAGACGTCGCTGTCCCAGGATCCGATCCCGCATGCCAGCTCCGGATGACCAGTCTCACCCATCTGTGCTCCCCCAAGGGCGCTATTTATTAGGTAAGTTTCTCAATCGCTCCGGGTCACCCTGGAGATCAACCGACCGCGCTGTCAAGGGGGACGCCTTGAATCGCGGAGACCGGGAGCGGAGTCCATGAAGAAGGAACCCATGAGCCCCACGAGTGCTGCGGGCGCCACGAGCACCACGGGTGCCATGAGCGGTGACCCGTCGCTGCTGCGCCGCCTCAACGCGGCCGCCGCCCTGCGGGTGCTGCGCGAGCGGGACGAGATCACCGTGCCCGAACTCGCCTCCCTCATCGGGGTGTCGAGGCCCACGGCCCAGGACCTCACGGCCCAGCTCCTGCGCGAGGGCCGCCTGGTGGAGCTGACGCCGGGCAGCGGCAGTGTGGGCAGGCCCGCCCGCAGGTTCCGCTTCCGGGCCGAGGCCGCCCATGTCCTGGGCGTGGACATCGGCGCGCACAAGATCCTGGTGCACGCCGCCGACCTGCTGGGCCGCACCGTGGCCACCCAGCGGGTCGCCGTCACGCCCGAACTCCCGGCGGACCGGCGCCTCGACGCCGTCCGCGAGGCGATCGCGGGCTGTCTGGCCCAGCCTGCCGCGACGAACGTGCGCCCGCTGGCGACCGGCGTCGGCACCAGCGGCATGGTGGACGCCGCGGGCCGGGTCGTGGAGAGCGACTCGCTGCCCCAGTGGACGGGCCTTGACCTCACCAGGGAACTCGCAGACCCGGGCCACGGCCCCGTCGTCGTGGGCAACGACATCCAGCTCGCGACGCTCGCCGAGTGCACCGGGGGAGTGTCGGTGGGCGCGGGCGACTGCGTGTACCTGTATGTCGGCAACCGGCTCGGCATCGGCCTCTGGCTCCGCGGCGAGCTGCACCGCGGACACCGTGGCGCGGCGGGGGAGATGGTCGCCGGGGACGGCTGGGAGCGGTGCTACCAGCGGCTCCTGGACTGGTTCGCGGGGCACGAGGGCGCGGACAGGCCCACGCGTGAGAACGCCGCCCGCGCGGTGGTGACCGCGGCGGCGGCGGGCGACGGCGGGGCCCGGTACACCCTGCGTGCCTTCGCCGAGGCGCTGGCCGACAGCCTGGCCCGCCACGTCGCCGTACTCGACCCGCAGTCCGTCGTGCTCGGCGGCGGCATCTCCCGGGCGGGCGCCCTGCTCAGCGAGCCGTTCGCGGCACGGCTCGGCGCGCTCTGCCCCTACCGGCCGACGGTCCAAACCTCCGTACTCGGCGAGGAATCCACCGCAATCGGGGCAGCTCGTCTCGCACTGGAGCACATCGACCACGCCGCGGAGAAAAGTCCAACTCTCTAGGACCGGCAGGTGGTTGACGGGCGGGAGTCACGCTTCGATGATGTGGCTCTCTTTCGGCAAGTTGGCTTCTTAATTGGCCGGCTCTCGACGGCCGTCCCGGCTGTCGGCTGCCATTTTTCTGTTCCGTCGTGCCGCCAGGCCAGGGAGTACGTGTGACATCCCCAGCAACGCAACGCAGGCCACGCGCCGCGTCGCCGCCACCGTCCGTGTCGGATCCGAAGTCCCCGAACCCGCCGCGCCACCGCCGCGTCCCACTCCGCGTCCGACTGCGGAACAACTGGGTGATGCTGGCCCTCATGGCCCCTGGCCTGCTGTTCTTCCTGCTGTTCTTCTATCTGCCGATGCTCGGCAACGTCATCGCCTTCCAGGACTACCAGCCCTTCATCGGCTTCAAGGACAGCCCCCTGGTGGGCCTCGCCAACTTCCAGGAGCTCTTCGCCGACCCGGCGTTCTGGGAAGCGGTCCGCAACACCCTCGCCTTCGCCGCGCTCCAGCTGATCTTCTTCTTCCCGGCACCGCTGGCCCTCGCCCTGCTCATCAACAGCCTGGTCAGCCCGCGCATCAAGAAGTTCGTGCAGAGCGTCGTCTATCTGCCGCACTTCATCTCCTGGGTCCTGGTCGTCGCGCTCTTCCAGCAGGTCCTCGGCGGAGCCGGTCTGTTCAGCAACTACCTGCGCGACCACGGCATGTCCGCCCTGGACGTGATGACCGACCCCAGCACCTTCTCCCTCCTCATCACCGGCCAGGTCATCTGGAAGGACATCGGCTGGGGCATGATCATTTACCTGGCGGCGCTGGCGAGCGTCGACCAGAGCCTGTACGAATCGGCGGCCGTCGACGGCGCCGGACGCTGGCGCCGCATGTGGCACGTCACCCTGCCCGCCGTACGCGGCGTCACGATCATGCTGCTCGTGCTCCGCCTCGGTGACGTCCTGTCCGTGGGCTTCGAGCAGTTCCTGCTTCAGCGCGACGCGGTCGGCGCCCGCGCCTCGGAAGTCCTCGACACCTACATCTACTACCACGGCGTCGTCTACGGCGACTGGGGCGTCGGCGCCGCAGCCGGCCTGGTCAAGGGCGTCATCGGGGCCTTGATGATCTACGGCGCCAACAAGGTCGCCCACGCCTTCGGAGAGCACGGGGTGTACAGCAAATGAGCAGCTTCGGATTTCCCCTGCGATCGCCGCGCACCCGCGAGGAGCGGCCCGCCTGGGAGGAGCCGCCGACGAAGATCGGCTCGACCGCCAAGGCCGTCGTCATCACCGTCATTTGCGCCGTGATGATCCTGCCCTTCCTCACGGTCCTCTCCACCAGCCTCGCATCGCGCGAGGAGATCACCGAGGCGGGCGGCTTCGTCCTCTTCCCCACGGACCCGACCCTGGAGGCGTACCGCACGATCCTCTCCGGCGGCATCGTCTCCCGCGCCGTCGTGGTCAGCGTCCTGATCACGCTCGTCGGCACGGCGCTCTCGCTCCTGACGACGATCGCGCTCGCCTACGGCCTCAGCAAGCGCGGCGTCCCCGGCAGCAAGCCGATCCTCCTGATGGTGCTCTTCACGCTGCTCTTCGTGCCGGGCATGGTGCCGATGTACGTGGTGGTCAAGGAGCTCGGACTCCTCGATTCCTACTGGTCGTTGATCCTCCCCGTCATGATCAACGCGTTCAATCTCGTCGTCCTGCGGGCGTTCTTCATGAACATCCCCGAGGAGCTGTACCAGGCGGCGCGGATCGACGGCGCGGGTGACTGGCGGATCCTGACGCGCATCGTGATGCCGCTCTCCAAGGGCGTCGTCGCCGTCGTCGGCCTCTTCTACGCGGTGACGTACTGGAACGCCTTCTTCAACGCGATGCTCTACCTGAACGACTCGGGCAAGTGGCCCATCCAGCTGGTCCTGCGCACCTACGTCGTCCAGGGCAAGTCCATCTCGGGCGACCAGCTCGGCGTCAGCCACATGCCGCCCCAGCAGTCGATCTCCATGGCGGTCGTGATGATCGCGCTCATCCCGATCCTGCTGCTCTTCCCCTTCCTGCAGAAGTACTTCACCAAGGGCGTGCTCACCGGCGCCATCAAGGGCTGAACCTCCCTCCCTCCGAGCTCCCTCCCCCGAGACCCCCTGACACCTTTCGCGGAGATTCCCATGACAGGCATGTCCCGACGCACTTTCCTGAGCCTCTCCACCGCCGTCGCCGCGGGCGCGGCGGCCACTTCGCTGGCGGGCTGCGGCTCGGGTGCGAAGAAGACCGGCGAGGCGGCGTCGTCGAAGGTGAAGCTGCCTTCGTACGTCCCCTACACCAAGGTCAAGCCCGACCTGCCGCCGAACGCGAAGGGCCTTTCGGCGGGGTTCCTCTCGTACCCGAAGGACCTGGTGCGCAGCGTCCCGAAGAAGCCCGGCGACGGCTCGAAGATCACGCTGCTGACCGAGATCTGGACCCAGCCGCCGGCCCCCGCGGGCTCCAACTCCCACTGGAAGAAGGTGAACAAGGAACTCGGCGTCGACCTGGAGGCGATCCTCGGCACCGACCCCGGCTACGAGGAGAAGTTCTCCGCCGTCATCGCGGGCGGCGACCTGCCCGACCTGATGTGGATACCGCCGAACCAGGGCATCCAGCACGTCGCCGAGCTCCTGGAGGCCAAGTGCGCGGACATCACGGAGTACGTCTCCGGTGACGCCGTGAAGGACTATCCGAACCTCGCCGCGATGACCCCCGCCCACTGGAAGACCGCGGTCGTCAACGGCAAGATCTGGGGCGCGCCCAGCCCGTATCCCGCCTTCGGGCAGGTTTATGGCGGCAACCCGAAGGTCTGGGAGAAGGCGGACGGCTTCTCGGCCACCAGCCCCGACGAGTTCCTCGCCAAGTGCAAGGAGGTCACGGGCGGCAAGGTCTGGGCCCTCGAGCCGATCTACGTCAACGCGGCCAGCGTGCTGAGCCAGTGCTTCGGCGCCCCCAACAAGTGGCGGCAGAACAAGGACGGTTCACTCACCTGGTTCCAGGAGACCGACGAGTACACCGAGGCCCTGAACTTCGTCCTCAGGCTGAAGAAGGCCGGGGTCTTCTACCCCGGCAACCCCAAGATGGCGGACGCGAACACCAAGCTGGCGCAGGGGTCGATCGGTGCCACCGTGCACGCCAACCCCTTCAACGCGCGCCACGACATCCGCGTCCAGGACCCCGGCCTGGCAGCCGAGATCCTGATCCCGTTCGGTGTGGACGGCAAGAAGCCGAAGCACCACTACCACCTCGGCACCATCGGCTACACGGCCATCAAGAAGGGCGACGAGAAGCGTGTGCGCATGCTGCTCGGCGTGCTCAACTACCTGGCCGCGCCCTTCGGGACCACCGAGCGCGAGTTCCTCGAGTTCGGCACCGAGGGCGAGGACTTCACGTACGACAAGAACGGCTTCCCGGAGCGCTCGAAGCAGGGCAAGCAGCAGGTCGAGGGTCTCTTCAGCGGGCTGACCACGGCGACCACCTCTCCTTTCGCGCTGGTCGCCTCGTCGTTCCCGGGCACCGACCGTGCCCAGGACGTCAAGGACGTGTACGCCGCCGAGCAGAAGCTCATCGGGACCGCGATCCAGAACCCGGTCGTCGGCCACTACTCGGACGCGTATACCCAGCACTACGGCCGCATGTCGACGGAGGCGAACGACCTGGTCAACGACATCGTCAGCGGCCGCAAGAAGCTGAGCGAGTGGAAGCCCTTCTGGGCGGAGTGGCGGAACAAGGGCCTGGAGCAGATGGCGCGGGAGTTCCAGAAGTCCATCGAGAGCGCCTGACCCCCGGCCCGCCCAGTCGCGGCCCGCGACCCGCGTCCCGGCGCACCGCGCCGTCCCGGGACGCGGGTCTCGGTTCACGGAGCGACGGGTTTGTGGAGGAAGCCGGTCAGCGGTGCGAGGACCTTCCAGTCGAGCGTTTCGTAGAGCGCCCGGCCCGCGACGGTCGCGCCCAGGAGGCCGGTGTCCGCACCGCTCTCGATGGCCGCGTCGGTGAGTGCGCCCATCACGAGGGTGCCGAGGCTGAGGCGCCGGTGAGCCTCCTCGGTGACGATCTGGTCGAAGACGCAGGCGCCACCCGTCAGACCGGTCTGACCGCGCGCGGCGAGTTCCCCGTCGGCGGCCAGCACGCGCACGGTGATCACACCGTCGGCGGCCTCGGTGGTGGCCGTGTAACCGTCGGGTGCGCGCACGGCGGACGGCCGCAGGTCGACCGCCATCAGGAAGCCGGGGTCGGTCGGCTCCCACTCGGGCGGGAACCAGGGCTCCATGACGTCCGGTTCGAGAAAGGCCTTGACGCAGGTGGTGGGTTCGGTGACCGAGCCGATGAGCCCGCGGGCCGTCCCGGTATCGGCGTCGAGCAGGACGTGACGGACCGTCTGGGTCGGCAGCCCGACCTGGATGCTCAGCCCCCACGGTTCGTCCACCGGCCTCGGCGTCCTCCGCGAGACGGTCCATCCCTCGACCCACGCGCGCGCGAGCTCCCCCATCAGAACACCCCTCCCAGTAATGACTGAAACCCGAAAGTGGATGTTACACAAGCTCCCTGCTCGTGTGCGCGCCGGCCGGAGCCCGGCCCTTCCGGAGCCCGGCCCTCAGGGAACGCGGTCGGTCTTGGCGAGCTCCGACTTCCGGTAGGAGTAGCCGAAGTACACGATGAGGCCGACCACGAACCACACCGCGAACCGCACCCACGTCTGCCACTGCAGGAACGTGATCAGCCAGATGGAGAAGACGACCCCGATGGCGGGCACCACCGGCATCCCCGGACAGCGGAACGTACGCGGCAGGTCGGGCTGCTTGTAGCGCAGCACGATCACCGCGACGCACACCACGACGAAGGCCAACAGGATGCCGATGTTGGTGAGTTCGGCCGCCTCGCCGATCGGCAGGAACCCGGCGATGGCCGCCGACGCGAAGCCGACGATCCAGGTCACGCGGGTCGGCACGTGCCGGGTCTTGTGCGTCTTGGCGAACCACTTCGGCAGCAGCCCGTCGCGCGACATGCTGAACCACACGCGGGTCACGCCGAGCATGAAGGTGAACATCACGGTGAGGATGCCGATGATCGCGCCGACCGCGATGACATCGGCGAGACCGCCCAGGCCCACCGACTTGAAGGCGGTGGAGAAGCCGCTCTCCGGGTCGATGTCCTTGTAGCTCTGCATGCCCGTCAGGACCAGGCAGGCCAGCACGTACAGAACCATCGAGATCGCGAGCGAGTAGAGGATCGCCTTCGGCATGTGGCGCTGCGCGTCCTTGGACTCCTCGGCGGCGGTGCTCATCGCGTCGTAGCCGAAGACCGCGAAGAAGACCGTCGCCGCACCCGTGAACGCCCCGCTGACACCGAAGGGGAAGAACGGCTTGTAGTTCCCGGTGTTGATGTGGAAGAAGCCGACCGCGATGACGATGAGCACCACGATGACCTTCAGGACGACCACGATCATCTCGAAGCGGGCCGCGTTCTTGATGCCGAGGGTCAGCAGGTACGCGATGAGCAGGCAGAGCACCGCCGCGAACAGATCGACCCTGTGGCCGTCCCCGGTGCCGGGCGCGCCCAGCATCCAGTTCGGCAGCTCCGCGCCCATGTCCTCGATCAGGAAGTTGAAGTAGCCGGAGATGCCGATCGCGACCACCGCCACGATCGCCGTGTACTCCAGGAGCAGGTCCCAGCCGATGAACCAGCCGGTGAGCTCGCCGAGCACCACATAGCCGTACGTGTACGCCGATCCCGCCTTCGGGATGAGGCCCGCGAACTCGGCGTACGAGAAGGCCGCTGCCGCGCTCGCGACACCGGCGATGAGGAAGGAGATGAGGACGGCGGGCCCGGCCGTGCCGTTGGCCACCGTCCCGGCGAGCGTGAAGATGCCGGCGCCGATGATGCCACCGACGCCGATCGCGGTGAGCTGCCAGAGGCCGAGCGAGCGGGAGAGCCCACCGCCCGATTCCCCCTCGGTCTCTTCGATGTTCTCGATGGGCTTGCGGCGCAGTACGCCATGCCCCATCCGGAGTCCCGCCATGAGCTCCACCTTTTCGCGGACGGCAGTCGGCTGATGGCGGATCATGATGGCGCAGGCATGGGCATGACGGAAGACGCCACACCCCTCATACCTGTGCGGGTTCAGCAGTCTGGCGCCCGCGGGTTACGGCACCACGGTGACGGGCCAGCGGCCCGCCTTGACGAGACGCACCGCGACCGAGCCGACGATCCGGTGGCCCGCCTGCTCGGAGGCGCCGACGACGACGGCGTCCGCCTTGAGGTCGTCCGCCGCGGTGACCAGACCGCTGTAGGGGTCACCACGGAAGGTGTGAAATTCCCAGCGGATGTCGAATATGTCCTTCACCCGCTCGGTCGCCTCCCTGATGTCCGCGATCAGGCCCTCCGCGATCTCGTCCGTCGTCTCGGCCACCGGGGCGCCGAGGGCGGCGCCCGCGGCCATCACCGGCTGGATGTAGACGACGGCGAGCAGGGCACGCTGCCTCCGCGCCAGACCTCCGGCATATGCCGCGGCCCGGAGGGAGGAGTCCGAACCGTCGACGCCGACGACGATCACCTTCGGTCCGTCGGTGCCGCGTTCGAACTGGTGGGAGTGGTCTTCAGTCACAGCCGAGAGGTTAACGGAGAGCGCCGTTCCTGTTGAGGGCGCCCATGGCCGACGCGATGGGCACCGTCTCGACGGGCGGCACCGGCCGACCCTTCCTAGGGTCGGTCCATGAGCATCACCGTGGAGAGGCCGACCGCCGAGCCGCCGCAGCACGCCCGAGAGCGCTTCCTGAGGCGCGTCCCGGAAGGGTTCGCCACCTTCTTCGGCACCCTGGGCCTCTTCTGCGCGATCCTCGCGGTCATCGCCCCGCTGCGCCACCTCCTGCGCCCGGTGGTCCGCGTCCTCGACCTCCTCACGGTCCCGGTGAGCCCCAACCTGGCGTACGCCGTCTTCCTCTTCCTTCTCGCCGCGGCCACCGCAGCCCGCAAGAAGGTCGCGTGGTGGCTGGTCATCAGCTACCTGGGGCTTCTCCTCGCCTTCGACGTACTGGGCATCGCCCTCGGCTACTGGGCGGACTCGCTCCCTTCCCTCGTCGTCTGCGGCATCGCCTTCGTCCTGCTGGTCCTGGCCCGCAAGGAGTTCTCCGCGGACTCCCGCCGCGGCGCGGTCCGGCGGGCCGTCCTGGTGCTCGCCGCGGGCCTCGCCCTGGCGGTCCTGGTCGGCTGGGGTCTCGTCGCGCTCTTCCCGGGGACGCTGCCACGCGGCCAGGCCTTGCTGTGGGCGGCGGACCGCGTCTGCGGCGGGCTCTTCACCGGCGGCGACTACTTCGACGGCAGACCGCCGCGCGCCCTGCACTTCTGGCTCGGCCTGTTCGGCGCCCTCGCCCTCCTGAACGCCGCCGCGACCCTCTTCCGCTCCCAGCGCATGGAAGCCGCCCTGCACGGCGACGAGGAGCCCCGCATCCGCGCGCTCCTGGGCACGTACGGAGCCCAGGACTCGCTCGGCTACTTCGCCACCCGGCGCGACAAGGCCGTCGTCTTCTCGCCCAGCGGCAAGGCCGCCGTCACCTACCGCGTCGAGGCGGGCGTCTGCCTGGCCAGCGGCGACCCCGTGGGCGACCGCGAGGCCTGGCCGCACGCGATCGGCGCCTGGCTCGACGTGGCCCGGCGGTACGCCTGGGCGCCCGCCGTGATGGGCGCCTCCGAGGAGGGCGCCACCGCCTACGCACGCTCCGGGCTCGGCGCGCTCCAGCTCGGCGACGAGGCGATCCTGCAGGTCGCCGGCTTCGACCTGGACGGCCGCGACATGCGGGTCACCCGCCAGGCGGTGAACCGCGTCCGCCGCACCGGCGCCACCACCCGCATCCGCCGCCACTCCACCCTCACCGACGAGGAGATGGAGGAGATCATCGACAAGGCGGACGCCTGGCGGGACACCGAGACCGAGCGCGGCTTCTCGATGGCGCTCGACCGCCTCGGCGACCCCGAGGACGGCGACTGCCTGCTCGTCGAGGCGCTGGACGCCGACGGCCGGCTCATCGCCCTGCTCTCCCTCGTCCCCTGGGGCAAGGACGGCATCTCCCTCGACCTGATGCGCCGCGACCGCGCGACCGCGCCCAACGGCGTCATGGAGTTCATGGTGGCCGAACTCTGCGCGGGCGCGGCCAAGTTCGGGGTGCGCCGCATCTCCCTGAACTTCGCCGTGTTCCGCTCGGTCTTCGAGGAGGGCGCCCGCATCGGCGCCGGGCCCGTCCTGCGGCTGTGGCGCAGGCTGCTGCTCTTCTTCTCCAAGTGGTGGCAGCTCGAAGCGCTCTACCGCTCGAACGCCAAGTACCACCCCGAGTGGTATCCCCGCTTCATCTGTTACGGCGACGCGGGCGCCCTCGCCCGGATCAGCCTCGCCTCGGGCATCGCCGAGGGCTTCGTCTCCGTGCCCTCGCTGCGCAAGCTCTGGGGCAAGGGCCGCGGCTCCAAGGGCGTCACCAAACCCACCAGCACCGAGGGCCTCCCGCCGATCTCCGCCCTCGGCCTCGCGGGCCACGGCGACACCGCGGACGCCGACCCCCTGGCCGCGCTGCCCGACCAGGTCCGCATCCGCCACCGCAAGCTCGAACGGCTGCGCGCCGACGGCGTCGACCCCTACCCCGTGGGCCTCCCGCCGCGCACCCACACCCTCGCCGAGGTGACCCCCGCCCTGACGGGGGAGGAGGTCACGGTCGCGGGACGCGTCATGCTCGTACGCGACTTCGGCGGGGTCGTCTTCGCCGTCCTGCGCGACTGGTCCGGCGACCGCCAACTCGCCCTGACCCGCGACCGGTCGGGCCCCGGCGTCCTGGACCGCTTCACCTCCGGCACCGACATCGGCGACCACATCACCGCCACCGGCACGGTCGGCGCCAGCGACCGGGGCGAGCTCACCGTCTTCGTCACCGGCTGGCAGCTCACCGGCAAGTGCCTGCGCCCGCTGCCCGACAAGCGCCGCGGCCTCACCGACCCCGAGGCCAAGGTCCGCCGCCGCTACCTCGACCTGGTCGCGAGCCCCGGCGCGCGCGACGTCGTACGGGCCCGCTCCACCGCCGTACAGGCCCTGCGGCAGGGGCTGTTGGACCGCGGCTACCTGGAGGTCGAGACGCCGATGCTCCAGCAGATCCACGGCGGCGCCAACGCCCGCCCCTTCACCACCCACATCAACGCCTACGACCTCGACCTCTATCTGCGCATCGCACCCGAGCTGTATCTCAAGCGGCTCTGCGTCGGCGGCATGGAGAAGGTCTTCGAGATGGGCCGCACCTTCCGCAACGAAGGCGTCTCGTACAAGCACAACCCCGAGTTCACGATGCTGGAGGCCTACCAGGCGTTCGCCGACTACGACGTGATGCTCGACCTCACCCGCGAGCTCATCCAGGGCGCCGCCACCGCCGCCTTCGGCGCACCCGTCGCCCGCAAGGCCGACGCGGACGGGCGGCTCACCGAGCACGACATCTCGGGGCCCTGGCCGGTCAAGACGGTCTACGGCGCGATCTCCGAGGCGCTCGGCGACGAGGTCGACGCGGACACCCCACTGCCGCGCCTTCAGCGGCTCTGCGACCGCGCGCACGTCCCGTACCAGCCGGACGACGGCCGCGGTGACGTCGTACTGGAGATGTACGAGCGCCTCGTCGAGGAGAAGACGACTCTGCCCACCTTCTACAAGGACTTCCCGACCGACGTCTCCCCGCTGACCCGCCAGCACCGCACCGACCCGCGCCTCGCCGAACGCTGGGACCTGGTCGCCTTCGGCACGGAACTCGGCACCGCCTACTCGGAGTTGACCGACCCCGTCGAACAGCGCCGCCGCCTCACCGCGCAGTCGCTGCTCGCCGCCGGGGGAGACCCGGAGGCCATGGAGCTCGACGAGGACTTCCTGGACGCGCTGGAGTACGCGATGCCGCCCACCGGCGGGCTCGGCATCGGTGTCGACCGCCTCGTCATGTTCCTCACCGGCCTGACGATCCGGGAGACGCTGCCCTTCCCGCTCGTACGCCGCCGCTGATCCCCTTGGTTGCTGGTCCCATCGGGTGCTTTCGGGGCCCGGCCCGGTGTTGATGTCCCGTGTCGGTCTTCCGCCATGCGACTGATTAGTAATGAAAAAGGATCACATGACTCCAGGGCGTCGCGCACTCCTGCGCGGCGCCGCTGTCTTCGGTCTGGCCGCGACCGCCGGCTGCGCGGGCACGGAGCGGTCGGCCGCTCCAGGACCCACGGCTCCCAGCGGCGCGGCGGCCGGTGGCCCGCCCGCCGCACGCGCCGCCCTCAAGCCCTCCGCGTACCGCCTCCAGCCCATGGCGGGCAACGGCCCGCCGCGCGCCGCACGCGCCCTGCCCCGCGTCCGCAAGGCGCCGATCCTGCGCATGGACGGGCAGGGCCGCACCATCGTGCTGACCTTCGACGACGGACCCGACCCGCTCTACACGCCGGGCATCCTGAGGACGCTGCGCAAGTACGACGTCCGTGCGACGTTCTTCGTCTGCGGCGAGATGGCCGTCGACAACCAGGACCTGCTGCGCGAGATGGCCGACGACGGGCATGTGATCGGCAATCACACCTGGACGCATCCGCTGCTGCCGAAGATGAGCCGCAGCGCGATGCGCGAGGAGATCGAGCGCACCTGCGAGGTCATCGAGGACGCCGTGGGCGAACCTCCCGCCTGGTTCCGCGCCCCCTACGGAGCGTGGAACCGCAACGCCTTCCAGCTGGGCGCCGACCTCGGCATGGAGCCGCTCGCCTGGACCGTGGACACCCTGGACTGGACCGAGCCGGGCACCGCCACCATCATCCGGCGCGTACGGGCCGGTGCGGCGCCCGGAGTCGTGGTGCTCTCGCACGACGCGGGCGGCAACCGTTCCCAGAGCGTGGAGGCCCTGCGGACGTATCTGCCGGAGCTCATCGATTCCGGATACCGGCTCACCGTGCCGAGCCGCCACGGAATGTAGCGGAACGCAGGACGGTATTTCGCCCGCCCGGTGCCGTGTGCCGCGACGCATTCGCCGTCAGCGCACGTCCACCAGGCGGGCGAAAACGACGACATTCCCGTCGTATCCGGACCGCTTCGAGAATCCGCCGCCGCAGGTGATGACGCGCAGTTCTGGGGCTCCCTTGTCGCTGTAGACGCGGCTGCCCGGGAAATTGCTCTTCTCGAACACTTCAATTCCATAGATCTCGAAAACCGCGGTCTTGCGGTCCCTGCGCAGGACCTCGACGCGATTTCCCTTCTTCAGCGAGCCCAGGCCGTAGAAGACGGCAGGACCCTGCTGATTGTCCACATGGCCGACGATCACCGAGGTGCCCCGCTCTCCCGGCGAGACGGCTCCGGTGAACCAGCCGGCCAGGTTCGGGTCCTCCGGGGGCGGCGCGTCCACCCAGCCGTCCTGGTCGAGGCCCACCGGCATGACCGGCGCGTCCACCTGGATGCCCTTGATCCCCACCCGTTCGGCGGGCGAGAACGTCAGCGGCGCGACGTCCTGCCCCGACCCGTCGGGCGCCCGGTCCGCCGCCGCGGCCGACGCGGGCTGCGGAGGACCCACGTCGAATTCCCCTGAACCATTCCGGATCAGCGCGAGGCCGGTCAGCAGAACTAGCGCCATCGCGCCCCACGGCGCGCGCTTCCGCTGCGGTTCCTCTTCATCGGCCGGCTGGGACGAAGGCATTCTCTGATCCCCTCTCAACGCGGCATTCGAACCGCGTCCGTTGCGCGTACAAGAACGCTAAGCGCGGCGCGCGCGACGGGCGACAGAGCGGGAGCGAACGGGTGGCGCCCATACCGGGCATGCGCCATCCGAGTCGCGGGCGGCAGGAAATTTCTGACGGTCCGTGACCTGCGGCAATATCGGCTTGTGCGTTCACGCTTCGGCGTGTCGCCTCACCAGGACGGCCGATCGCCGAAATGCGGGTCTGTGCAGGGCAACTGAGGGTCAGTCTGGGAGGCGCTCTCGCCGATCGACCGGGGACGGTTACCCCGGGGCGTCTTCCGCGGAGGATTCACATGCGTACTTCTCGTATGCGCACCACTCGTGCCCTCGCGGTCGCAGTCACCGCGGGTGCCGTCGTCGGCCTCGCCGCCCCGACGGCATCGGCCTGGGCCGATCCGTCCAACATCGTCGCCATGCCGAGCGTGATCCCCCGCGGGGGACAGCTGACGGTCACGGTCGACGGCTCGGCCTGCCACACCCCTGGCAGCAAGGTCACGTCGGACGCCTTCCCCGACACGAACCTGCGGACCATGGGCGGCGGCACGGCCAGCGCGAACCCCATGATTCACCACCACGCCACTCCCGGGGCCCACAGCATCACCGTGCACTGCGGCGGCAAGACCCTCACCAAGCCCGACGCGTTCACCGTCATCCACGGTGGCGTCCGGGGTGGCCTCGGCGGCAGCAACAGTTCCGGGGCGACCGGCACCGACATGGCGATCGGCGGGGCGCTGGTGACCGTCGCCCTGGTCGGTGGCGGGGTGTTCTGGATGCGCCGCCGCTCGGAGAACGCGGGACGCGGATTCTGACGTCGGGCGCCGGCGACCGGCACGCCCGTCACTCGCACGGAGGGCGTCGCCCCCTCGCCCCCCGGCTTGCTCGCCCGCTCGCCCACGCCGGGTGAGAACCGTTCCGCCTCGCCTTCCTGACCGGTGCGTCCCCCTTCCGCGCCGGTCGGGCGGGCGGCGGTCCGAGCCCGGCCAGGCCGCATGCCGCTGCCCGGTCACCCACTGAGCGCAGCGGGCGACCGGGCAGCGGCATGCGGCCGGGTCAGGAGTCGCCGTTCCCGGTGCGACGGCGCATCCGGTAGTACGCGGTGCCGAGTGTGCCCGCGATCAGGGCGCCGCCGAGGGCGATTTCGTGCAGGTCGAGCCCGCCGAGGCTGCCGCCGACGCCCGCCTTGACCCCGTGGTGGGTCGGGCCGGTGGGGTGCGAAGTGGGGTGATGGGTGGGACGGCCGGTGGCGATGGTGAGGTCCGTGGTCCCCTTCTCGCCCTTGCAGTCGAAGGTCACCTCGTACATCGCGCCCGGCTTGGCGTCCTCGAAGACCGTCGCGGTGGCCGACTGCTGCCCCTGGGCGATCTTGGTGTCGTCGAAGACACCGGAGGTGACGGTCGTGTCGCCCTCGCAGCCGTCCACGCTGAGCGTGACCTGGCCGCCGGCGGCGATGGTGGACGGGGTGACGCGGAAGCCGAACGAGGTGATGTTGCTGTCGGAGCCACCGTCGTCCGCGACGGCCGTCGTGACGGTGGTGGCGGTGAGGGTCAGGGTGGTGGCGGCGAGCAGTGCGGCCGAGGCGACGCGTATCGCGCGCATGATGATTCCTCCGGGTCCCCGAGGAGCAGCCGCGGACCTTCTTCCGCTTTCACCTGATATGCACCTCGATACCGCAGACGCTAAGCAGCACCCGGCCCACCCGCGATCGCAGCCGCGCGAACGGGGCAACGGTGTGGGCCGGACAGGGGAACGGGGCGGGGTGTCGCGGGGGTGGTGCGGGGGTGCGGGGTGCGGGGCGTGTAGGGGGCTCGCGCTCGGCGAGGGGGGATGCGGCTTGTGGGCCGCCTGGGCTCTCTGCTTGTGCTGGGTGTGGGGGGCGGGGTTGTGCCCGCATGGGGCGCGTTCGGCCGGGGCAGGTACGTCGCGTCCGCGAGGGCCGCACGGTGCTCGTACCGAGCGTGCGGGAGAGGCGGGGCGAGCCCGAGGACTCGTGCTCGGCCCACATCAGGTCCCACTCTTACGGCGATGGTACTGAGCTCGTGCCGCGGGGGCGTCAGGGCGGGCCCGTGCTCGACTCGGCCAGGTGCGTCGCGTCTGCGAGCGGGGTGCTGGGTTCGTGCTGGCGGCGGCAGGGCCCGGGACACCTTCCAGGGCACAGCCGCCGCGGATGCCAGATGCCAGATGCCGGACGCCGGATGCCGGACGCCGGGGCGTGCGGCGCGGTGTGACCAGCCCCCGGCGGCGGGCTCAACCCGCCCTCCTCGCAGAGGAGTCCGGGCCCGCGGACGTTCGGGGAACGCGCACCCCGAGGCCGGGTCAGGAACTCTTCGTCCATTCATGTGCCCCGCCGCCGCGCCACTCCACGAGGTGCGGGTCGTCGAGGGCCATGTCGGCGTCGCCGAGGCCCGCCCGGCGTAGGAACTCCACCAGGTCGCGGTCGTCGCGCGCGACGCCGACGTCCTGCCCGCGCACGGAGATCCGCCGTCCGCCGTCGGGAGCGGGCGGGTGAACGATGATGGGTGTCTGCCAGGTCATGCCACCAGAGTGCGCCGCGCGAGGCCGCCGCGCAGCCCGGTTTACGGACCTGTGTGCGAAGCCGGTGCTAACGAGCGGGGGTCGGAACCCTGGTGGGACCCGGGGTACCCCTGCGCCGGCATCCCTCCCCAGGCGCGCCCGCCGACCGGCGCGCCGACGCGTCGGGGTGCCACGCCTCGGTCAACTCCTTCGCCGACCGGGTGGGTTCGAGGCTCTCCATGGATCGGCTCCGCCGCATCTTCGTGGCGTACACGTGAACCCGCCTGCGCGGCGCGGGCCAGGCGGCCGGTCGGGCCGTGGTGGGCCCATAGGCTGGGCCCGATGATTGAGACCGTCGTGTTCGCCGTGGGGGAGACCCTCACCAAAGATGACCGCTACTGGGCGTCCTGGGCCGATTGGCTCGGCGTGCCCCGCCACACTGTCTCCGCGCTCGTGGGAGGTGTCGTCACGCGGGGCCGTGACAACACCGAAGCGCTGCGGCTGCTGAGCCCGGACATAGATGTCGCCGCCGCCTATCAGGCCCGCGAGGTCGCGGGGCGCGGCGAGCACCTGGCCGAGACCGACCTCTACCCCGATGTGCGTCCCGCTCTCGGCGGGCTGCGCAAGCAGGGGCTGCGGGTCGTCATCGCGGGAAACCAGACGCCGCGCGTGGGCGAGCTGCTGCGTGCCCTGGATCTGCCCGCCGACCTCGTGGTCACCTCGGGGGAGTGGGGCGTGGCGAAGCCGGACCCCACGTTCTTCTCCAGGGTGATCGAGGTGGCTCAGGCCGCGCCGGAGCAGACCCTGTACGTGGGCGACCATCCCGCGAACGACATCTACCCCGCGAAGGCCGCCGGGCTGCGGGTGGCGCACATCCGGCGCGGGCCCTGGGGGCACTGGTGGGCCGACGACCCGACCGTCGTCGAAACCGCGGACTGGCGGATCGACTCCCTCACCCAGGTCGCTTCGATCATCGCTGAGTGAGCGTCAGCTGCTGCCATCGCCGTCAGACCTGCGGCCCCATCCAGCACTCTTCCGTTCTGGGTGGGGCCGCAGCGCATCCCTCATCTTCCGAGATTGCTGAACAGCGCCTGGAACGGCTCCGGAGTCGCCGCGACGCCGCGGCTGTAGGGCGCGTCGAAGTCCCAGATGAGGAAGAGCAGGAACGCGAACAAGGCCGAGAACAGCCCCGCGAGGACGAGTTCGCGCGGGGTCCGGCGGATCTGCAGGATGAAGATCATGCCGATCGTGACGAGGCCACCCGCGATCAGACCGAACCAGACCACGCCGGGCATGGTCGCCCCGGCACTGTCGCCCCGGGAGGAACGCGCGTCGTCGGCGGCGGCGACCTGGTCGACGAGCGGCTGGTAGGCCTGGGCCTCGAAGTCGGATTTTGGCTCGTAGTCGGTGACGTCGTGGCGTACTCGGGACAGGAGTTGGGAGCCGCGGTCGGTGAGTTCGCCGTGCTGGGCCATGTAGTCCCACTCGGTGGTGACGACATGGCTGACGTACGTGTGCACGTCCGTGCGAATGCGCTCGCGGACGTCGGCCGGATAGACCCGCGCACGTTCGGACACCTCGTGCAACGCCTGGGCCTCGGCGTGCACATGGTCCTGGGCGACGCTGCGGGCCTCCCAGACACCGGCGATGGCGAGGCCGAGGACGATGGCGTACACCACGCCGATCATCATCGTCATGTACTCGATGACGTCCGGGGTCTCCGAAGCGTCATAATCCGGACTCGTCCTGCGGTGTCGCAGGAAGGTGACGACCAGGACGACGCCGCACGCGGCTGCCATCGCGAGGGTGAGAACAAGCCATTCCGACATGTGACCTCCTACGGTCAGCGCGGCCGCAGCGCGGCGACGGCGAGCACCGCGGGCGCGGTGATGAGCAGGGTGAGAGTGACCAGGGACGGGCCGCCCCGGGGCGGCGGCTTGCGGGGCGCGGCACGCTGTGAGGGGTAACTCACCGGCTGCGGCATGACCTTGGCCCGGGCGGAGGGGCTGGGCTTCGGCTTCGGGGCCGGACGCGGCGGCGGGGGCGGCGCGGGCTCAGGAGGGGCCGGGCGCACGGGCGGTGGCGGAGGCGGCGGAGGTGGCGGCTCCGGCGCCGGTGGCTCCGGACGGGGCGGTGGAGCCGGAGCGGGCGGCGGTGGTGGTGGAGGCGGGGGTGGTGGCGGAGGCGGCGGTGGCGGTGGCTTCGGGTGCCGCGTGGGACCCGCCCTGCAGACGACTCCGTCACCCGCGACCGCCACCGCGTCACCGCCGGGAGAGTCACCGATCGAGGCATAGGCGCAGTTGTCGGCGGGCGCGATGGCGGGCGCGATGACCGGCGCCGCGGCGGCCGTCGGCGCACCGAGCAGCCAGGCCAGCACCAGAAGCGCCAGTAAGCGTGTGACCAGGCCGGACGAGGCTCTAGTGGATCCATGCACGACAGGGATCATGGGCAGTATGTCGCCCTGCCACGCCGCTGCGGCCCTCCTATGGCCCGAAGGGGGGAGACGCCGGGCGCGAGATTGACGAACAAAAGAATTTTGAACCCGGGTTGAACGCATCAGCCATTCCCACCCGTACCTAGGGCCATGCGTGACGCACTCAGCGGCGCGACACCCAAGCGGACAGCGGGAGTTAGAGATGCTTCATCCAACAGGGGGTTCCCCCCGAGCCTGGCGGAGCGCCTCGCTCGTAGCGACGGCCGCGGCCATGCTGGCGCTGACGACGGCGTGCGGCCAGGACCAGGGTGACCAGTCGCCGAACGGACAGAACGTGGGCAACCAGGCCCCGGCCAAGCAGGGCGGATACGGGGCGGGCGACGGCTACGGCGCCGACACGGGGGACGCGAAGGAAGGCGCGGGGGAGGCGAAAGCCGCCGGTCAGCTCGCTGTCTGGGACAGCAAGAAGCTCGGCAAGGTCGTCACCGACAGCGAGGGCTTCACGCTCTACCGCTTCGACAAGGACACCGCCCAGCCCCCCAAGTCGAACTGCGACGGCGCCTGCGCCACGACCTGGCCCGTCGCGTCGCCCGATGGCGCGGTCGCCCCGCCCGGCGTCGACAAGTCCCTGCTGGGCGAGGTCACCCGGACCGACGGCAGCAAGCAGCTCACCATCGACGGCTGGCCGATGTACCGGTACGCCAAGGACACCAAGGCCGGCGACGCCAAGGGCCAGGGAGTGGGCGGCACTTGGTACGCCTCCGCCCCCGACGGCAAGAAGGCCGCGCCCGCGGCCGAGGCCGAACCCCCCGCCGAGAAGGCCCCCGTCGACCCGGCGGGGCTCTCCACCCGCAAGGACCCCAAGCTCGGGGAGATCGTCGTCGACAAGAACGGCATGACCGTCTACCGCTTCACGAAGGACTCCGCCTGGCCGATGAAGTCCGCGTGCACCGGCGCCTGCCTCCAGAAGTGGCCGGTGGTACCGCCCGTCGAGAAGAACGACACCAAGGGAATCCTCAAGAAGGGGTTCGTCGTCTTCGACCGCCCCGACGGACAGCGTCAGCAGACGATCGACTGCTGGCCGATGTACACCTTCGCCGGTGACAAGAAGCCCGGCGACACCAACGGTCAGGGCGTGGGCGGCACTTGGTACGCCGCCGGGCCTGACGGAAAGCCTGTCGGCGCCCCGAAGTAGGCGTACAGGAAATAGACGTACAGGAAATAGAGGTACAGAAGCAGGGCGCCGAAGGGCACGTGCGAAGAAGAAGTCAGCCAGGAAGGGGGTCAGTCAGAAGTACCTCGCGTACGGTCTACCGGTCCGTTCCTTTCCCCCTCCCGGGGAGGAACGGACCGGTTCTTTGGGTTGATATTCGGCACTTGCCACAGGCAGTGACCGAGAACGGACGGCCAATTTCCGTTTTGACTCGCTCCCTTGGCGGACGATCAGTAGCCTCACCTTCGAACACCGGCTCGTCTCGCCTACGTCTTGGAGTCCTGATGGAGCGTCCCGCCTGGGCCCCGCAGGGCATCGACCTCACGATGCCCAGCGTGTCCCGCATCTACGACTACTACCTGGGCGGTTCGCACAACTTCGAGGTCGACCGGGACGCGGCCCGCCGGGCCATGGAGTTCATGCCGGGGCTGCCCAAGATCATGCAGGCGAATCGTGCCTTCATGCGCCGAGCAGTGCGTTTCGCCGTGGGCGAGGGCATCACCCAGTTCCTCGACATCGGTTCGGGCATCCCCACCTTCGGCAATGTCCACGAGGTCGCGCGGCGGGCGGACCCCGAGGCCCGTGTGGTGTACGTCGACCACGACGCGGTGGCCGTCGCGCACAGCCGTGCCGTGCTCGACGGTGACGAGAAGGCGACCGTCGTCGCCGCGGATCTGCGCAAACCACAGGACATTCTGGGCAGTTCGGAGGTCAACGGACTGCTCGACCTGGACCGCCCGGTGGCTCTTCTCCTCGTCGCCGTCCTGCATTTCGTGGAGGACGCGTACGATCCCTACACAGCGGTCGCCGAACTGCGGGACGCACTCGCGCCCGGCAGCATGATCGCCCTCACGCACGCCTCGTACGAAGGGATGCCGATCCCCGCCGAGCAGGCCGGTCAGGCCGTCGGCGTCTACAAGGACATCCGCAATCCACTGATCATGCGCTCGCGCGAAGAGATCGCGCGGTTCTTCGAGGGATACGACATGGTGGAACCCGGCCTCGTGCCGATGCCGCGCTGGCGGCCCGAGACCGCGCCCGAGGAGGAGGATCCGTACTCCTTCTCCGGGTTCGCCGGCGTTGGGCGCAAGGCATGAGCGGGGAACCGGACGGCCCCGAGGGCAGAGTGCGCAGGTTCGCCACGATATGGAGCCGCGCCATCTTCCCGGTCACGGCGACGTCGCTGACCCGCCCCGAGTTCGAGCTGCAACTGGTGCCGCTGGCCCGGAGGTTGCGTGCCGCGCTGCACGAGCGGATCTTCGACGCCGCCGAGGGCCAGGCGATCGGCGCCGCGCTCGTCGGCACGCACTGCACCGACCCCGAGGCGCTGAGCCGCACGCTCGACTGCGTGGACGCCTACCTCGTCCTGTACTGCGGCGACGACGGCCCCCAGGAGGAGCTGCGGGCCCGGTGCGCGCGCCTGCAGCACGCCGTGGCCGCGGGGTTCGCGGCAGCCCTGCGTGAGCGGACCCTCGCCGAGCAGGAGGCGATATCCCGGGCCGCCCTGAACGCCCGCAGTGCCGTCGCCGAAGCCCTGCACGCGAGCGAGGCACGCTTCCGTGCCGTCTTCCACGGCGCGGCGATCGGCATCGGCATCGCCGACCTCACGGGCACGGTCCTCGAGGTGAACGACGCGCTGATC
Source organism: Streptomyces sp. NPDC032198 (assembly GCF_040636975.1). Classification (NCBI taxonomy): domain Bacteria; kingdom Bacillati; phylum Actinomycetota; class Actinomycetes; order Kitasatosporales; family Streptomycetaceae; genus Streptomyces; species Streptomyces sp. NPDC032198. Next base: position 528,438 of record NZ_JBEZVL010000004.1, on the reverse strand, counting down.
CGCATGTTCGGCGGCCTGGAGAGCCAGCTGCGCGGACGCAACGTCGCGAACTGGACGCACCCGGACGACTCACCCCACGTATGGAAGCTCTACGAGGAGCTGGTGCGCGGGGAGCGCGAGCACTACCGCGTGGAGAAGGCCTTCTACCGGCCCGACGGCACCGTCCTGTGGACCAACCTGACCGTCTCGCTGCTGCGTGACGCGGACGGAGTGCCGCAGTACCAGCTGGCGTTGATGGAGGACACCACCGAGCGCCGGCTGCTCAATCTGCGCCTTCGCTACGAGGCCACGCATGACGCGCTCACCGGCCTGCCGAACCGCACCCTGTTCTTCGAGCGCCTGGAGAAGGCCCTCGCGGCGGGCGACGGTGCCCGGTTCGGGCTCTGCTACCTCGACCTCGACGGCTTCAAGACCGTCAACGACAGCCTCGGGCACGCGGCGGGCGACCGGCTGCTCGTCGAGGTCGCCGACCGGCTCCAGTCCTGCGCCACCGCCCCCGGCGAGATGGTCGCTCGGCTCGGCGGCGACGAGTTCGTGGCGCTGACCACGGGCCGCGACACCGAGTCCGAGGTGGACGACCTGGCCGGGCGCATCATGCACGCGCTCTCCACGCCCATCCGCGTCGAGGGCCGGGAACTGACCGTGCGCGGCAGCATCGGCATCGTCGAGGGCCCGGCCGGGGAGCGCGGCGCGGCGGAGGTGCTGCGCAGCGCGGACATCACGATGTACCGCGCGAAGTCCGCGGGCGGCAACCGCTTCGAGCTCGCCGATCCCGAGGCCGACGCCCGCGCCATCACCCGGCACGGACTGACCACCGCACTGCCCGCCGCCCTGGAGCGGGGCGAGTTCTTCATCGAGTACCAGCCCCTGGTGCACCTCGGTGACGGCAGCGTGCGCGGGGCGGAGGCGCTGGTGCGGTGGCTGCATCCGCAGCACGGCATCATCGGCCCCGACCGGTTCATCCCGCTCGCCGAGCACACCGGTCTGATCGTGCCGCTCGGCCGCTGGGTCCTGGAGGAATCGGTCCGCCAGGCCCGTACGTGGGAGGCGCGGCACAAGGACGCCGGGCCGCTGCGCGTGAACGTGAACCTCTCGCCCATGCAGCTGAACCACCCCGGCCTGGTCTCGGACACGGTGGAGATCCTGGAGCGCGCCGGGCTCGAACCGGGGGCCCTGTGCCTGGAGGTGACCGAGTCCGCGCTGATCGGCGCCGACGACGACCTGCTCAAGCCGCTGCGGCGGCTCGCCGAGATGGGCGTGGACATCGCGCTCGACGACTTCGGCACGGGCTACTCGAACCTCGCGAACCTGCGCCGCCTGCCGGTGAGCATCCTCAAGCTCGACCGCTCCTTCACGCAGGGCATGCAGCACTTCCCGGCCGACCCCGGGGACCTGAAGCTCGTCGAGGGGATCGTCTCGCTCGCCCACAGCCTGGACCTCGCGGTCACGGTCGAGGGCGTGGAGACGGGCGCCCAGGCGGATCAGCTGCGAGAGTTGGGCTGCGACACGGCCCAGGGCTGGTACTACGCACGGCCCGGCCCGCCGGACCAGCTGCACGAGCTGGCCCTCGCGGACGCGACGACCTGAGGAGCACGAGCATGGCACCCGAAACGATCCAGTGGGTGTACGCCTTCGTGGACCGGCCCAAGGACCGGTTCGCGCAGGCGCACGCCTTCTGGTCGGCGGTCACCGGGACGCGTCTCTCCGCGTTCCGCGGCGAGGACGAGCAGTTCGTGACGATGCTGCCGGACGGGGCCGACGCCATCCTCAAGGCGCAGGCCGTCGACGGCCCCGGCGGCGCGCATCTCGACTTCGCCGTGGACGACGTGGTCGCCAAGGCGGCCGAGGCCCGCGCGCTCGGGGCCACCTCGGTCTTCGCTGAGGAGGGCCTTGAGGTCCTGTGCTCTCCGGGCGGGCAGCTGTTCTGCGTGGTGAAGTGGCAGGGCGAGCGGGTACGCCCCGAGCCGCTCGCCCAGGCGGACGGCACCACGAGCCGCCTCGACCAGGTGTGCCTCGACGTGCCGCCGGCGGTGTTCGAGGTGGAGAAGGCGTTCTGGCCCGCCTTCACGGGGTGGTCCGACCGTCCGGGGTCGCGCCCCGAGTTCCACCTCGTCGAGCCGGACCCGCGGCTGCCGATGCGGATCCTGCTCCAGCGCCTCGACGATGACGGGCCCGCCGGGGCGCACCCGGACTTCTCCTGCTCCGACCTATACGCGGACCGCGTCCGGCATGAGGCGTGGGGCGCCGAGGCCGTCTGGCGCGGGCCGCACTGGATCGTGATGCGGGATCCGGCGGGCGGGACGTACTGCCTGACGATCCGGAATCCGAAGACCGGCGGTCTGCCTGACGCGCGCTAGCTTCACCGGAACCTGCGGGCCGGTGGGGGCTGGTCGCGCAGTTCCCCGAGCCCCTGAAGGGGCGCTGTCGCTCACCGCTCCAGCAGCATCCTCTGCAGCTCCCGCGCAGCCCGTGGCGGCGCCACATCGCTGCGGTGGGCCAGCGCGATCGTGCGGTGCAGGGCCGGGCGGGCCAGCGCGGTCATCCGCAGGCCGCGCCCGGCGCGCTCGGCCACCATGCGCGGCACGACCGCCACCCCGAGCCCGGCCCGCACGAAGCCGAGCACCGCGTCCATCTCGCCGCCCTCGACCGCGAATTCGGGCTCGAACCCCTCGGCGCGGCAGGCGGCGACCGTCAGCTCCCGCAGGTCGTAGCCGTGCCGGAACATCACAAGGCGCTCCCGCTGCAGATCCGCGACCCGCACGGACGAGCCGCCGAACCCCGGCACGTCCGGCGACGACACCACGACCAGGTCCTCACGCAGCAGCTCCACGGTGGTCAGGGCGGGCGACGGGCTCGGCAGCGGCAGCACGACGACGGCCAGATCCAGGGCGCCGCGCGCCAGCTCGCGCACGAGGTCGTGGGAGCCGCTCTCCTCGAGGAGGAGCTGGATGCCGGGGTGCCGGTCGTGGAAGGCGCGAAGGACCTCGGGCAGCAGACCGGTGCAGACGCTGGGTGTCGCCCCCAGGCGGATCCGGCCGCGCCGCAGCTGCGCCAGCTCCTGGACCTCGATCCGCGCGGTGTCGGCGTCCGCGAGGATCCGGCGGGCCAGCGGCAGCAGCGCCTCGCCCGCGTCGGTCAGCGCGATGTTGCCGCGGGCCCTGCTGAACAATTCGGCGCCCAGCTCCTTCTCCAGGGCGCGGACCTGCTGGGAGAGCGAGGGCTGGGAGACGTGGACCTGCTCGGCGGCCCGGGTGAAGTGCCTGGTCTCGGCCACCGCGACGAAGTAGAGGAGCTGCTGGAACTGCATACACGGCAGCGTACGGCCGATGATAGTCATTCGCTATCGAGATGAGCTGATCCATCTCTTGGACCGATCGGGACCTTCGGCCTTAGCGTCGGTCCCATGGCTCTGGCAACGCGGACGGACCGAAAACGGTCGTCGATGACGCGCACGATCTGGGACTCGTCCGTCGGCAAGAAGACAGTGATGGCAGTGAGCGGCCTGATCATGCTGCTCTATCTGATCGCCCACATGATCGGAAACCTGAAGATCTTCTTCGGGCCGGAGGAGCTCAATCACTACGCCCACTGGCTGCGCACGGTCGGCGAGCCGTTCATGCACTACGAGTGGACGCTCTGGCTGATCCGTGTCGTCCTCGTCGTCGCCGTGGTGGCGCACGCGGTCTCCGCGTACCAGCTCAGCCGCCGTGACATCAGGGCGCGCCCCGCCAAGTACGTCAACAAGAAGGCGGGCAAGAGCTTCGCCACGCGCACGATGCGCTGGGGCGGGATCATCCTCGCCCTGTTCATCGTCTGGCACATCCTGGACCTGACGACCGGCACCGTGCACCCGGGCGGCTACGAGCACCTGCACCCGTACCAGAACATCATCGACACGTTCTCCACGTGGTACGGCAACGTCATCTACATCGTCGCCGTCGTCGCCCTGGGCTTCCACGTCCGGCACGGGCTCTGGAGCGCCGCGCAGACCCTCGGGGCGGGCAGGGCGACCCGCGACCGCGCCCTGAAGATCATCGCCAATGGCGTCGCGTTCGTCCTGACGGCGGGCTTCGTCGTCGTCCCCGTGGCCGTCATGACCGGAGTGGTGAGCTAGCCCATGAATTCCTCCCGTGATCACGCCTCCCGTGAGTACGCCGATTACGCGACCGGGGAGCCGGTCGTCGACACCAAGGCCCCGGCAGGGCCCGTCGCCGAGCGCTGGGACACCCGCCGCTTCGAGGCCAAGCTCGTCAACCCCGCCAACCGCCGCAAGCACACCGTGATCGTCGTCGGCACCGGCCTCGCGGGCGGCTCCGCCGGCGCCACGCTGGCCGAGCAGGGCTACCACGTCGTGCAGTTCTGCTACCAGGACTCACCGCGCCGCGCCCACTCCATCGCCGCGCAGGGCGGCATCAACGCCGCGAAGAACTACCGCAACGACGGCGACTCCGTGCACCGCCTCTTCTACGACACCGTCAAGGGCGGCGACTTCCGCGCCCGCGAGTCCAACGTGCACCGCCTCGCACAGATCTCGGTGGAGATCATCGACCAGTGCGTCGCGCAGGGCGTGCCGTTCGCCCGCGAGTACGGCGGTCTCCTCGACACCCGCTCCTTCGGCGGCGTACAGGTCTCCCGGACGTTCTACGCGCGCGGCCAGACGGGCCAGCAGCTCCTCCTCGGCGCCTACCAGGCGCTCTCGCGGCAGATCGCGGCCGGGAACGTCGAGATGCATCCGCGCACCGAGATGCTCGACGTCATCGTCGTGGACGGGCGCGCCCGCGGCATCGTCGCCCGCGATCTGATCACCGGCAGGATCGAGACGTACTACGCCGACGCGGTGGTCCTGGCCTCCGGCGGCTACGGCAACGTCTTCTACCTGTCGACGAATGCCATGAACTCCAACGCCACGGCCGTGTGGCGGGCCCACCGGCGCGGCGCCTACTTCGCCAACCCCTGCTTCACGCAGATCCACCCCACCTGCATTCCGCGCACCGGCGACCACCAGTCGAAGCTGACGCTGATGAGTGAGTCGCTGCGCAACGACGGCCGGATCTGGGTGCCCAAGGCACAGGGCGACGACCGCCCGGCCAACCAGATCCCCGAGGACGAGCGCGACTACTACCTGGAGCGCATCTACCCCGCCTTCGGCAACCTCGTGCCCCGCGACATCGCCTCGCGCGCCGCCAAGAACGTGTGCGACGAGGGCCGTGGGGTCGGCCCCGGCGGCCAGGGCGTCTATCTCGACTTCGCCGACGCCATCAAGCGCATGGGCAAGAAGGCCGTCGAGGAGAAGTACGGCAACCTCTTCGACATGTACGCGCGGATCACCGCGGAGAACCCCTACGAGACGCCGATGCGGATCTATCCCGCCGTGCACTACACGATGGGCGGACTCTGGGTCGACTACGACCTGCAGACCTCCGTCCCCGGCCTCTTCGCGATCGGCGAGGCCAACTTCTCCGACCACGGTGCGAACCGGCTCGGCGCCTCGGCCCTGATGCAGGGCCTCGCCGACGGCTACTTCGTGCTGCCGTCCACGATCAACGACTACCTCGCGCGCAATCCGCACCACGAGGAGGTCTCCGACGAACACCCCGCCGTACGGGAGGTCCTCAATGAGACCTCGGAGCGGCTCGCGAAGCTCCTCGCCGTCGACGGCGACCGCACCCCCGACTCCTTCCACCGCGAACTCGGCGAGCTGATGTGGGAGTTCTGCGGCATGGCCCGTACGGAGACGGGGCTGCGCAAGGCCCTGGAGCGCATCCCGCAGATTCGCGAGGAGTTCTGGCGCCGCCTCAAGGTCCCCGGCACCGGAGAGGAGTTCAACCAGTCCCTGGAGAAGGCGAACCGCATCGTCGACTACCTGGAGCTCGCCGAGCTGATGTGCCTCGACGCCCTGCACCGCGCCGAGTCCTGCGGCGGCCACTTCCGCGAGGAGTCGCAGACGCCGGACGGCGAGGCGGCACGCGTGGACGAGGAGTTCTCGTACGCCGCCGCCTGGGAGTTCACCGCCACCGGTGAGGCCCCCGTCCTTCACAAGGAAGACCTCGTCTTCGAGTACGTCCACCCCACTCAGCGGAGCTACGCATGAAGCTCACCCTGCGCGTCTGGCGCCAGCAGAACGCCGACGCCGACGGCGCCATGTCCACCTACGAAGTGGACGGCATCTCGTCCGACATGTCCTTCCTGGAGATGCTGGACACCCTCAACGAAGAGCTCATCGTCAAGGGCGACGACCCCGTCGCCTTCGACCACGACTGCCGCGAGGGCATCTGCGGCGCGTGCTCGCTCGTCATCAACGGCGACGCACACGGGCCCGAGCGCACCACCACCTGCCAGCTGCACATGCGGTCCTTCGAGGACGGCGACACGATCGACATCGAGCCGTGGCGCGCCTCCGCCTTCCCGGTGGTCAAGGACCTGGTCGTGGACCGCTCGGCCTTCGACCGGATCATCCAGTCCGGCGGCTACATCAGCGCCCCGACCGGCGCCGCACCCGAGGCGCACGCGGCGCCCGTGCCGAAGCCGGACGCGGACTTCGCGTTCGAGCACGCGGAGTGCATCGGCTGCGGGGCGTGCGTGGCCGCCTGCCCCAACGGCTCGGCGATGCTGTTCACCTCGGCCAAGGTCAACCACCTCAACGTCCTGCCGCAGGGTGCGCCGGAGCGCGAGACCCGGGTGCTGGACATGGTGGCGCAGATGGATGAGGAAGGCTTCGGCGGCTGCACGCTTACTGGCGCCTGCGCCACTGCCTGTCCCAAGGGCATCCCGTTGCCTTCCATCTCAGCGATGAACAAGGAGTGGCTGCGGGCCACGAGGAAGGTGAGCCGCTAGGGGCAGTGGGAGCCTGCGGGCCGTTCGTGGCTGAGCGCGCAGTTCCCCGCGCCCCTTCGGGCCGCTACCGTCGCCCGCATGCATCCGGGAGCGTACGACCCCGCCAGGTTGGCCGTCGTCACCGCCGACGGCACACGGACCCTCACCTACGGACAACTCGAAGAACGCTCCCTGCGGCTCGCGGATCATCTGCGGGCCGCAGGTCTGCGTCGGGGCGACCACTTCGCCCTCCTCTGCGACAACGACCCGCGCGCCCTTGAGGTCTACTGGGCGGCGCTGCGGTCCGGCCTCTATCTCACCGCCGTCAACCATCACCTCACCACGGACGAAGCCGCGTACATCGTCAAGGACTGCGGGGCGAAGGCACTGATCGTCTCCGGGTCGCTGACCGAACTCGGCACAGATGTGCGGGAGTTGGCGGGCGGCCCGCCGATCGTGCTCGGGCTCGACGACGGAACGTACGAGAAGGCCCTGGAGGCCGCGTCCGCCGAACCGCCCGCCCACCAGCCGCGCGGCACCGACATGCTCTACTCCTCCGGCACCACGGGCCGCCCCAAGGGCATCAAGCCCGCGCTGCCCGAGGGTGACGTGCGCGACGAGCCGAGCACCTACGTGCTGATCTTCCAGGCCATGTACGGCTTCGGCGAGGACACCGTCTACCTCTCGCCCGCCCCGATCTACCACGCGGCGCCCCTGCGCTTCTGCGGGGTCGTCACGGCGCTCGGCGGCACGGTCGTCCTCATGGACGCGTTCCACGCGGAAGGTGCTCTCGCCGCCATCGAGAAGCACAGGGTCACACACAGCCAGTGGGTGCCGACCATGTTCGTACGGATGCTGAAGCTGCCCGCCGAGGTGCGCGAGCGCTACGACCTGTCCTCGATGACGACCGCCATCCACGCCGCCGCGCCCTGCGCCGTCGAGGTCAAGCGGCGGATGCTGGAGTGGTGGGGCCCGATTCTGTACGAGTACTACTCCTCGACGGAGGGGAACGGCATCACGTTCATCTCGCCCGAGGAGTGGCTGCGCAAGCCGGGATCCGTGGGCCGGGACGGGTTCCTCGGCGCGCTGCGGATCTGCGACGAGACGGGTGCGCCGCTGCCGGCCGGCGAGACCGGCATCGTCTACTTCGAGCGCGACGAAACGCCCTTCCGCTACCACAACGACGACGGCCGCACCCGCGAGGCCCAGCACCCCGAGCATCCGAACTGGACCACCACCGGGGACATCGGGCACGTCGACGAGGACGGCTACCTCTTCCTCACCGACCGCAAGGCGTTCATGATCATCTCGGGTGGTGTGAACGTCTATCCGCAGGAGGCCGAGGACTGTCTCGTCCTGCATCCGGCGGTGTCGGACGTCGCGGTGATCGGCGTGCCCGACCCGGATATGGGGGAGGCGGTCAAGGCGGTGGTGCAACCGGCCGACGGGGTGACCACCGGGCCCGAACTGGAGCGGGAGCTGGTCGAGTTCGTACGGGAACGCCTCGCGCACTACAAGGCGCCGCGCTCCGTGGACTTCGCGGAGTCGCTGCCTCGTACTCCCACCGGGAAGCTGGCCAAGTCCTCCCTGCGGAAGTCCTATTGGGAGTGAGCGGGTCCGCGACTCGGGAGTGTGCGGAACCGCGTCTCAGTCGATGGTGCCGCCCTCCAGGACCGTCTCACGGAAGGACGCGACCACCGGGCGCAGGTCGATGGAGTGCCACGCCGCCCAGAGGTGAACGGACGCCTCGTGCCAGGGCAGTTCGCGTACGGCGACTCCGTCCGTCGTGCCGCGCACCATGCTCTTCTGGATGAGCGCGAGACCGAGTCCGGACGCCACCAGGCCGAGCGCGGTGAGCGGTTCGGCGGCGTCGAGGCGGATGTCCGGGGTGAACCCGGACGCCACGCAGGAGGCGAGGAACGCGTCACGCCAGGCCGGGTCCTGGGAGTTCTCCACCGCGATCCACGCCTGGCCGTCCAGGTCGCCCGGCGTCAACTCCGCCTGTGCGGCCAGCGGATGGTGCGCGGGCAGGGCGAGCAGCAGCGGGTCTTCGAGGAGGGGCGCGGCGAGCAGATCCGGATCGTCCTTCGCGGGGGGCTCCTGGACGAGCGCGATGTCGAGGCTGCGCTGCCGCAGCCCCTCGAACTGTTCCGCGGTGGAGAGGCTGTAGAGCGCGACGTGGATGCCGGGACGCTCCTCCTGGAGGCTGCGCAGCGCGCCCGGCAGGACTCCGGTGTGCATGGCGTCGCCGACGTATCCGATGCAGAGTCCGCCCTCCTCGCCGCGCCCGAGCCTGCGGCCGAGGTTTTCCAGCCGGTCGGCGTGCCGCAGCAGGGCGCGGGCCTCGCTCAGGAAGACCCGGCCGTCGGCGGTGAGGCGGATGCGCTGCTGGCTGCGCTCGAACAGGACGAGGCCGAGCTGCTTCTCCAGCTGGGCGATCTGGCGGCTGAGTGGCGACTGCGAGATGTGCAGCGCCTCCGCCGCCCTTCCGACGTGTTCGGTCTCGGCGACGGCCACGAAATAGCGGAGTTGTCGCAGGTCAAGCATGTAAGACCTCGGGGGACTCAAGTGTGTCCAAGCGAGTCTTGGACAGTCTCAAGCATCGATCCTAACCTCGAACTCGCAAGGCCGACGGATCACCCGAACCGCCGGGAAGTACCAGATACCCACCAACAGATACTCACCATCGCGAGGACCCCTCATGAGCATCAAGTCCCTCCTCCCCGGAGCGCTCGGCTTCGGCACCGCCCCGCTCGGCAACATGTTCCGCGCCATCCCTGACGAGGAGGCCGCGGCCACCGTCGAGGCCGCCTGGGACCAGGGCATCCGCTACTTCGACACCGCGCCCTTCTACGGCGCGGGCCTCTCCGAGATCCGCCTCGGCGACGTCCTCGCGGGCCAGCCCCGCGACGACTACGTCCTGAGCACGAAGGTCGGCCGCGTCATCCTGGACGAGGTCGAGGACCCGGCCGCGCGCGACCTCGGCGAGAAGGGCGGGCTCTTCGAGCACGGCCGCCCCAACAGGATCGTCAACGACTACACGGCCGACGCCACCCTCCGCTCCGTCGAGGACAGCCTGAAGCGGCTCAGGACGGACCGGCTCGACATCGTGTGGGTGCATGATGTCGCGCAGGACTTCTACGGAGACGAATGGCTGGCCGCCTATGAGCAGGCCCGTACGGGCGCTTTCCGCACCCTGGACCGGCTGCGCGACGAGGGTGTCATCAAGGCCTGGGGGCTTGGCGTCAACCGCGTGGAGCCACTCGAACTCACCCTCGACCTGGACGAGCCGAAGCCCGACGCGTTCCTCCTCGCGGGCCGCTACACCCTCCTCGACCACGACCGCGCCCTCCAGCGCCTGCTGCCGGCCGCCGCCGCGCAGGACGTCGACGTCGTCGTGGGCGGGCCCTACAGCTCGGGCATCCTCGCGGGCGGGCAGCACTTCGAGTACCAGAAGGCGCCCGCGGAGATCGTCGCCAAGGTCGAGCGCATCAAGGCGCTCACCGAGCGGCACGGCGTCGGCATCAAGTCCGCCGCCCTGCAGTTCTCCCTCGCCCACCCGGCGACGGTGGCGGCGATCCCCGGCGCCACCAGGCCGAGCCGCATCGCCGAGGACGTCGCCGCGCTCGGCGAGAAGGTCCCGGCCGCGTTCTGGGCGGACCTGCGCGCGGAGCAGTTGATCGCCGCCGACGCGCCGGTGCCCACCGCCTGACCCGCCAACTCCCCCCGCCCACCACCCCGTACCCCTCTGAAGGAGCAACCGTGGCTTCCACCTCCGCGTCCATCGAGATCCCCGTACCGGCCGACCGTGTCTGGCAGCTCATCGGCGGCTTCGACTCGCTGCCCGACTGGCTGCCGTTCATCCCCGCCAGCGAATCCAGCGAGGGCGGCCGCGTCCGCAGCCTCACGAGCGAGGACGGCGGCGTCATCGTCGAGCGCCTGCTGACCTTCGACGAGAAGGCGCGCACGTACAGCTACTCCATCCTCGAGGCCCCCTTCCCCGCCACCGACTACGTCGCCACTCTCGCGGTGCACGAAATGCCCGGCCAGGACGCGTCGCGGGTGGAGTGGTCCGGCGTCTTCACACCGGTGGGTGCCGAGGAGGAAGAGGTCATCAGTCTGTTCCACGGCATCTTCAGCGACGGTCTCGCCGCCCTGAGGCAAAGCCTCGCCGCCTGAGCGGACACCGGATCCGCCGTCGCGTTCCGCACGCGCATCCGCAGCCGCCCGGACCCCCGGAATGATCTACTGGGCCGGGGGGCAAGGCGGGCCCGCGTGCCGGGTCCCGCCCCGTCACACCACAGCAGGAGGTACGCAGCATGCTCGTCGATCTCTCCGGCAAGACCGCCCTCGTCACCGGATCGACCCAGGGAATCGGGGCGGCCATCGCGGTCGGTCTGGCCAAGGCGGGGGCCCGGGTCGCCGTCAACGGACGGTCCGCCGCCTCCGTCGACAAGGCCGTCGAACGGCTGAAGGAGGAGCACGGTGGCGCCGAGTTCATCGCGGCTCCCGGTGACATCTCCACCGACGAGGGTGCCGCGCAGGTCTTCGCGGCCGTCCCCCGGGCGGACATCCTCGTCAACAACCTGGGCATCTTCGGCGCGGAGCCGGCGCTCGACATCAGCGACGACGAATGGCGCCGCTACTTCGAGGTCAACGTACTGACCGCCGTCCGCATGATCCGGCACTACCTGCCCGGGATGAAGGACCGCTCCTGGGGGCGGATCCAGAACATCGCCAGCGACTCGGCGATCGTCACCCCCGCCGAGATGATCCACTACGGCACCTCGAAGACCGCCCTCCTCGCGGTCTCCCGGGGCTTCGCCAAGGAAGCCGCCGGTTCGGGCGTGACCGTCAACTCCGTGATCGCGGGCCCGACGCACACCGGCGGCGTGGAGGACTTCGTGTACGAGCTGGTCGACTCCGCACTGCCCTGGGACGAGGCGCAGCGCGAGTTCATGGTCAAGCACCGCCCGCAGTCCCTCATCCAGCGGCTCATCGAGCCGGAGGAGATCGCGAACATGGTGGTCTATCTCAGCTCGCCGCTCGCCTCGGCCACGACGGGTGGCGCCGTGCGGGTCGACGGCGGCTACGTCGACGCGATCGTCCCGTAGCCGTGACCTCCGCCACCGAGCCGGCACGCACCGGCTTACTGCTCGGCGTCGACATCGGGACGTCCTCCTCCAAGGGTGTCCTCGTCCGCCCCGACGGCACGCTCGTCGCCCGGGCGCAGCGCGAGCACACGACGTCCACCCCGCACCCCGGCTGGTTCGAGCACGACGCGGACGGCGTGTGGTGGGCCGAATTCTGTTCTCTGGCACGGGAGTTGCTGGCCGGTATGCCCGCGGGCGAGTCGCTCGCCGCGGTCGGCGTCAGCGGCATCGGACCCTGCCTGCTCCCCGTCGACGAGAAGGACACGCCGGTCCGCCCCGCCATCCTGTACGGCGTCGACACCCGGGCCGGCGCCGAGATCACCGAGCAGAACGAGCGCTACGGCCCCGACGCCATCATCCGGCGCTGCGGCTCGCCCCTGACCAGCCAGGCGATCGGCCCGAAGCTGGGTTGGCTGCGCCGCCGCGAACCGGCGGCCTATGGGCGCACCCGCCGCTGGTACATGGCGAGTTCGTACCTCGTGCACCGCCTCACCGGCCGGTACGTCCTCGACCACCACTCGGCGAGCCAGTGCACTCCGCTGTACGACCTGGCCGCCCGGGAGTGGATCGGCGAGCGCTGCGAGGAGATCGCCCCCGGACTTGAGTGGCCCGAGCTGGTCTGGCCGTCCGATGTCGTCGGCGCCGTGACCCCGCGGGCCGAGGCCCTCACCGGCCTTCCCGCGGGCACCCCCGTGGTCGCGGGCACGGTCGACGCCTGGGCGGAGGCGGCCGGTGTCGGCGTCGCCGCTCCCGGCGATCTCATGCTCATGTACGGCACGACGATGTTCCTGGTCGGCATCCTGCCGGAGCCGCTGACCAGCCCGCACCTGTGGGGCACGGCGGGCGCGTTCCCCGGCACGTACTGCCTGGCCGCCGGGATGGCGACGTCGGGGGCGGTCACCGGCTGGCTGCGTGACCTCACCGGCAGCTCGTACGAGCAACTGACGGCGGAAGCGGGGGAGTTGCCGCCCGGTGCCGAGGGGCTGCTGATGCTGCCGTACTTCGCGGGGGAGCGCACCCCGCTCTTCGACCCCGACGCGCGGGGCCTCGTGCACGGCCTGACGCTGCGGCACGGCCGCGGTCACCTCTACCGGGCCGCCCTGGAGGCCACGGCGTACGGCGTCCGGCACAATCTCGCCGCCATGACGGAGGCGGGTGCCACCGCCGAACGCCTGGTCGCGGTCGGTGGTGGCGCCCGTGCGCTGTGGACCCGGATCGTCTCCGACGTGACCGGACGCGAGCAGCACCTGCCGCGCCACACCGTCGGAGCCGCCTATGGCGATGCCTTCCTCGCGGCGGTCGGCGCCGGGCTCGCCGGGCCCGGCGATATCGCGCACTGGAACCCGACGGTCGAGGTGGTGGCTCCGGACGCCACCACCTCGACCGTCTATGACCGGCTCTACGGGCTCTACCTGGACCTGTATCCGGCGACCCGCGAGGCCGCGCACCTGCTGGCGCGGCTCAACTAGGCTGCTCCGCCTAGTTGTTGGTGGTCACGTGTACGTAGTCGACGACGAGCTGCTGGGGGAAGCTCGTGCTGCCGTCCGGGTCGCCGGGCCAGTAGCCGCCGACCGCCAGGTTGAGGATCAGGAAGAAGGGCTTGTCGAAGACCCACTGCTTGCCGCTGACGTCGGCCGGGGTGCGGGTCTGGTAGACGTTGCCGTCCACGGACCAGGTGACCTTGTTCGGTGACCAGTCCACCGCGAAGGTGTGGAACTTGTCCGCGAACGCCTCGCCGCCGGGCAGCGTGTAGCCCGCGCCGACGCCGCCCGAGCCCGAGTAGCCGGGCCCGTGCAGGGTGCCGTGGACGGTCCCCGGTTCGAAGCCGACGTTCTCCGTGACGTCGATCTCACCGCTCTGGGGCCAGCCCACGCTGCCGATGTCGGCGCCGAGCATCCAGAACGCGGGCCATATGCCCTGGCCCCGCGGGATCTTCATCCGGGCCTCGACATGGCCGTACGTCTGCGTGAACTTGCCGGAGGTGTTGAGCCGGGCCGAGGTGTACTCGCAACGCCCGTACCAGCACTGGTAGTTGCCCGGGTTCTCCTTGCGGGCGGTGATGACCAGGTTGCCCTGGCCGTCCAGGGCGGCGTTCTTGTTGCCCGAGGTGTAGTACTGCCGCTCGTGGTTGTTGACGTTGTCGCCGGTCTCGACCTGCCACTTGCCGCCGTCGACCGCCGAGCCGGCGGGCCCGTTGAAGTCGTCGGTGAAGGTGGCGGCCGCGGCGGAACCGGTGGGGGAGGGGGCCGCCGACGCTCCGGCGGGCAGTCCGGCCAGGGCCGTGGCACAGCAGGCCAGGGCGGCCGTGGAGAGCGCCGCGCGGCGGCGCCAAGAGGTGTGCACTGTCATCACATCGCTTCACGTGGGGGTGGCGAGGGAGTGGGGGGTGCTGGGAGGTCCCGAGTAGTGGGGCATGCGCATGACAACCCGGTGTCGAGAACTGAACGCGACGAGCGATCAACCCCGACGCTTTGTTCAGTACTTGATTTAAGGCAGACTCCGGTGCGCAGTCAAGGAGTTGGTGCGGACCAACCTCACCGGCTCCCGGCCGCCGCCCGCGCCAGATACGGCGCCGTCCGGCTCCCCGCGGCCGTCGCCACCACCGCGGGCGGTCCCGAGGCGACGACACGTCCGCCCTCGTCACCGCCGCCCGGACCCAGGTCGATCACCCAGTCCGCGCCCGCCACCACCGCCATGTCGTGCTCGACGACCACCACCGAGTGGCCCCCGTCCACCAGGCCGTGCAGCTGGCGCATCAGGACCTCGACGTCCGCCGGGTGCAGGCCGGTCGTCGGCTCGTCCAGGAGGTACAGCGTGTGACCGCGCCGGACCCGCTGCAGCTCGCTGGCCAGCTTGATGCGCTGGGCCTCGCCGCCCGACAGCTCCGTCGCGGGCTGCCCGAGGCGCAGATAGCCCAGGCCCACGTCGAGGAGGGTCCGCAGGCTGCGGGCCACGGCCGGCGTGTCCGCGAAGAACTCCGCGGCGGCCTCCACCGTCAGATCGAGCACCTCCGCGATGTTCCGTCCCTGGTACGTCACTTCGAGGGTCTCGGGGTTGTAGCGCGCGCCCCCGCAGTCGGGGCACGGCGCGTACGTACTGGGCAGGAAGAGCAGCTCCACGCTCACGAACCCCTCGCCCTGGCAGGTCTCGCACCGCCCGCCCGCGACGTTGAACGAGAAACGCCCGACGCCGAATCCCCGGCTCCGTGCCGCGTCCGTGGCCGCGAAAACCTTGCGCACGACGTCGAAGAGGCCGGTGTAAGTGGCCAGGTTCGAGCGGGGCGTGCGGCCGATCGGCTTCTGGTCGACGCACACCAGGCGCCCCACGCCGTCCAGTTCCTCGGTGACCTCGCCGATGAGCGTGGACTTGCCCGAGCCGGAGACGCCGGTGACCGCGGTGAAGGCGCCGAGCGGGAACTCGGCCGTCACGTCGCGCAGGTTGTGCCGCGTCACAGGCCCGACCTTCAGCCAGCCGCGCGGGACGCGCACCTCGCGTGGCCCGGCGGCCGCACGGCCGAAGAGGAAACGGGCCGTCGCGGACTCCGTGACGGCCTCCAGATCCGCGACCGGGCCGCTGTGCAGCACCTGCCCGCCGTGCTCACCCGCGTCAGGACCCACGTCGACGAGCCAGTCCGCGTGGCGCATGACGTCGAGATGGTGCTCCACGACGAAGACCGAGTTCCCCGCGGCCTTGAGCCGGTCCAGGACGGTGAGCAGGGACTCCGTGTCCGCCGGGTGCAGACCGGCCGACGGTTCGTCCAGGACGTACACCACGCCGAAGAGCCCCGAGCGGAGCTGGGTCGCAAGGCGCAGCCGCTGCAGCTCGCCCGTCGAGAGGGTGGGCGTGGCGCGGTCCGGGCTCAGATAGCCGAGGCCCAGCTCGGTGATCGTGGCGATGCGGGCGAGCAGGTCGGCGGCCAGGACCCGGGCCGCCTCCGAACCCGCCGCACTCTCCAGGGACTTGGCGAGCTCCGACAGGGGCAGCGCGGCGAGATCGGCGATCGTGCGGCCCGCGAACGTGACCGCCATCGCCTCCGGGCGCAGCCTGCTGCCGCCGCACGCCGGGCAGTCGGCGCTCGCCAGGAACCGCTCGGCCTTGGCACGCAGCGTCTGGCTCTTGGAGTCCGAGAACGTCTTCAGCACATAGCGCCGGGCACTCATGTACGTGCCCTGGTACGGGCGTTGGATGCGGTCCGCGTCCCGCACCGGATGCACCGTCACCACCGGCTGCTCGTCCGTGAACAGGATCCAGTCCCGGTCCGCCTGCGGCAGCTCGCGCCAGGGCCGGTCGACGTCGTACCCGAGGGCGTCCAGGACGTCGCGGAGGTTCTTGCCCTGCCAGGCACCGGGCCAGGCCGCGATCGCGCCCTCGCGGATGGAGAGGGACGGATCGGGGACCAGGAGCTCCTCGGTCGTGCCGTGCACCCGGCCCAGGCCGTGGCACTGGGGGCAGGCCCCGGCGGCGGTGTTCGGCGAGAAGGCGTCCGAGTCGAGCCGCTCGGCGCCCTCGGGATAGGTGCCGGCGCGGGAGAACAGCATGCGCAGGGAGTTCGACAGGTTCGTGACCGTGCCCACCGAGGAGCGCGACGTGGGCGCCGAGCGGCGCTGCTGGAGCGAGACCGCCGGTGGCAGGCCGGTGATCTCCCCGACCTTCGGCGCCCCCACCTGATGGATCAGCCGCCTGGCGTACGGGGCGACGGACTCGAAGTAGCGGCGCTGGGCCTCCGCGTAGATCGTCCCGAAGGCGAGGGACGACTTCCCCGACCCCGAGACACCGGTGAAGACCGCAAGGACGTCACGCGGGACGTCCACGTCGACGTCCCGGAGATTGTGCTCGCGGGCACCCCGGACACGTACGAACGGATCGTGGGGGCTGTGCATGGGGGACTCCGTACGCGGCTCGGGGGCAAACCCCACGATTCTAGGTCCCGGCCAGACCCGCGACCCGGGCCAGGCGCCGGAAGGAGTCGAGGAGGCGCTCACGGTCGTACGTACTGGTCGTGACCAGCACTTCTTGTGCGCCGCTCTCCTTGACCAGCGTTTCGAGCTCGTCGGCCACCTGTTCCTCCGTGCCGTGGATGTGACCGGCGAGACCGGATTCGTAGAAGCCGCGCTCCTTCTCGGTCATCGTCATCGCCGGTGACTCGACGCGCTCCGCCGGCGGCAGGGGCGGGAAGGTGCCGTGGGTGCGTGAATACGCCATCGACCAGGCTTCCGGTATCAGCAGGCGGCGGGCTTCCTCGGGGGTCGCGGCGACGGCGATCGTGCCCGAGACGACCACGTACGGCTCGCTCGACCACTCCGAGGGGCGGAAGGAGGCGCGGTAGTGCTCGATGCCGCGGAGCATCTTGTCGCGGCTTTTGATGTCGCCGATGACCATGGGAAGCCCGGCTCGTGCCGCGATGGTGGCGCCCTCGCCGATGGCCAGGACGAACGGCGGGACGGTCATGCCCTCGCTGGGGCGGGCGTGCGCTCCGGTGTCCGACGTGCCGCGGAACCAGCCGAGGAGCTCGGTGAGCTGCGCCGCGAAGTCCTCGGCGTCGTGCTTGTCCCGGCCCAGGGCCTTGCGCACCCCGTCGGTGAACCCCACCGAGCGGCCGAGCCCCATGTCGATGCGCCCGGGGAAGAGCGCTTCGAGAACCCCGAACTGCTCGGCGACGATGAGGGGTTGGTGGTTCGGCAGCATCACGCCGCCCGTGCCGACCCGGATGGTGCGTGTCGCGGCGGCGACCGCCGCGGCGAGCACGGTCGGCGCTGAGCCCGCGACGCCCGGTACCGCGTGGTGCTCCGACACCCAGAGGCGGTGGTATCCGAGCGCTTCGAGCTCCTGGGCCAGGCGCACGGTGTCGCGCAGGGCCTCGGGGCCGTCGTGCCCCTCACGGGTGCGGGAACGGTCGAGGACGGAGAACCGGGTCGTTTCCACACGAGATCCCTTCGCCTGCGCTGCACTCTCCATGATCCGTGAGGTTCGGGACGCGGGCAAAGTGATTTTGGTCGCCGCGGAGGCCAGGGGGCGGCTATTCGTGGCGCTCGCCCTGGAGAGTGCGCGGGAGTGCGAGGTCGTCCACCTCACGGGCAGGCCCGAGCGGTGCCGCCAGGACACCGTGGCGTGGCTGGCCGCCCAAGGGCTTCCGGCGGGGCGCGTCTGGATGCGCCGCAACGACGACCGGCGGCCCGCCCGCCGTACCAAGCCGGAGATCCTGCGGAAGATCTCCCGGCCCCGCGAGGTCCGGATGCTGGTGGACGACGACGAGCTGGTGTGCGACGAGGCGGAGCGGGCGGGCTTCACGGTCGTACGGGCACGCTGGGCGAGCGCGTCCGCCGCTCTCAAGGACGCTCAGGAGCGTGAGGGGCGAACGTGAGGCCCGGCGCCGGGGTCAGGCGCTGTCGCCGTCGTCGAGGCGGAACCCGACCTTCAGGCCCACCTGGTAGTGCTCGATCTCGCCGTTCTCGATGTGGCCTCGCACCTGGGTGACCTCGAACCAGTCCAGCGAGCGCAGCGTCTGCGAGGCGCGGGCGATGCCGTTGCGGATGGCCTGGTCGACTCCTTCGTGCGAGGTGCCGACGATCTCGGTGACCCGGTAGGTGTGGTCGGACATGAGGCTGTTCCTCTCCGCCGTGTGGTGACCTCACAGCTGTGGGGTGACGTCACTCCACCGTGCCCCACCACGCGGCGGTGCGCGAGACGGTGGGCGCAAGGCCTTGACCGACTCATTGGTACAGACCAAAATCCAGACATACCCGTTCGAGCCATCAGCTCACCCCCCGCGTCGGGCCGACCTTCCCCTGTCCGCAGGCAGAAAGTGACCCACGTGAAACCGCACCGCCGCGTCGCCATGTCCCTGACCCTCGCTCTCGCCGCCACCGTGCTGCTCCCCGGCTGCGGCGTCCTGCCGGGCGGAGAGGACGAGCGGCGGACCGTCACCGTGTGGCTCATGCGGGGCAGCGCGTCACCGGAGTTCATCAAGCGGTTCACCACGGACTTCGAGAAGCGGAACGGCGACATCGACCTGGAGATACGCCTCCAGGAGTGGACCGGCATCGGCGGCAAGGTCAAGGCCGCGCTCAAGGCGGAGGACGGGCCCGACGTCATCGAGGTCGGCAACACGCAGGTGGCCCAGTACGTCGACGAGGGCGGGCTCTACGACCTCACCCTGGAGTCCGCCCGCGACCTCGGCATGAAGGACTGGCTGCCGGGCCTGGCCGAGCCGGGCCGCTACAACGGCAGTCAGTACGGCATCCCCTGGTACGCCGCCAACCGCGTCGTCATCTACAACAAGGACCTCTTCGCGCGGGCCGGGATCGAGGAGCCGCCGAAGACCCGCGCCCAGTGGCTCGACGCCACGGAGCGGCTCAACTCCGGCGGCGGCCAGGGGATTTACCTGGCGGGCCAGGACTGGTACACCCTGGCCGGATTCATCTGGGACGAGGGCGGCGAACTGGCCACCGAGGCCAAGGGGTCGAGAGGCGTGTGGGAGGGCAGCCTGCACGCGCCCGCGGCCCTGCGGGGGATGGACTTCTACCAGCGGCTGCAGGCGTTGGGCGAGGGTCCGCGGGACGCGGACGAGGAGCATCCGCCGCAGGCCGGGGTCTTCGCCAAGGGAGATGTGGCGCAGATCGTCGCCGTGCCCGGGACGGCGCGGGCCATCGAGGAGGCGAACCCCAAGATGAAGGGGAAACTCGGCTACTTCCCGATCCCCGGCAAGACGGCGGCGAAGCCGGGAGCCGTCTTCACCGGCGGCTCCGACCTCGTCGTGCGCGGGAAGACGGACGACCGTGCGGGCGCGGTCGCCGTCATCGAGGCACTCGCAGGCAAGAAGTGGCAGAAAGACCTGGCGCGGACCATGAACTACGTGCCGAACAAGACGACCCTCGCCTCCGCCGTCTCGGACGAGGAGGGCGTCGCCGCGATGGCCGCGGGCGCCGCACGCGGCCGGGCGACACCGGCCTCGCCGAAGTGGGCGGCGGTGGAGGCGGACAACCCCATCAAGGTGTACATGTCGAAGGTGCTCGCCGGAGGTGATCCGGCGACGGAGGCCGAGGCGGCCTCGCGCCGGATCACCAAGACGCTGGACGTCAGCGGGCCGTGACGGTCACGCGCCCCCGGCCTGCCTAACGCGCCTCACTCAGCGACAGCGCGAAGCGCGCCCGCTCGTCCGTCCACCAGTGGGTGAGCTTTAGATCCGCCGCGGACAGCTCGGCCCGCACCGTCTCCTCGCGGAACTTCGCCGAGATCTCGGTGCGCATCTCCTCGTGACGGTCGAAGTCGACCGCCAGGTCGAGCGCCGGGATCTTCACCGTCTGGGCGGCCAGGGAGCGCAGACGCATCTCGATCCACTCGTGCTCGCGGTCCCAGACGGCCACGTGCGAGAACGCCTCGGGGTCGAAGTCCGCGCCCAGCTCACGGTTGATCACGGCAAGGACGTTCTTGTTGAAGGAGGCGGTGACGCCCGACCCGTCGTCGTAGGCCGAGACGAGGACCGACTCCTCCTTCACCAGGTCCGTGCCGAGCAGCAGCGCGTCACCGGGGGAGAGCAGGGTGCGCACCGACGCCAGGAACGCCGTGCGCTCGGCGGGCAGCAGGTTGCCGATCGTGCCGCCCAGGAAGGCGACGAGCCGCGGGCCCGGGGTGCCCGGCAGGGCGAGGCCGCGGGTGAAGTCGGCGATCAGGGCGTGCACGTTGAGCGAGGGGCGTGAGGCGATCAGGGTGTTCGCGGCGCCGGTCAACGCGCTCTCGCTCACGTCCACGGGCACGTACGTGTGCAGGTCCGCGAGTGCGTCGATCAGGTGGCGGGTCTTCTCCGACGAGCCCGAGCCCAGCTCGATCAGCGTGCGCGCGCCCGTCGCCGCGGCGATCTCCGCGGCGCGGGTCTGCAGGATCTCCCGCTCGGCGCGCGTCGGGTAGTACTCGGGCAGCGTGGTGATCTCGTCGAAGAGCGCGCTGCCGCGCGCGTCGTAGAACCACTTGGGCGGCAGCGTCTTGGGCGTGCGGGTGAGGCCGTGCAGGACATCGGCGCGCAGGGCGGCGTCCGTGGTGTCCTCGGGCAGGGTGCGGGTCAACTGGAACGGGCTCACGCGGATGGCTCCTTGAGCGGGGTCAGCAGGACATCGGTACGGCTGGCGGCGAGCAGGGTGCGGTCGGGCACCTGACGCCAGTGCGGATCGTCGTCGTAGGGCTCGGATGCCACGACGGTGCGACGGCCCGGTTCGGAGAGGTACCAGAGGGTGTCGCCCCAGGCGGTCGCGGCGATCGTCTCGCCGTTGGTGAGCAGCAGGTTGAGGCGTGATCCGGGGGCCGCCTCGGCGACCTCGACCACGGTGTCGGCGAGGGCCTGGCCCTCGTCGTCGCCGCTGCGCAGCCGGTGCAGGACGAGCGCCCACACCAGGGCGGAGTCGCAGCGCGCCTCCATGGACAGGAGGTCCTCGGGCGGCAGCAGGCGGGACACCGGGGCCAGCGAGCGGGGCCAGCCCGTGACCGCGCCGTTGTGGCTGAACAGCCAGGTCCCGGCGGCGAACGGCGCCGCCGCGGCCTCGCCGTCCGCGCCCGCCTCGGTGGCGTCACGCACCGCGGCGAGCAGCGCACCGGACCGCACGACCCGGGCCAGGTCCGCGAAGGACTGGTCGCCCCAGATCGGCCCGGAACGGCGGTAGCGAGCGGGCGCCGGGTCGTCCCCGGCGTACCAGCCCACCCCGAACCCGTCGGCGTTGACCGTGCCGTGGCGCTGCTGCCGAGGCGCCCATGACTGGCGGAACAGGCTGTGCAAGGGGTCCACGAGGAGCTTGCCCAGCGGCTCCTCGGGCCCCAGGAACGCCAGATGACGGCACATCAGGGAGCCTCCGTCGGATCCGCGTCGCGTGCGGTGCGGAACCCGGAGAAGATCTGCCGCCGGACCGGGTGGTCCCAGTTGCGGAACGTGCCCCGGCAGGCCACCTCGTCCACGGAGAACGCCCCGCCGCGCAGCACCTTGTGGTCGCCGCCGAAGAAGACGTCCGAGTACTCGCGGTAGGGGAAGGCGGCGAACCCCGGATACGGCAGGAAGTCGCTGGAGGTCCACTCCCACACGTCGCCGATCAACTGGCGTACGCCGAGCGGGGATTCACCGGCGGGATAGCTGCCGACGGGCGCCGGGCGGAGATGCCGCTGGCCCAGGTTGGCACGCTCGGGCGTGGGGTCCGCGTCGCCCCACGGGTAGCGCATCGAGCGGTCGGTGGCCGGGTCGTACCGGGCGGCCTTCTCCCACTCCTCCTCGCTGGGCAGCCGCCGGCCCGCCCACCGGGCGTACGCGTCCGCCTCGTACCAACTGACGTGCAGCACCGGCTCGTCGGGCGGAACGACTTCGACGGTCCCGAAGTGGCGGCGCAGCCACTGGCCGCCTTCCCGGCGCCAGAACAGCGGAGCCGAGAGCCCGTTGCCGCGGACCATGTCCCAGCCCGCCGGGGCCCACCACCGCTGCTCCTCATAGCCGCCGTCGGCGATGAAGCGCTGGTAGTCGGCGTTGCTCACCGGCGTCGTGTCGATGTGGAACGACGGCACGAGACGGTGGTGCGCCGGACGTTCGTTGTCCAGTGCCCACGGCTCGGTGGACGTGCCCATCGTGAACGGGCCGCCCGGCACGAGGACTTCGGCCGGACCGCTGAACGCCGGGGCGGGCGCGGGATCCGGCGCCGTGAGCGCCGTGGGGCCCGAGCGCAGCTGATGGGTGATCAGCATCGTCTCGTCGTGCTGCTGTTCGTGCTGCGCGATCATGCCGAACGCGAAGCCCGCGTCGGTCAGCGGGGAACCGCGGAGCGGCGTGCTCTCCAGGACGTCGAGCGCGCGCCCGCGCACCTCGGCCGCGTAGCGGCGGGCCTCGACGGGGGCCAGCAGCGGCAGGCTCGGCCGCTCGGAGCGGGGGTGCTCGAAGGCGTCGTACAGGCCGTCGATCTCGGGCCGCATGGCATCACGGCCCGCCACCGCCCGCAGCAGCCACAGCTCCTCCTGGTTTCCGATGTGCGCCAGGTCCCAGACGAGGGGCGACATCAACGGCGAGTGCTGCGCGGTCAGTTCGGGTTCCTCGACGCACGTGGTGAGGAGTGAGGTGCGGTCCCGGGCGGCGAGGAGCGCCGTCAGGGCGCGCTGTCGAAGCGCATCGGGGTCGCTGACTGTTCCGGTCATCGGAGGATGCCCTTCTCGTGCTCGTGATCGTAGGTGTGGCCTGCCAGGTGCCCGTCGAGCAGGTCGTCCGCCGGGCAGCGGCCCCGCGCGACATACCGCTCGGCGTACGCGGCGACCGCGTCGCACACCTCGGTGCTCGCGCCCATCCGGGGCAGCGCGTCGGCGGCGGCCGCGAAACACACGGCCGCGGCCTCCCGCAGCTCCGGGTCGGCGAGCCCGTGCCGGGCCGCGTCCAGCCACAGCGGGCTGCGCGGCGCCGCGGGCGCGCCGGGCGGGCAGGCGCGCTCGGCCAGCGGCTTCACGGTGCGGTAGGCGGTCTCGGCGGCCTGCGGATCGTCGAACAGGGCGCTCGTCACCGCCAGCGGCACGATCCAGCCGTGCCGGCCCGGCTGGGCGTCGACCATCCGCAGCTCCAGGTGGCCGCGCGGGCGTACGGGCGGGAACAGCGTGGTCAGGTGGTAGTCGAGGTCGTCGCGTGTGGGCGGGCGCGGGCCGCCCGAGCGGGTCCAGGTGCGAAACGTCAGCCCCTCCGGGACGGCCCAGGGCGTCTCGTCGTCGCCGTCTTCCTCGTCGACACCCCGGATGAACATCACCGGGGCGTCCAGCGCGTGCCGCGCCCAGGCCTTCCGGGGCTCCGCGTCCAGCGGCGGTGCGCCGGACGTGCCCGGATCGATCGACGCCCACACGGCCTGCCGCGTGGAGCGCCAGCCGGTGGAACGCCCGTCCTGGATCGGCGAGTTGGCGAATGCGGCGACCAGTACGGGGCCCAGCAGGTGGGAGAGCCGCCAGCGCCGTCCGTAGCCGAGCGGGCCGGGCTCCTCGTGCCCCGCGTCCAGGCAGATCTGCACGGATGCGGTGGAGCACATCATGCGGCGGCCCGCGGGGCCGGTGCGGTCGAGATAGCGCTCCATCGCGTCATAGCGCGGGCGGTGCAGGATGCGGGACGGCGGGCGCCAGGGATCGGCACCGAGTCCGGTGAGCGTCAGATCCAGGGTGGCAAGGCGGTCGCGTACCAGGGAGAGATCGGCCGATACGGCGGATACGCACTCCATGAGCGAGGCGGCGGGGAGCGAGCTGAGCTCCAGCTGGCCGCCTGGTTCGACGGTGATCAGGGAGTGCAGGGGCAGGGCCCGCAGTGCGGCGTAGGCCGCTTCCAGGCGGGCGGGGGAGACGGGCAGATGGAGCCGGTGCGGCTCGTGGATCAGCCATTCCAGTTCGACACCGGTGACACGAGGCGGTCCGGTCTTGAAGCAGATGCCGGTGACCAGCGCCTCCGCTTCGGACTCGGATACCGCGGTGCCGTACTTCGCGCGGTAGGTCGTACACTCGCCCTCGGGCATGCAGGGGTCCTCCTGTTCAAGTTCTGCCTGGTCCAGCGGTTGTGGACCACTCGGTCAACCCGATATGGGGGTCGATCGGGCCGGTCTGGGTCGGCAGCGCTCGTACCACCCAAGACCCTGGCGGCCAATCGCACAAGAGTGCCCCTGAGGCCAAGTTGGTGCCATCGAATTCTGTTGCGGCGGGGGACGCCGAGAGCTCACGATGCGTTCATGTGCGAGATGGGGGACAGGACAGCAGTGAGCGGAACGGGGGAGCGGGCATGAGTGCGCGACTGCGTGGCATAGCGACGCGGACCGAGGACATCGTGGCGGCGGGGTGGTACGCCGCTCCGGGTGGCCGCGAGGTGGTGATCGCGGATGCGGTGGACGCCGCGCGCTCCGGCACGCGGATGTTCGGTCCGGCGGCCCTGGACGTGGCTCCCGTGACGCCGCCCGAGCTGACCTCCACGGTAGTCGAGGTCACCGGCGAGAGCAGCTTGGAGGCCGCGCGCCGCCTGACGGGCGGGGAAGGGGGCCCGGTGGCCGTTCTGAACTTCTCCTCGGCACGCAATCCCGGCGGCGGCTATCTGAACGGTGCCCAGGCGCAGGAGGAGGCGCTGTGCCGGGCGTCGGCGCTGTACACCTGCGTGCGGTCGGCCAGGGAGTTCTACGACCACCACCGCGCCCACCGCGACCCGTTCTACACGGACCGCGTGATCCACTCCCCGGCCGTGCCGGTCTTCCGCGACGACCGGGGGCAGCTCCTCGACGCGGCGTACAGGGTCGGCTTCCTGACCTCGGCGGCGCCGAACGCGGGCGTCGTGCTGCGCCAGACCCCGGAGCGCGCCGCCGATCTGCCGTCCGCCCTGGCCCG
Organism: Streptomyces sp. NPDC032198; assembly: GCF_040636975.1. Taxonomy (NCBI): domain Bacteria; kingdom Bacillati; phylum Actinomycetota; class Actinomycetes; order Kitasatosporales; family Streptomycetaceae; genus Streptomyces; species Streptomyces sp. NPDC032198. The sequence continues at coordinate 503,125 of NZ_JBEZVL010000004.1, read as the reverse complement.
GCGCGCGGAGCGGGTCCTGGAGACCGCGGTGGCCTGCGGCTATCGGCGGCTCGTGCTCGGCGCGTGGGGCTGCGGCGTCTTCCAGAACGATCCCGTCCAGGTGGCGGACGCGTTCCGGGTGCCGCTCGACGAAGGCGGCCGGTTCCACGGGCACTTCGAGCACGTCGTGTTCGGGGTGCTCGACCGTACGCGCGGCGCGGTGACGCGGGCCGCCTTCGAGGAGGCGTTCGGGGCGGGGTTCAAGGGCGCGGCTCGGCCCGCCTAGGGGCTACCGCCAGCCGTAGCGCTCCTGGAGCCGCCGCACGACCAGGTTGAACCGCATCCGGTCGAGCGCGCACGCCTCGCGCCGCATGCCCGCGTCGTGCACCCGAAGGACCCGGTCGATGGCGACCCAGGATTCACGGCCCTCGCGGTCCCAGGGACCGCTGCCGATCGGCACCCACTCCCCATCATTGGCGTGCTGCTTGCTGGAGAGCTGCACCGCGAGCAGCGTGCCGCGCGCCTCGCGGGCGACGACCAGGACGGGACGGTCCTTGCCGCGCCCGTCGTTCTCCTCGTAGGGCACCCACGTCCAGACGATCTCGCCGGGGTCGGGATCGCCGTCATGGGCGGGGGCGTACGTCGTCTGGACCCGGCCGACCTCACGGGGCTCGGCCTCGGTGGTCGCGGCGGGGCCCATGCGGCCCGGATGCTCGGACATCTGCTGGTCATCGGTGTTGGCAGTCACGCGGGCCACCGTAGAACCTGTCTGGCCCAACCCGCAGGGCGGGTCCGCGCGATGGGCCGCAGGCTCGGTCCATGGCGCACCGACGACACCTCAGCCGAGCCCGGGTCATCGCCGTCCTCGCCCTCTGTGGCACGGCACTTGCCCCGACGCTCCCCCAGTCCGCCGACCGATCCGTGCCGCCGCCGCGCACCGTCTCCGGCTGGCTCCCCTACTGGGGCCAGGAGACCGCGTACCAGGACGCCCTGCGCCACGCCGCCCAGCTACACACCGTCAGCCCCTTCTGGTACGAGGCGAAATCGGCCGGCAGCGTGGCGGGCCACACCGGGGCGGGCTCGCGCCGCGTCATCGACGGACTCCACAGGGCGGGCATCAAGGTCGTGCCGACCGTCATGGAACGGATGCGGCCCGGAGCGCTCGCGGCGATCGTCACGGACAAGGCGCGCCGCGCCGAACACATCGCCGCGCTCCTGAAGATCGTGCGCAGCCGTTCGTACGACGGCATCGACCTGGACTACGAGAGCATCGCGCCCACCGGGGACGCCGCCTACAAGAAGGTGGGGGCGGGCTACGCGACGATGGTCACCGACCTGTGCGCGCGGCTCCACGCGCTGCGCAAGCAGTGCCTGATCACCGTGTCGCCGAAGACGCGGATCAGCGGGCGCGTCTGGGACTACCGCCGACTGGGCGCCGCCGCCGACCGGTTGCGCATCATGGCCTACGACCAGCACTGGGCCTCCGGCTCACCCGGCCCGCTCTCGTCGCCCGCCTGGTACGAGGAGATCCTGCGCCGCGCCACCGCCGAAGTCCCGGCCGCCAAGCTGGAGATGGGCCTGCCCGGCTACGGCTGGGACTGGCAGGTCGGCAGCGGCGACCGCGCCCGGCACGTCACCTGGAAGGAGGCCGAGGCCCTGCGCCGCCGGGTCGGCGCGCCCTACGGCATCGACCCCGAGTCGGGCACGCCCCACTTCACGTACAAGGAGGGCGGCAAGAGCCGCACGGTCTGGTACCAGGACGCGCGCGGGACGGCCGCGCACCTGCCCGTCCTGCGGAAGTACGGCGTGCGCCACACCGTCCTGTGGGCCCTCGGCTTCGAGGACCCGGCGGTGTGGCGCACGCTGGCAACCGGTTAGACGGCCTGCGGCCACTGCTCGTACCACCGCTGGTCCGCCTCCAGCTGTGCGGCGAGCGATATCAGGAGCGGCTCGGCGCCGGCGGGCCCAAGGAGCTGCGCGCCGACCGGAAGGCCGCCGTCCGCCTTGCCCGCGGGCACGTTGACGCCGGGCCAGCCCAGCACGTTCCACGTCCACGCGTAGGGGCAGGCGGCGATCATGGCCTGGTCGGTGCGCCAGCCGCTGAGGGCGGCCATGCTGCCGATCCGCGGCGGGGGAGTGGCGGTGGTGGGGGTGAGGACGACGTCGTACGTCGAGAAGATCGCGCCGACCCGCCGGTGCAGGGCAGCTTCCGCGCGGCGGGCCAGGCGCAGCGGGGCGCCGCCGAGCACGCGCCCCAGGCGGGCCGCCTCCTTGGTACGCGGGTCGAGGAGGTGCGGCTGGGGGATCTCGCGGGCCCATTCGGTGATGCCCGCCGTGGCGCGCGGCACGAAGTCGAGGCCTATCTGGCCGTAGCGAGGGTCGGCCTCCTCCACGTCGTGGCCGAGCGCGGCGAGGCGGTCCGCCAGGACGTAGACCTTCCGGCGCACGAGGGGGTGCAGGCGCTTGGGGGTCGCGGTGAACGGCATGCGCAGCGAGAGGGCGATCCGCAGCCGCCCAGGCTCGCGGGTCGCCGCGTCCGTGGCGCTGATGGCGGGCGGCTGGTGCAGGTCACCGCTGTGGTTGCCGCTCGCCGCGTCGAGCAGCAGGGCCGCGTCGGCGACGGTCCTGGCGAGCGGGCCGTTGACGGTGATGCCGTTGAAGGACTCGGGCCAGGGCCAGGTCGAGATGCGGCCACGCTGCGGCTTGATCCCGACGAGGTGGGTCCAGGCGGCGGGGATGCGCACCGAGCCCGCGCCGTCCGAGCCGAGCGCTGCGGGGACGAGGCCCGCGGCGACCGCGGCCGCCGAGCCGCCCGACGAACCGCCGGGAGTGTGTCCGGTGTGCCACGGATTGCGGGTGTCCCCGAAGCCGGGACCCTCAGTGAAGGGCCACTGCCCCAGCTCGCAGGTGTTGGTCTTGCCGACGATCACGGCGCCGGCCGTCCGCAGCCGGCGCACCGACTCGGCGTCCTCGGTCTTCGGCGGAAAGTCACCCCGGCAGCCGAACGCGGTCGGCTCGCCCGTTATGTCGGTGTCGTCCTTCACGGCGAGCGGCACACCGAGCAGCGGCCGCCCCGAACCGCCGGCCGCCAACTCCCGGTCCGCGGCATCCGCTTCGGCGAGCGCGGCCTCGGCCCGCACCAGCTTGAAGGCGTTGAGCACGGGCTGCGAGGCCTCGATCCGCGCCAGCGTGCGCTCCGTCAGCGCACGCGAGGACACTTCTCCGTCGGCCAGCGCGCGAGCGGTGCGCGCGAGGCCATCGGCACGGTCGACAGTCATGTGGGGGCACCTTTGATCGACGGACAGGTGCACGCACGCTAACCGGCGCCGGAGGAACGCGGTACGGGGGCAGGGCAGTTCACGCCGCGCACGGCGTCCGCGAGTGCCCCGCCGCAGGCCGGTGGCGCCATGGCGCCCGCCTGGGAGCGCGCCCACGCCGTCTGGAAGGATGAGCCCTGCCATGGCGCAGATACCGAACAAGACCGCACACCAGCCCGAGCAGTACTCCGTGCCGACGAGTGCCGACGTGGCGCGTCTGGCGGGAGTCTCGCGCGCGACCGTCTCGTACGTCCTGAACAACACGAGCGCCGTCCGTATCAGCGAGCCCACCCGCCGCCGCGTCCACGAGGCCGCCAAGGAACTGGGGTACGTCCCGCACGCCGCGGCCCGCAGCCTGCGCGCCGGGCACACGCGGGTGGTCCTGATGCCCACGCCGCAGATCCCGGCGGGCCCGCTCTTCAGCGAGTTCTTCAACGAGCTGCAATGGGCGCTCAGCAGGTTCGACTACACCGTCGTGCAGTACGGCAGCCTCGGCCTGACCGGCGAGGAGGCGGCCCGCGCCTGGGCCGAGCTGCGCCCGGTGGCGGTCCTCGCCCCCGACGCATCGGGACTCGGCGCGCGCGGTGTGAGCGTCCTGAAGCGCTCGGGCGCCAAGGCCGTCTTCACGATCGGCCCGCAGCGGGCCGAGGGCGCCCACGCCCTGCTGATGGACCAGCGCCTGGTGGGGCAGTGCGCCGCCACCCACCTCCTGGAGCGCGGCAGCCGGCACATCGGCGTCGTGATCCCCGAGGAACGAGGCCTTGAGCCCTTCGCTCGTCCACGCGCCGAAGGCGTCCGCGGCACCGTCGCACAGCACGGCACGGACGCCACGGTGACCGAGCTGCCCCTGGCCTACGACGAGGGGTCGGCGGCCCGGCTCGCGGCGCGCTGGCGCACGCTGGGCGTCGACGGAGTGTTCACGTACAACGACGAGTACGCGATGCTGCTGATGCGGGCGCTGCAGGACGAAGGCATCGCCGTCCCCGAGGAGACGGCGATGATCGGCGCCGACGACTTGATGCTCGGCAGGCTCCTGCGGCCGCGGCTCAGCACGGTCCGCATCGAGCTGCCGTCGGGTCAGAAACTCGCGCAGCTCGTCGACCGGGTCGTGCGTGACCCGGGCATGGAGCCCGAGGTGCACGACGTGCTCGGTGCGACGGCAGTGCACCGCGAGTCGAGCTGACCCTGCTGCTGGTGGGTCTTCCTTACTGCTCCTGCCCCTGAGCCTGCGCCTTGGCCTGCTCCTCGGCGACGGACTGGCGGACCTCGTCCATGTCCAGCTTCCTGGCCTGCCCGATGACGTCCTCGAGGGCGGCCTCCGGCAGGGCGCCGGGCTGCGCGAACACGGCCACCTGATCGCGGACGATCATCAGCGTGGGAATCGACTGGATGCCGAAGGCCTGAGCGAGCTCAGGCTGCGCCTCCGTGTCCACCTTGCCGAAGACCATGTCGGGGTTGGCCTCGGCGACCTTGTCGTAGACGGGCGCGAACGACTTGCACGGACCGCACCACTCCGCCCAGAAGTCGATCAGGACGAATTCGTTGTCCGTGACCGTCTGGTCGAAGTTTTCCTTGGTGAGCTCCACAGTCGTGCTGCTCATGGTGTTTCCCTCTTCCTGCTGCTGTCGGTCGAAGCCGCTGTGCACAACGGCCCGGGTGGCGGACGTATTCCACGCGCTCACCCGATGCTCGTTCCGCGCGCGTACCCATGTGGCCACGTCGCACACCTGCGACCACACTGGCTTCCATGACGGATTCGAAGACATACGACGTAGTGGTTCTGGGTGCGGGTCCAGTGGGGGAGAACGTCGCGGACCGCGCCCGTGCGGGCGGCCTGAGCGTGGCGATCGTGGAGAGCGAACTCGTCGGGGGCGAATGCTCGTACTGGGCGTGCATGCCGAGCAAGGCGCTGCTGCGCCCGGTCATCGCCCGCGCGGACGCCCGCAAGGTGCCCGGGCTGCGCCAGTCGGTGCAGGGCCCCCTGGACGCGGCGGCGGTCCTCGCGCACCGCGACTACTACACCTCGCACTGGAAGGACGACGGCCAGATCGGCTGGCTGGACTCGATCGGCGTGGACCTCTACCGCGGCCATGGCCGCATCGCCGGAACACGACAGGTGACCGTCGCGGGCTCCGACGGCACCGAGCACACCCTGACCGCCCGCCACGCGGTGGCGGTCTGCACCGGCACCCGCGCCGCCCTGCCCGACCTGCCGGGCCTGGCCGAGGTGAAGCCGTGGACGAGCCGCGAGGCCACCAGCGCGGACCACGTGCCCGGCCGCCTCGCGGTGGTCGGCGGCGGTGTGGTCGCCGTGGAGATGGCCACGGCCTGGCAGGCGCTCGGCTCGCAGGTCACCGTGCTCGTCCGCGGCGATGACGGGCTGCTCCCGCGCATGGAGCCGTTCGCCGGAGAGCTGGTCACCAAGGCGCTCACGGAGGCGGGCGCGGAGGTCCGCACCGGTGTCTCCGTCACGGGTGTGCGGAGGGAGAACGGCACGGTCACGGCGACCCTGAGCGACGGCGGCACCCTGGAGGCCGACGAGATCCTGTTCGCCACTGGGCGTGCGCCGCGCACCGACGACCTCGGCCTGGAGACCATCGGCATGGACCCCGGCTCCTGGCTGCCGGTCGACGAGAGCCTGCGGGTGCAGGGCAGCGACTGGCTCTACGCGGTCGGTGACGCCAACCACCGCGCGCTGCTCACCCACCAGGGCAAGTACCAGGCGCGTATCGCCGGCGCCGCGATCACCGCCCGCGCCCAGGGGGTTCCGCTCCTGGAGACCGACACCTGGGGCGCGCACGCGGCCACCGCCGACCACGCCGCCGTACCCCAGGTGGTCTTCACCGACCCCGAGGCGGCATCGGCCGGCCTCACCCTCGCGGAGGCGGAAGCCGCGGGCCGCCGCGTGCGTGCCGTGGACTACGACATGGCGGGCGTGGCGGGTGCCGGGCTCTACGCGGACGGCTACGAAGGCCGGGCCCGCATGATCGTCGACCTCGACCGCGAGATCCTGCTCGGCGTGACCTTCGTGGGCCCCGGCGTCGGTGAACTCATCCACTCGGCGACGGTGGCGATCGCGGGGGAGGTGCCGATCGACCGCCTGTGGCACGCGGTCCCGGCGTACCCCACGGTCAGCGAGGTGTGGCTGCGGCTTCTGGAGACCTATCGCGGGGCGTGAGCCCGCGCCGCTCGAACCGCTCGGGGCCCGTCACCACTGCGGTGACGGGCCCCGTCACGTGCGCGTGTCTCAGGAGCTGTGGGCCGGTTGGAGGAGGCTGCGGATAAGGGGCGCGATCTCCTGTGCGGGGCGTACGTGGTCGACCTGGCCGGTCCCGATGGCGGACTTGGGCATGCCGTGGAACTCGGCGGTGGCGGGGTCCTCGACGATGACGATCCCGCCACGTGATTTCACCGCCTCGACTCCCCGGGCGCCGTCGCCGTCGGCTCCGGTGAGCACACAGGCGATGATCTGCGTTCCGTAGACCTTCGACGCGGATTCGAAGAGGGGGTCGGCGGCCGGGCGGGCGTAATTGACCGGGCCCTGCTGGGTCAGCGCCAGCGTGCCGCCCTCGGTCACGCACAGGTGGTGGTCGGGCGGCGCGATGTGGACACATCCGGCCTGCGGGTGCTCGCCGTCGTCGGCCAGTTTGACGCGGAGTCCGGTGGCGCGGGACAGGATGGCGACGATGTGCGTGCGCCGGGAGCGGCGCAGGTGCTGGGCCACCAGCACGGACGCCGGAAGATCGGCACCGAGTCCGCCGAGCAGGGTCTGCAGCCCCTGGACACCACCGGCGGACGAGGCCACCATCACGATCGCGCGGCGCCCGGGGGCCGGTTCGCTCTGCCTGCTGTTCACGCGTCGACCCTAGCCCGGTCATGTTGCCGCGGCGGGGACGGCCGCGGGTGTCGACGGATCGGCGGATGGCGGACGACGGATCCTGAGGTGGGCGGGGCCGCCCGGTCGACGCCCCCAAGACTCGGCGCGGATGCCGTAGGCCGGGGGCGCCCGCTCAGTGGCCCGCGTCCTGCCGTGCCGCGTCTCGTAGGAGTCGAGTCCGTTGAGTCTCGCGATTGTGGTGGCGGGTTCGTGGCTGAGGGCGTGGAGGGCGGGGCGGGAGGTTGCCGGGCGGTTCCCGGTGGGCGGGGAAGGTGGATGCCGTAGGCCGGGGGCGCTTCCTCAGTGGCCTGCGTCCTGCCATGCCGCGTCCCGTAGGAGCCGCAGTCCGTTGAGGCCCACGAGCACCGTGGAGCCCTCGTGGCCGAGTACGCCGAGGGGGAGCGGGAGGTTGCCGAGCAGGTCCCAGGTGACCAGGGCCGCGATGAACGTTCCGGCGATCACCAGGTTCTGCACCACGAGCCCGCGGGCGCGCCGGGACAGGGCGATCACCCTCGGCACGGTGGCGAGTTCGTCCCGCACGATGACGGCGTCGGCGGTCTCCAGGGCGAGGTCGGAGCCGGTACGGCCCATCGCGATGCCGGTGTGGGCCGCGGCCAGGGCAGGCGCGTCGTTGACTCCGTCTCCGACAACCAGGATCCTGCGCCCGGCGCTCTCCGCCCCGCGCACCGCCACGACCTTGTCCTGGGGGAGCAGCCCGGCCCGTACGTCGTCGATGCCGACCTCCGCAGCGATGCGGGCCGCGGCCTGCGCGTTGTCGCCGGTGAGCAGCATCGGAGCCGTGCCGGTGAGGGATTCCAGGGCGGCGACGGTCGTCGCGGCGTCCGGGCGCAGGCGGTCGGCGATGCCGAGGGCACCCGCGGGGATCCCGTCGCGCAGGACGAGCACGGCGGTCTGGCCGTCCTCGCCCAACTGCTCTGCCCGACGCAGGACTTCGTAGCTCGCCGGGTCCTCGCGCCCATCGGTCGGCCCGGTGCCGAGCAGCCGTGCCGGCGCACCCACCTCCACAATCGCGCCCCCGACCGTGGCACTCACCCCGACACCCGGCGCCGACGCGAAGTCCGAGACCGGCGGAAGGTCCAGGCCCCGGGCGCGCGCCGCGCTCACGACCGCGCGGGCCAGCGGGTGTTCGCTGCGGTGCTCGGCCGCCGCCGCGAGGGTGAGGAGGCCGTCATCGGTCAGGCCGCTGCCGGGAAGGACGTGGACGGCGGTCACCCGGGGCGTGCCCTCGGTCAGGGTGCCCGTCTTGTCGAGCGCGACCGTGTCCACCTGCCCAAGACGCTCCATGACGACGGCCGACTTGACCAGAACACCGTGCCGCCCCGCGTTCGCGATCGCCGAGAGCAGCGGCGGCATCGTGGCAAGGACCACCGCGCAGGGCGACGCCACGATCATGAAGGTTATCGCCCGCAGCAGTGCCCCGGTCAGGTCGTCGCCGAACGCCGGCGGCACGGCGAACACGGCGAGCGTGGCGACGACCATGCCGAGCGAGTACCGCTGCTCGACCTTCTCGATGAACAGCTGAGTGGGCGCCTTGGTCTCCGACGCCTCCTCGACCATGGCCACGATCCGCGCGATCACCGAGTCCGACGCGTCACGCCCGACCCGCACCCGCAGCGCCCCCGCCCCGTTCAGCGTGCCCGCGAACACCTCGTCCCCGGCCTCCTTGGCGACCGGCAGCGGCTCCCCGGTGATCGTCGCCTGATCGACGTCACTCGCCCCCTCAAGTACCTCGCCGTCCGCGCCGACCCGCTCACCGGGTCGTACGAGGATGACGTCGCCGACCTTCAACTCCGCCGTGCCGACTGTCTCTTCGCCGCCCGCGACGGTCAGCCGCGTGGCCGTGGCGGGCGCCAGGTCGAGCAGGCCGCGCACCGAGTCGGCGGTGCGCGCGGTGGCAAGGGCCTCAAGGGCGCCCGACGTGGCGAAGATGACGATGAGCAGCGCCCCGTCCATCACCTGCCCGATCGCCGCCGCACCGAGCGCCGCGACGATCATCAGCAGATCGACGTCCAGGGTCTTCTCGCGCAGCGCCCGCAGCCCGGCGAGCGCGGGCTCCCAGCCCCCGGCGACGTACGCGACGGCGTACAGCGCACCCCACAGCCATGAGGGGGCCCCGGTCAGCTGAAGCGGCAGCGCGATCAGGAACGCGGCCGTGGCCGCCGCCGCCCAGCGGGCCTCGGCCAGCGCGAGAACACGGGTGCGGCGACGCGGAGCCCCGCCGGAGGCGGCGGAAGTTCCCTGGTCGGAGCGGGGGAGCAGGGCAGTGGGCATGGCGAAGGAACCCTTCACGGGCTGGGGAACGGCAACGCCCACACCGTACAGGAATGAATGAACAGCTTTTCATGTGTCATCGATAGGATGGCGCCATGGGTCACGGAGTCGACGACAAGAGCAGCGCCACCACGCGCGAACGCCTGGACACCGTGGGGGCCGCCGACGTCGCAGCCACTCTTCAGGCCCTGGCGACGCCCTCACGGCTGCTGATCCTCGCCCGTCTGCAGGAGGGCCCCTGCGCGGCCGGTGATCTGGCGGAGGCGGTCGGCATGGAGCAGTCGGCCTGCTCGCACCAGCTGCGTCTGCTGCGCAATCTCGGCCTCATCACCGGCGAACGGCACGGCCGTTCCGTCATCTACGCCCTCTACGACCACCACGTGGCCGAACTCCTCGACCAGGCGCTCTTCCACGTCGAGCACCTGCGCCTCGGTCTGCGGGATACCCCGCCGGGCGGTTAGCCTGACAGCGATCTTCAGTCATGACCTCAATCATGATCTTCAGGTGAGGGAGAACGGCGTGTGGCCCGTGGTGGCGGTCGTGGCCGTCGGCGGCGCCATCGGCGCGTCGGCACGCTATGGGGCGTCCCTGATCTGGCCCACCGTCCCCGGCGCCTTCCCCACGACGACGCTCCTGGTGAACGTCATCGGATGTGCGGTCATGGGCGCCTTCATGGTGATCCTCACCGAGGCGCGGACACCGCACCGCCTCCTCCGGCCCTTCTTCGGCACGGGCGTGCTCGGCGGCTTCACCACCTTCTCCACGTACGCGCTGGACATCGAACGCCTGGTGGACGCCGGTCACGCCCGCACGGGCCTGGCCTATCTCGGCCTCACGCTGCTCGCGGCCCTCGCGGCGGTGTGGAGCGCGGCATGGGCGACGCGCCGCCTGGTCCTGGCGAGGCGGCCGTGACCGGCCGGGACGGGGCACGCCGGTGAACTGGCTCTGCGTGGTGGCCGGGGCGATGATCGGCGCCCCGCTGCGGTTCCTCACCGACCGTGCCGTGCAGACCAGGCATGCCACCGTCTTCCCATGGGGAACGTTCACCGTCAACGTGCTGGGCAGCCTGATCCTCGGCGTGCTCACCGGCGCGACGGTCGCGGGCGCCGCCTCCTCCCACACCCAACTGTTCCTGGGCACCGGCCTGTGCGGCGCCCTGACGACGTATTCGACCTTCTCGTACGAGACGCTGCGGCTCTCCGAGGGCGGGGCCAGGTTCTACGCGGCGGCCAACGTCCTGGCCAGTGTGACCGCGGGGCTCGGCGCGGTCTTCGCGGGCGTCGCGTTGGCGGAGGGGCTGTGGGTCTGACAGGGCGCCGGTGGTCAGTGCCACCGGCGCCCTGTGTGCGTAGTCGCTCTCGGGATCAGACCTCGGTGAAGTCCCCCGAGAGGGCCGCCGCCATCCGCAGGTGCGGGGCCGCGTCCGTGTCCCGGCCCTGCCGTTCGAGCGTGCGGCCGAGGAGCAGCCTGGCGTACTGCTCCACGGGGTCGAGCTCGATGACCGTACGCAACTCGCTCTCGGCGCGCCGCAGTTGCGCCGAGTGGTAGTAGGCGCGGGCCAGCAGCAGACGCGGGGCGACCTGCTCCGGTACCTCGTCGGCCAGGGTGCCGAGGATGCGCGCCGCCGTGGCGTACTCCTTGGCGTCGAAGAACTGCCGCGCGCGCTCCCAGCGCTCCGCCGCGGTTCCGTGGTCGTAGTACGTCGTGTCCACTGTTGCCTCCTTCGAGCCGTCCAACGGACACGGTTAGTTAAATATTCCACTACACACTTCCGCCCCTGTTTCTACCCCCGCCTCTGCCTCCTCCGGGACGGCATCGGTCAACACGGCTACGGCGGTTACGCCGGAATGACCGGGGCGGACGCCTGACGGTCGGCGTCCCACGGGTCTAGGTTGTGCGACATGAGCAATCTTGATCGCGAGGCGGTCCCGTCCCTGTGCGGCGGTCGTGGGTTCGTCGTCGCCGAACCGGTACGGGAACTCCTCAGCCCCCGGAAGGTCAAGCTCGGTGAGTCCACCGAGGTCCGCCGCCTGCTGCCCAACCTGGGACGCCGCATGGTCGGAGCCTGGTGCTTCGTCGACCACTACGGCCCTGACGACATCGCGGACGAGCCGGGCATGCAGGTGGGTCCGCACCCGCACATGGGCCTGCAGACGGTGAGTTGGCTGCACGAAGGTGAGGTCCTGCACCGCGACTCCACGGGCAGCCTCCAGACGATCCGCCCTCGCGAGCTCGGCCTGATGACCTCGGGCCGGGCGATCTCGCATTCGGAGGAAAGCCCCAGGTCCCACGCCCGCCTCCTGCATGGCGCCCAGCTGTGGGTGGCGCTGCCCGACATCCACCGCAACACCGACCCGCGCTTCGAGCACCACGCGGAACTGCCCCTGGTCACGGCCCCCGGCCTCACGGCGACCCTCATCCTGGGCACGGTCGACGGCACCACGTCACCCGGCACGACCTACACCCCGATCGTCGGCGCGGACCTCGCCCTGACCCGGGACGCGGACGTACGCCTGCCGCTGAACCCCGACTTCGAGTACGCGGTCCTCGGCATGTCCGGCGAGACCCGGGTGGACGGCGTCCCCGTCCTGCCAGGATCGATGCTGTACCTGGGATGCGGCCGCACCGAACTGCCGCTGCACGCCGAGTCGGACGCGGATCTGATGCTGCTGGGCGGCGAGCCGTTCGACGAGGAACTCATCATGTGGTGGAACTTCATCGGCCGCACGAACGAGGACATCGCACAGGCCCGCTCGGACTGGATGGCCGGCTCGCGCTTCGGCGAGGTGAAGGGGTACGACGGCGGCCGGATCCCTGCCCCGGAACTCCCGGCGGTTCCCCTGAAACGGCGGGGGCGGGTGCGCTGATCCGCGCGGATGCCGGCAGGCGGAGGGGCGGGACCGAAGGGCATGGGGCCTAGAACGCGTCGCGCAGGGTCTCCAGGAGGCGGGCGATGTTCGCCTCGTCGCGGCGATAGTAGGCCCCCTTGCCCCGCCGGGTGGCGACCGCCAGCCCCGCCTGCCGCAGGATCGCGAGGTACTGCACCCAGCGCACGGACCTGCGGCACGTAGTCACCGGCCGAGGTGGACGTCGTCCTGGACACGGTGGGCGGGGGCACCCTCGCCCGCAGCCGGGAGGTTCTCGCCGACCGAGGCCGCGTGGTGTCCATCGTGGACATCCCCGAACCGCAGAACCTGCTCACTGCGTGGGGCGTGAACGCGACCTGTCACTTCGTTTTCGTCAGCCCCGGGCGGGCGAAGATCGAGGCCCTCGGCCGGCTGGTCGACGAGGGCAGGCTCCGGCCGGTGATCGGCGCCGTGCTGCCGCTGGCCGACATCGCGAAGGCGCACGCCCTGCTGGAAGGCGGCTCGGGCGGCGCGGGCCGCGGACACCCACGCGGCAAGATCGCCGTCGCCGTGCACCCCCCTGGACGAGTCGTCGCGCGGGACAACGTCCTTGTCTTGACTCGAAGCGTCCGGCAGGACGCGCCCGATTCCGCATCGCTTGACGCATGCCGATATGGGAATATGATGTTGCCATGGCACGAGCAGCGACGACGTCGGACGTCTTCAACGCGATCGCAGAGCCGCAGCGCCGCGACATCCTCTTGCTGCTGCGGGCGGGTGAGCGGCCGGTGACCGAATTGGCCGAGGAGCTGGGGATGACCCAGCCGGGGGCGTCCAAACACCTGCGGGTGCTCCGGGAGGTCGGGCTGGTGCGGGACCGCAAGGCGGGCAAGCAGCGCCTGTACGGCCTCGACGCCCGCGGGTTGCGACCGGTCCATGAGTGGACCGGCGGGTTCGAGCAGTTCTGGAACGAGAGCTTCGACCGGCTTGACGCATATGTGCAGGACCTCAAGCAGGCACAACAGGAGGAGTGACCGATGGCAGCGACAGGACGGGACCACGCGCCGGCGCAGTCGGCGACGGCCGACCGCGAGATCGTGATCTCCCGGGCCATCAACGCCCCACGGGAGCTGGTGTTCGACGCGTTCACCGAGGTGCGGCACCTGTCACGGTGGTGGGGGCCGGAGGGGTTCACCACCACCACGCGGGCGTTCGAGTTCCGCGTCGGCGGGGAGTGGGACTTCGTGATGCACGGCCCTGACGGGACGGACTACCAGGAGTGGATCTCCTGGACGCAGCTCACCCCACCGGAGCGGATCGAGTTCCTGCACGGCGAGTCCCGCGACGACCCGAACGCCTTCGAGTCGGTCCTCACGTTCACGCCCGACGGCGCGGCGACCCGGATCGAGATGCGCACGCTGTTCCCCACCAGGGAACTGCGCGACGAGGCGGTCGAGAAGTACCACGCGATCGAGGCCGGCGGGCAGACCCTGAGCAACCTGGCTGACTACGTCACCGAGATCGCTTCGAAGGGAGCGGAGGGCTGATGGCCGGCAAGGTGTTCTTCAGCGTGTCGATGTCGCTCGACGGGTTCATCGCGCCCGAGACCTCCGAGGAGTTGATGGGGAAGCAGTGGATGGAACTGCAGCAGTGGGTCTTCCCGCTGCGGTCTTTCCGGGAGAACCTGAAGCTCGGCGGGGGTGGTGAGGAAGGGCGCGACAACGACATCGTGCGGGAGACGTTCGAGCGCACCGGCGCGAGCGTGATGGGCAAGCGCATGTTCGACGCCGGCGAGAAGATGTGGCCGGCGGAAGCGCCGTTCCACACGCCGGTGTTCGTCGTCACGCACGAGAAGCGTGACCCCTGGGAGCGGCCCGGCGGGACCACCTTCCACTTCGTCAACGACGGCATCGAGACCGCGCTCGACCTGGCCCGCGAGGCCGCGGGCGACCGGGACGTCCGCATCGCGGGCGGCGGCGCGACGATCCTGGAGTACGTGAACGCGGGTCTCGTCGACGAGTTCTCGATCGCGCTGTCACCCGTGCTGTTCGGCTCCGGCATCCGCCTGTTCGACGGCGTGGACGCGTCCAGGGTCGCGCTGGAGCCGGTCCGTTCGGAGCCGTCGTCACGGGTGACGCACCTGACCTACGCCGTGCACCCGCGGTAGCCCTGGCAAACACACTGATGTCCCCGAAGTGCACGCTGTCCGCGTAGGTGACCGGTCTCCATACCGGTCCGACTCCGCGAACGCCGCCGGATCACGCAGTGAGTGGGCAGCGGGCAGTGGGCTCCTTCTTCTGGCCCACGCCTACACTGACCGTGCCAAATGTGCCGCGGACGGCGGCCACGCGGCACCAGTAGGAGCCTGAGAGTTGGAGCCTGAGAGCATGACCGACCCGACTCAGGACCCCCGCTTCCTCCAGGACCCCTATCCGGCCTACGCGGCCATGCGGGCCACATGCCCGGTGCAGCCCATGCCCACCGGATCTACGGGACCTGCCGGCTCCGGGAAGCATTCCAGCTACGTGGTCACCGGCTACGCGGAAGCCCGAGAAGCCCTCGCGGACGCCCGACTCTCGAAGGACACGGCCGCCTTCTTCGCGGGCAAGGCATCACGGCGGCGCCTGCACCCTGCCGTCGCGCACAACATGCTGGCCGGCGATCCGCCCCAGCACACCCGGCTGCGCAAGCTGGTGACCAAGGCATTCACGACCGGGGCCGTCAAGGAGCTGCGTCCGTTCATCGCCCGCGTCACCGATGAGCTGCTCGATCAGTGGCCCTCCGACGAGCAGTTCGACTTCGTGGCCGGACTGGCCGTACCACTGCCGGTGAGCGTGATCTGCGAACTGCTCGGGGTCCCGGAGGCCGACCGGGCCGATGTCCGGCGCTGGTCCGCGGAGCTGTTCGCGGCGGGGGAGCCCGACGTCATCGACGCTGCCTCGCACGCGCTGGCCGAGTACATGACGGGCCTCATCGCCGCCAAACGCCTGGAGCCGGGCAGCTCACTTCTCGACCGGCTCATCTCGGCCCGCGACGGAGGCGATCAGCTGAGCGAGGAGGAGCTGGTCTCGCTGGCGGTGCTGCTGCTCGTGGCCGGACACGAGACCACCACCAACTTCCTCGGCAACGCCGTCCTTGCGCTGCTCCAGCACCCGGCCGAGCTGAATCGACTGCGGGGGAATCCGGACGAGGTCCCTGCCGTACTGGATGAGCTGCTGCGCTATGAATCCCCCGTGAGTACGGCCACCTTCCGGTTCACCACGGAAGACGTCACGCTCGGCGGTACCGGGATTCCGGCCGGTGTCCCGGTCCACGTCTCTCTCGGCGCGGCCAACAGGGACCCCGAGCGGTTCCCGGCACCGGACCTGCTCGACCTGGACCGGGACGCCTCGGCCCACCTCAGCTTCGGCCATGGAATCCACCGTTGTGTCGGCGCTCCCCTGGCCAGAGCCGAAGCGGAGATCGCCCTCAGAGCGGTGCTGGCCCGCTTCCCCGGGATCCGTCTCGCCGTACCGCCCGATCAACTGACCTGGCGCCGCACTCGTCTCGTTCGCGGCCTCGCATCGCTTCCTGTCCTGGCCTAGGCAGCCAGCGACGTGCGGCGGACAGCGTCACCTCGATGTCGTCGCTCCACGAACAGACTTCCAGCCACGACAGGTAGCCGGCCTGTGTGAAGACCAGAACCTCACCGGGGTACTCGCCGGCCTCGGTGACCAGCTGTGCCTCGGCCGCCACGACGGTGCGGGGGCCGGTGGGCGCGGGCTCCGCCTCGCCGGTGTCGAGTGCGAAGTACGTGGTCCCGCACCCGCAGGTGCAACGCCCCCGCACGCTGAGGTACGGAACCTGCCTGCGGAGCGCGGCGTGCACCGGATCGTCCGTGTTCAGGACAAGGGCCAGCACGTCGGCCACGTCGGCAGGCAGGCTCTCGTTCATCTCAGGGGATCAGCGCAGTCCGGCGAAGAGGTCGGTCTCGGGTTCGGCCGCGCCGGTGGCGTCCTTGACCCGTACGAAGGTCTCCACGCCCATCAGCTCGCCGAACCGCTCCTTGCCCATCTTGAGGAAGAAGATGTTCTCGCCCTGACTGGCGTGCGCGGCCAGCGCGTCGAACTTCTGGCCGCTGAACGCGGTGGTGTCCACCCAGGTGGTGATCTCGTCGTCCGGGAGGCCGATCTCGGCCATCGCGGCGGCCTCGGCAGGGTCCGGCTCCGGCATGTCACCGAGCTCGCGCATGGTCTCCCCGAACCGCTGCATCGCCGAGCGGGGCATCGTCGTCCAGTACACCTTCGGGGTCAGGTCGACCATCTCCAGCGCCGCCATCGTGATGCGGTGGGCCTGGATGTGGTCGGGGTGGCCGTAGAAGCCGTTCTCGTCATAGGTGACGACCACGTCGGGACGGTAGTGGCGCATGAGTTCCGCGAGCCGGGCGGCGCCTTCCTCCACGGGGGTCTGCCAGAAGGAGCCGGGGGCGTCGTTGCTCGGCCAGCCGATCATCCCGGAGTCGGCATAGTCCAGCATCTCCAGATCGCTGATCTTCAGGACGTCACGGCTCGCCTCGAGTTCCTTGCGGCGCATCGAGGCCACGGCTGCCGGATCGTGCCCTGGCTCGCCGGGCTTGACACCCCCCGGTCCGTCACCGCAGCCGCCGTCGGTACAGGTCACGAGAACCGTGCGGATTCCTTCCGCCGCGTACCGCGCGAGGATCCCTCCGGTCCCGGTGGCCTCGTCATCGGGGTGGGCGTGCACTGCCATGAGCGTCAAAGGCCGGTCGGTCATGGTGAAAGTCCTCCTGCGGAAATTACGTCGTGGTCCACGTGCCATGCACGGTGGGCATATCGCGGTGCCGGAGCCCGGCCACCGTAGAGGCGGACGACCTGGTGGTCTCCCGTGTTCCCCGCCCCCGTACGCCACCGGTCCCTCGGGTGATGCAACAGCGCGGGCCGGGCCGACTGTTCCCGGCGCGGCTGCTTGATCTTCCGGGGAGCTGTCCCCATTGCGACAGCGGCAGCGGAGAGCCCACCGAACCGGCGTCGAGGGTGCCGTCGCCGGTGGGGCTCTGTGGTCGTCCCCACCCCGCATCCGGGCGGTCGCCCCATCCCGTCGTCCCGCACGCCCCGACCAGCCGCCATCCCGACGGCGCTCTACGAGGGCAGTCCCGCGCCCTGACGCCGGCGCTGGCTCCCCGTCGAGAACCGCCTCACCGCGAACCCGCGGCCACCAGCGTCGCGGTGAGGGGTTCGAGCTCGGTGACCAGCTCGTCGAGCTCGGCGGGGGACAGGGCGTCGTACGGCGGGGCGGCGAGCTCGTCGGTGAGGGCCTCGATACGTTGCTTGGTCTCGCGCCCCGCGTCGGTGAACCGGCCGTCGGCGTCGACGAGCCCGCGCCCGCGCAAGCCGTCCATGACCGCTACCAGCCGCTCCTTCGGCAGATGATGGATGCGCCCGAACGACTCCGGCGGGTGGATGCCCATCTCCAGCGCGCTGAGCACGTGGGCCTCCGCGCCGCCGATGCGCGCGCCGACGAGCGCGGCCACGTGCCCGTCGCCGCGGTGCTCGCGCAGCATGGTCGCGGAATGCCACAGCCGCGCGACCGGGTCGCCCGGCACCGGCAGGGAGCGCATCCCGGCGTACATCACCCGGCCTTCCGTGGGCGCGTTCGTCGCGGCTTTGGTGGTCAGGTCGGCGGCGCGCACCAGGCCCGGGGAGCGGGCGAGTTCGGCGCCGAGGATCCGCCGCAGGGAGGCCGCGCTGCCCCGCTCCCGCGCGGCGACGGACGCCTCGGGCGGGATCGTCTCCCACGCGCTCGGGATGTGCCGCGCGGCCTCCCCGTCGGCGAAGTTGTAGAAGGCCGCGTGCACGACCTGTGCGGGAACCCGCCCCAGCGGCGCGGCCCGGCTGGCGAAGTAGCCGTCCCAGTAGGTGCGGTGGCCGAGCGCGGCCAGCTCCTCGTTGCACTCGTCGGCGAAGAAGGTGACCAGGCAGATCGGTTCCAGGAGCTCGAACATGCGGCGGGCGGTGTGCGTCATGGCCGACATCATGCCCGCGAGGTGTACGAGGAACCGTGTCGCCGTATGGGCCTGGGCGCAGAGGTGGGTGGGTCTGGACCCACTTCATGGCTGACCTGGGAGGCATCGGGCTCCGTGCCGTGCAGAGTGGAGTCACCGGGCCGGACCGGCCGGGGGTGATGAAGCCGAGGGAAGAGTCATGAGACAGGTCGTGTCGTGGGCCGCGGGTGCCTGCACGGGGTTCGTGCGGGCATGCGCGGTGGTGGGCGTCAGCATGCTGGTCCCGGCGGTGTGGGCCGCCGCCGTGGCGCTGGGCATCTGGTGGGGCGCGGGAAACCCGTGGTCGTGGCTCGCGCCGGTGGTGTTGGTGACGGTGGGGTCGCTCGCCCTTTCCCGTCCGGTCTGCCGGATCTTCCGCTATCTCGTCGCGCGGTGGACGGCCACCGTCGTTCCCGCCGGGTACCGGCAGGCCGAGCCGGTGGTGCGGATGTCCACCGGGTACTGGTGGAACGGCTTCTCCTATGAGCGCACCCGCCGCGACGCCCTCATGGACCAGCGGTGGCGGATCTGGCGGAGCGACCCGGCCAACTGGCGTGACCTGCGCTTCACGGGGATCGTGCCGTTCACCGCGGGCCTGGTCGCGGCCGTCCCGCCCGCCGGTGCCGCGGTGGCAATCCTGGGGTTCGGCCAACCGGCCATCGGCGCACGCCTTTTCGGGGCGCTCGGCCTGGTCGTGGCCCTCGGGAGCGCTCCGTACGCCTGGCGGGTCGTCGAGCCGGTGACCGTACGCTTCCTGCGGCCGTCGGCCGCGATGGTCCTCGCGGACCGGGTGGACGAGCTGACGGCGCAGCGGGCGGACACGACGGTCGCGCAGGCCGCCGAGATCCGCCGGATCGAGCGGGACCTGCACGACGGGGCTCAGGCCCGCCTGGTCGCGCTCGGGCTCTCCCTTGCGACCGCGGAGAAGCTGATGGAGAGCGACCCCGAGCAGGCCAGGGCGCTGATGCGGGAGGCACGGGTGGGCGCCACGACGTCCCTGACCGAGCTGCGCGAACTGGTCAGGGGCATCACCCCGCCGGTGCTCAACGACCGAGGCCTCATCGACGCCGTACGCGCCCTCGCCCTGGACTGCCCGGTCGAAGCGACGGTCAGTTCCGACGTCCGGCTGCGGCTCGACCCGCCCATCGAGTCCGCCGTGTACTTCGGGATCGCCGAACTGCTCACCAACGCGGTCAAGCACGCCCGGGCAACCCGGGCACGGATCGCCGTCGCGTGGGACGGCACCGGCCTCGTCGTCGACGTCGAGGACGACGGTCGGGGCGGGGCGAACGCGCGCGTCGGCGGTGGACTGGCGGGGCTGCGCCGCCGGCTCGCGGTCTTCGACGGCACCCTGGAGATCACCAGCCCGGCAGGCGGGCCGACCCGCGTGAGAATAGTGGTGCCATGCGAATCGTTGTAGCCGAAGACCTCTACCTCCTGCGCGACGGAATGGTCCGCCTGATCGAGGCGTGCGGACACCAGGTGGTGGCCACGGCGGGAACCGGTCCCGAGACGCTCGACGCGCTCCTGACCTGGCGCCCGGACGTCGCCGTCGTCGACGTGCGGATGCCGCCGACCCAGACCGACGAGGGCCTGCGGGCGGCCATCGCCGCACGCGCCGAACTGCCCGGTCTGCCGGTCCTGATCCTCTCCCAGTACGTCGAACAGCTCTACGCCCGGGAGCTGTTGGCCGACGGCACCGGCGGCATCGGCTACTTCCTCAAGGAGAGCGTGTTCGACGCCGACCAGTTCATCGATGCCCTGGAACGCGTCGCCGCGGGTGGAACCGCCATGGACCCGGCCGTCATCGCGAAGCTGCTGTCCAGCGGGTCGTCCGGCCGGCTGCTCGAACGGCTCACCGAACGCGAGCACTCCGTGCTCGGTCTCATGGCCGAAGGGCTGTCCAACCAGGCCATCGCCCGGCGGCTCTTCCTGAGCGACAGCGCCATCAGCAAGTACACGACGTCCCTGTTCGGCAAGCTCGGCATCACCGATGACGACAACAACAACCGGCGGGTCCTCGCCGTCCTCACCTATCTGAACAATCCCTGACGGGCAGCGAGAAAAGAGGGGCCGGCGGGCAGAAGAGAGGAAACAGAGCCGCCCGCGCACCACCGATCAGGGAGAGCGCCCCTCATGACGAGTCGGAAGAGCACCGCCGAGCCCGTGGAGGATGGAACCGTCGACGAGGGCGCGCCCTGGACGCGGGGCCTCCACGGCGACACGGGATACCTGCTCTACCGTCTGGGCCTGCGCTCGGGCCAGCTCTTCAACGCGGTGCTCCAGAGATCCGGCCTGCGCCTGCGCCACTACGCACTGCTGCGCCATCTGGCCACCGTGGAGGGTGCGGCGCAGCGGGAGCTGAGCCAGGAGCTCGGTCACGACCCCAGCGCGATCGTCGGCCTGGTCGACGACCTGGAACGTCTCGGCTTCGTCGAACGCCGCCCCGCCCCCGACGACCGACGCCGTCGCATCGTCGTCCTCGCCCCCGCGGGCCACGACTTCCTGCGCGCATCGCACGAGGCGGCCCGCGGCGTCACCGACGAACTCCTGTCGGCACTCGGCCCGGAGGAACGCGAGACGCTGCACGGGCTGTTGTCGCGCATGGCTCATACGGGTGACGGCCCATCTCCCGCAACTCGTGGAGCACGGTACGGAGGTAGCGTTCGATGAAGTCCTGGAACTCCGGCTCCGATCCGGGCAGGCTGCGCAGCGCTCTCTGCACAGTGATGCGGTGCAGTTCCGAGGCAGCCGTTGCGGGCCCCTCGTGCCGGGCCGCCCAGAGCTGGAGCAGGGCGTGCGCCGCCGAGACCTCCTCGCCACCCCTCATCCAGGAGATGCCCCCACGCTGCTCGCTCCAGCCAGGAACGGGGCGGCCGTTCCCCCTCGAACGGCCGCCCCGTTCCGCGCGTTCAGGTCATGGGCGTGGGGGCAGCTCCGCCCGCACCTCGCGTGCCGCCGCGACCAGGTTCTCCAGGGAGGCCCGGGTCTCGGGCCAGCCCCGGGTCTTGAGGCCGCAGTCCGGGTTCACCCACAGCCGGTCGGCGGGGATGGCCTCAAGTCCCTTGCGCAGCAGGGCCGCTGCCTCCTGTGTGCTCGGGACGCGCGGGGAGTGGATGTCGTAGACGCCCGGCCCCGCCTCGCGCGGATAGCCGTGCTCCGCCAGCTCGCGGGCCACCTGCATGTGCGAGCGGGCGGCCTCCAGGCTGATGACGTCGGCGTCGAGGTCGTCGATGGCCTGGACGATGTCGCCGAACTCGGCGTAGCACATGTGGGTGTGGATCTGCGTGTCCGGCCGTACGCCGCTGGTGGTCAGGCGGAAGGATTCCGTGGCCCAGTCGAGGTAGTCGGTGTGTTCGGCGGCGCGCAGGGGGAGCGTCTCGCGCAGTGCGGGCTCGTCGACCTGGATGACCGAAGTGCCCGCGGTCTCCAGGTCGTTGACCTCGTCGCGCAGGGCGAGGGCGACCTGGCGCGCCGTGTCGCCGAGCGGCTGGTCGTCGCGGACGAAGGACCAGGCGAGCATGGTGACGGGACCGGTGAGCATGCCCTTCACGGGGCGGTCGGTGAGGGAGTTGGCGTACGAGGTCCAGCGCACCGTCATCGGCTCGGGCCGGGAGATGTCGCCCGCGAGGACCGGCGGGCGCACATAGCGCGTGCCGTACGACTGGACCCAGCCGTGCTGCGTGGCGAGATAGCCGGTGAGCTGCTCGGCGAAGTGCTGGACCATGTCGTTGCGTTCGGGTTCTCCGTGCACCAGGACGTCGATGCCCGCCTTCTCCTGGAAGGTGAGGACGTCGCGGATCTCCGAGCGGATGCGCTCCTCGTAGCCGTGCGTGTCGATGCGGCCCGCTCTCAAGTCGGCCCGAGCGGTGCGCAGTTCGGTGGTCTGTGGGAATGAGCCGATGGTCGTCGTGGGCAGTTGGGGCAGTCCAAGGCGCGCTCGCTGGGCCGCCGCGCGCTCCGGGTAGGCGTGGGCGCGCCGGGCATCGGACGCGGTGACGGCGGCGACGCGGGAGCGTACCGCCGGGTCGTGGGTGAGGGATGACCCCGAGCGGGACGCCAGGTCGGCCCGGTTGGCGGACAGTTCGGCGGTGATGGCGCCCGTGCCCTGGGCGAGGCCACGGGCCAGTGTGGCGATCTCGGTGGTCTTCTGGCGGGCGAAGGCCAGCCAGCGGGCGACCTGCGGGTCGATGTCCCGCTCGGCGGTGGAGTCCAGCGGGACGTGAAGCAGCGAGCAGGATGCGGAGACGTCGACCCGGTCGGCGAGACCCAGGAGCGTGCCCAGCGTGGCCAGGGACTTCTCCAGGTCGTTGATCCAGATGTTCCGGCCGTTGACGACGCCCGCGACCAGACGCCTGCCGGGCAGCCCGCCGACGGCGGCGAGGTCCTGGAGCTGGCCGGCGGCGGCCTCCGTGAAGTCCAGGGCGAGTCCCTCGACCGGCGCCTTGGCGAGCACGGGCAGTGCGTCGCCGAGCCGGCCGAAATAGGAGGCGACCAGGAGCTGAGGGCGGTCGCTGAGGGCACCCAGGTCGCGATAGGCGCGGGCGGCGGCGTTGAGTTCCGCCGGGGTGCGGTCCTGGACCAGGGCGGGCTCGTCCAACTGCACCCACTCGGCGCCCGCGGCCCGCAGATCGGCGAGGACCTCGGCGTACACGGGCAGCAGCCGGTCGAGGAGCGTGAGCGGCTCGAAGTCGGCGGCAACGCCGGGCGCGGGCTTGGCGAGCAGCAGATAGGTCACCGGGCCGACAAGGACCGGGCGCGCGGCGAGGCCCAGGGCGACGGCCTCCTTGAGCTCGGCGACCTGCTTGGCGGAGTCGGCGGTGAAGACGGTGTCGGGACCGAGCTCCGGCACGAGGTAGTGGTAGTTGGTGTCGAACCACTTGGTCATCTCGAGCGGCGCCACGTCCTGGGTACCGCGGGCCATCGCGAAGTACCCGTCGAGCGCGTCGGTGTCGACGGCCTCGCGGTGCCGTTGCGGGACGGCACCGACCATGACGCTGGCGTCCAGGACGTGGTCGTAGTACGAGAAGTCGCCCGTCGGCACTTCATGGATGCCCGCGTCGGCGAGCTGCCGCCAGGTGGACCGGCGCAGCATCGCCGCGGTCTCCCGGAGGGCGTCGGCGCTGACGCGGCCCTTCCAGTAGCCCTCGATAGCCTTCTTCAGCTCCCGGTCGGGGCCCTGGCGGGGGTAGCCGTACACGGTGGCCCGTGCTGCCGCGGCTGCGGACTTCGCTGTCACGGAAATCTCCTTCGCGAGATGACTCCTGAGAATCCCGGGGACGGGACACGGACGCGAAGGGATGACGGACCGGGCGGACCGGACGCGCGCCACCGGCGCGGTGCTCCACCTGATCTGTACGCCGACCCGCCCACGAGGTCACCGGGATGTCCGCACATGAGGGATCACGTACGGGCAACGGGCAGGTCTTCGGACTCGCGGGCACACCTGCCGAGGCAGGTTCCTACTGACCGTCGCTTCCCGGGTCCGCGACGGACCCAGTGCGTATGACGGCGGTCGTTCCCACTCACCGCTGCGGGGCAGTCCCGGATTTCCACCGGGTTCCCTCTTGCGACGCGTCTGCCTGGCGGGCAGGGCGAACCAGCTGCACACATCAGGCTAGAGGGTGGATCGGCGTCTTGGGCAGTACTGATCACATTCCGGACCGTGAGGTGAGACACGGAGCCACCCGGCGGTGGGGGCACCGACCGGAGGTCTTATTGCATATTGGTTGCAACTACACTTCACAGGCAGAAAGTCTGTGGGTGGAGGAGACGCCGGTGGCAACGGGGCGCATTGTGCTGGGGATCGAGTCGTCCTGCGACGAGACCGGAGCGGGGATCGTCGCGCAGGGGCGGCTGCTCGCCCATGCGGTGGCGTCCAGCATGGACGAGCACGCCCGGTTCGGCGGCGTGGTCCCCGAGATCGCCGCACGAGCGCATCTGCACTCCTTCGCCCCGGTCGTCCAAAACGCCCTCGACCAGGCGGACCTGAAGCTCTCCGACATCGGAGCGGTGGCGGTCACCACGGGTCCCGGCCTGTCCGGCGCGCTGCAGGTCGGCCTCGCGGGGGCGAAGACCCTCGCGTACGCGCTCGACGTCCCGTTGTACGGGGTGCACCACTTGGCCGGGCATGTCGCCGCCGACACGCTGGAGCACGGCCCGCTGCCCGATCCCTGCGTGGTCCTGATCGTCTCCGGCGGGCACACCTCGCTGCTGCTCGTCAGGGACCTGGCCCGTGATCCGATCGTGCACCTGGGGGACACCTTGGACGACGCGGCGGGCGAGTGCTTCGACAAGGTCGCCCGCGTCCTTGGCCTGCCCTACCCGGGCGGCCCCGCCATCGACCGTGCGGCCCGCAGCGGCGACCCGCGTGCGGTGGCCTTCCCGCGCCCGCTCACCGGACCGAAGGACGACCTGTACGCCTTCTCCTTCTCCGGACTCAAGACGGCAGCCGCGCGCTGGGCCGAGGGGCACGCGGGGCGCGAACTGCCGGTGGCCGACGGCGCGGCCTCGCTCCAGGAGGCCGTCGCGGACGTACTGACCCGCAAGGCGCTGGCCGCCTGCCGGGATCACGGCGTCCGCACCCTCGTCGTGGTCGGCGGTGTCGCCGCGAACTCGCGGGTGCGTGCGCTCACCGAGGAGCGGTGCGCGGCCGAAGGCGTACGGCTGCGCGTGCCCCCGATGACCCTGTGCACGGACAACGGCGCGATGATCGCCGCCGTCGGCGACCTGCTCGTACGGGCCGGGGCCGAGCCCGCGCCCTGGGACATGTCGATCGACCCGTCCGCCCCTCTGACGTACGCGGCCCTGCGGCCGGGGGCGGCCGCGGCGAGGGCCGCCTGATGGCGGCGGAAGTCCGGCTTCTGCGCGGCGATCAACTCCTCGCGCACGGCGCCGCCTTGCGCACCGTCTACGCCGAAGCCTTCCGCGTGCCGCCCTGGCACGAGGACGAGGAGAGAGTGGCGGAATTCATGGTCCGGCTCGGCGACGACATACGGCGTCCCGGGTTCACCTCGGCGATCGCCCTGGAAGGGGCGGACGTCGTCGGATTCACCACCGGGTGGACCACGCCCGACCCTTTTCCCGCCGACCGCTGCTATCCGCAGGCGGCGGCCGGACTCGGCGCCGAGCGCGCCCGGTCGTGGCTGTGCGGGGCCCGTGAGATAGACGAACTCGCCATGCGGCCCACGGCGCAGGGCGCCGGGATCGGGGCCGTCCTGCTGGCGGCGATGGCCGCCGGTGCTCCCAACGGCCGCGTCTGGCTGCTCACTTCGGTCCGGTCGGCGCAGGCCATGGGCTTCTACGAGCGCCAGGGCTGGACCCAGGCGACCCACCCCTCGCCAGACGGCAAAGGCGTCGTCGTCTTCCTCGGGCCCCGCCACCCCGCCCGGACGCTCGCGGTGCCGCGCGGCGGAGAAGTGGCGGCCGCCCGCGAAGTGTGGCCCGTGCCAGGGGTGCACGGGCCGATGCACAGGGGCTGACCAGGGGCGTACGCCCCTGGTCGGGTGCGCTCGCGCGTGCCACAGGTGGGGCGACCCCACAAGTTGTCAGGAAACTCGGATGCGCACTATGGTCACCACGCCTTGGTGCTCGGGAAATCCGGTGTGATGCCGGTGCGGCCCTCGCCACTGTGATCGGGAAGTCCGGCTCCAGCCCTCGCGGCAGCCACTGGGTGCACACGCACCCGGGAAGGCGGAGTCCGGTCGGTACGACCCGTCAGCCAGGAGACCGGCCAAGGCACGTTGTCCATCCACGAGGTGCTGGAGAGGGTCTGCTTAGCCATGCACATTGCCGAGGGTTTCCTCCCACCGGCGCACGCGATCGCCTGGGGCGTAGCGTCCGCGCCGTTCGTCGTCCACGGAGTCCGCTCCCTGACCCGTGAGGTCAAGGAGCACCCTGAGAGCACTCTGCTCCTGGGCGCCTCCGGAGCCTTCACTTTTGTCCTTTCCGCACTGAAAATCCCTTCCGTCACAGGTAGTTGCTCGCACCCGACGGGCACCGGGCTCGGCGCGATCCTGTTCCGGCCGCCGATCATGACGGTGCTCGGCACCATCACGCTGCTGTTCCAGGCCCTGCTGCTCGCCCACGGCGGTCTCACCACGCTCGGCGCCAACGTCTTCTCCATGGCGATCGTCGGGCCATGGGCCGGATACGCCGTCTACCGCCTCCTGAAGCGGTTCGACGCGCCGCTCATGGTCGCCGTGTTCTTCGGCGCGTTCGTCGCCGACCTCTCCACGTACTGCGTCACCAGCGTCCAGCTCGCCCTGGCCTTCCCGGACCCCAGCAGCGGATTCATCGGCGCCCTGGGCAAGTTCGGCGGCATCTTCGCCGTCACGCAGATCCCCCTCGCCGTCAGCGAGGGACTGCTCACGGTCCTGGTGATGCGGCTGCTCGTGCAGTCCAGCAAGGGCGAGCTCACGCGGCTCGGCGTCCTGCTGCAGGGCAAGAAGGCGGACGCGAAGTCCGAGAAGACGGACACCAAGACGGAGTCGGGGGCCAGCGCCTGATGAGCCGGAACGCGAAGATCAACACCCTGCTCCTCGTCATCGTCGCCGCACTCGCGGTGCTGCCGTTGGCGCTCGGCCTCGGCGACGACAAGAAGGAGCCGTTCACCGGGGCCGACTCCCAGGCCGAGACCGCGATCACCGAGATCGAGCCGGACTACAAGCCCTGGTTCTCACCGCTGTACGAACCCCCCTCCGGGGAGATCGAGTCGGCGCTCTTCGCGCTGCAGGCGGCGCTGGGCGCGGGCGTCCTCGCGTACTACTTCGGTCTGCGCAAGGGACGCCGTCAGGGCGCGGAGATCGCGCTGGCGAAGGAAGCCCCCGCGAAGAAGACCGCGGAAGGAACCGCCGAACGGACCGAGGGACGGACCGCCGACGCGGACAGCACCCGGGCCGAGACCGAGCAGGTCTGATCCCGCGTGCTGCCCATTGACGCGGCGGCGCACAGCAGTCCCTGGCGCCGCCGCCACCCCGTGGACAAAGCCGTGCTCGGGCTCGGCCTCACTGTCCTTGCCGTCTCCCTGCCGCCCTGGCCGGGCGCCGCCCTCGTACTCGTCGCCGCGCTCGCCGTGCTGCTCGGACCGGCGGGTGTGCCGCCCCGCAAACTGTGGCGCGCCTACCGCGTACCGCTCGGCTTCTGCGTCACCGGCGCCCTGACCCTGATCGTCCAACTCGGCGGGCCCGAAGGGTTCGTCACGCTCGCCGACGGCGGCCCCGCGAGAGCGGGCGGTCTGCTCCTGCGCACGTCGGCGGCCTCGCTCGGCGTCCTGCTTTTCGCCTTCACCACACCCATGTCGGACCTGCTGCCCCGCCTGGTGAAGGCGGGCGTGCCGGCGCCCGTCGTCGACGTGGCCCTCGTCATGTACCGGATGAGCTTCCTGCTCCTGGACTCCATGAGCCGTATTCGGCAGGCGCAGGCCGCGCGGCTCGGCCACACCACCCGCGCCGCGACTTGGCGTTCCCTCGGCGGTCTTGGGGCCACCGCGTTCGTGCGGGCCTTCGACCGGGCCACCCGGCTGCAGGCCGGGCTCGCCGGACGCGGGTACGACGGAACCCTGCGGGTGCTCGTGCCGGAGGCCCGGATCTCCCGGCGCTTCGTGGCCGCGAGCGCGGTCCTCCTCACGGGCCTCGCGGCCCTCACCCTCGTACTGAAATGGCTCCTTCCATGAAGGCTTCCTCCCTGAGCGAGCCGCGCGCCTCCAGTGATCCGGGCGGGTCCCTGGTCGCTCTGCGTGCCGCTTCCTACGCGTACGAAGACGGGCCCACCGTGCTCAGCGGCCTGGACTTCGACGTCACCGAAGGGCGCGCCCTCGCGCTGCTCGGGCGCAACGGCAGCGGCAAGACCACCCTCATGCGGCTGCTGAGCGGCGGACTCCGGCCGGACCGGGGCGGGTTGACCGTCGGGGGAGCCCCGGTGACGTACGACCGCAAGAGCCTCACCCGGCTGCGTACGACCGTTCAACTGGTGGTCCAGGACCCGGATGACCAGTTGTTCGCCGCCTCGGTCGAACAGGACGTGTCCTTCGGGCCGTTGAACCTGGGGCTGCCGGACGGTGAGGTGCGGGCCCGGGTCGCCGAGGCGCTCGCCGCGCTCGACATCAGCGCCCTGGCGGACCGCCCCACGCATCTGCTCTCCTACGGCCAGCGGAAACGGACGGCCATCGCGGGCGCTGTGGCGATGCGCCCCCGCGTCCTGATTCTCGACGAGCCGACCGCGGGGCTCGACCCCGACGGCCAGGAGCGCCTCCTGACCACTCTGCAAGGCCTGCGGGACGCGGGGACGACCGTGGTCATGGCCACCCATGACGTGGATCTGGCCCTGCGCTGGGCCGACGACGCGGCCCTGCTGACTCCCTCCGGGGTGCGTACGGGGCCGGTCGTGGAGATGCTCGCCCAGCGGGACCTCCTGGGGCAGGCGGGGCTCCGCCTGCCCTGGGGGATCGCGGTCACGGAGCTGCTGCGGACGAAGGGCCTGCTGACCGGGGCGGGCGACGGGCCGCGCACCCCCGAGGAGTTGGCCGCCCTCGCGGCGGCCCCGGCGATGCCCGGCGCGTCAGGCGGCTGACCAGGGCGCAGACCTGCTCCGTCCGCTCAGCCGAACCGCAGGATCCGCGGGGCGAAGGTGCCCTCGGGCCCTGCGGCGCGGCCGACCGACCACACCGTCTCCGTGCCCGGCACCGGCGCAAGCCGCTGCATCGAGGAGTCGCCCTCCCCGGGCACCGCGGGTTCGTCGTACGCGGTGAACGACTGACCGTTCCAGGCAAGGAAGTCCGGCCCGGGGACGAGCGGCGGACTGCTGCCCGGCGGGCCCCACTTCAGCGAGCGGGCCACCGATACCCAGCCCAGCTTTCCGGAGTCGGCGGCCGACAGGGACGAGATGTAGCCGAAGTCGGTGGGCATGGTCACCCGGCTCCACTCCGTCCCGTCCCAGCGCATGAGCAGCGGCGGGATCGGCTTGCCCGGCGGGCCCCCGACGAAGCCTGCCGTGCCGCCCGCCCACACCTCCGTCGGCGAGACCGCCAGCACGCTGGCCACGGCCGCCCGCGGGAATCCGTCCACGACCGTCTGCTGCCATGCCTGCCCGTCCCAGTGCGACACGGTCGCGCCCGAGCCGCTGGAGCCGGCGGCCCAGACGTCGTCGCCCGCCACGATGTCCAGGCCGCTCACGTACCCCGGCGGCGCCGGAACGTCCTGCCACGCGCGCCGGTCCCAGCGCAGCAGCACCTGCACGCCGTCCCGCGAACCAATCAGCCAGGTCTCACCGCCGCCGGCGACGACCTTGTCAAGGACGACACCGCGCGGCGCCCGGCTCTCCTTCCAAGCACTGCCGTCGAAGCGGAGCAGGCGGGAGCCGCCCGCCGAGTCGCGGCCGACCGCCCAGACCGCGGTCGGCGAGGTCCCGGCGACCGACACAAGGTCGCCCTGCCAGCCGATCCCGGGCAGGCTCTGGCGCTGCCACGCCGTGCCGTTCCAGCGCAGCACCAGCGGGAAGCCCGGCGCCTCACGGCCGACGGCGTCGGCGCCCACCGCCCACGCCCGGTCCGGCCCGAACGCCACGGCTTCGTTCAGCCCGGCCTGCGGGCGTACCTGCGCCGGGACCGGAACGTGCTGCCAGGACCCGGGTTCCGCCGTCGCCGAGCTCACGGCGGCGATGACGGCCAGGACGACGGCGAGCGCCGCGACGAGAAGTCTGCGTGCCATGGTCAGCCTCCCAGCCGCTCGCTCATCAGGTTCGCCTTCGAGCCGTAGATCTCGACGGTCCCGAAGGACAGCAGTGCGGGCCCGGCCCTCGTCAGGGCACTCGGTTTGACGAGGATCGCGTTCGTGCGCTCCGGGCCGTAGGAGAAGGTGGTGCGGCGGCCGTCCACCCGCGCGTACTTCGACTGGAACGCGCGGTCGCTGCGCACCGGAAGCCACAGCGCGCCGTCCGGGCCGCGCACCATGCCCTCCGTATAGGTGTCGCCAAGCGCCGGGTCAGTGGTGCGCCAGGCCTGCCCGTTCCACGTCATCAGATAGGTGCGGGACACGCCGTCGGTGTACTGGCTGCCGCCGATCGTGGCCCGGCCGTTCGGTTCGAGCAGGATCGTGTGGATGTTGCTGTTGGCCGGCAGCGGCACCTTCGCGTCCCGCCATGCCGTGCCGTCCCAGCGCAGGACGGCGGTCCCGGTGTCGGTGTCCGCCCAGGCCCAGGCGTCGGTGGCCGTGCGCGCGGTGATCCCCATCAGGTAGCGCACGCCGTCCGGGGTGGACTGTTCTGCCCAGCCGGAACCGTCGTAGTGCAACACCTTCAGGCCGGTCTCGTCCTCACCGACCACCCAGGCGGCACCCGGTACGGCGGCGAAGTCCTGGTAGGTCCACAGGGTCTGCGGCAGCGGGACGGTGCTCCATCCTCCTGTCGCCGACCGGCGCAGGATCTCCCCTTCACCGGCGCGGTTGTGGAAGATCCACGTTTCCTTGCCGACGAACTGCACCCCCCTGAGGTAGCCCGGCTCGGCGGTGCCGGGGAAGGTCGTGTCCCGGCTCCACGCCTTGCCGTCCCACCGGTACAGGAGCGGCCGCTGCCCGTCGGCGGCCTGCTCGTAGCCGGTGGCCCACGCCTCGCCAGGACCGCGGGCCGCGAGGTCGAGCACAGTCACCGGCGGGGTGGCCGCGGGCACCGGCAGCGCCGACCAGCTCGGTGCCACGGGCGCGGCTCGTGCCACGGCGGCGGCGGGCGACACCACCGCGGTACACGCGAGCACAAGAGAGACAAGGACCGCACGGAGACCGTTCACGAGACCCCCCAGTACGCGAAGGCCGCTCACCTTAGGGGCATGCACCCGCCCGTGGATAGACGGGTACATGCCAATCTGGCATTCGTCTTCGGGTGCCGACTCCTCACGAGCCGACGTTGCATGGTCATGCGAAGTGATGCATACTCTTCCTATGTCCAAGGTCCTCACCTCCCTCCCCACCGGCGAGCGCGTCGGCATTGCCTTCTCCGGCGGTCTCGACACCTCCGTCGCCGTCGCCTGGATGCGTGACAAGGGCGCCGTCCCCTGCACGTACACCGCCGACATCGGCCAGTACGACGAGCCCGACATCGCCTCCGTGCCCGGCCGCGCCTCGGCGTACGGCGCCGAGATCACCCGGCTCGTCGACTGCCGTGAAGCGCTGGTCGAGGAAGGGCTCGCGGCCCTCGCCTGCGGCGCCTTCCACATCAGGTCGGGCGGGCGCCCGTACTTCAACACCACGCCGCTGGGCCGCGCCGTCACCGGCACGCTCCTGGTGCGGGCCATGCTCGAGGACGGGGTGCAGATCTGGGGCGACGGCTCCACGTTCAAGGGCAACGACATCGAGCGGTTCTACCGCTACGGGCTGCTCGCCAACCCGCACCTGCGGATCTACAAGCCCTGGCTGGACGCGGACTTCGTCACGGAGCTCGGCGGCCGCAAGGAGATGTCGGAGTGGCTGCTCGCGCACGAGCTGCCCTACCGGGACTCGACGGAGAAGGCGTACTCCACGGACGCCAACATCTGGGGCGCCACACACGAGGCCAAGACGCTCGAGCACCTCGACACCGGGCTCGAGACGGTCGAGCCGATCATGGGCGTGCGGTTCTGGGACCCCTCGGTGGAGATCGACACGGAGGACGTGACGATCGGCTTCGACCAGGGTCGCCCGGTCACGATCAACGGCAAGGAATTCGCCTCCGCGGTCGACCTCGTCATGGAGGCCAACGCGATCGGCGGCCGGCACGGTCTCGGCATGTCCGACCAGATCGAGAACCGGATCATCGAGGCCAAGAGCCGTGGCATCTACGAGGCGCCCGGCATGGCGCTCCTGCACATCGCCTACGAGCGCCTGGTCAACGCGATCCACAACGAGGACACGCTGGCCGCGTACCACAACGAGGGCCGGCGCCTCGGCCGGCTGATGTACGAGGGCCGCTGGCTCGACCCGCAGGCGCTGATGATCCGCGAGTCGCTGCAGCGCTGGGTCGGCACGGCGGTCACCGGCGAGGTGACGCTGCGGCTGCGGCGCGGCGAGGACTACTCGATCCTCGACACCACGGGCCCGGCGTTCAGCTACCACCCGGACAAGCTCTCCATGGAGCGGACCGAGGACTCGGCGTTCGGCCCGGTGGACCGCATCGGCCAGCTCACCATGCGGAACCTCGACATCGCCGACTCCCGTGCGCGCCTCGAGCAGTACGCGGGCCTCGGCCTGGTCGGCTCCGGCCACCCCACGCCGATCGGTGCGGCGCAGGCGGCCTCGACCGGCCTGATCGGCGCGATGGACGGCGGCGGCGCCGAGGCGATCGCCTCGCGCGGCGAGACCACGGACGAAGAGTCCATGCTGGACCGCGCCGCGATGGAGTCCGGCACGGACTGACACGGCTCACCGGTCGTACGTGCCGTCGGCCGCGCGTGCCTCTGGTCGTACGTACCTGAACGGCGGGCCCCGGCGGATTCGATCCGCCGGGGCCCGCCGTCGTCGTGGGTTCGCGGGTCAGGAAGCGGCAGCCGTGCGGTCGGCGCGGACCACGCCGAAGGCGTCCGCCATCCGCAGCCCCGCCTCCGGGTCGCCGCTGACCTCGATGACCTGGGCGCTGAGCGCGTCCTCCAGCGGCAGGGAGCCCACGCCCAGCTGAAGAAAGGTGCCCAGGTCGGTGACGATCGTCGCGACGGCGTCCGGGGCGGGGCCGAGGTCCATCTCGACGGTTCCGTCGTCGACGCGGGCGTGGAAGACCAGGTCGCCGACCACGAACTCGTAGGTCTCGCGTATGCCGAGAGCGTGGTCGGGGCGGAACGTGGCACCGACGGCTCCGACGATGCCGTGGCGTCCGCCGGTGGCCTCGGGGTGCGCGCCGAGGATGGCCACCACCCGTGCGGCGGCCGCGAGTTCACCCTCCAGCTTCGCCAGGCCACGGGCGACGGCGTCCTCGATGTCCACGAGGCGGGCGCCGATGGCGAGGAACGAACCGAGGTCGGTGGTGATGGCGCAGACGGGGTCTGTGGCGCTGCCGTTCTGGATGTCGAGCGCGCCGTCGTCGACGCGGAGGTGGAACGTGTCGCCGTCCACCCGGAACTCGTATGTCTCCCGTACGCCACTGGCCTCTTCGGGCCGGAAGCTGGCGCGCAGGCAGCCGAGCACCCAGCTCAGCCGGAAGGTGTCGCCGGGCCGGGGTGAGGTCGGCAGCCGCATGCCCCAGCGGGTCAGCTCGTCGAGCACCGGACGCATGGCGGTGCCGAGTTCGGTCAGTTCGTAGACCGCCGATGACGCCGGGGGCGGCAGTTTGACCTGGCTGAGGATGCCCGCCTTGCGCAGCGCGCGCAGCCGCTCGGCCAGGACGTTCGGGCCGATGCCGGGCAGACCCGTGACGAGGTCGGTGTAGCGCCGGGGGCCCAGCAGTAGTTCGCGCACGATCAGCAGGGACCACCGGCCGCCGACGACGTCCAGGGCTCGGGCCGCCGGACAGGACTGGTCATAGCTGCGTGTCATGCGGGCCGGGCCGCCTTCCCCATTGATAGCAGGCACTTAGGTTTTCTATAGTACCGATCAACTCGCGGGTCACGTCGGTCTGTTGAGTCGCACTGGGGGGTGACTGTCCCATGCGGCGCACCATGAGATAAGACAGCGTGCGGGAACGGGAACTCCGGCCGGGAGTACGGGACATGGAACAACGGGGGAACAGAGCGGCATGAGCGGTGACCACGGCGACGAGCGGGGCAGCGGCGACGGCGGCAACGGCGGTGACGGCGGTGACGGCGGCGGAGGCATAGAGCCGCTGGCGCCGGGCGACCCGCGTCGGATAGGCCCCTACCCGCTGCTGGGACGGCTGGGATCCGGCGGCATGGGCCGGGTCTACCTGGCCCGCTCCGAAGGCGGCCGTACGGTCGCCGTGAAGGTGGTGCACGAAGAGCACACCTCCAACGGGGAGTTCAGGGCCCGGTTCCGCCGGGAGATCGAGGCGGCGCGGCGCGTCGGCGGGCGCTTCACGGCGCCGGTGCTCGACGCGGACCCGGACGCCGCACGGCCCTGGGTGGCCACCGGTTACGTGCCGGGCCCCTCCCTGGAGCAGGCGCTCCTGACGTACGGTCCGCTGCCCGCCTCCTCGGTGCACGCGCTGGCCGACGGGTTGCTGCGGGCGCTGCAGGGCATCCACGGCGCCGGAATCGTGCACCGGGACCTGAAGCCGTCCAACGTGCTGCTCACCGTCGCGGGCCCGAAGGTCATCGACTTCGGCATCGCGCGGGCGCTACAGGTCTCGGTGGAGTCGATGCTCACCAGCACGGGCATGGTCATCGGCTCGCCCGGCTTCATGGCGCCCGAGCAGATCCTGGGCGAGGAGACGGGCGCACCGGCCGACGTCTTCGCGCTCGGCTGCGTCCTGATGTACGCGGCGACGGGGCAACTGCCCTTCGGGCACGGCGCGAGCAACCAGCACGCGGTGATGTACCGCATCGTCGAGGGCGCGCCCGACCTGACCCGCATCGAGGACGAGCCGCTGCGCACGTTCATCGCCCGCTGCCTGACCAAGGCTCCCGCTGAACGCCCCGGCGTGGACGAGCTGTTGGCCGACCCGGAGCGGCCGCGCCCCTCGGGAGCGGAGAGCGCCGCGTGGCTGCCGCCCGCTCTGGTGGCCCGTCTCGCGCAGGACGCGGCGAGGCTGCTGGAC
Source organism: Streptomyces sp. NPDC032198 (assembly GCF_040636975.1). NCBI lineage: Bacteria > Bacillati > Actinomycetota > Actinomycetes > Kitasatosporales > Streptomycetaceae > Streptomyces > Streptomyces sp. NPDC032198. Next base: position 468,109 of record NZ_JBEZVL010000004.1, on the reverse strand, counting down.
GTGGAGGCACCGGAGGCGCCGGAGGATCCGGAGGGACCGGAGGCCTCAAGCGCGTCGGAGGTTGCAGCGGCATCGGAACCCGCAGAGGCGCCGGAGGCCGCGAAGGCCTCGGAGCCCGCCAAGGCGTCGGATGTCGCGACCTTCGGGCTGCGGGCGGCGCCGAAGCCGCAAGCCGATGCCAATGCCGATGCCGATGCCGATGCGCCCGAGTCACGTGAGAAGGCGGAACCGGCAGTCATCGCTCCGGCCACGGCCGCGCCCGTCCCCGATCGCACCCACCGGCGCACCCGCAGAAACTGGGCCGTGGCAGTCGCCGTCATCGCCGTAGTGGCATCCGGCGGAACCGTGGCCCTGCTCGACGGAAAGGACGGCGCCCAGGGCGCCCCAGGCGCCGACGGCGCACCTCCCGGCGCCGACAACTCCCCGACGGCTCCCACGCCTTCGGGGTCCAAGGGCTCTGACGGCAAGGGCAAGGACCGTAAGGACGGAAAGGACGGAAAGGAGAAGGGCAAGGGCAAGGACGACGACTCCTCGCGCGGCAAGGACGGCGACCCCTCCGACGGCGCCGGCAGCGATGAGCAGGCCTCGGACGACGACGCCGCTTCCACCGGGAAGGGCGGGGGCGGGGACCCCGAAGCGCCCTCGGGCGGCGGGAGTTCGGGCTCCGGCGGCTCGTCGGGATCCGGCTCGGGCTCGGGCTCGGGAGCCGGTTCCGGTTCGGGCTCCGGCGCCTCCGGCAACGGCGTCCCGCAGGGCTTCACCGGCACCTGGGCCCTCAACTCGCCGTACGTCCAGCAGCCGCAGAAGGTGATCATCTACCGGGTCGCGCCGGGCGGCCGAGCCGTCAAGCTCATCACCGATTCGGGCAGCGGCGGGCACTGCGAGAACGTGGCCAAGCTGGTGTCCGTGACGGACGGCGGTAAGCGCATCAACATCGGCACCGCCTACCTGGACGAGGGGCGCTCGAGCCAGATCGTGTGCGGGGACATGGACCCCTCCTACTTCACCCTCGACGAGCCGAGCGGCATCCGCCACAACGTCGGACCCTCCCACGGCGACGGCTACCACTACGACCGCGGCTGAGTCCGCACGATTCCCGAAGCGTCAAATGTCTCAAAGAGTCACGTGTCTCAATGGGTCACGTGTCTCAATGAGACGTCTTGAGGAGTACAGTCGAGGACAGAGGGGGACATCAGGCGCACAGTACGCAGAACGAGAAGAGGCATCCCAGATGTCAGCGCAAGAGAACCCCGGCATGCCCGCCGAGATGAAGGCCGTCCAGTACCGCAGCGTCGGCGCCGCCCCCGAGGTGGTCACCGTCCCGCGTCCCGAGCCGGGCCCCGGCCAGGTACTCCTGAAGGTCACGGCGGCGGGCGTCTGTCACTCCGACATCGCCGTGATGAGCTGGCCCGCGGAGGCGCTGCCCTTCCCGCTGCCGCTCACCCTCGGCCACGAGGGCGCGGGGACCGTCGCCGCGCTGGGTGAGGGCGTCACCGGCTTCGAGGTCGGCGACTCCGTGGCCGTCTACGGACCGTGGGGCTGCGGAGCCTGCCTGATGTGCGCGCAGGGCAAGGAGAACTACTGCACGCGCGCCGCGGAGCTTGGCATCCTCCCGCCCGGACTCGGGGCGCCCGGTGCCATCGCCGAGTACATGATCGTGGACGACGCGCGCCATCTGGTCCCGCTGGGCGGCCTTGACCCGGTGACCGCCGTGCCGCTCACCGACGCGGGCCTGACCCCGTACCACGCCATCAAGGCCTCCCTGCCCAAGCTGACGCCCGGCAGCACCGTCGTGGTCATCGGCACCGGTGGCCTGGGGCACGTCGCCATCCAGTTGCTGCGCGCGCTGACCCCGGCCCGGGTGATCGCCCTGGATGTCACCGACGGAAAGCTGCGACTGGCCCACCAGGTCGGCGCCCACGAGACCGTCCTGTCGGACGAGCACGCGGCGGCGAAGGTCCGTGAGCTGACCGGCGGCCTCGGCGCACAGGCGGTGTTCGACTTCGTCGGCGCACCGCCCACCGTCGCCACGGCGACCGCCTGCGCGGCGGTGGAGGCGGACGTGACCATCGTGGGCATCGGCGGCGGAGCCGCGTCCGTCGGCTTCGGCGCGACCCCCTACGACGCGGCGGTCCGCGCCCCGTACTGGGGCAGCAGGTCCGAGCTGATCGAGGTCCTCGACCTGGCCCGTTCCGGTGCGATCGACGTCCATGTGGAGACGTACGCACTGGACGACGCCCCCAAGGCGTACGAGCACCTGCACGAGGGCCGGATCAACGGCCGCGCGGTCATCCTGCCCAACGGCTGACCGGTACGCGCACCGACGTGGGGCCCGAGGCTTTTCGCCTCGGGCCCCACGTCGTGCCGTTCCGGATGTTCTAGATGCGCAACAGTCGTTCCGTGGCTTCCCGGTACTGCCGCAGCGCGAGGCGCAGTTCTTCCGTGTGCGCTTCGGTGTCGTGGCCCTGCCAGCCCTCGCGCAGGGTGCGCCGTCGTTCCGTGAGGGTTTCGGTCAGGTGCCTGACGGCGTCGTCGAAGAGGCCGTCGGCCTCCTCCACCGCCTGGCGCGGGCTGTCCACGAACGTGCTGAGTGCCTGCTGGAGGCGCAGCCCGAGTTTGTCCCGCTCATCCTGCGCGAGCAGTACGGGACCGGATTCGGAGCCGGGTCCGGCGGCGTGCGCGGGGGAGCCGGTGGCCGGGGAGCCGGCGGCGGGGGAGCGGTTCGCGGCGTGCGCGGGAGCAGGGGCCGGAGCGGGTGTGCCGCTGCCCATGGCCGGGTCGCGGGGTGTGCCGCTACCGACTGCCGGGTCGCGGGGTGTGCCGCTACCGAATGCAGGGTCGCGCGGCGTGCCGCTGCCCATGCCCTGTTCGCGTGGTGTTTCGCGGGGTGTCAGGTGCTCGGCGTCCGTCATGATGTGCCACTTCCCTTCGCGTGACGTCGGGGCAGTGCCCACGGCGTGTGGCCGCGGTCGGCGGTGGAGTGCCCGCCGTTCCGGCTGGAGTCGACCGTGTGCTCGGCGACCAACGCCTCGAAGAGGCGACGGGCGTCGACCATGGCCTCGCGCATTTCCTCGGTGCCGCCCTGCCCGCGGGTCGCCGTGTGCACGGCGCGGTATCCGTGGACGGAGTGGGCGTGGTGGACGGAGAGCGCGGCCATCTGCTCGTCGAAGCGCTCACCGTCGGGGAAGCCCCGGTCCCTGGCCAGTCGGGCGAGCAGTGCGTCGGCCTCGGCCACGGCCTGCTGCGGTGATTCGACGAACTGCTCCTGGACGCCGGCCCACTGGGCGACGTAGCGCTCGCGCGCCCCGGGCGGCAGCGGCTCGGGCTTGACGGAGCCGTGGAGTCGTACGCGCTCGCGGAGCTCCTGTTCGGCTGCCCGTACGTCGCCGTCGTGCCGGGCGACGGTGTGGTCGTACTCGGGCCCGAAGCGGCGCTTCAGGCTGCCTCCGCCGCCCCGGGCTCGCCGCAGTCCGACGAAGAGGACGACGGCTGCCGCGATGACGACCACGGCGATGATGACGGCGGTGATCATGGCTGCCTCCCTTGATGTCGTGGTCCGTTCAGCTTTTCTCGTGTTTCGTTCGGCGCCGAAGCCGGCCGATGGGCACCCACGCGACGCGGGCACCGATCGGGGCGTCTGTGATCAGCGGTCGAACGACTGCTTCCGGGTTCGCATGGCGGCCGAGTACCCCCATGTCCGGCAATCAGTCGGACGAGGGGCACTTCACGAGCGTTCGCCGGAGCGCCGGGACGAGCCGACCGGCACTCAGGAGGCGCCGAAGGTGCGCCGGTAGGCCTCGGGCGGCAGACCCGTGACCCGCGTGAAGTGCCGCCGGAGCGTGGCGGAGGTCCCCATGCCCGTACGGGCCGCGATCCGCTCGATGCTCTCGTCGCCCGACTCCAGCAACTCCTGTGCCAGCCGCACCCGTTGGCTGAGCAGCCAGCGCAGCGGCGCCGTACCGGTGACGGCATGGAAGTGCCGGGACAGATTGCGGCTGCTCATCCCGGCCTGTCGGGCCAGGTCCTCGATGGTGAGGGGCTGTTCGAGGCGGCCAAGGACCCAGGGCAGCAGATCGGCCAGCGGGTGGTCGCGCCCGTGCGCCACCGGTGCCGGGATGAACTGCGCCTGGCCGCCGTCCCGGTGGGGCGGGGTCACGAGCCGCCGGGCCAGTGCGTTGGCCACCGTCGCCCCGTGGTCGGCGCGGACGAGGTGCAGACACAGGTCCATGCCCGCGGCCTTGCCCGCCGAAGTGAGCACGCTGCCCTCGTCGGTGAAGAGGACGTCGGGGTCGACCGTGACCCGGGGATGGAGCCTGGCGAGCCGCTCGGCGTGGGCCCAGTGCGTGGTGGCCCGGCGGCCGTCGAGGAGTCCGGCGGCGGCGAGGACGAAGGCGCCGGTGCACAGCGAGACGATCCGGGAGCCTGCCGCGTGGGCGGTGCGCAGGGCCTCGATCAAGTCGCCCGGCGGCTGCGTGCCGATGTCGCGCCAGGCCGGGACGATCACCGTCTGCGCGGCGGCGACGGCCTCCAGGCCGTGGGCCGTCTCGGCGCGGAGCCAGTCCCCGACGCGTGTGCCGTTCGCGCCGCACACGGTGAACGAGTACCAGGACCCGGCCAGATCGGAGTGGTCCGAGCCGAAGACCTCGAAGGCCGCCGCGGCCTCGAAAAGCATGCTGCCCTCGGGAAGTGCCATCGCCACGGTCCTCATGTCCGAAACTGTACGCCCCTCGTCATTCCGGCCACTGGTGGGGCGTGGTCCGGACGCGGATCATGGTGCGTGCGGGGCGCACCGCCCTCCGGACACAGGGAGCCAACGATGAGCAACACCCCTTTCACGACTGCCGTTTCGGACGCCGGAGTGCGGCTCGAGGGGCGGACGGTCGCCGTCGTCGGCGCGTACGGCCACACCGGCCGCTTCGTCGTGGCGGAACTGCTGCGCCGCGGCGCCACACCGATCCTGGTGGGAAGAGACCTGGAGAAGCTCGAAGCGCTGCGCGCGCTGGCCCCCGGCGCGCCGGTGCGGGTGGCGTCCACCGGGGACGCGGCGTCCCTCGACCGCGCACTCGACGGCGCGTCGGCGGTCGTCAACGCCGCCGGACCGTTCCTGGAGACGTCCCTGCCCGTCGCCGACGCGGCGCTGCGCGCGGGCATCCCGTACCTGGACGTCGCCGCCGAACAGGGCGTCAGCGCCGCCCTGTTCGACACCTACGGCGACCGTGCGCGAGAGGCGGGCGTCGTCATCGCGCCGTCCCTGGCGTTCTACGGCGGCCTGGGCGACCTGCTGGCCACCGCGGCCCTGGGGGACTGGCCGGACGCGGACGAGATCACTCTCGCGTACGGCCTCGACAGCTGGCACCCGACCCACGGCACCCGGCGCACCGGCGAGACCAACGCCGGGCAGCACCTCGTGTACACCGGCGGCGAACTGCGCCCGTTCGACTACTCCCAGGACGTCTTCCCGTGGGACTTCCCGGAGCCGCTGGGCACCCAGGACGCCCAGGCGTTCGCAACGGCCGATCAGGTCACCCTGCCGCGCCACGTGCGCACCCCCGAGGTGCGGGCGGTGATGAACCTCGCGCCGCTGCGGGACATCCGGGCCGAGGGCACCCCGGAGCCGCGGCCCGCCGACGCCGTGGGGCGTTCCGCGCAGACCTTCCTCGTCGAGGCGGTCGTCCGGCGCGGCAGGGAGACCCGTCGCGCGGTCGCGGGCGGGCAGGACATCTACGCCGTGACGGCACCGCTCGTCGCGGAGGCCCTGGAACGCGTCCTCGACGGGCGCGGCGGGGCGCCGGGCGTACGGGCGGCCGGGGAGGCGTTCGACGCCGCGGACTTCCTGCGCGCGCTCGCCCCCGAACACCTCACGCGGCTCGACCTGCCGGCCCGGCTTGCCGTCTAGTCCGGCCGCAGCGAGCGCCAGATCCGGTCGGGCAGGAACCGTGCGGCCTCGTCGAGATCCATGTCGTACGTACTGGCCAGCCAGCGGTGGGCGGCCTCGGTGACCGGCCCCATGACCAGGACCTCGATGACGGGTGCGGGCAGGGGCGCGATCTCGCCCGCCGCGACCCGCGGCAGCATCCACTCCGCGATGACCGCCAGCTTGTCGGCCTTGGCCCCGCGGATCTGGTCCGCGTGTGCCGCGAGGTAGCCCGAGTGGGCGGAGGCGTGCAGGAAGAGGGCGGCGTCCGGGTGTTCCCGGGTGAACCGCAGATAGGCGGTGACCAGGGCACGGACTCCGCCGCGGGCGGTCCGCGCGGGGCCGAGGGCGGCGATCATCTCGTCGAAGAGCTGCTCGACGCAGCGGGTGTACAGCGCGGCGGCGAGGCCGTCGATGCTGCCGAAGTGGTGGTACAGGCTGCCGAGACTGACGCCGCCCGCCGCGGTCACCGCGTTGACGGTGAACCCCGGCCTGCCCGACGTGGCGTACACCTCCAGCGCCGCGCTCAGGAGCCGGTCGACGGTGGCTTCGCCGCGTTGCTGCTTAGGCGACACGTTGCGCCGTGCCCGCTCTGCCACTAGGCGTCATGATCGGAGCCTATCCCATGAAACTAGAGCAGGTATCTAGAAAACCACTCTACAATCAACTCCGCGACCGAGCCGACACGCCAGCGCTCCCGGGGTCGCCGGATCCGCCGCGTCGGATGACATGCTGAAACGATCAGCGAAGTCGATGTCGCCGGTGAAACCTGGACCACGCGAAGGGCAAGTGCGAAGTGCTGACCGTGCTGGTGCTGGCCGCCGATCACCGGGCGAGCGACCTGATCCCGCGGATCGAGGCCGTCCCCGGCGTGTACGTCATCTCCCAGACGGACGACAGTTTCCTCGCCATGGCGAGGGCCCGCGCCCTGCTGCCCGACGTCCTGGTCATCGACCTCAGCGCCCGCTTCGCCGGGGACGCCGCGACGGTCATCGACCAGGCCCGCCAACTCCGGCCGCCCAGCCACATCCTGGTCCACTCGGGCGACTCCGTGGTGGGAACCGTCTCCCCCGCGGGGTCGGTCGGAACCGCTTCCCCCGGCTCGCCGCCGGGGCTCGCGGACGCGCTGGCACGGCTCGCCGGCGACATGGCCCCGCCGCCGTGACCCGGTGGCCGCCCCGCCCGCGCGGGGCCAGGCCTGCCTACGCCTCGGCGACCCGCACCGAGAGTCCGTAGTCCAGTTCGGCACCGTCGACCAGGAGCGCCTCGACGGTACGGGTACCGGGATCGATGTCGGCCTCCATGCCGTCACCCGCGTACCGGGGAAACCCGGAGGCCCCGGTCTCGCCCGTGGCCACCACGACGGCCGAGCGCAGGGCGTCGCGGGCGTCGGTCGTGCTCACGCCGTCCCCCGAGAACTCGGGAACCACCAGGATCTCGAAACGCTGCGGGTCAGTGTTCATGCTCGTGACGCTAGACAGGAGTCGCGCCGCACGCACGTCCACCGCTGCCGCCCGGCGCGGAACACGCCACTAACCGAGGGTCAGCTCGACCCGCAGCCGCCCGGGCGCCGCGGCCCCCGCGGACGGCTCGACGTGGACGGTGGCCTCGGCCGTGCCGGGCGGGCCCATGAGCGGGTCCGCCCGGCACAGGAGCGTGTACTCGCCCGCCGCGGGTGCGCCGAGGGAGAACCGGCCCTCGGCGTCGGTCAGGGCAGCGATGTCCGGCAGGGGCTGTGGCCCGTCGCTGAACAGGACGTGCGCGCCCGCCACCGGGGCGCCCGACGCGTCGCGGACGACGCCGGTGATCTCCACTGCCCTGCCGCTGCCGTTCATGGGGTTTCGCTCACGCCTTCCATGCCACGTAGTTGTTGAAGACCGGTGTGGTGAACCGGGTCCCCGAGTTCACCCGCGATCCGCCGTAGGCGTGTATCGCGAAGCCGTAGCGGCCGCTGCTGTCGATGCGGTAGACGGAGCTGCCGCTCTGCCCACCGGCGGTGTCGATGTCGTAGTACACCTTGCGCGCGGCCACCGAGTCGATCCCGCGGGCCCCGTACCAGAGCGTCCCGGACGGCTTGTCGCCCGGATAGCCGGCGATGTTCCCGGTGGTCTTGAGCAGGTCCGAGTCCGAGTAGACGCCGAAGCCGAACCAGCCCGTGGTGGAGCCGATGTTGGACGGCGTGATGATGGCGCCGTAGTCGAAGTTCTCGTCGCCGTTCTCCGTCCAGCCGACCACGGAACGGAAGCTCGTGCAGGTGATGCTGCCGTACGGCAACGAGGCGCCGTTGCGTCCCGGCATGACCTGGATGCTCTTCACCCAGCCGTCCCGGCCCGCCACGCCGCTGCCCTTGATGTAGACGACGTGACCCGCCGTGGCGAGCGTGTGCGGTCCGAGGAGCCAGCCGGTGCCCTGGTAGAGGGCGTTGTCGCGGGCCGTGATCAGCAGGTAGCAGTGCACCCGCCACGGGTAGACGCTCGTGGTGCTGATCTGTACGCGGTCATCCGGACCGTGCACCGTCTCCTGGGCCGGCGGCGGCGCGCCGAACGACGCCTCCCCGATGTCGGGCAGGGTGGCGGTCGGGGCGGTCCAGGCCTCCGGGGCGAAGTGCTCCGGACGCCGGTAGCCCTCGACGTGCTCCAGGCCCTCACCCATCGAGTGCTGGGCCTCGCCCTGCGTCCCCTCGGAGGGCGGCTGCAGGATCGCCTCCTGCTCGGTGGCGAGTGAGACGGCACTGTCCTCGGGCTCGTTCGATACTGCGCTGTGCGGGTCTTGCAGCATTCTGGATCACCCGGCTTCTTCAGAGCTTCGATGTGATGCCTTTCCGAACGCCGCGGCCGCAACGTTTAGGGTCAATGCCCCTTCTACTGCCGCCGGAAGAGTGCCGCAATGAGCCTTTTGCGCCGACCCGTCTCGCGGGCGCGCACGCTTCCGGACGGTGGTGAACGCGCCGGACCGGGGCTCGGCTGCCCCGGCCCGGCACCCGCGCCCCGCCCGCCACGGGAGCGGCCGGGACACGGGTGCCGCGGTGGCGGGCCGGGGTGGCCGAAGACGCTACGGGCGGGCGTAGGGCCGGGTCATGATCTCCATGTTGTGGCCGTCCGGGTCGGCGAAGTACGCGCCCCGGCCGCCGAACAGGCGGTTGATCCGCCCGGGTTCGGTGTGGCTCGGGTCGGCGTAGTAGGTGACCCCGACCGTCTCCAGGCGGGTGATCATGGCGTCGAACTGCTCGTCGGGCACGAGGAACGCGTAGTGCTGCGACTGCACCGGCTCGTCGCGCAGCTCGTAGTAGTCGAGCGTCACGCCGTTGCCGAGGTCGACGGGCAGGAACGGCCCGAACGGTGCGCCGACCTCCAGGCCCAGGATGACGGCGATGAACTCGGCCGACAGCTGCCGGTCCTTGGCGTAGACAGCGGTGTGGTTCAACTGGACGGTCGTGACAGGCATGTGTGGTGTCTCTTCCGGGTCTTGGGTCCGCTGGATGCGCGCCGCATGGGGCGCGGGGAGTTAAGACGGAAGAGGGAAGGCGGGGCTCTGGCCCGCCTCGCGCTCACGCGGAGGCCGGATGCCCCACTCGTACATGGCTCAAGGCCGACCCGGCAGTCACCCGAGTGACCTTAATGTCGGCCGACGGCCGGTGCAATGCTGTTTTACGCGTACACGATCATGGGCCTGTGCCGTGCCTGGCGCGCCGACCACCGCCGTCCGGGCGTTAGCCTCGTCCAGGACGGCAAGGCAGTGGAAGGGAGACGGGCGTGGCGGAGCAGCGGCGGCGTTCCCGGCGGCGGGGGCAGGGTGAGCTGGAGGCGCAGGTCCTGTCGGCCCTGCGCGAGGCGGAGGGTCCCGCGACCGCGGGCTGGGTGCAGGAGCGGCTCGGCGGGGACCTCGCGTACACGACCGTCGTGACGATCCTGAGCCGGCTCCTGGACAAGGGGGCGGTGACCCGCGAGCGCGCGGGCCGCTCCTTCGCCTGGATGCCCGCGGCCGACGAGGCGGGCCTCGCGGCACGCAAGATGCGCAAGGTGCTCGACGGCGAGGACGACCGGGAGGCGGTCCTCGCCAGCTTCCTCACCGCGCTGCCGCCGGGTGACGAAAAGCTGCTGCGCGAGCTCCTGCGGCAGGCCGAGGCGCAGGCCGCGACGGAGAGGGACGACTGAACCGTCATGGGGATGTTCGTCCTTCTGCCGCTGGTGCTGCCGCTGACCGCCTGGCCGGTCGCCCGGCTCGCCGAGCAGCGTCTGCACCCGCGGACCGCGACCCGGCTGCTCACGACGGTCGCCGCGGTCATGGCGCTCTGCAGCACCCTGTGCCTGGGCCTCCTGATGGTCGTCGGCACGGCCCAGCTGCCCGGGAACCCGCTGCCGGACGGCTGGTCGGACCCCGAGGTGCGCGCCGCGGTCCCGTACGACGAGATCGCGGGACGCCTCGCCATTCCGGGGCTGCTGGCCGTGGCCGTGGCGTGCGGCAGGACACTGTGGCGCCACCACCAGGTGCGGCGTGCCGCCCACCGCGCCCTGGCCGGGCTGCCCGGCACCGCCGTCGCCGTCCTGCCCGACGACGTGCCCTACGCGTACGCGCTCCCCGGCGGTACCCGCGACCGGGTCGTCGTCACCACCGCCCTTCTCGACTGCCTCGTACCCGCCGAGCGCCGCGCCCTGTTCGCCCATGAACGCGCCCACCTCGCGACCCGGCACCACCGCTACCTCCTCGCCGTGCAGCTGGCCGCGCGCGCCAATCCGTTCCTGCGCCCGCTGCGCACCGCCGTGTCCTACACGACCGAGCGCTGGGCGGACGAGGACGCCGCCCACGCCGTCGGCGACCGCAAGGCCGTCGCCCGCGCGATCGGCAAGGCGGCACTCCACTCCCGGGGCGCCCCGGCCGCCACCCTGGCCGGGCTGGCCGCACCGGGTCCCGTGCCCCGCCGGGTCGCGGCGCTCCTCGGCCCGGCTCCCACGGCGCGCAGCTGGCCGTCCCTGTTCACCGCGGTGGGACTCGCCGCGTGGGCGGCCACCGCGGGGGCGGCGGCCTCCGCCATGTCCTCGGCGAACTCCGCCGTGACGATGGTCCTGATCCTGCACGCGGCCACGCCGCTCTAGGCGCGAAGGACAGGGCCGCCACCCTGCCGGTTCACTTTGCCTTTCCTTTACAGTGGCTGGAGAAGCCCTACCGCTTCCCTGCCACCGCTCTCGTACGACACTTCGTACGAGTACGAGAAGGAGCCACGGACCCGCAATGGGTGAGCCTCCCAGTACGAACCGTGCCACGTCCCGCCCGCTGTCCGAGCGCGAGGGAACGGGGGTGGCACGGTGACCGAGATCCTGCTCCTGCTGCTCGCCCTGCTCCTCACGCTCGCCTGCGCGCTCTTCGTGGCGGCCGAGTTCTCCCTGACCACCGTCGAGCGCGGTGACCTGGAGCGCGCCGCCGCCGCGGGGGAGCGGGGCGCCGAAGGTGCCCTGAAGGCGGTCCGGCGGCTGACTTTCCAGCTCTCCGGGGCCCAGCTCGGCATCACCGTCACGTCGCTGGTGATCGGCATGCTCGCCGAACCGTCCCTCGCGGCGCTCCTGCGCAGCCCCCTGGAAGCGGCCGGTCTCGGCGCCGCCGCCCCGACCGTGGCCACCCTGCTCGGCGTGGTCCTGTCCACCGTGGTCCTGATGGTCGTCGGCGAGCTGGTGCCGAAGAACTGGGCGATCTCCCGGCCACTGGCCGTCGCCAAGGTGGTGGCGGCACCGCAGCGCGGCTTCACCGCCGCCTTCGGCCCGTTCATCCGGCACCTGAACAACACCGCGAACCACGTCGTACGCCGCTTCGGCCTGGAGCCCGCCGAGGAGCTCGCCTCCGCGCGCACCCCCGAGGAGCTGGTCGCCCTCGCCCGGCGCTCGGCTGCCGAGGGCGCCCTGGAGGCGGACTCCGCCGAACTGTTCGTCCGCACCCTGCACCTGAGCGAGCTGACGGCGGAGAACGTGATGACCCCGCGGGTGGACGTACGGGCCCTGGAGGCGCACGCCACCGCGGCCGACGCCGCGAACCTGACGCACGCCACGGGCCTGTCCCGCTTCCCCGTCTTCCGCGACAGCCTGGACGAGGTCATCGGCACCGTCCACATCCGCGACGTGCTCGCCCTCGACCCGGAGAAGCGGCAGCTCACCCCGGTCACCGACCTCGCCACCGAGCCCCTGCTGGTGCCCGACAGCCTGCCCGCGGACCGGCTTCTGGAGCGGATGCGGGAGACCCGCACGATGGCCGTGGTCATCGACGAATACGGCGGCACGGCCGGTGTGGCGACGGTGGAGGACATCGTCGAGGAGGTCGTGGGCGAGGTCCGCGACGAGCACGACCCCGTCGAGGTCCCCGACCTGCTGCCCTCGCGGACGGCCCCGGACGGCCGCACCGCGTGGGAGGCCGACGGCGGCGTCCGCATCGACCAGCTCGCCGCGATAGGACTCACCGCGCCGGAAGGACCGTACGAAACCGTGGCCGGACTGATCGCCACCCGCCTCACCCGCATCCCGGCCCAGGGCGACGCCCTCGACCTGGAGGGCTGGGAGCTGTCCGTCCTGACGGTCGAGCACCACCGCGCCGACCGCATCCGCATCACCGAACCGGCACTCCACGTGCCCCGCCAGGCCGTGGAGGAGGCGCGATGACCACCCTGCAACTCATCATCGGTGCCCTGACCCTGCTCACCAACGCGTTCTTCGTCGGCGCCGAGTTCGCCCTGATCTCCGTGCGCCGCAGCCAGATCGAGCCCCGCGCCCAGGCGGGCGACAAGCGCGCCCGCGTCACCCTTTGGGGCCTGCAGCACATCTCCGCAATGATGGCCACCGCCCAACTCGGCATCACGGTCTCGTCGTTGGTGCTCGGCGCGGTCGCCGAACCCGCCATCGCGCACCTCCTGGAGCCCGGCTTCGAGGCGGTCCACATCCCGCACACCCTGGTGCACCCGATCGCCTTCGTCATCGCCCTGACCGTGGCGACGTATCTGCACATGCTGATCGGCGAGATGGTCCCCAAGAACATCGCGCTCGCCGCGCCCGCCCGGACCGCCCTGCTGCTCGGTCCGCCGCTGGTGGCCCTCACCCGCGCGCTCAAGCCGTTCGTCTTCGGCATCAACGCCTTCGCCAACACCCTCCTCAAGCTGCTCAGGGTCGAACCGAAGGACGAGGTCGAGTCCGTCTACACCGACGACCAGCTCGCCCGCATGGTCGTCGACTCCAGCGCGGCCGGGCTCCTCTCGGCGGCCGACGGCGAGCGGCTGCGCGACGCGCTGGAGCTCGGCACCCGGCCGGTCGGCGAGATCCTCGTACCGGCCGCCAAGATGAGCAGCGTCGACCACACGGTCACCCCGGCACGTCTGGAGCGGGTCGCCGCGGACGCGGGCTTCTCCCGCTTCCCCGTCACCGGACCCGACGGCACCCTGCTCGGCTACCTCCACATCAAGGACACGCTGGGCATCGCCGAACGGGACCGGCCCTTCCCGCGCGGCGCGTTCCACGTGGTCACGCGGGTGCACATCGACACGCCGCTCGACGACACCCTCACCGCGCTGCGGGCCGCGGACAGCCATCTGGCCGCGGTCACCGGCGCGAGCGGCACGGTGCTCGGCTTCGTCACCATGGAGGACGTCCTGTCCGAGCTGGTGGGACCCTCACCGGCGGCACTCGGCTGATTCACAGGTGGCGCGACTGTACGCGCGGGGGCTTCGGTGGCTAGGGTGCCCGTGATGTTCTACACAGGTGTAGCACCCGCATTGAACGTAAGACGCGAGACCGCGGGCCCGGGTTCCCCCGGGAGGTCCCGTGAGTGAGCCAGTCCGCTCGATGGACCGGACCGGGGCCCTGCGCGCGCCGCTGCCCGCCGCGCGCAGTTCCTCTCCACAGGCTCCGGTGCCCACCACCGTGGCGCCGGAGCCTCCGGTCAAACGCCGGGACTCGTTCTTCGACAACGCCAAGTACCTGGCGATCGTCCTGGTCGCGATGGGCCACGCGTGGGAGCCGCTGCGCGGCGACAGCCGGGCAGCGGCCGCGCTCTACATCACCGTCTACACCTTCCACATGCCGGCGTTCATCGTCATCTCCGGCTATTTCTCGCGGAGTTTCGACGCGAGCCCCGGCCGGCTCAAGCGCCTGGTGACGGGCATCGCCGTGCCGTACGTCATCTTCGAGGTCACGTACACCTTCTTCAAGCGCTACGCGGGCGGCGACCCGACGTACCCGATCAGTCTGCTCGACCCCTGGTACCTCACCTGGTTCCTGGTCGCGCTCTTCGTCTGGCGGCTGACGACCCCGCTGTGGAAGCTGGTCCGCCGGCCCCTGCCGATCGCGCTCGCCATCGCGGTGCTCGCCTCGGTCTCGCCGGACATCGGCGACGACCTGGACCTGCAACGGGTGCTGCAGTTCCTGCCGTTCTTCGTCCTCGGCCTGTGCCTGAAGCCCGAGCACTTCCAGATCGTGCGCCGCAGGGAGGCCCGCATCCTGGCGCTGCCCGTCTTCACGGCGGCCCTGCTGTTCGCGTACTGGGCGGCGCCGCGCATGAACGCCGCCTGGTTCTACCGCCGGGACAGCGCGCAGGAGCTGGCCGCGCCCGGCTGGTCCGGAGCCGTGATGACGCTCGGGATGTTCGGCTGCTCGGCGATCCTCGTCGCGTGCTTCTTCGCCTGGGTGCCCGGCCGCAGGCTCTGGTTCACCGCGCTCGGCGCGGGCACGCTCTACGGCTATCTGCTGCACGGGTTCGTCGCCAAGGGCTCGCGCTTCTGGGACTGGTACGAACTCGACTGGCTGCACACCCCGCTCGGCGAGATCACCGTCACCCTCGGCGCCGCGACCCTCATCACCGTTCTCTGTACGCCACCGGTGCAGCGCCTCTTCCGGTTCGCGATGGAACCCGACATGGAGTGGGCGTTCAAGAAGGACGCGAAGGCGCTGGCGCGGGACCGAACCGGCGTCGGTACGCCGACGGGCTGAGCCCCGTCTCGCGGCGCATCAGGGCCCGCAGGTTGGCGGTGGTGCAGGGTCGCGGGGCTGAGCGCGGCGTGCGCCGCCAGATCCGGCACCGACAGGGGTGAGTCGAGGCGCTCCTGGGCCCACGCCAGGACCGGGGCCAGGGACTCGACCGCCACGACGAGGTCCCGGACCATGTCGACGCGACGACGGGCCACAGCCTCGATCTCTGACGGGCCCGTCGGCCTTCTGGGCAGCGGCACACAACAGCGGTATGCCAAGGGTTGACCCGTCAATGACGAGAGGGTGGGCCAGACATGTGGACCGCTGGATTCTGGAAGGCCACCGCGGAGCGTGCGCTCCGTACCTTCGCGCAGTCGCTCGCCGCCGTCCTGGTCGCCGGGGCGACCACCCTCCTGGACGTCGACTGGAAGGCGGCGCTCGCCACCGCGGGGATGGCGACGCTGCTCGCCGTGCTCACGGCGGTCGGCGCCGCGAACTTCGGAGCACACGGCCCCGGCATCACGGAAACGCCGACCGCCCGGCACAGGCAGGCCACCCCCTAGGGACCGGCCACCCGGCCGGACGTGACCGAGAGTCGCTGGCCCCGGAACCGTTCCCGCAGCCTTCGGTCGTGTGAGACCACGATCAGCGTGCCCCGGTAATCCGCCAGTGCCTCGTCGAGTTCCTCGACCAGGGCGGGGGAGAGGTGGTTCGTCGGTTCGTCGAGCAGGAGGAGGTCGGCCGGGCGGGTCACCAGGCGGGCGAGCGCCAAGCGGCGCCGCTGGCCCACGGAGAGTGCCTTCACCGGCACGGCCAGGTCCTCCTCGCGGAACAGGCCGAGCGACAGGAGGGCCTCCGCGTGGTCGTCGGGCAGCCCGGAGAGCCCTGCCGCGAAGGCGTCGAGCAGCGGCCTCGCCATGTCCTCGTCGGCGATGTACTCGACTTCCTGCGGCAAGTATCCGATGCGGGCCGGTAGTTGGACCTCGCCCCGATCCGGGGCGAGCGCTCCGGCGAGGACGGCGAGCAGCGTCGACTTGCCCGCGCCGTTCACCCCGGTCACCAGCGTGCGCGAGCCCGGATCCAGGATCAGCCGGTCGACCGCCAGGCGCTCGCCCACCACGACATCCGTCAGCGCGACCGGGCGTACGAAGGGATGGTCGCCGCCCGCCAGGCCGCCACCGGCCGTGAAGTGCAAGGGGTCGGGCGGGCGCGGCACCGGCTGCGCCCGCAGCCTGCGCAGCCGCTCGCGGGCGTTGCGCACGATCCCGGAGAGCTGGCCCTCCACCGACCGCTGATGGCCCGCGAAACGAGGGCTCTCGCTCATCCGCCAGCCCCCTGAGAGCCGGTCGGAGCCGCCATCGGCGAGCCGCTCCTGGCGCGCGACCTCGTCGCTCCACTCCCGGTAGCGCTCCTCCCAGCGGCGCCGGGCCGTGGCCCGCTGCTCCAGGTAGCCGTGCCAGCCGCCGCCGAAGCGGGCCACGGACCTGCGGTCGCCGTCGACCTCGACGATCACCTCGGCGACCCGGCCCAGGAAGACCCGGTCGTGGGTGACGGCCACGACCGTGCCCCGGTGGGCGCGCAGCCGCTCCTCCAGCCAGCCGAGCGCCTGGTCGTCCAGGTGGTTCGTCGGCTCGTCCAGGAGGAGCAGCTCGGGCTGCGGGGCCAGGACGCACGCGAGCGCGAGGCGCGCCGCCTCGCCCCCGGACAGTGATCCCAGGGTCCGCGCACGGTCCAGATGCGGGACGCCCAGACCGTGCAGCGCCGCATCGAGGCGGGCGTCGGCGCGGTAGCCGTCACGTGCCTCGAAGACGGCGATGAGGTCCCCGTACGCGGCGAGGCCTTCGGGTCCCGCCGCACCGAGCGCGTCCTCCGCCTCCCGGATCCGCCGCTCCAGGTCGCGCAGTTCGGCGAGCGCGTCGTCCACCGCGTCCTGCACGGTGGCGTGCGGCGGAAGCCGCAGGGTCTGCGCGAGATAGCCGGTGCCGCCGTCCGCGACGACGGCCACCTCACCGTCGGCGGGCGCGAAATCGCCCGCCATCAGGCGCAGCAGCGTCGACTTGCCCGAGCCGTTCTCACCGATGACGCACGCCTTCTCGCCGGGGCGCACCGAGAGGGAGATCCGTTCGAGCACGGGCCGCTCGGGATAGCCGTACGACACGTCGCGCAGGACGAGTTGACTCACGGTGCGCATCCCCCTCGCTTCAGATCGCTCCAGATCGCGTCGGTCAGGCCTCAGACGGGCTGACCGAACAGCTCCCTCAGGACGTCCTCCATCGTGACCATGCCGGCCAGCCTGCCGTCCGAGCCGAGCACCGCCGCCACGTGCGTGCGACTGCCGCGCATCGCGGTCAGCACGTCGTCCAGCGGCGTGGCCTCACGGACCTGGGCGATCTTGCGCATGTCCGGCACCCGGAACGGCAGATCGCGCGGCATCCGGTCGAGCGCGTCCTTGACGTGGAGATAGCCGACGATGCGACGGCCGTCGTCCACGACGGGGAAGCGCGAGAAACCCGACTCCGCCGAAAGCCGCTCCAGCTCCTCGGGCGTCACGCCCACGCGGGCATAGACCACGCTCTCCAGCGGCAGCACCACATCCCTGACGGGACGACGGCCCAGCTCCAGGGCGTCGTGCAGCCGCTCCTGGGCGCGGTCGTCGAGCAGGCCCGCGTCGCCGGAGTCCTTGACCATCCGGGCGAGTTCGTCGTCCGAGAAGGACGCGCTCACCTCGTCCTTGGCCTCGACCCTGAGCAGCTTCAGGAGGCCGTTGGCGAACGCGTTGATCGCGAAGATGACCGGGCGCAGCGCCCGTGCGATCGCGACCAGCGGCGGACCGAGCAGCAGAGCCGTGCGCACCGGCTCGGCCAGCGAGATGTTCTTGGGGATCATCTCGCCGAGCAGCATGTGCAGATACGTCGCGACGGCCAGGGCGATGACGAACGAGATCGGGTGGACCAGACCGTGCGGCACCCCGACACCGTCGAACATCGGCTCCAGGATGTGCGCGATCGCGGGCTCGGCGACGATGCCGAGCACCAGCGTGCACAGCGTGATGCCGAGCTGCGCGGCGGCCAGCAGCGCCGAGACGTGCTGCAGGCCCCACAGCACGCTCTTGGCACGCCGGTCGTCGTCCTCGGCGTACGGCTCGATCTGGCTCCTCCGTACGGAGATGAGGGCGAACTCGGCGCCCACGAAGAAGGCGTTGACGACGAGGGTCGCCAGGCCGATCAGCAACTGGATGACGGTCATCGCTCCTCCTCCTGGTGGTCGTCGTGCAAGGGTGCGTGCAGCAGGACGCGGGCCGCGCGGCGGCCACGGGCGTCCACGACGTCGAGCCGCCAGCCGCCCACCTCCAGGCGGTCGCCCTCGGCGGGGATACGGCCGAGCTCGGTCGCGACGAGTCCGGCGAGTGTTTCGTAGGGCCCGTCCGGCGCGCGCAGGCCGACGCGGGCCAGCTGGTCGGTGCGGGCCGAGCCGTCGGCGGAGTACCGCGTCCGGCCGTCGTCGTCCGTGCCGTCCGCGGCGATGTCGGGCGTCTCGTGCGGGTCGTGCTCGTCCCGCACCTCGCCGACGACCTCCTCGACGATGTCCTCCAGGGTCGCGACGCCTGCCGTGCCGCCGTACTCGTCGATGACCACGGCCATCGTGCGCTTGCCGGAGAGCCGGTCGAGCAGGCGGTCGACGGTCAGCGACTCCGGTACGAGGAGCGGCTCGCGCATCAGCTCGGCGACGGGGTAGCGGGCCCGGCGCTCGGCCGGGATGGCGAGGACGTCCTTGATGTGCGCGACGCCGACGACCGAGTCGAGGTTGCCGCGGTAGACGGGGAAGCGGGACAGGCCCGTCGCCCGGGTGGCGTTCGCGACGTCCTCGCAGGTGGCCATGACGTCGAGGGCCATGACCTGGACCCGCGGCGTCATCACGTTCTCCGCGGAGAGGTCGGCCAGGTTCAGGGTGCGGACGAACAGCTCGGCGGTGTCCGCCTCCAGGGCGCCCTCCTTGGCGGAGTGCCGGGCGAGCGCCACCAGCTCCTTGGGGCTGCGGGCGGAGGCCAGCTCCTCGGTGGGCTGGATGCCGAAGCGGCGTACGGAGCGGTTCGCGGTGTTGTTCAGGTGCGCGATGAACGGGCGGAACAGGGCGCTGAACCAGCGCTGCGGGGTCGCCACCCGTTTGGCGACGGCCAGCGGCGACGAGATCGCCCAGTTCTTGGGGACCAGTTCACCGACGACCATCAGGAAGACCGTCGACAGGGCCGTGCCGATGACGAGGGCGATCGAGGAGGCCGCCGAGGCGGGGATGCCCAGGGCGCGCAGCGGGCCCGAGATCAGCTTGGCGATGGAGGACTCGGAGAGCATGCCGACGACCAGGTTGGTGACGGTGATGCCCAGCTGGGCCCCGGAGAGCTGGAACGTGAGGTTCTTGACGGCCTTGAGGGCGCCGGCGGCACCGCGCTCGCCGCGTTCGGCGGCGCGCTCGAGCTCGCTGCGCTCGACCGTCGTGAGGGAGAACTCGGCCGCGACGAAGACACCACAGGCCAGCGACAGCAGCACCGCCACAAGGAGCAGGAGCACTTCGGTCATCGGGTCACCTCCGTCCCATGATCGGACAGGAGGCGGGGGAATGCGCGATGTCGGGTACTGGGAGGCTCGCCCATGGGCGGACGCTCACACCTTTCGTAGAGGGCCGAGTGGTCCGTCCATTTTAAAGGATCAGCAAAGCCCACTCGGGCGGACCGGACACAGGTACCCACGGTCCGGCCGCTCAGGCGGTGAGGTGCTTCACCCAGCGGCTCCACTGCGGCTGGGGAGCGTAGCCCGCGGCATGCCAGGTGTGATGGGCCTGCTCGTTGCGGTTGAGGACCATGGCGTCGCCGCGGCGCCCGCCCAGGCCCACGAAGCGCTCCTCCGCCGCGGCGAGCAGCGCGGAGCCGATGCCCTGGCGGCGGTGGTCCGGGTGCACGGCGAGGCGGTAGAGGTGGCAGCGCCAGCCGTCGAAGCCGGCTATCGCGGTCCCGACGAGGAGGCCGTCGCGCTCGGCGAGCAGCAGGGCCTGGGGGTCGCGTGCGACGAGGCGGGCCACCCCGTCCTGGTCGTCGCTGATGCTCGTCCCTTCCGCGGCATCGCGCCAGAACCGCAGTACGGGGTCGATGTCCGAAGGGGTCGCGCAGCGGATGCGGAGATCACTCATGGAGAGATGTAAGCAGGGCCGCCGCCTGCCGGGCCAGTGATTTCCGCCCGCCCGGCCAGTGATTTCCGCCGGTCCTGACGGTGCCGTCCGGCGCGGGACGGAAACCTGCGTTAAAAACTTTTTCTAGAAAATGTCTCTAGATAGGGTGCTCATTGGTCCAGAATCTCGGTCATGGTCAATCGTGAGTCCGAGCCGGTGCGTCAGCCCGTGCCCGGCAACCCCTACGTCCAGCCGGTGCCCCCGGCCGGCACCCCGCGAAGGCTCCGCTTCGCCCTCGGTGCCGGCGCCGTCGCCCTGGTCCTGATCGGTGTGGGTCTCTACGCCGTCACACAAACAGACGGAGACGGGGACGGGAGCGGTTCCCGTCGGCCCGTGGCCGGGCAGACGCGTCAATCGCCGGACGGCGGGCGGGAGTCGGCCGAGCCCGGGCAGGACGCCGACTCCGACGCCGACGGGAAGGACGAGGGGTCGGGCGCCGTAATCGACGTCAACGCGGGGCGCAAGCCCGGCGAGGCCAAGGCCTGGGTCGCGATGAACGACGTCAAGCTGCCGGGCAAGGGCGCACAGCTCCTCGACCTCTGGCACGTGGACGGGATCGTGGCTCAGGCCGAGTACGACGAGGTCACCGGATACCGGACCGCCGACGGCTCCAAGGCCTGGTCGGTGCCGCTGCCCGGCACGGTCTGCGACACGCCGGTGAACCCCACACCGGACGGCAAGGTCGTCGTCGTGTACACGAAGCGGAAGTCCGAGCGGAACACGAAGTGCGACCAGCTGCGGATGATCGACCTGAAGACCGGCGAGAAGGGCTGGCACAAGGAGCTCGTCGACGGCGGCTTCTGGGACGACACGAGCATGACGCACGTCTCCATCACGGGCAGCACCGTCATGGTCGACCAGAGCGCCACCATGCGCGGCTACCGGATCGGCGACGGCAAGCGGCTGTTCACCACCGAGCGGGAGCGCAAGGGCGGCTGCTCCCTGGACGGCGTCGCGGGCGGTTCGCGGCTGCTCCAGGTGGAGGGCTGCCAGCCGGGCAGCCCCAGCACGCATGGCAGGCTCAAGCGGCTCGATCCCCGCACCGGTGACGTCAAGTGGAGCTACCGGACGAAGAAGGGCTGGAGCATCCGGAAGGTCTACTCCGTGGACCCCGCCGTGATCGCCGTCCAGAACCGCGAGGAGATGGACGAGTGGGGGGTCGTCGCCGTCGACGACAAGGGGAAGCAGCGTTCCTGGATCCGCCTCGACAAGGGCCCGGACGTCTTCTCGATGTGCGCCGGGGCGGGTGACTCCGGCGAGGGCGTGCAGAACTGTCCGGGTGCCGCCGTCGGCGCGGACACCCTCTACCTGGCGAGCGAGCCCAAGGACGGCATCCTCGGCCCCAACAAGATCGTCGCGTACGACCTCCGCACGGGGAAGTCCAAGTGGACCGGTTCGGTCGGGGGCGGGCGGCAGATCACGCCGGTGACGGTGGCCGGAGGCAAGCGGCCCGGGGTGATCGCCTACGCGTGGGCGCAGGGGGGCAAGGGCGGGCAAACCGTGCGGTTCGGCCCCCGCGGCGGCAAGCCGGACGTGCTGCTGCGGCACACCTCGTCGGCCCAGGAGATGGAATCCGGGATGCTCGCGGGCCACACCCTGTACGCCGACGAGCGGTTCTTCGTGACCCCGACGCGCCTGGAAGGCAAGGCGTACGGCGGCAAGGGCGAGGAAGGCAGCGCCCGCATGCTCTCCTTCGCCCGGTGAGGCCCCGGTCGAGCAGCAGACATCCCCACCCTCACCCGCACCCTCACCAGCAGTGGAGTCACGATGACGCAGCCCCCGCCACCCCCTGAGCAGCACCCCCAGCACCCCCAGCACCCCCAGCACCCGCAGGGCCCTGTGCCCCCGCAGCAGGGAGCCTTCGGGCCACCTCCACAAGGCGCCTTCGGACCGCCCCAGCAAGGGCAGGCACCGGGTTTCGGCCCGCCCGTCGCCCCGTCGCCCGACGGCTTCGGCCCTCACCAGGTCTACCAGCCGATACCGGGGCCCGCGCGATCACCGGGCGGAGGCGGACGGCCCGGCCGCCGCACCGCGATCGTCGTCTCCGTCGTCGCCGCGATCGCCCTGATCATCGGCGGCGGCGTCTGGTACGTCACCGCGGCCGGCGGCGGCTCGAAGGACAAGACCGAGGCCAAGCCGGGCGGCGACAATGCGGCGCCCAAGTACGAGAGGCCGAAGGAGACGGCACCGAAGGCCCCCAAGGCCTTCTTCACGACCAAGGCCCTCCAGCCCAAGTTGCCGAAGGGGGAGACCACTTGGAAGGCGCAGGGGTCCTGGCTCACCGACAAGGTGTACGCGAAGGCCTCGGTCGAGGCGATCGTCGGCGTCGACGCCACGTCGGGGAAGGGGCTCTGGCGCCTGCCGAAGCCGGGGGAGTCCTGCGCGGGCTCCCCGGATCTCGGCAAGGACAACATCGCCGTCGTCGTCACGGGCGCGAAAGTGCATGACGACAAGGGCTTCAAGGACGCGTGCACCGAGGTCACCGCCTTCGACGTGGACACCGGCAAGAAGCTCTGGACCAAGTCGATCACCATCGGCTACCAGAAGAAGAAAACGCCGTTCAACCAGGTCACCATCACCGGTGACACGGTCGCCGTAGGAGGCCTCTACGGTGGCGCGGCTTTCGACCTACGCAGCGGTGATGTGCGGTGGGAGCCGAAGCAGGGGGACAAGTGCCGCGATGTCGGGTACGGAGGCGGCGAGCGGCTCGTGGCGGTCCGCTCCTGCGGTGACTACGGATCGGAGCGATTCCAGGTCCAGCTCCTCGACCCCACCACGGGAAAGTCGAAGTGGACCCACAAGCTGCCCGCGGGCGTCCGCAGCCCCAGCGTGGTCTCCACCAAGCCGGTGGTTCTCGCTCTCGACTCCGGTGAGATCAGCTCGTCCGGCGCCACGGACGTCTTCTCCATCGACGAGAAGGGCGAGCGGCGCACGAGGATCGCGCTGCCGGACGACAAGTACCTGCACGAGTGCGGCACCGCGTCCATCGTCCAGGACTGCCGGGGCATCGTGGCGGGCAACGACAAGCTCTACGTCCCCACCGAGCAGCGCGACGGGGCGAAGGAGTACTCGTCGACGAACGACATCGTCGTCTACTCCCTGGCCACCGGAAAGACGACGGGGGAGAAGGTGGAGGCGGGCGACAGCTCCCCCATCTTCCCGATCCGCATGGATGGCGGGAACGTACTCGTCTACAAGAGCGGCCCGTACGCCCAGGTCGTCTCCCTCGACGGCAGGGACCTGAAGAAGGAGACGGTGCTCCTCGACGCCGGCACCCGGCCGACCGCGCTGCCGCCCCTGATCTCCGAACTGCGCTTCCACCGCAACAAGCTGTTCCTCAGCTCCGATCTGCTCGGCCAGTACTCCGACGACAAGAAGACGATCATGATGTTCGGATTCGCCGCCAAGTAGCCCGCCAAGCAGTCCGTCAGGCCCGGCCGCACGCGCGGCCGGGCCTGGCCATCGGCTCACTCGTGCGCGATGGCCGCGAGTACATTCATGCGCGAGGCGCGCAGCGCGGGCAGCAGGGCGGCCGCCAGGCCGACGACCACTGAGCCGACCAGCACCGCGATCACTGTCGTCCAGGGGACCGCGAACGCGGTCATGCCCTGCAGGGCGAGGACCTGCTGTGCCGAGACGCCCCACACCAGGCCGAGCGCGAGCCCGAGCAGCGCCCCGAACACCGCGATCACCACCGACTCCAGGCGGATCATCCGGCGCAACTGCCGCCGGCCGAGCCCGATGGCGCGCAGCAGACCGATCTCGCGGGTGCGCTCGACGACCGACAGGGCAAGGGTGTTGACCACGCCGAGGACCGCGATGATGATCGCGAGGCCGAGCAGCGCGTAGACGAGGTAGAGCATCACGGCGATCTGCTGGCGGATCAGTTCCTTGTAGTCGGCCTGGTCGCGGACCTGTACCTGCGGATACGGGTCGAGCGTCTTCTCGAGCCGGTCGCGCAGCGTGCCGGTGTCCGTGCCCGATGCGGCGTTGACGTACAGCGCGGAGTCCTGGCCGCCCGGCACGTACTTCTCGACGGTCTTCATGCCGAAGAAGATCCCGCCCTCGACGCCGAACCCCTCGGCTCCCGGCTGGTCGGTGAGCGCGCGCACCGTCAGCTCCGCCTTGCGCCCGTCGGGGAACTCCACGGGCAGCCTGGAGCCCATCCGCGCCTTGTGGTCCCGCGCGAAGTCCCGCTGCATGGCGATGCTTCCGGGCGCGAGCGCCCGGGCGGTGCCGCCGTCGGTGTACGTGACGCGGGCGACGTCGTCGAGGCGCGGATCGTAGCCCGCCGCGGTCGTCTCCACGCTCTTGCCGTCCGGCATGGACACCTTCACGGGAGCGAACCGCTGGCGCACGACGAGCCCGGCGCCCTCGGTGTCCCGCACCTTCTCGGTGATCTCCTGCGAGAAGGGCATGAAGTTGCTGTTCTGTACGACGAAGTCGGCGCCCAGCGTCTTGTCGATCTGCTCGTCGAACGACTTGGTCATCGACGCGCTCGCCACGGACATGCCGCACACCAGGGCGAGGCCCACCATCAGCGCGGCGGCCGTGGCACCCGTACGGCGTGGATTGCGCAGCGCGTTGCGCTGGCTCATCCGGCCGACCGAGCCGAACAGGGCGGGGAACGCGCCGCCGAGCACCCGGATCACCGGGCGGACGAGGAGCGGTCCCGCGACGACGGTGGCGATCAGGGTGAGGACGAGCCCGAGGCCGAGCAGGGACGCCGCCGACGAGGTCTTCTCCGCGGTGGCACAGCCCACGAGCGCGGCGGCGCCCGCCGCCCCGATGACCGCACCGGCCACCGCGCGGATCTTCAACGGCCGTCCCACGCCCGCGATCTCCGCGTCGGCGAGCGCCGCCATCGGCGACACCTGCGCGGCCCGGCGCGCAGGGAGATACGCCGCGACGAACGTGACGCCGACCCCGACGACGTACGAGGCGACGGGTGTTACCCACCCGATGACCATCTCGGTGGACTTCAGGTTCATCCCGAACAGGCCCATCAGCTCGATGAGCCCGGCCGCGAGCCCGATCCCCGCCGCGAGACCGACCGTCGAACCGACCACGCCGAGCAGCACCGCCTCGGTCAGCACGGAACGGCGGACCTGCCTGCGGTCGGCGCCGAGCGCGCGCAGCAGGCCCAGCTCGCGGGTGCGCTGCGCGATCAGCATCGAGAAGGTGTTGACGATCAGGAAGATGCCGACCAGGACGGCGATCCCGGCGAAGGCGAGCATCACGTACTTGATGACGTCCAGGAAACCGCCCAGTTCGGACGCCGCCGATTCGGCCTGTTCGTCCGCGGTCTTCAGGTCGTAGCCCGAACCCAGTTCGGCGCCGATACGGCGCTTGAGCTCGGTGTCGCTCACCCCGGGGACGGCGTCCACCGAGATGCCCGTCGCCGCGTCCTTGTCGCCGAGGAGCTCGCGCTGGGCGGTCGCGGTGTCCAGGAAGACCAGCGCGGCACCGGGGTTGGTGGTGGTGAAGGTGACGATGCCGACGACCTTGACCTTGAACGAGCCGGGCGCGGCGAGCACCGTGAGGGTGTCGCCGATCCCGACGTCCTTCTTGTCGGCGGTGTCCGCGTCGAGCAGCGCCTGGTGCCTGCCGCGAGGGGCGTGCCCCGAGGTGAGCTCGACGGGGCTGCGGTCGGTGACCTGCCAGTTGGTGGCGATGGTGGGGGCGCCGGTGGTGGAGCCCACCGGGTCGTTGTCGCTGTCGACGACCGTGATGTTCTCGACGGCCGCGTCGACGCGGGTCCTGGCGACCCCGTCGACCTCGGCGACACGGCCGGCGAGCTTCGCCGGGACCGTCGGCGTCTGCCCCGAGGGCACCGCCTCGTCGAGGTTCTTCTTCGGCTCGACGGTCACATCGGCGGAGGTCGAGGCGAAGAGCCGGTCGAAGGTGCGGGCCACCGTGTCCGAGAAGATGAGGCTGCCCGCGACGAACGCCACCGAGAGGATCACGGCGAGCGCGGAGAGCAGCAGTCGGCCCTTGTGTGCGAGGAAGCTCCTGAGTGTCGCCTTCAGCATGGCCGCGGGCCGCCTCAGTCCCGGTCCGGCGAGCTGTCGGTGTGCTGACCGCCGTCGGCTTCGGGACGGCTCTCCTGCGGCGCCGCATGGATCACGTCGAACTGCTTGAGACGTTCCAGGACCGACTCCGCCGACGGGCGCGGCATCTCGTCGACGATGCGGCCGTCCGCCAGGAAGAGCACCAGGTCGGCATGGGCGGCGGCGCCGGGATCGTGGGTCACCATCACGACGGTCTGCTCCAGTTTGTCGACGGCCTCGCGCAGGAAGCCGAGCACTTCGAGGCCCGCGCGCGAGTCGAGGTTGCCGGTGGGTTCGTCCGCGAAGATCAGTTCGGGGCGCGAGGCGAGCGCACGCGCGCACGCCACGCGCTGCTGCTGGCCGCCGGAGAGCTGGGCGGGCCGGTGCTTGAGGCGGTCGCGCAGGCCGAGCGTCTCGATGACGTGGTCGAGCCACTCGCGGTCGGGGCGCTGGCCCGCGATGTCCATCGGCAGCGTGATGTTCTCGAGGGCGTTCAGGGTGGGGATGAGGTTGAAGGACTGGAACATGAATCCGATGCGGTCCCGCCGCAGCTGCGTCAGCTCCCGTTCCCTGAGCCCGGTGATCTCGGTGTCGCCGAGCCACACCTGACCGGCGGAGACCGTGTCGAGCCCGGCGAGCAGATGCATGAGCGTGGACTTCCCCGAGCCGGACGGGCCCATGACCGCGGTGAAACGGCCGCGTGCGATGTCCACGTCGACCGAGTCGAGGGCGAGCACGGCGGTCTCGCCGGATCCGTACGCCTTGGTCAGACCGCGTGCCCGTGCGGCGACCCCGGCGGGTTCCGCAAGGCCCGAGGCCGCTGTCGAAGCAGGTGTGGACAAGGCCGCCTCCTGGGTCGTGGCCGCTCCAACTCCCGTAATCCTGCCGAGAGTAGAGGGTCGGGGCGGCTGCCGGTATCCCTCCAAGGTCGTGAACCGGAGACGTATGTAAGGGGCACTGGACCGGTGCCTCGTGTGCGCCTCCGCGCCCTCCCGTGCCCTCTTGTCGGTGCTAGCGCCTCGGCGCTAGCTTGAGGGAATGGCGAAGACCCAGTTGAACGTGCGGGTGGACGAGGACACCGCCCGGGCCGCCCGTGAGCGCGCGTTCGCCCGCGGCATGAGCGTGAACCGCTACATCGAGGAACTGGTCAAACAAGACGCAGGCGAGATCGGCCACACGTTCGTCGAGGCCGCCGCCGACTTCATGAAGCAGTACGAATCCGTCTTCGCCGAAGAGTTCGGTGCTGAGCGCGAGGGTCGTCGCTGAGCCCTTGAACCTCAGAATCGATCTTGCCTGGCTGTTGATGATCGCCGAACACAAGACGCCCGGAGACCCGCAGGTCACCGACTGGGGCGCCCTCGTGGCCGCCGTCAGCCGGCACGAGGCGGAGATCTTCGGCGTGCCCGTCTACGAGAGCCCGCACGACCGCGCCGCGGCCCTGCTCCAGGTCCTCCTGCACATCCCGGCGCTGGAACGCTCGAACGCCCTCTTCGCCTCGTCCGTCGCCTACGCCTATCTGGTCGCCAGCGGAATGAAGGTCGTCACCTCGCCCGAGCAGGTGCGTGAGCTGGCGCGCCTGGTGAAGGAGGACGGGGCGAGCGTGCGGGCCATCGCGGACGAGCTGCGGAAGTGGAGCCTGTAGCCGCGGGCCCGCCCCGGGGCGCTCTTACAGATCGGTGGCCCGCGGGTGGCGTGGCTCGTACAGACCGACCTCGCCGCCGCCCGGCAGCTTGAAGCGGGTGAGCAGGCCCCAGCCGGCGTCGGTGACCGGCGCGGTGAACTCCACGCCCCTGGACGCCAGTTGCCCGACCGTGCCCTCCACGTCGTCGCACATCAGATAGAGCTCGTGCGACTCCGGACCAGGCGTGGGATGGACGGCGGCCTCCGCGGGCGGCAGCTTGAAGATCAGCCAGCCGCCGCCCGCGTCCACGTGGGGGTACTCCAGTACGTCGCGGAAGAAGGCCCGGTCGGCCTCGGCGTCGTTGCTGTAGATGATGAGGTGTGCGCCATTGATCATGCGGCGAGGATAGGTTCGGCGGGAGAGAGCCGCACTTCAGGAGGACGCCCATGCCTGCCGCCATCCAGCCGATGATCATCACCCCGGATCTCGACCGTCTGCTGCGCTTCTACCAGGAACTGCTCGGGGCCGTGGAGGTGTCGAGGACTCCGGAGGAGGGGCCCGCGTTCTTCGTGGACCTGCGCATCGGCGACTCGGAGCTCGGCGTCGTCTCGGACACCAGCGTGCCCCTCGACTCGCCCCAGCGCATTCTCCTGAGCGTGGCGGTGCAGGC
This sequence comes from Streptomyces sp. NPDC032198, assembly GCF_040636975.1. Lineage (NCBI taxonomy): Bacteria > Bacillati > Actinomycetota > Actinomycetes > Kitasatosporales > Streptomycetaceae > Streptomyces > Streptomyces sp. NPDC032198. The sequence continues at coordinate 439,698 of NZ_JBEZVL010000004.1, read as the reverse complement.
CGTGGACGACCTCCTCGAGCGGGTGGATTCCCTCGGCGGTGAGGCACTCGGCCCCGCCAACGACATGCCGTGGGGGCAGCGCGTCGCGCACATCAAGGACCCGGACGGCAACGCGGTCAACCTCACGCAGGTGATCTGACGCCAGGCTCGTCGGCGCGGTTCGGTTCGGCTCGGTTCGCCCCGCGTCGGCTCGCGTCGGGCCGGGTCAGTCGGCCTCCGGCCGTCTGGCGGTGCCCAGTACGCAGGAGGAGGAGGGCAGCCGCGGGCCCTTCGGGGGCACCAGCAGCTTCCGGTACGGGCCGATCTCGAAGCCCGCGGCGCGCAGAGCACCCAGCGGGTCCCGCGCGACGTGGCAGCCGCCGAAGAGCAGGGGCCAGACCGTGCGGTCCAGGGCGCGTTGCGTGGCCGCCATCGCCGCGCCCTCGGCCACGCCGTGCTCGAAGAACCGCAGCTCGCCGCCCGGCCGCAGGACGCGCCGCAGCTCGCCGAGGGCGCGGGGCACGTCGCGCACGCTGCACAGCACCAGCGAGGCCACGGCGCCGTCGAAGGCCTCGCTCTTGACGGGCAGGGCCTCGGCGGCGCCGGGCACGACGTCGACCGGTACGTCGGCCCGCACCGCCGCGTCCGCGGCCAACTGGCGCAGGATGCGCTCCGGTTCGATGGCCACGACCTCGGAGACGGCCGCCGGATAGTGCGCGAAGTTCAGACCGTTCCCCGCACCGACCTCGATCACCCGACCGGAGAGCCCGGCGAGCAGCTCCTTGCGGTACGTGGCGATGACGCGCTCGGCGGCCACGCTCTGCCGTGCGTAGAACCGGGCGAAAACGGGATGGTGCACCGCGTCCCGGGACACGGCCTTGGCGAAACGAGGTGACATGGGCCCTCCTCGGCGCGACGGATACCGCAATGGTGCCCCGGCACACCCGGTTTCCCCCACGCGGAGAGGACCGAGTCGCCCACGCCGGGGCGCCCCGGCTGGTGCTTCCCGCGGCGCATGGGTGCGGGGCCTGGAGGGCCGCAGGGTGTCGGGGCGTGGCGGTGTCGTTGGTGTTTCTCGTGTTCTCGTGTCGTACAGGCGTGTACGGCAGCGGGGGTGTCGGGTGGGGACCGTGGCGGCGCCGGAACGCGGGGCGCGGCGGCGCCGCCGGCGGTTCAGGGAGCGGGTGGTGTCTCCTGAGCAGTGAACGCCGTGGCGTCCCACGTGCCGCCCAGCTCCGGTCCCAGCCACGTAACCGCGCCGGTGCGGAAGTCGGCGCGGGGGAGGGACCCCGCGCCCTCCGGTACCGCGCCGAGGAGCGGGGTGCCCGCGGAGTGGGGCAGGTCCGCAAGGTTGCAGCGGGATGCCAGGTCGGGTGAGGCGGGCCAGCTGCCCACCGTCACGCCCAGCGGGGCCAGGCCGCGGGCCCGCAGCGCTTCCGTGGTGAGGGTCGTCGTGTTCAGCGTGCCGAGCCCCGCGGACGCCACCACCAGGACCGGGGCCGAAAGGAGCCGCGCCGCGTCGGCGAGGGTGGCGCCCTCGTCGTCGTACTGGACGAGCAGCCCGCCCGCGCCCTCGACCAGGACCAGATCGTGGTCGACGGCCAACTTCGCCGCCGCCTCGGCCACTTCGTGGGGCCGGACCTGCGCCATGCCCGCCCGCCGAGCGGCGGTGTTCGGCGCCAACGGCTCCGGAAAGCGGGCGAGTTCGAGAGTCGTGATCTCGTCGCCCGCGAGCCGCGTCACCTCCTCCGCGTCGCCCGGCTCCCCGGGGGCCACCCCGGTCTGCGCGGGCTTGAGCATGGCGACACTGCGCCCGGCGGCCAGCGCCAGCGCGGCCACGGCGGCCGTCGTCACCGTCTTGCCGATCTCGGTGCCCGTCCCGGACACCACGATGACCGTCATCTCAGCCCTCCTTCGCCGCAGCGCACACCGCGCGCCCGATCCGTGCCACGTCGTCGTCGCTCGTGATGAACGGCGGCATCGTGTAGATGAGATCGCGGAACGGCCGCACCCACACCCCCTCGCGCGTCGCGGCACGGGTGGCCGCCTCCATGTCCACGTCGTGGTCCAGCTGTACGACACCGATCGCGCCGAGCACCCGTACGTCCCGGACGCCCGGCAGACCGGCCGCCTCGGCCAGCGTGTCGCGCAGACCCGTCTCGATCCGCTTCACCTCCGTCTGCCAGTCCTGTCCGAGCAACAGCTCGATCGAGGCGGAGGCCACCGCGGTGGCCAGCGGATTGCCCATGAACGTCGGGCCGTGGGCAAGCACCGGCACCTCGCCCTGAGAGATGCCGTCCGCGACCCGCGACGTGCACAGCGTCGCCGCCAGCGTCAGATAGCCGCCGGTCAGCGCCTTGCCCAGGCACATCACATCGGGCGTGACACCCGCGTGGTCCGCGCCGAACAGTGCCCCCGTGCGACCGAACCCGGTGGCGATCTCGTCGAACACGAGCAGTACGTCGTGCTCGTCGCAGGCCTCCCGCAGCACCCGCAGATAGGCGGGGGAGTGGAACCGCATGCCGCCGGCCCCCTGCACCACCGGCTCCACGATCACACCGGCCAGCTCGTGGGCGTGGCGTCCGATCACCTCGCGCAGATGGTCGGCGTAGGCGTCGTCGTACGCCTCGAAGCCCGCGGGCGGCGCGTCCGCGAACACCTGCTGGGGCAGCGCCCCCTGCCACAGCTCGTGCATGCCGCCCTTGGGGTCGCACACCGACATGGGCTGCCAGGTGTCCCCGTGGTAGCCACCGCGCCAGGTCAGCATCCGGCGCTTGTCCGGGCGGCCGAGCGAGCGCCAGTGCTGCAGGCACATCTTGACCGCGACCTCGACCGACACCGAACCGGAGTCCGCGAGGAAGACATGCTCGAGGCCGTCCGGCGATATGTCGACAAGGCGCTTCGCCAGGCGCACGGCGGGCTCATGGGTGAGCCCGCCGAACATGACATGGCTCATCCGGTCGAGCTGGCCGCGCACCGCGTCGTTGAGCACGGGGTGGTTGTAGCCGTGGATCGCCGACCACCAGGACGACATGCCGTCGACCAACTCGCCGCCACCGCCCGCGAGCCGGAGCCGCACACCGCTCGCCGCCTCGACGACCAAGGGCTCCTGGCGGCCGGGCATGGGGCCGTACGGATGCCATACGTGGCGTCGGTCCAGGTCGAGCAGTTCGGGCACGGAGAGGTCAGGCATTGGGCGCCAGGTCCGTTCCCGCGCCCCGGCGGCGTACCGCCACCAGGTCCGTGCGCGCATCGGACGGCTCGGGCGTCTCCTCTGAGACGGCCGCTCCGACCGGCTCGGGCTCCGCGGAACCGCACGGACCGCAGCCGCCCCCGCCCTCGCCGTGCGACCCGCACCCGGCAGCCGCGATGGCGTCCGCGCGGTGCTCCGGCAGCGTCACCGTGTCCGTGCCCTCGACCTCGAAACCGGCGTCCGCGATCATCTCCAGGTCGGTCTTGCCGGCCTGGCCCTCACTGGTCAGATAGTCGCCCAGGAAGATCGAGTTGGCGAGGTGCAGCGCCAGGGGCTGCATCGTGCGCAGGTGCACCTCGCGGCCGCCCGCGATGCGGACCTCCACGTCGGGGCAGACGAAGCGGACCATCGCGAGGATGCGCAGGCAGCGCTGCGGGGTGAGGTTCCACTCCTTGGCCAGCGGCGTGCCCTCGAAGGGGATCAGGAAGTTGACCGGCACCGAGTCGGGGTCGAGGTCGCGCAGCGCGAAGACGACGTCCACCAGGTCGTCATCCTTCTCGCCCATGCCCGCGATCAGGCCCGAACAGGCGGAGAGACCCGCGGCCTGCGCCTGCTGCACGGTGTCCACGCGGTCGGCGTAGGTGTGGGTCGTGGTGATCTCGCCGTACGTCCCCTCGGACGTATTGAGGTTGTGGTTGTACGCGTCCGCGCCCGCCGTGCGCAGTTTGTCCGCCTGGCCCGCGGAGAGCAGCCCGAGGCACGCGCAGATCTCGACGTCCTCGTTCTGCTCCTTGATCGCCTCGATGGTCTGCGAGACCCGGTCGACGTCGCGGTCGGTCGGACCGCGCCCGCTGGCGACCAGGCAGACGCGCTTGGCGCCGCCCGCCACCCCGGCGGCCGCGGCCTGTGAGGCCTCGTCGGGCTTCAGCCAGGTGTACTTGAGGATGCCGGCCGTCGAGCCCAGACGCTGCGAACAGTACGAGCAGTCCTCCGGGCAGAGGCCCGACTTCAGATTGACCAGATAGTTGAGTTTCACCCGGCGCCCGAACCACTGCCGCCGTACCTTCCCGGCGGCGGCCACCACGTCGAGAAGCTCGTCGTCGGAGGTGGCCAGCACGGCCAGCGCCTCTTCACGGGTCGGCAGCTCGCGCCGAAGCCCCTTGTCCACCAGCGTGTTCAGCAGATCCATGGCGCTGATCCTTACGTACGAGAGCATCGCTTTCCAAGGAGAGTTCGCACAACAGAAACGCTGAGAGGTGTGGGTATTGCCACATCCTGGCCCGGTGGCCGGACGGCTAGGGTCTGTGCACTGTCTACAAACAGGCCAGTCCTTACGACCCGGAGGAACCCTCATGGCGAGCTCGCCGTTCGACTGGATCGACGAGCAGGCGAACCTGCGCGCGCGGGCCGGACTCGTCCGCACCCTGCGCCCCCGCCCCGCCGACGCCGGCGGCCTCCTCGACCTGGCGAGCAACGACTACCTGGGCCTGGCCAGGCACCCCGAGATCACCGAGGGAGCCGCGGCCGCCGCCCGGCGCTGGGGAGGCGGAGCGACCGGTTCCCGTCTGGTGACGGGCTCCACCGAACTGCACGCGGAACTGGAGCGCGAGCTCGCCGAGTTCTGCGGCTTCGAGTCCGCCCTGGTCCTTTCCTCCGGATACGCCGCGAACCTCGCCGCCGTCACCGCCCTCGCCCCGCACGGTTCGCTGATCATCTCGGACGCGGGCAACCACGCCTCGCTGATCGACGGCTGCCGCCTGGCGCGCGGCACGACGCAGGTGGTGCCGCACGCCGACACCGAAGCGGTGCGCAAGACGCTGGACGCGCACGCGGGTCCAGCGATCGTCGTGTCCGACACCGTCTTCTCGGTCGACGGAGACGCCGCCTCACTGACCGAACTCAGTTCCGTTTGTGCGGAGTTCGGCGCCGGTCTGGTCGTCGACGACGCCCATGGGCTCGGCGTGCTCGGCGACGGCGGCCGGGGCGCCCCGCAGGCGGCCGGACTCGCGGGCACCGCGCACACGGTGGCCACGGTCACCCTGTCGAAGTCCTTCGGCAGCCAGGGCGGTGCGGTCCTCGGGCCCGCCAAGGTCATCGACCATCTGGTCAACGCGGCCCGGACCTTCATCTTCGACACCGGGCTCGCTCCCGCCGCCGTTGGCGCGGCGCTGGCGGCCCTGCGGCTCCTTCGCGGGGAGCCGGAGCGCGCCGCACGGGCCCGCGAGGTCGCGGCCGAGCTGCATGAACGCCTCACGGCGGAAGGACTGTCGGCGGTACGTCCCGACGCCGCCGTCGTCTCCGTGCGCGCGCCCTCACCGGAAGCGGCCGTGCGATGGGCCGCCGACTGCAGGGGCGCGGGCCTGGCTGTCGGCTGCTTCCGTCCGCCGTCGGTGCCCGACGGCATCTCGCGGCTGCGGCTGACCGCCCGTGCGGATCTCACCGGCACACAGATCGCCGATGCCGTACGAGTGATCAGCCGCACCGCACCCCGGTAGTCACCGGAGGCCGTGGACGAAGGCCTCCCATGTCGTGGGGGAGAAGAGCAGGGCGGGCCCTGCCGTGTTCTTCGAGTCGCGCACGGCGAGCAGCCCCTGCTTCGGCCCTGAAGCGAGCGAGGCTGTCTCCACACAGTTGTTCATGCCGTTGCTGCGACTGCTGCGGTACCACCGTGCGCCGTGCAGGGAAGTGCTGGAAGGTACGTGCCGAGGCAGTGCCGTCATGGTGCCCCCTTACGCGCCGTCACGTATCCCGGCGATGTGATCCGTTGATTCCTCGGGTGAAAGCGCCTTTCCTTGAAGGGAGTTGAAGGCCTCCGTGTATGCCTGGAGGTCTTCTTTCCGTTCGAGGTAGAGGCTACTCGTCAAGTGGTCGAGAACAACCACATCCAGATCAGCAATGTTCGGAAATGAGAAAATAACGAAAGAACCGATGAGCCCTACGTGCTCTCCGGCGGCGAACGGCAACACCTGAAGTCGTACATGAGGCAACTGTCCGGCTTCCAATAACCGTTTCAACTGACCGTCGAGCACCTGACGGCCGCCCACCGGCCTGTGCAGCACCGCCTCATCCAGGATCACGCTCAGTAGCAGCGGTGGAGCCGCGCGCAGCACATCCTGGCGGGCCAGACGCACCTCCACCAGCGCGTCCACCTGCTCGTCCGGCAGTCCGTCGAGCGCGGCCCGCGTCACCGCACGCGCGTAGTCCGGCGTCTGCAGCAGGCCGGGTACGACAGTGGTCTCCAGGCTGCGCATCCGGCAGGCCTGCGACTCCAGGCTGATGAAGTCGCGGTAGGCGGGCGGCAGCAGCTCGCGATAGGCGTGCCACCACTGGCGGCGACCGCCGTCGTCGTCCGAGCCCGCCAGCGCCACCAGCAACTGGCGGAGCCGGGAATCGCACACCTCGTACGCATCGAGCAGCAGACGTACGTCGGCCGCCTTGACGCTGCTACGTCCCGTCTCGATCCGGCTGACCTTCGACTGGTGCCAGCCGACCCGGCCCGCCGCCTGGCCACTGGTGAGCCCGGCGTGCGCGCGCAGCGCGCGCAGTTCGGCGCCGAGTTTCCGGCGGCGCACCGCGGGACCGTACCGCATGTCCGTCTCCTCCCGACGGAGCGTTTCTTTTCGGCCTCCCCCGGGCCGCTCAGGGGCGACAGTAGAGGAAGTGCCGACGTCGCGCCCAAATACGGTCTTCCGTAGCAGAGTTCACCGCTTCGAGCGACAGATATATGCACATCTTGGTGGATGGCCACCTGTGAGGGGTCCAAGAGTGGCAGGCTGGCGCGAAGCACCATTCCGGGACTGTCCTCGGGCCTTCCGCTACGAGTCGGAGCCGAGCCCCGGTGGGAAAGGGACAACGTCGCCATGGCAGACCTTCAGGAAGCAACCGTCACCCTGCCGAGCGATCCTGCCTCGGTCTCCGCGGCCCGGAAATACGTCTCGAGCGTCCTGGCCGAATGGGGATTGCCGGGGGAAACCGAAGCGGCCGACACGGTCCGGCTCATCGTCTCCGAACTCGCCACGAACGCCGTCCAGCACACCCGCGGCCAATCGCCCACCTTCCGGGTGGACATCGAGCTCGACCGGGACGAACAACTGCGCATCGGCGTCACCGACAGCCATCCCCGCTACCCCAAGCGGCTGCCCGCCGCCGTCCAGCAGGACAACGGACGCGGCCTGGTGATCATCCGCTGGCTGACCATGGAGTGCGGCGGCAGACTGTCGGTCACACCCACCCCCGAGGGCGGCAAGACCGTCTGGATCGCACTGCCGTGGACGGCCCCGGTCCGCGACGAGGCGGCCGCCCCCTCGGTCTCCCCCTCACCCCGCTGAACGTCCGAACGCCCCCCGGAGCAGCGCCCGGAAGGTGTCCGCCGCCGGATGCGACTCGTCGGTGCGGTGGACCACCGAGATCGTGCGGCGCAGACTCCCCGGCTCAAGCGGCCTCATCCCCACCGGGGTGGCCGCCGTCCGCGCCACCATCTCCGGTACGACGGCGACGCCGAGCCCGGCGCTGACCAGTGCGCACACCAGGGCGTAGCCAGGAGTCTCGACCAGCACCGAGGGCGTCGCGCCGGCCCGGACGAGCGTGGACTCCACACCCTGCCGGGACGGATGCTCAGGCGCCATGCTGATCAGCGGCTGCCCGGCGAGTTCGGTCAGGGGCAGCCGCGACGACGAGCTCGCGAGGGCGTGACCGGGCGAGGTCACCAGGACCAGCTCCTCGACCAGGATCGGCTCGGCGGTCACGGACGCGGGCAGCGGCACCGGATCCGCCGGTTCGTACGTGTGCGTCAGGGCGAGGTCGACCTCACCGGCGGCCACGGCCGCGATGCCGAGCGGCGGTTCATAGGCCCGTACGGTCAGATCGACGTCCGGATGGGCGCGGCGGAACGCGGTCAGCGCGGGCGGCACCAGCTGGATCCCGGCGGTGGTGAAGGTCCCCACGCGCAGCCTGCCGCCGGAGAGGCCCGCGAGCAGGGCCAGTTCGTGCCGGGCCTGCTCCATCTCGTCCAGGACCCGGCGCGCCCGCGCGAGCAGCAGCTCACCCGCGCCGGTCAGCCGTGCCCCGCGGTGATGCCGGACCAGGAGCGCGGTGCCCGCCTCCCGTTCGAGCTTGGCCAGCTGCTGGGAGAGGGCGGGCACGGTGTAGCCGAGGCGCTCGGCGGCGCGGGTGATCGACCCGGCCTCGGAGACCGCCACCAGTGCGGCGAGCCGCGTCGGGTCGTACATGGCCTCTCCCGGTGCAGGAGCCGACGGGCGGTGCGGCTGTCCGTCGGCCGTGGGGCTAAACGACTGCTTAAGGCAGACCCAGGATATTCCACATACCTGCTGAAGGCAGAAGAACGGCAGGCTGGGCGCCATGGACGCACAACTGGTCGCCTTCACCGGAGTCGCCGCGGGCATGGTCGCCATGCCGGGCGCCGACTTCGCCGTCGTCGTGCGCAACGCCCTCGCATCCCGCCGCGCCGGAGTGACGTGCGCGATCGGTGTGGCGGGCGGGCTCCTGGTGCACACGGCGCTCGCGGTGGCCGGGGTCGCGGCGGTCCTCGCGGCGGTCCCCACGCTCTTCCGTGCGCTGCAGGCCGCGGGCGGGGCCTATGTGCTCTACCTCGGGTATCGCGCGCTGCGGTCGGCGGCGCGGCCCCTGCGGAGCTTCGAAACGACGGACGGCACGGAGCCGGCAGCGGCCGGGGGCAGCCTGCGGCAGGGCTTCTTCACCAACGCCCTCAACCCCAAGGCGCCCATCACGTTCCTCAGCGTGCTGCCGCAGTTCGTGCCCGCGGGCAGCCCCGCGATGCCCAGGACACTGCTGCTCGCGTCCATCATCGTGGCCCTCGCCCTGGTGTGGTTCCCGGTCGTCGCGCTCCTGGTCGACCGGCTCGGCCGCTGGCTGCGCAAGCCGCGTACGGCCCGTGCGATCGAGGGCGGCACGGGGGTCGCGCTCAGTGTGCTGGGCGCGGTCCTCCTCACCGAGGCCCTGCTGGCCTGACGTCGTCCGACGTGTCCGGTCCTGTGCCCTCGGTGCCTCCTGTGCCCTCGTCCTTGCCCGCGCGGCGCAGCAGCAGGGGGAGCACGCCCCACAGGCCCGCGCACACCAGGAGCGTGCCCGCGCTCGCGATGATCCCGCCGGTCCTGCCCACCGCCACGTCCACCACCAGGAGCACGGAACCGGCGAGCGCGAACACCAGGACCCCCATGCCGATGACGGCCAGGCGGGACGAGACCCGCACGATCCGCGGCTTGGAGTGCTGCCCGAAGAGCGACCGGTGCACGGCGGCCGGAGCCGTGAACAGCGCCGCGGCGAGGACGGCGAGCAGCAGCGTGGTCACGTAGGTGGCGCGCTGCACGGTGTCGAGCGAGGCGAAGCGCTCGGTGAAGGCGAGCGTCAGCAGGAACGCGAAGAGGATCTGCACCCCGGCCTGCGTGACCCGCAGTTCCTGGAGGATCTCCGCGAAATTGCGGTCGGCGCGTTCGAAGCGCGTCTCGTTGCGGGGCGCATCGCCTGCCGTGGAGGAGCTGTTGTTTTCGGCCATGGCGCACGAGTATCCGCGCCGACGCCCTGTACGCCCGGCGGGCGCGCCGGTCAGCGGGCCGGGCGGGAGCCACGCGGGGGCAGTCCGCGCGGTGGCGGTGGCGGGGGTTGGTGAGCCCCCGCCACCGCCGTCCCACAGCCGACGGCCGATGACGGACGATCAGCGCACCCTGCCGTACCAGACGCTCTTGGTCCAGATCTTCTCGAGCCGCACCACGGTGTTCGACTTGGGGGCGTGCCAGATCCGGCCCTTACCGGCGTAGATGCCGACGTGGTAGACGTTCCGGCCGGAGTGGAAGAAGACCAGGTCGCCGCGGACGCGGTGGGACGCGGAGATGTGGCGGGTCTTGTTGTACTGCTGTGCCGCGGTGCGGGGGAGCTTCTTGCCCGCGCGCTTGAACGAGTAGAGGGTCAGACCCGAGCAGTCGAACCGCCGTGGCCCCGTCGCTCCGTAGCGGTACGGAGCGCCCTTCTTGGAGGCGGCGATCTTGAGCGCCTTCGTTCCGTGCGTCGCGGCCTGTGCTTCCGACGTGAGCCCTGGGCCCACGAGGGTGCCGCCCACGACGGCGAGCGTGAGAGCCGATACGGAACCGGCCCTGGTCAGCAGCGACGGAACATGATTCAGCGCAGTCATGCGCAACCCTTCGTCAACCGCCTGTGAAGGATGACCTGTCGGATTCGGGCTGACAAAGTTGCCCGGCCGCGCTGTGCGGCTTCACCCCAAGGGCCGTGGTCCGGACTCTCCGGACCGACCCGTCATGCCTGGGTCCTCCACTCCTGCCGATGCACCGATGTCGACCGGTCATCCGGGTGGCGGCAGGACTCGGCGTCCGCCCGGACCGCCCCGCCGCTGTGGCGGGGGCTTGTCGTCGGAAGGGATCTTGACCCGTCAAGGGCAAGAATTCCGAGCCGAAACGGCGTTTTGTGAGGCTCCTCACGGCTGAACCGTTCGGGTGGACAAGGTCGGATACGGGATCGGGTCAAGGCACCGGACGATCGTTCGACCAGCACCGGAACGAGGAATTCCGCCCCTCGCGTACACATCTGACGCAACCTAAGAGGGCTTCAAGAACGACGATCGTCTACGCCGAACGAGGTAGCCCGTTTGGTTCGTTTGAGATCGGCCCGGGACAGCTCGGACTTCGGACGACGGGGTGACGGGGGCTCAGGAGGGTGGAGTGACGGGTCTTCAGGATGTCGTCGGCGGCGGCACGGTGACCCGCCCGGCCCGCCGCTCCCCGTCAAGCACCCGCAGCGCCCTGGCCAGCGTCGGCGCGTGCACGGCGCTCTCGCCCCGCTGGTGCATGAGTGTCAGCGCGTCCAGGAGGGCGGTCGCCCTGCCGACCAGGGCCTGGGCGGCGCGCAGTCCGCCGTACGTGTCCGAGGCGCGGGCGGGGTTGATCCGGCCCACCAGGTCGACCACTTCGAGGTACCGGTCGATCAACTCGCCCTCGGCGCGGGTGAGTGCGGGCAGCGGGGGAAGTTCGGGCGGCAGCACCGGTGGTTCACCCCGCGTCCGGGGTGCGCGGGGACGACTTGCGGCTCGCGATGATCCGGTCCACCAGGCCGTAGTCAACTGCCTCGGCCGCGCTGAGGATCTTGTCCCGCTCGATGTCGGCCGCGATCCGTTCCGCGCTCTGGCCCGTGTGCTGGACGAGCAGCCTCTCCAGTTGCGCGCGCGTGCGCAGGAGTTCGTCGGCCTGGATCGCCAGGTCGGAGGTCTGGCCGTGGATGGGCTCGGCGAGCGACGGCTGGTGGATCAGCACCCGGGCGCCGGGCAGCGCGAACCGCTTGCCGGGGGTGCCCGCGGCCAGCAGGACGGCGGCCGATGAGGCGGCCTGCCCCAGGCAGGTCGTCTCCACGTCGCAGCTGACGAACCGGATCGTGTCGTAGATCGCGGTCATCGCGCTGAACGAGCCGCCGGGGGAGTTGATGTAGAGCGAGATGTCGCGGTCGGGCGCCAGGTATTCGAGGTGCATGAACTGCGCCATCACGTCGTTGGCCGACGTGTTGTCGATCGGCGTCCCCAGGAAGACGATGCGCTCCTCCAGCAGCTTCGAGTACGGATCGAGGGTCCGCTGCCCTGAGCTGGTGCGCTCGCTGAACTCGGGCAGGACATAGCGGGCGAACGGTCGGTTCATGGCACGTCTCTCCTCTGCCGGGGTCGGCTGCTCCCCAAAGCTTCCTGTAAAAAAAGTACAGGACGTACGTAACGGTGTGATGGGGAGCATGTTCGGGTGATCGGCCGGAGTCAACACGTGCGCCGCGTTTCAGCCCCTCGCTGAAAGCGAAGGCCCCGGCGTGCGGGGCGGGATGGCCGGCGCGGCGACGCGGGCATACTCCGCCTCGTCGCGATCTCAGCCGCCCCGAGCCGAAGGCGTCGTATGAGCCCCGAAGCACATCAAGTCCGCGAAGCCTCCGGGCTCGTCCACCTCACCGCCCGCGAACTCGCCGCCAAGATCCGCACCCGTAAGCTGTCCGCGCGCGAGGTCGTCCAGGCGCACCTGGACCGGATCGAGCAGGTCAACGGCCCGGTGAACGCGGTGGTGACCTGCGTGGCGGAGCGCGCGCTCGACGAGGCGCGCACCGCCGACGAGGCCACGGCGCACGGCGCGCCGCTCGGCCCGCTGCACGGGCTGCCCGTCGCCCACAAGGACACCCACGACACCCGCGGCATCCGGACCACCTACGGGACGCCGCTCCTCGCCGACAACGTCCCGGACCGGGACGAGCTGATCGTCGAGCGCATCCGCGCCGCAGGAGCGATCACCATCGGCAAGACCAACGTGCCCGAGTTCGCGGCCGGTTCGCACACCGTCAACCCGGTCTTCGGGGCGACCCGCAACCCGTACGACCTGAGCAGATCTGCGGGCGGCAGCAGCGGGGGAGCGGCGGCCGCGCTCGCGTGCGGCATGCACCCCGTGGCCGACGGCAGTGACATGGGCGGCTCGCTGCGCAACCCCGCCTCGTTCTGCAACGTGGTGGGCCTGCGCCCCTCGCCGGGCCGGGTGCCGAGCTGGCCGGACACCGCGCCCTGGTCGACGATGGCCGTACAGGGGCCGATGGCGCGCAACGTCGCCGACGCGGCCCTGCTGCTGTCCGTCGTCGCAGGCCCCGACCCCCGTTCACCGATCGCCCTGGAAACGCCGGGCAGCGCGTTCGGCGGCCCGCTGGAACGGGATCTGCGGGGGCTGCGGATCGCCTGGTCACCCGATCTGGGAGGAGCGGCGCCGGTCGACCGCGAGGTCCGCGACGTGCTCGCGCCGGCCGTCACGGTCTTCTCCGCGCTGGGGTGCGCGGTCGAGGAGGCGTGCCCCGATCTGTCCGGCGCCGACGAGGTGTTCAGGACCTTCCGCGCCTGGCAGTTCCACCTTGCGCTCGGCGCGCTCCTGGAGAGCTCGGCGGACCGGATGAAACCCAGCCTGGTCCGGAACGTACGACAAGGGAGCACGCTCACCGGCATCGACCTGGAGCGGGCCACCGTGCTCCACGGTGAACTCTTCCACCGGATGAGGGAGTTCTTCGAGCGGTACGACGCGCTGGTCCTGCCGACAAGCCAAGTGCCGCCCTTCCCTGTGGAGTTGGAGTACCCGGGCGACGTCGACGGGGTGCCGATGGCGGACTATCTGGACTGGATGCGCTCGGCGTACCTGGTGTCCGCGACCGGCAGCCCCGCGCTGTCCGTGCCCGCCGGATTCACCCCGGGCGGACTGCCGGTCGGGCTGCAGATCGTCGGGCCGCACCGCGGCGACCTGAGGGTCCTGCAGATCGGTCACGCCTTCGAACAAGCCACCCGGCACGGCGAGCGTGGGCCCGGCGTGCCGCGTTAAGCGTCCGGACGCCCGGGTACCCGGGCGCCATGAATCGTTTGGAGCATCTGGACAAGAGCCTCGTCGATGAACTGACACACGCGGCCCGCGAGGCCGTACGGGACGAACTGAGGGAGCAGACGCGCAAGCAGCGCCGCACGGCCGCGCTGTACGCCGGTGCGGGGGCCGTCGGCCTCTACGCGGGCGCCGCGCTGGCGCTCGCCCTCGGCCTCGCGCTCGCCCTGGCGCTGCCCGACTGGGCGGCCGCGCTGATCACCGCGGTGGTACTCGGCGTGGTGGCATTCCTGCTGCGCGGCGCGGCACGTCCCTCGTTGGACGGGCCGTCCCGGACCCCGCAGTCCGTGACGCCTCCCGTGACGCCGCCCGTGGCCCCGCCGGTACCCGAGCGGCCGGCGGCGCCGCCGACCGTGGACGCCATGCGTCCGGGCGGCGTCGACCCCGAGGCGTCGCCCCGACGGAGCCGGTGACATGCGACACCCGGACCAAGATGTTTGGCCAACGGATTACGGGCCACTCGAAAGACCGAGGTGGCCATATTGAATACATCGCCAGATCCAGAAAAGAAGAAAACGAGTTCACAGAACTCGACGAATACAACCGAACGTGCGGAAAGCAGCAGGCCGAAGCGTCGGCCGGGCCCCATGGAGGTGCTGCGCACGGCGCGCACCCAGCTCGCCGAGCTCACCGGAATGGCCGCCGAGTCCGTGTCGTCCTTCGAACAGACCGAGGATGGCTGGACGTTGGAGATCGAGGTCCTGGAGCTCACCCGGGTTCCGGACACCATGAGTCTCCTGGCGAGCTACCAGGTGGAGTGCGACCCGCAGGGCGAGCTCCTGGGCTATAAGCGCATCCGCCGCTATGAACGCGGGCGCGCCGACGGCAAGAAGTAAGGAAGAAAGCCGAGCGCCTGTCAGAGCACTTCCGCGGGAATCCCGTGGTATTCCGCAGCTTTCCACAGACTTCCCAGACTAAGGAGGGTCGATCGGCATGACCGTAGTCCCTGCACAGCAGTCCGGCGGATCGGGCGGCACCAGTGGCCTGTACGACGTCCTGGAGCTCGTTCTCGACCGTGGCCTCGTCATCGACGCCTTCGTGCGTGTCTCGCTCGTCGGCATCGAGATCCTGAAGATCGATGTGCGTGTGGTCGTCGCCAGTGTCGACACCTATCTGCGCTTCGCCGAGGCGTGCAACCGCCTCGACCTGGAGGCGGGCCCGCACAAGAACCCCGGGCTCCCCGACCTCATGGGCGAGATCACCGAATCCGGTGCGCGCGGCAAGTCCAAGGGCGCCCTGTCCGGCGCCGCCGAGACGATTTCCGACGCGTTCAAGCAGTCCCGTGAAGAGGGCCAGTCCGAGTCCCGTCCGCGCGCCCGCAAGAGCACGTCGGCGCGCAGGAAGGAGGAGCAGGAATGAGCACGTACGTATACGGCATCACCGCCGCTTCGCACCCTTCGCTCCCCGAAGGCATGGACGGCGTGGGCAAGCCCGCACGCTCCGTGCGCATCCTCAAGGAAGGCGACCTGGCGGCGATCGTCAGTGACGCGCCCGAGGGGCTGCGCCCCAAGCGCAACGACCTGCTGGCCCACCAGAACATCCTCAACGAGGCGGGCGCCGCGGGTCCGGTCCTTCCCATGCGGTTCGGCAACGTCGCCCCGGATGACGCAGCCGTCGCGAGCGTCCTCGCGGAGCGTGCCGAGCACTACCACGAGCGGCTCGCGACGCTGGCCGGCAAGGTCGAGTACAACGTCAAGGCCAGCCACGAGGAGCAGGCCGCACTGCACCGCGTGATGGCCGACAACCCCGAGGTGCAGGCGCTCGCCGAGGCCAACCGGCAGGCCGGCGGCGGCAGTTACGAGCAGAAGCTGCAGCTCGGCGAGATGGTGGTGGCCGCGCTCCAGGCCCGTGAGGCCGAGGACGCCGTGGAGCTCCACCGCATCCTGGAGCCTGCGGCACACTCCGTCAGTGTGGGCCCCGAGTCCACCGGATGGCTGGCCAACCTGTCGTTCCTGGTGGAGCGCAAGACGGCCGAGGTCTTCCTCGCTGCCGTCGAGGAGGCCCGCAAGGCCCACCCGCACATCGAACTGCGCGTCAACGGCCCGCTTCCGCCCTACAGCTTCGTCGAGCCCGGGCCCTCCGACCCCGCCGGAGCCACGCCGGAGTCCGCGAGTTCGCAGGCGGGCCGGGAGTAAGCCATGGGGCTCATCGGCGAAGTACTGATGCTGCCGCTCGCCCCGGTGCGCGGCGGCCTCTGGGCGGTGAACCAGGTACTGGCCGAGGCCGAGCGCCTCTACTACGACCCGGCCACCGTCCGGTCCGAACTCGCCCTTCTCGAGCAGCAGCTCGAGGCGGGTGAGATCGGGGAGGAGGAATTCGACCGCCGGGAGGACGAGTTGCTCGACCGCCTGGAAATAGGCCTGCGCCCCGGCGCGGGAACCGACAACGGGACCACACAATGAATCGACTGGGACTTGGCCTCGCCGTAGGGGCCGGATACGTCCTCGGACGTACGAAGAAGATGAAGCTGGCGTTCGCCGTCGGCACGATGGTGGCCGGTAAACGGATGAACCTGAGCCCGCGTGCCCTGGGCGACCTGCTCTCTCAACAGCTGCAGAACAACCCGCAGTTCAAGGAGATCGGCGACCAGCTGCGCCAGGACCTGCGCGGAGTCGGCAAGGCCGCTTCCGGAGCGCTGGTCGAACGGCAGATATCGGGCCTCGCGGACCGGCTGCACGGCCGGACGGCGGATGTCCGCGACCAGCTCGCGGGCGTGACGCCGGACGTCCCGGGCCGCGGCGGCAAGGAAGAGACAGAAGAGCCGGACGACGCGTACGACGAGTACGAGGACGAGGAAGAGGACGAGCGCGAGGACCGGGAAGCGCGGGACGATCGCGACGACCGGGACGACCGGGACCGCGAGGAGTCCCCGGAGGCGGAATCCGATGAGGAGCCGCGGCCGAGGAAGCGTGCACCCCAGCGGAAGTCCGCACCCAAGAAGGCGGCGGCGAAGAAGAGCACCGCCAAGAAGACGGCGGCACGGCAGAGCCCCGCGAAGAAGACGGCGAAGAAGGCTCCGGCACGGGCCGCGGCGAAGACCTCCGCGCGCCGTGCCACCGGGGCCCGGTTGCCGAAGGAGGGCGGTCGTGATGAGTGACACCCTGAAATCCGCCACGGGCAAGGCGAAGGAGAATCCGCTCGCCGGCATCGCACAGAGCGAGGCCGCCGACCGGCTCAAGGCAGAGGTCCAGGAGTATCTCGGCGCGCAGGCCCAGCGACTGCTGGTCGGAGTGGGCCACAAGCTCGGCGAGACGACGGGCAAGCTCAACGACATCGCCGAGGGCAACAGCCCGGGCTTCGCCAAGCTCGCCCTCGACGGCGGCCGCAAGATGGCCGAGGGCAAGGGGCCGCTGCGGTCCGCCGTGGAGATCGGCGCGGGCCGGGCCAAGGACAGTGTGGTCGGCGCCTTCAAGAACATGACCGGTGGCAAGGGCCGCCGCAAGAGCGGGGCCGGCAAGAAGCCGACGGTCATCATGGAGTTCATCGACGTCGGCGTGCCGCTGCGCACGGCGTACGACCAGTGGACCCAGTACCAGGACTTCAGCACCTTCGCCAAGGGCGTCAAGAGCGCGAACCGCGCGGATGACACCACCTCCGACTGGCAGGCCAAGATCTTCTGGTCCAACCGGAGCTGGAAGGCCCACACCACGGAACAGGTCGCCGACGACCGGATCGCGTGGACCTCGGAGGGTGCGAAGGGCACGACGAAGGGCGTCGTCTCCTTCCACTCGCTGGCCGAGAACCTCACGCGCGTCCTGCTGGTCCTGGAGTACTACCCGAAGGGTCTCTTCGAGAAGACCGGCAACATCTGGCGCGCCCAGGGCCGCCGGGCCCGGCTCGACCTGAAGAACTACGCGCGCTTCATCACCATCAAGGGTGAGGCGGAGGACGGCTGGCGCGGCGAGATCCGCGACGGTGAGGTCGTCCACAGCCATGAGGACGCGGTCGCGGAAGAAGAGCAGGAGCAAGAGCAGGATCAGGAGCACACCGAGGGCGAGTCGGACGACGTAGCCGAGGACGAGTACGAGCACGACGAGGACCAGCCCGAGGAGTCCTACGAGGACGAAGAGCAGCCCGAGGAGTCCTACGAGGACGAGGAAGACGAGGGCGACGAGGGCGAGGACGAGGCGAAGTACGAAGACGAGGAAGAGGGAGAAGCAGAGGACGAAGATGACCCGCGGTACGAAGAAGAGGCCGCAGTGAGTGGGAGTCGTCGATGACGATGCCCAGCCGGATGCCCGAACCGTATGGGCAGGGCGGTGGTGCGAACCTCGCCGACATCCTGGAGCGCGTGCTCGACAAGGGCATCGTGATCGCCGGGGACATCCGGATCAACCTGCTCGACATCGAACTGCTGACCATCAAGCTGCGGCTCATCGTCGCCTCCGTCGACAAGGCGAAGGAGATGGGGATCGACTGGTGGGAGGACGACCCCGCGTTGTCCACCCGTGCGCGTCGCGACGAACTCACCCGTGAGAACGCCGAGTTGCGTGCCCATGTCGCCGAACTGGAGCAGCTGGACCAGGGCAGGACGGAGCGCGACACGGTGGAGCGGGGCAAGACCGAGCGGAGCAAGACCGAGCGGAGCAAGCCCCGGCAGAGCAAGACGGAGGAAAGCACATGAGCGGACTGCGGTACGTCTACGCGATCTGCCGTCCCTTCGACGCGCCGCTCCAGGCGCAGGTGACCGGGGTGGACGGCGCGCCCCCCGGTCAGCTGTCGCACCACGGTCTGATCGCGGTGGTCGGCACCGTGCCGGAGCGGGACTTCGCCGAGGAGCCGCTCCGGCGCCATCTGGAGGACCTGGACTGGCTGAGCGCGACCGCTCGCGCTCACCAGTCCGTGATCGACGCGCTGACGGTGGTCACCACGCCGTTGCCGCTGCGGCTCGCCACCGTGTTCCGGGACGACGCGGGAGTACGCGCGATGATGGAGGCGCGGGAGGACTCCTTCAGGCGCACGCTCGACCGGCTCGACGGCCGCGTGGAATGGGGCGTGAAGATCCATGCCGACGCGGAGGCCGCCCGTCCGGCGGCCGAGCCGGAGAAGGCCGCGTCGGGCCGGGACTACCTGCGCCAGCGCCGGCAGCGCAATCGGGCGCACGAAGAGATGTGGGAGAGCGCCGAGAAGTTCGCGCGCCGGCTGCACGACACGCTCTGCGAGCACGCGGAGGACGCCCGGCTGCACGCACCTCAGAACTCCGCGCTCTCCAAGGAAACGGGCCGCAATGTGCTCAACGCGGCCTACCTGGTGCCGCGTTCGGACTCGGAGGCCTTCGTCGAGCTGGTGGAAGGCGTGAAGAGCGAGGAGTCCGGCATGCGTGTGGAGATCACGGGTCCGTGGGCCGCGTACTCCTTCGCGGGCCTTGATGCCAAAGGGGACGCCACGGCGGGGGAGGGGGGACCGTGACCGTCTTCGAACGCCGGGAGGTCGCCCTCGTCGACCTGCTCGACCGGTTGCTCGCGGGCGGGGTCGTCATCACCGGCGACCTCACCCTGCGGATCGCGGACGTCGATCTCGTGCGCATCGACCTGAACGCACTCATCAGCTCGGTGAACGAGCAAGTCCCCTCACCCTTCGAGGAGTTGCTGTGAGCGAAGAGGAGCGGGACCGGGAGCAGCTGCGGAAGCACTCCCGGACGACGGGGAAGAACCGGCTGGAACTCGAACCGGACACGGTGGAACGCGACCTGATCAAGCTCGTCCTGACCGTCGTGGAGCTGCTGCGCCAGCTGATGGAGCGGCAGGCGGTGCGCCGGTTCGACACCGGGGAGCTGGACGAGGACCAGGAGGAGCGCATCGGCCTCACGCTGATGCTGCTCGACGACCGCATGGCCGAGTTGCGTGAACGCTACGGCCTGCGGCCCGAGGACCTGAATCTGGACCTCGGGCCGCTGGGGCCGCTGCTTCCGAGGGACTAGCTCCACCGGCTGCCCCGAGCCGGTGGAGCCAGTAGCCGGTCCCTTCTCTTGTCGGGTCGGGAAGTTTCGGGTCAGGAAGCGGTCGGCTTCGCGAACTCCGTCAGGAACGCCTCGCAGAACGCCTTCAGGTCGTCCGGCTTGCGGCTGGTGATCAGCGCGTTGGGGCCGTCGTGGCAGACCTTCACCTGCTCGTCGACCCAGGTGCCGCCCGCGTTGCGGATGTCCGTACGGAGGCTGGGGAACGAGGTGAGGCCACGGCCCGAGACGACGTCCGCCTCGACGAGGACCCACGGGGCATGGCAGATGGCGGCCACCGGCCGGCCGCTGTCGAAGAAGCCGCGTACGAAGGAGACGGCCCCCTCGTCCAGGCGCAGCGCGTCCGGGTTGGCCACGCCGCCCGGCAGGACGAGGCCGTCGAAGGAATCGGCCGACACGTCGCCGACGACCTCGTCCACGGGGAACGTGTCGGCCTTGTCGAGGTGGTCGAAGGCCTGTACGTGGCCTGCTTCCGTCGACACCAGGACGGGCTCGCCGCCCGCGTCGGTCACCGCCTTCCAGGGGTCGGTGAGTTCGATCTGCTCCACGCCCTCGGGCGCCATCAGGAATGCGACACGCATGACTGCTCTCTCTCCTTGTGGGGCCCGGACGCAAAGCCCGGACTCCTTCTTGTGTATGGGTCTGCGGGTGTGTGCGGGTCTACCGGTGGCCCCTCAGCGGGCCTGGTCCCGGACGACCCGCACGGTGTCGAGACCGGGATCCGCGGCGTCAGGCAGATTCATCCCGGCCGCTTTGCCGGTACGCAGATAGCGCAGCACCGGCTCGGTGAGACGTTCACCGGGCAGCGCCGCGGGAATTCCGGGCGGGTACGGCGTCAGCATCTCGGCCGCCACGCGTCCCGCCGCCTCGGCCACCGGAACGTCGACGGTGGGCCCGAAGTAGGCGTCACGGGGCAGATCGTCCTGGGAAAGGCGCAGGGCGGTGGGGGAGGGGACGTCCACGGCCGGCGCCGGACGCAGTCCGGGAGCGGCCTGGGCCAGGTCCCGCAACGCGGCCAGGAGCTCCTCCGTCGTCTCCCGGTCATCCGCGTGGGTGAGCTGGGTGCTGATGCGGCGGTGATCGGCCAGGTGCGCCTCGACCGAGCGGTGCTCGCGCAGCCAGTCCGCCGCCCGGAAGCCCGAGGTTCCCAGGCCGCTCACGTCGATGACGACCGGCAGCGGATCGAAGTCGGTCGCGGGCCCGCAGAAGTCGTCCCTGTCGTTCACGTGCAGTCCGGGGATCTCCTCGATCGCCGCCCGGACGTCTGCCGCCAGATCGAGGGCGGCTCCCATGAGTTCCTTGCCGTGCCGAGCCATCTGGCGGCGCCAGCCGTCGAGCCCGGCGTAGATGAGCACGGAGGGGCTGGTGGTGCCGAACAGATCCGCCCTGGACTTCAGCACCGTCGGATCCATCAGGTCGCCCTGGAGGTGGAAGACGGACCCCTGCTCCAGGCCGCTGCCCATCTTGTGGATGCTGGTCACACAGACGTCGGCGCCCGCGTCCATCGCCCAGGACGGCAGGTCGGGGTGGAAGGGGAGGTGTGCGCCCCAGGCCTCGTCCACGATCAGCGGACGGGAGTGCTGGTGGCAGACCTCCGCGATGCCGCGCAGGTCTGCGCAGCTCCCATACGGGGTGGGGCTGGTGACCAGGGCACCCTTCGCGTCCGGGTGGGCGGCGAACGCCTCGGCGAAGGCCTCGGCCGTGGGCGGGTGTGCCAGGTGCCGTTCGGAATCCCAGGAGGGGTCGACCCAGACCGGGCGGATGCCGGAGAGGATCAGGGCCGATACGACGGACTTGTGGGCGTCGCGTCCGATGAGCAGCTTCTCGTGCGGCCCCGCGGCCGAGAGCATCGCTGCCTTGACCGACAGGGAACTGCCGCACGTCGAGAAGAAAGTGCGCGACGCGTGCACCGCGTCGGCCATCAGCTGCTCCGCCCGTTCCAGGACCCGGCCGCGGCCGAGACGGTCGTCGAGGCTCCCGGAGGCGAGGAGATCGCCGTGGAAGACGGCGTCGCCCAGCACTTCTCGCACCAGCGGATCGGCTCCCCGGGCCTGCTTATGGCCCGGTGGGGTGAAAGCGATGCGGCCTTTGCTGCGGTGGTCCGCCAGGGCTTCCAATACGGGGGCCCGGGCGTGGTCGACGGTCATGGATCACGAGT
Organism: Streptomyces sp. NPDC032198; assembly: GCF_040636975.1. Classification (NCBI taxonomy): domain Bacteria; kingdom Bacillati; phylum Actinomycetota; class Actinomycetes; order Kitasatosporales; family Streptomycetaceae; genus Streptomyces; species Streptomyces sp. NPDC032198. The sequence goes on along the minus strand of NZ_JBEZVL010000004.1, from coordinate 417,997 downwards.
TCCCTGGCCGCGCGAAGGTCAATCAGAGTGACTGATCCCTGGCCTGATGGGTACTCAGAGTGACATGCGGATGAGTGTGATGGACGTGGGTTCGAATGCGGTCCGGCTGGTCGTTGTGGACGCCGAGGACGGTGTGCCGTTGCCGGTCCACACCGCCAAGTGGAAGGTGAGACTCTCCGAGGAGGTGGGGCCGTGCGGGGTGATCCCCGAGGAATCGGTGGGGCAGCTCGCCACGGCGGTCGCCGCGGCCGCCGGGACCGCCCGAAGATGGGGCGCGGCGGAGCCGCTCGCCTTCGCCACGACGGTGGTGCGCAGCGCGCCCAACCGGTTGGACGTGCTGCGGACCATCGGCGAGGAGACCGGCGTACGGCTGTGCACGCTGCCCGGAGAGGTGGAGGCCGAACTCACCTTTCTGGGCGCCCGTCAGTGGATGGGCTGGCGGGCCGGGCCGCTGGCCATGTTCGACATCGGCGGCGGCTCCATGGAGGTGGCCTTCGGACGCGGGCGGCTCCCGGACTACGTGGCGTCGCTGCCCCTCGGCGCCCGCCGCCTCACCCGGGAGTTCTTCGACGGCGAGGACCCGCCGACCGAGCAGAGCGTGAAGGCGCTGCGGCGCAAGGTGCGTCACCAGCTGCGTGACGTCGCCGCGCGGATCCGCTGGGAGGGGCCCCGCACCGCCGTGGCGACCTCCCGGACGTTCCAGCAACTGGCGCGGCTCGGGGGCGCCGCCCCGGGGCGCCACGGACCCTTCATGGAAAGGCAGTTGAGCCGGGCGGACCTGCGCCGCTGCCGTGACCGGCTCGCCGCGTTGCCGGCGGCCGAGCGGGCCACGCTGCCGGGGGTCTCGGCGCCGCGGGCCGCACAGAGCCTGGCCGGGGCGATCGTGGGGCATACGGCGATGAAGCTGACGGACGTCAAGACGGTCACCCTCTGCCCCTGGGCCATCCGCGAGGGCGTACTCCTGCGCCACATGGAGGACGGCGGGGAGTGGTGGGCGGAGGTCAGCCGGACGGAGGCCGCGCCGCCCGCGGCCCAGCCGGTCCCGCTGAGGATCGCGGCGCTGCAGCACTGACGCGGTCGGCGCTGCCGTGGGTGAGGGAGCCCTGGCGGTGCAGTACCGCACGCTCCTCGGTGCTGGCGCCGCCCCGGACGCCGTGCGCCTGGCCGCTGTCGAGGGCCCGGGCGAGGCAGGGACGGAGCACCGGGCAGCACAATGGTGGGCGGAATTCGCTGCTGTCGGGTCCGGCGCGGGGGCCCGGGTGCCCGCGCCGCGCGGACGGAAACCGAGAGGGCCGGGTGAAGGGGCGGGCCGGAGAGTCCTCGGGCTCACTCCTCGCCGGTGTGAGCCGTTGCCGGTGCCGTCCGGAGTCCGGCGATCGTCGTGGCCAGTTGCTTTCGGAACGACTTCGGGATCTTGCCTCCTGTGACGGAGCCGACCACCTCCTCCGCCACGAGGTGCAGCTTGGTATTCGTGTTCTGGGAGAGCGAGACCAGCACGCTCCACGCGTCGTCGGCACTCAGGCCGAAGGATGCCATCAGGACGCCGCGTGCCATGTCGATGACGGGGCGCGTCTCCATGGCCCGGCGCAGCTGGACCAGTTCGACGCGCGGGTCCTGCTCGGAGTTGGCGTCCGAAACGGTCACCAGGTCACCGGTGACGGCTGGTGTGATCGGCGGTGGCGGCCGGTCCGGCCCGTCCGGCGGGCGGGAGTGCATGGCGCGGGTGGCTTCGCAGCTCCCCGCGAGCCGCGTGGAAAGCACACGTTCTGTCATGGCGGCCACTCCGTAGGCGTCCGGGCGTCATCACCTCACACAGCGTCGACCCGGCACGGCACACCCGTCAAGAGATACCGGAAATGTAGTTCGCCCTTTTGAATGCGTGAATCAATGGCCCTATCTTGGGGGGATGGCTGCAGTACCTGAATCACACAGCGGTTGGACATTCCTCACCAACCACGCCCGCGTGCTGGCCGCGATCGCCCACGACCCCGCCACCCGTATCCGGGACATCGCCGCTCGCTGCCGGCTCACCGAGCGTGCCGTACAGAAGATCGTTTCCGACCTCGAGGAAGGCGGATACCTCTCCCACACACGTCAAGGCCGCTCCAACACGTATCGCATCGAATCGGGGACCATCCTGCGTCACCCCGCCGAATCGGGGCTCGCCGTGGCGGAACTCCTCACGCTCCTCGCCCAGCACGACGACGGCCGGGGCAAGGATGCCCGGCAGGTGGAGTCGGCGCGGGAATCCGCTGAATGACCCCTCTGACCTGCGGCGCATCTGTTCCGCACGGACCGGATGGCCGTGCCGGACGACGGTTAAGCTGGGGAGCATGGCCTACGAGATTCCGGTGACGCAAGCCCGAGCAGAGCTCGCCGACCTGATCAACCGCGTCGTGTACGGCGGTGAGCGGGTGGTCGTCACCCGTCATGGCAAGCCGCTCGTGGCCCTCGTCTCCGCCGCCGACCTGGAACGCCTTGAGGCGTTGGCGGCGGCGGACGACGAGCAGGTCGTCAGCTCCGTCTCGTCGCTCGGCTCCACGCCGTCCTCGTCGTCCGGCGCGGGCGAGCGGCAGCGGTTCGGCATCGCCGCCGAGCACCGCGGACCCAACGCGAAGTAGCCGTACGGCTTTTGAGCGCGGGAAGGGCCGTACGCCCCGGTCCGCTACGGCGGGGGCGTACGGCTGTCTTCGTGTGCTGCAGGGTCAGGCGACCGGCACCGCTTCCCTCGCCGCCGGCGCCTCGTCGCGCGCCGTGGCGGCGGGCCGGCGGAGCACCCCGAGCAGTACGGCCGTCAGGCCGAGCAGGGCCCAGACGGCGAGGGTGACGAGCGGGCCCGTGATGCGCGCGCCGTCGAAGAAGGACACCGAGCGCAGCAGGGTGCCTCCGGCGCCAGGCGGCAGCAACTGGCCGATGAATCCCACTGGTTCGGGCAGCAGCCGCGGCGCGGACGTCACGCCGGAGAACGGATTGCCGAGCAGCACCATCGTCAGTGCGCCGACCCCTATGCCCGCCGGACCGAGGAGTGCGGCGCATCCGGCCACGGTGGCGCCCACCGCGAGCGTCGAGAGGCTCAACACCCCGGCCTCCGCCCACCAGTTGCCCGTCAGAACGCCCAGCCAGCTGTGGGTCACGGCGGCGGCGACCATGCCGACCAGGGCGGCGGCGAGGGTGAGGGAGGCCACCGCGCGGACACCGCGCAGGCCGAGCATCGTCACGATCGCACCGGCCGCGACCCCCGCGATCGCCAGCGGCAGGACGCTCGCGCCGAGTGCGGAGCCCCGTGGGTCGGCCGCGGGCGCGGCCACCACATCGGTGGTCGGCACGTCGGTCCCCGCCGGGGCCTGACCGGCCACCGCCTGCTCCAGGAGCTGGGCGACCACCGGGCTCGCCGCCGTCGCGGTCAGCAGCTTCATTCCCTTCGGTGTGACCACGACCGCTCCGTACACGGCCCGGTCCTCGATGGCGTCGCGGGCCGCGGCCTCATCGGCGTACCGGTGAATCTCGAACGCGCCCTCGCGGTGCTCCAGCCGGGCCTTGAGAGGGGCCGTCGCCGCGGCGGGTCCCGCGACGCCGAGGGGCAGGTCGCGCGGGGCGGTCCTGGCAGCGGGCCAGGCGAACGCCCACAGGGCGAGGGCCACGAGGGTCGGGACCAGGACGGCCACCGCCACCATGCGGCGGCCCTGCGGGGGAGAGGTGGCGACGGGCGTGGACATGAGCTGAGCTCCTTCGTGCGCTCCTGCTTGAAACGTGCGCTCTTGGTTTAAAGAGAAGGATCGTTCGTTTTACGTGATGCCCACACTGTCCTTGCCGGGTGTGGCGGTTGTCAAGAAGGAATGTTCGTTTTAGTTTGGCGGCATGGCCCGCGTATCCCAGGAGCACCTAGACGCACGCCGCCGCCAGATCCTCGACGGCGCCGCCCTCTGTTTCGCCCGAAACGGCTTCCATGCCACGTCGATGCAGGACGTGCTCAAGGAGGTCGGCCTCTCGGCCGGGGCGGTCTACCGCTACTTCAGTGGCAAGGAGGAGCTGATCGGGGCGATCGTCGGTGAGGTCCTCGAATGGATCCGGGCGACCTTCGAGGCGGCGGCCGAGGAGACTCCGCCGCCACCGCCGGACGTGCTGGTCGGCCGGGCGCTGACCCAGGTGCTCGGCCGCAGGACGGGTGTCCAGGAGGGGGAGTCCTCGTACCTCCCGCGTCTGATCGTCCAGGTGTGGGCGGAGACCCTGCGCAACGAAGAGCTCGCGGCCGTGATGCGCCAGGGGTACGCCAAGGTGCGGGCGGCGTGGGTGAAGATCGTCGAGGGATATCAGGCGGCGGGCATGATGCGGGACGACATCCCGGCCGACCACGTCGCGCGGGTGATGATCGGCGCGGCCCAGGGATTCGTGGCGCAGCTCGCACTGTTCGACGAGGTCCCGGTCGAGGCGCTGCAGGACGGTCTGCGCGGCTTGATGAGTATGGGTCAGCCCAGCTGATGGTCATGGAGTGGTCAAGCGCTGGTTAACCTCGTTGAAACTCCTCCCAACTACCCTGCGAGCCCACGCCACCAGGGGTTTTCGTAACCGGGGTGCGCAAGATCAAGCGCGCTCCCTGTGTGTTACATCTATATCCGTCGCGGTGGCCGCGGCAGCCGGACCCCGCACGGTCCGGAGCGAAGGACTGTGAGGTGGGACGCGTGCAACTGACCCCGCACGAGCAGGAGAGACTGCTCATCCATGTGGCCGCGGACGTGGCCGAGAAGCGAAGGGCGCGGGGGCTGCTGCTCAACCACCCCGAGGCGATCGCGCTCATCACGTCCCACATTCTCGAAGGCGCCAGGGACGGCCGTACCGTCTCCGAACTCATGTCGTCGGGGCGCAAGGTGCTCACCCGTGACGACGTGATGAGCGGCATCCCCGAGATGATTCACGACGTCCAGGTCGAGGCCACCTTCCCGGACGGCACCAAGCTCGTCACCGTCCACGACCCGATCGTCTGACGGGGGCTGCCAGATGAGTTCCGCGCATCAAGTCGTCCCGGGCGAGATCCTCTTCGCCGACGAGCCCGTCGCCTACAACGTGGGCCGCGAGGTCACCGCCCTCACCGTCCTCAACGCCGCCGACCGTCCCGTCCAGGTCGGCTCCCACTACCACTTCGCCGAGGCCAACCCCGGTCTCGACTTCGACCGTGCCGCCGCGCACGGCAAGCGGCTCAACATCGCCGCCGGCACCGCCGTGCGCTTCGAGCCCGGAATCCCCGTCGACGTCGAACTCGTCCCCCTGGCCGGTCTGCGCATCGTGCCCGGACTGCGCGGCGAGACCGGAGGTCCCCTCGATGCCTGAGCTCTCCCGCGCCGCGTACGCCGACCTGTTCGGCCCCACCACGGGCGACCGGATACGGCTTGCCGACACCGACCTCCTCGTCGAGATCGAGGAGGACCGCTCCGGAGGCCCCGGACGCTCCGGCGACGAGTCCGTGTTCGGCGGCGGCAAGGTCATCCGTGAGTCGATGGGGCAGTCGCGTACGACGCGTGCCGAAGGCGCCCCCGACACCGTCATCACCGGCGCCGTGGTCATCGATCACTGGGGCATCGTCAAGGCCGACATCGGCATCCGCGACGGCCGCATCACCGGCATCGGCAAGTCCGGCAACCCGGACACGATGGACGGCGTGCACCCCGATCTCGTGATCGGCCCGGAGACCGAGGTCATAGCGGGCAACGGCAAGATCCTCACCGCCGGCGGCATCGACACCCACATCCACTTCATCTCGCCGACCATCGTCGACGAGGCGCTCGCGTCCGGGGTCACCACCCTCATCGGCGGCGGCACCGGACCGGCCGAAGGCAGCAAGGCGACCACGATCACGCCCGGCTCCTGGCACCTGGCCCGGATGTTCGCGGCGATGGAGTCGAGCCCCGTCAACATCGGCTTCCTCGGCAAGGGCAACACGGTCTCCAGCGAGTCCATGCACGCCCAACTGCGGGCCGGGGCCGTCAGCTTCAAGATCCACGAGGACTGGGGCGCGACACCCGCCACCATCGACGCATGCCTGAACGTCTGTGAGGAGACCGGCGCCCAGCTCGCCGTGCACACCGACACCCTCAACGAGGCGGGCTTCATCGACGCCACGTTCGCCGCAGTCGCGGGCCGCACCCTGCACGCCTTCCACGTCGAGGGCGCGGGCGGCGGGCACGCCCCGGACATGATCACGGCGGTGTCGCTGCCGAACATGCTGCCCAGCTCCACCAACCCGACCCGGCCGCACACCGTCAACACTGTCGAGGAACACCTCGACATGCTGATGGTCTGCCACCACCTCAACCCGGCGGTCCCCGAGGACCTCGCCTTCGCCGAGTCGCGGATCCGGCCCACCACCATCGGGGCCGAGGACATCCTGCACGACCTCGGCGCCATCTCGATCATGTCGTCGGACTCGCAGGCCATGGGGCGCATCGGCGAGGTCATCATGCGCACCTGGCAGACCGCGCACGTGATGAAGCGGCGACGCGGCTTCCTGCCGGGGGACACCCGCGCCGACAACCGGCGTGCGCGTCGCTATGTCGCCAAGTACACGATCAACGCGGCGGTCGCGCAGGGCGTCGACCACGTGATCGGCTCGGTCGAGAGCGGCAAGCTCGCCGATCTGGTGCTGTGGGACCCGAAGTTCTTCGGCGTCAAGCCCCAGCTGGTCATCAAGGGCGGGCAGATCGCGTACGCGCAGATGGGCGACGCCAACGCCTCCATCCCCACGCCGCAGCCCGTCCTGCCGCGGCCCATGTTCGGTGCGCACGGCACGGCGCCCGGGCTCAACTCGCTCAACTTCGTGACGCAGTCGGCGCTGGACGACGGGCTGCCGGAGCGGCTCGGTCTGGCCAAGGAGTTCACCGCGATCCGCTCCACGCGCGGGCGCACGAAGGCGGACATGCGCGAGAACGACGCCCTGCCGAGGGTGGAGGTCGCTCCCGACAGCTTCGCCGTCACCATCGACGGTGAGCTCGTCGAGCCGTCGCCCGCCGCCGAACTGCCGCTCGCGCAGCGGTATTTCCTCTTCTGATGGCGGTCGTACGTCATGTCTAGAGGAGCGCTGCTCGTCCTCGCCGACGGCCGCTTCCCCGCCGGAGGGCACGCGCACTCCGGCGGGGCCGAGGAGGCCGTCAAGGCGGGCCGGATCACCGGCGCCGCGAGCCTGGGGGAGTTCTGCCGCGGGCGGCTGCACACCACGGGGCTCGTGTCCGCCTCGCTGGCGGCCGCCGCCGCGCTCGGTCTCGATCCGCTGGAGCTGGACGAGGCCGCCGACGCGCGCACTCCATCGGCCGCGCTGCGGGTCGCTGGACGGCGGCTCGGGCGGCAGATGATGCGGGCCGCCAGGGCCACCTGGCCCGACCCTGCCCTCGACCGGCTCTCGGCGGCGCTGCCCAAGGGCGCGCATCAGCCGGTGGTGCTCGGACTCGCCGCCCGGGCGGCGGGGCTCGGGCCGGAGGACGCCGCGTACTGCTCGGCGTACGAATGTGTCAGCGGGCCCGCGACGGCGACCGTGCGGCTGCTGAGCCTGGACCCGTTCGACGCGACGGGTGTGCTGGCCCGGCTGGCCCCGGAGCTCGACCTGGTCGCCGCGGAGGCGGCGCAGGCGGCACGCCGCGCGGTCTCCGACGGCGTCGACGCGCTGCCCGCGGCTTCCGCGCCGCTCATGGAGATCGGGGCGGAGGCGCATGCCGCATGGCCTGTGCGGCTGTTCGCGTCGTAGGAGAGCTCTTGCTCCCCGCACCCGCCCCCTCCGAGACCGGGTGCTCGCTCCCCGCGTCCGCCGGCCCGTGGACCGGCCGGCCCCGCCGGGCGTGTCCCCAACTGAACCACTGAATCTTCTGGAGTAACCACCATGCACCTCGACCACTCCCACGACGGCCCCGCAGCCATCAGCGCCGACGCGCACCGCCCCGACGGGCGTCGGCGCGCCCTGCGGATCGGGCTCGGCGGGCCCGTCGGGTCCGGCAAGACCGCCACCGTCGCCGCGCTGTGCAAGACCCTGCGGGACGAGCTGTCGCTCGCCGTCGTCACCAATGACATCTACACCCGCGAGGACGCCGAGTTCCTGCTCCGCGAAGCCGTCCTGCCGCCCGAGCGGATCACCGCCGTGGAGACCGGCGCCTGCCCGCACACCGCGATCCGCGACGACATCTCCGCCAACCTGGAGGCCGTGGAGGACCTGGAGGACGAGATCGGGCCGCTGGACCTGATCCTCGTCGAGTCCGGCGGTGACAACCTCACCGCCACCTTCTCCAAGGGACTCGTCGACGCACAGATCTTCGTCATCGACGTCGCGGGCGGCGACGACATCCCCCGCAAGGGCGGCCCCGGCGTGACCACCGCCGACCTGCTCGTCGTGAACAAGACGGACCTCGCCCCGCACGTCGGCTCCGACCTCGCCGGGATGGCCGCGGACGCCAAGGCCCAGCGCGGCGAACTCCCTGTCGCCTTCCAGTCGTTGCGCTCGGACGAGGGCGTCGGCCCCGTCGCCGCCTGGGTGCGTGCGCAGTACGCGGCCTGGACCGCGTCCGCATGAGCGTGGACACCGCCGTGCCGTCCGGGGTGCGCGGCATCGCCCGGATCTCCGCGCGGGGCGACGGGCGGGGCGGCACCGCCCTGCCCGTGCTCGACGGGGAGGGACAGCTGGCCCCGCGCCGCACCAGGTCGGCAGGGAGGGGCGCCACGGTCACCCTCGTCGGGGCGATGAGCGGGCCCCTCGGGGGTGATCACCTCACGGTCGAGGCCGCCGCTCACGACGGGGCCCGGCTGCACATCGGCTCGGCCGCCGCCACGCTGGCCCTGCCGGGACAGTCGAAGGAGGCGGCGCGCTACGACGTGCGGCTCACGGTCGGCGAGGACGCGGAACTGTTGTGGCTGCCGGAGCAGTTGATCTCCGTACGCGACAGCGACCTGCGGGTGACCACGCGGGCCGACCTCGCCGCGAGCGCGAGCCTGGTGCTGCGGGAGGAGCAGGTGCTCGGCAGGACCGGCGAGGATCCGGGACGCCTCAGCAGCCGCCTCACCGTGCGCCGGGTGGGCCGTCTCCTCCTCGATCAGGAGCTCTCCTGCGGGCCCGGTGCGCCCGGCGGATGGGACGGCCCCGCCGTCCTGGCAGGTCATCGCGCGATCGGCCAACTCATCGTCGTACGGCCGGAGTTCGAGCACGGCATGCCCGGGCCCGCACTCCTCGGCGAGGCGGCGTCGCTGACTCCGCTCGCCGGCCCCGCCGTGCTCGTCACCGCCGTCGCCCCCGACGCCCTGCGGGTCCGCCGCGTCCTCGACGAGGCCGTGCGCACACTCACGTGAACAGGGGCATAACCGCTCAGCGGGGTTCCCTGCACCGTCTATCGGATTGGTAAAGAAACACCTGTCCGGTCTGTCGGACTGAACCCGTTGACCGACAGGATCCTCCTACTGTTCGAAATTCGACAGGGAAATCGACAGGGGGAGGAACCAGTTGAGACGCACCACAGCATTCGGCGCCGCCGGCACGCTGATCACGGGCTCGCTCATAGCGGGCGCGATCATGGCGCCCGTCGCCCAAGCGGACGCCCGCCGGAGCAGCGGCAGCGCTGACGCCCGCCAGCGCACCAGCTCCGAGGCGCGCGGTGTCGCGCTCGCGGCGCAGCGTGCCGCCAAGGCCGGCATCGACTGGCAGGCGTGCCCCGACGACTGGGGTCTGGACAAGGCGATCACGTGCGGATGGGTCACCGTCCCGCTCGACTACGCCAAGCCCAACGGCAAGAAGATCAAGCTGGCGGTCGACCACATCGCCAGCACCGGGACGAAGAAGGAGCGCCAGGGCGCTCTCCTCTACAACCCGGGCGGCCCCGGCGCCTCCGGCCTCCGCTTCCCCGCCCGCGTGGTCACCAAGGCCAAGCTCTGGGAGAAGACGGCCAAGGCGTACGACTTCGTGGGCTTCGAGCCGCGCGGCGTCGGTCACTCGGCGCCCATCTCCTGCGTGGACCCGCAGGAGTTCGTCAAGGCCCCCAAGGCCGACCCGGTGCCGGGCTCCGCGGCGGACAAGCGCGCCCAGCGCAAGCTCGCGGCCGAGTACGCGGACGGCTGTGCCGAGCGCAGCGGCGACATGCTGGACCACATGACGACGCCGAACACCGCACGCGACCTGGACGTCATCCGGGCCGCGCTGGGCGAGAAGAAGCTGAACTTCCTCGGCGTCTCCTACGGCACCTACCTGGGCGCGGTCTACGGGACGCTGTTCCCGTCGCACGTGCGCCGCATGGTCGTCGACTCGGTGGTCAACCCGTCGAAGAAGAAGATCTGGTACGAGGCCAACCTCGACCAGGACGTCGCCTTCGAGATCCGTCTCAAGGACTGGATGACGTGGGTCGCCAAGTACGACGCCACCTTCCACCTCGGTGACACCGCGGCGAAGGTCGCCAAGAACTGGGACAAGCTGCGTGCCGCGGCGAAGAAGGAGCCGCTGGGCGGAGTCGTCGGCCCCGCCGAGCTCATCGCCTACTTCCAGAGTGCGCCGTACTACGACTCCGCCTGGGTCGGGATCGCGACGAACTTCAGCAAGTACGTCGCCGGTGACGCCAAGCCGCTGATCGAGGCAGCCAGCCCCGACCTGTCGGACACCGCGGGCAACATCGCGTCGGAGAACGGCAACGCCGTCTACACGGCCGTCGAGTGCGCGGACGCCAAGTGGCCCACCAGCTGGAAGAAGTGGGACCGCGACAACACCCGCATCCACCGCGACAACCCGTTCATGACGTGGGCCAACGCCTGGATGAACCTGCCCTGCGCGACCTGGTCGGGCAAGCAGCACGAGCCCGTCGAGGTGAAGACCGGCAAGGGCCTGCCGCCCGTGCTGATCGCGCAGTCGACCCGCGACGCGGCCACGCCGTACGAGGGTGCCGTCGAGCTCCACAAGCGCTTCAAGGGCTCGCGCCTGATCACGGAGAAGGACGCCGGTTCGCACGGCATCACGAACCTGGTCAACCCGTGCCTCAACGAGCGTGTCGACACCTACCTGCTGACCGGCAAGGTGGACAGCAAGGACGTGACGTGCACCCCGCACGCCACGCCCAAGCCGTAATGTCCTGCCGCTAGGCAACTGGCGAGGGGCGACCGGGATCACCCGGTCGCCCCTTCGCTATGCCGCCTCCTGCGCGATCACGGCCGTACGCGGCTCCGCGATCGCCTCGTAGTCCGCGGTCCGCAGCGCCAGCGAACGGTCCAGGCGCGCCGCGTTGAAGAACAGCTCCTCATGGGCGAGCAGCGCGGGATCCACGACCAGTTCGAGCTCGGGGTCGAAGGAGAACGGCAGGATCGTGCCGCTCACGCTCCCCGCGAGCCGCTCGGCGACCTCCTGCGTGGCGAAGCCCGCGTACGTCCCGCCGAGGAGCTGCTTGACGGCGTTCAGGTCGACACGTCGGTCACCGGGCACCACGGCGAGCACGTAACGCTTCGTCTTCTTGCCGGTCTTCACCATCACCACGATGCACTTGGCGGCCTGCTGGAGGGTGTTGCCCCGCAGCGTGCTCACCGCCTCCGTGGCGCCCTGTTCCTCGTGCTCGATGACGCGGTAGGCCGCGCCCCGCTCGTCGAGCAGCCCGATCAGCTTGGTGTACAGGCTGTGTTCGTTCATCCGCTTCTTCTCCCCTGATGCCGGCAAGGCGTCTTGTCCGCGCGGTGCCGCCCGTTGGCAGGACCGTATGTCACGGCATCAACTCAGCGGCATCCGGGGGAATTTCCGCCTGCTCGCCGCGGCGGCGCGCTCGGCCTCCTCCGCCTTCACGACCGCGGCGTACTTGTCGACGTACTCCTGGCCGGAGAGCCCGAGGATGGCGTACATGATCTCGTCCGTGACCGCGCGCAGGACCGCCTTCTCGTTCTCCATGCCGGCATAGCGCGAGAAGTCCAGCGGGGCGCCGAACCGGATCTCCACGCGCCGGAAGTTCGGCACCTTCTGGCCCGGCGGCTGGGCCTCGAACGTGCCGATCATCGCGCACGGGATCACCGGTGCCTGCGCCTTGAGCGCCATCGCGGCGACGCCGACCTTCCCCTTGTAGAGGCGCCCGTCGTGCGAGCGGGTGCCCTCCGGATAGATGCCGAGCAGCTCGCCCTTGCGCAGCACCCCGAGGCCCTCGCGGATCGCGGCCTGGCCCGCCTCCTTGCCGGAGCGGTCCACCGGGATCTGGCCTGCGCTGCGGAAGAACGTGGCCGTCAGGCGGCCCCTGATGCCGGGGCCCGTGAAGTACTCGGCCTTCGCGAGGAAGGTGATCCGCCGCTTGATGATGGCGGGCATCAGGAAGTGGTCCGAGAACGAGAGATGGTTGCCCGCCACGATCGCCGCACCGGATTCCGGGATGTGCTCGAGGCCCTCGATGCGCGGCCGGAACATGAGCCGCAGCAGCGGCCCCAGGACGACGTACTTGAGCAGGTAGTAGAACACCCGTTGCTCCTCACTCAGGTGGACCGGCCTGGGTTCTGCGTCGTCGCAGGTCACGGGTCCTCGCGCAGCGGTCAGTTTAGGTGCGCCGCCCCGACGGGAGAAGGGAGCGTAGCCCGGTGGCCTCGGTCCTTTCGCGCACGTGTGCGGTCCGGGTGGCGGGGCGCCCATCCGGAGGGCGCGCCGGACTCGTCCGGGTGACCGAGTGGCGTGTCGGACGCGCGGGCCGCGGATGGGGTGGCCTGGCTTCTCTCCGTCGCAGCACGCCACCGTCCCAGGAGGTCTCCATGAGGTCCCGTCCCACGTCCCGCCTGCGCCCGGCCGCGGCCGTCGCCGCCGCGCTCGTCTCCCTCGCCGTGGCCGCGCCCGCCCACGCGGCGCACGAAACGGCCCCCGAGCGGGGCAGCGGCGTCTTCCTCACCGTCACGGGGCAGAACAACGCCTGGGTCCGCGGGGTGCTCCTTGACTGCGTGACCCCGCGGCCCGCGCACCATCCGCACGCGGCAGAGGCGTGCGCGGCGATCGACGCGGCGCACGGTGACTTCGACGCACTGCCCGCGAAGCAGGGAATCTGCACCAAGCAGTACGCCCCGGTCACCGTGAGCGCGACGGGCCTTCACCGCGGCAAGCGGATCAGCTGGAACAAGACGTACGGCAACGCTTGCGAGATGGGGTACTCGACGGGCGCCGTCTTCCGCTTCTGACGCGCCTCTGACGCGCTTCTGACAGACCCTGCCGACGGCCCGCCCCGGGCGCGCCGCCCCGCACCTTTCCTCACGGCCTGAGGCGCCGCGCGGCGCCTCAGGGGGTGCTGCGCGAGAGCACCATCGCCAGCGTGAGCATCCCGATGACGACCCAGCCGAACCACAGCCAGCCGTTGCTCCCGAGCGCGACCGTGTACGCGGTCACCGCGACCAAGCCTCCGATGGTGAATACACCCATCGTCTTCGTAGAATCAGGCATCGCCCTGCCTCCTCCCGGCAGCCCCGGCGCCTCGACGCCAAGACCGCGGCCTGAGACCATCCTCGCCTGCGAAGACCCTTTGCCGCTAGCGCCCGCGCGCGGCCAGTGAGGCCAGATAGGCGTTGTACGCCTCCAGCTCCTTGTCGCCGTCACGGTCCGCGGCCCGGTCCGTACGCCGTGCCTGGCGCTGATCGGAGCGGTACCACTGGAAGAGCAGCGCGAGCAGCACGAGCACCGAAGGCACCTCGCTGAACGCCCAGGCGATGCCGCCCGCGGCGGTCTGATCAGCGAGTGCGTCGATGCCGAGCGAGGCGGGCGGGTTCTTGTAGGTGCCGACCATCGGCTCGGACGCCATCATCAGCGCGATGCCGAAGAACGCGTGGAAGGGCATGCCCGCGAACAGCTCCAGCATCCGCATGATGTATCCGGGCCGGTGCGGACCGGGGTCGACGCCCATGATCGGCCAGAAGAAGACCAGGCCGACGGCCAGGAAGTGGACCATCATCCCGATGTGGCCCACCTTGGACTCCATCAGGGTGTCGAAGATCGGCGTGAAGTACAGCGCGTACAGGCTCGCGATGAACAGGGGGATCGTGAACGCGGGGTGCGTGATGATCTTGATGTAGCGGCTCTGCAGGATCCACAGGAGCCACTCGCGGGGGCCCTTGTGGCCGCGGCGGGCCGCGACCGGCAGGGCGCGCAGGGCGAGGGTGATCGGGGCGCCCATCAGGATCAGGATCGGCGACAGCATGCTGATGATCATGTGCTGCACCATGTGCACGCTGAACATGACCATGCCGTAGTCGTTCAGCTTGGTGCACATCACGAGCAGGATGGTCAGCACGCCCACCACGAAGGAGATGGTGCGGCCGACCGGCCACTTGTCACCGCGTCGTACGAGCCGGACCACACCCCAGGCGTAGAGCGCGAGCGCCACCAGGCAGCTGATGAGGAAGAAGGGGTCGGCGGAGAGCTCGAGCCCGCGCCCCAGCGTGAACGGCGGCAGATCCATGTTCATGCCGTGCCCGCTGTGATCCATCCACTGGCTCCTGATTCGTGCGGTTGTGCGCTGTGTGTCCGCACCAGACTAGAACGGCCCCCGGACGTCGACGCGTCCGGGGGCCGTTCGAAAAGAGCCTCGCTCTACAGCACGCACTCCGCCTCGGCGTACCGCTCGTCCGGCACCGTCTTCAGCGTCTCGACGGCCTCGGCGAGCGAGACCATCGTGATGTCCGTGCCGCGCAGCGCCGTCATCTTGCCGAACTCGCCGCGGTGCACGGCCTCCACGGCGTGCCAGCCGAAGCGGGTGGCGAGGACACGGTCGTACGCGGTGGGGGTGCCGCCGCGCTGGACGTGCCCGAGGATCACCGGACGCGCCTCCTTGCCCAGGCGCTGCTCCAGCTCGCCGGAGAGCCGCGTGGCGATGCCCGCGAACCGCTCGTGGCCGTACATGTCCTTGGTGCCCTCGTCGAAGTCCATCGTGCCCTCGCGGGGCTTGGCGCCCTCGGCGGCCACGACGATCGCGAACTTCTTGCCCGCGGAGAAGCGTTCGCCGACCTTCCGCGCCAGTTCCTCGATGTCGAAGGGCCGCTCCGGCACGACGATCGCGTGCGCGCCCGCGGCCATGCCCGAGTGCAGCGCGATCCAGCCGGTGTGCCGGCCCATGACCTCGACGATCAGGACCCGCTGGTGCGACTCGGCGGTCGTCTTCAGCCGGTCGAGGGCTTCGGTCGCCACGCCGACGGCGGTGTCGAAACCGAACGTCACGTCGGTCACCGCGATGTCGTTGTCGATCGTCTTGGGTACCCCGACGATCGGCAGACCCGCGTCCGAAAGCAGCCGGGCCGCCTTCAGCGTGCCTTCGCCGCCGATCGGGATGACCGCGTCGAGGCCCAGGTCGGCGAGGTGGCCCTTGGCCCGCTCGACGCCGTCGCGCAGATGCGCGGGCTGGACACGGGAGGAGCCGAGAATCGTTCCGCCACGCGCCAGAATGCCGCCCACCGCGTCGAGATCGAGCTTGCGGTAGTCGCATTCGAGCAGGCCGCGCCAGCCGTCGTGGAAGCCGATGACCTCGTCGCCGTGGTCGACGACGGCGCGGTGGACGACCGAACGGATGACGGCGTTCAGACCGGGGCAGTCGCCGCCGGAGGTGAGGACACCAATGCGCATAGCCCGGAATACCTTTGCAACGTGGGCCGGAGTCCGGACCACGTCGTCCGGCTGGAACCCCGCCACCCTATAGGCGTCAGGGGGCGGGGCAGCACCGGGCGTCCGACTGCTGGACTGTGCCGCTCACCTGTGCGGCGGGGGCATCATGCGGGCTGCTGTGCCGCGTTCATGCGCTCGGCGCGCAGCGCCTCGTACCAGCGGTCGTCCGTCGGCGGCAGCGCGTTCACGTCGAGGGCCAGCTTCAGGAGCAGGTCCGCGATCAGCGGGTTGCGGGCGAGGACGGGACCGTGCATGTACGTGCCGAAGACGGTGCCGTTGTACGCGCCCTCGGTGCCGTCGCCCGTGCCGTTGCCCCGGCCGAGGCTGACGCGTGCGAACGGCCGCGCGGACGGGCCGATGTGCGTGATGCCCTGGTGGTTCTCGAAGCCGGTCAGCGGGGGCAGGCCCAGCTGCGGGTCGATGTCGCCCAGGACGTCACCGACGCACCGGTCGCCCTCGCCGCGGGTGGAGATCACGTCGAGCAGGCCGAGGCCCGGCTCGCGCTGGCCGAGGTCGTTGATGAACTCCTGGCCCAGGATCTGGTAGCCCGCGCACACCGAGAAGACGATCGCGCCGTTGCCCACGGCCCGCTGCAGTCCGCCGTCGCGGCGCAGCCGCTCGGCGGCCAGGCGCTGCGGGCGGTCCTCGCCGCCGCCGATCAGGTAGATGTCGCCGGAGGTGGGCACCGGCTGGTCGCTGCGCACGTCGTAGCGCTCGACCTGGAGGCCGCGCTGGTGGGCGCGGCGCTCCACGACCAGGGCGTTGCCCTGGTCTCCGTACGTGCTGAGCAGGTCGGGGTAGACCCACACCAGCCGCAGGCTGTTGTCGCTCATGCTCATTCGTCCCTACGAGGGTCTAGAGGGTCCGGTGGGGTCAGTTGCCGACGCGGCGGCGCAGGTCCTGGAACGCGGTGTAGTTCGCGATCGTCTCGATGCGGCCGGGCGGCGCGAGCTGCACGGCCTCGTCGAGGGACTCGCAGACCCGGAAGTCCAGGCCTGCGACCTCAAGGCGCACGGCGAGGTCCAGCTTGCGGTCGCCGAGCACGAAGATCGGGTGGCCCGCCAGCCGGGTGTAGTCGACGTCCCACAGCCAGGAGGTGTCGGTGCCGTCGGCGCCACGGGCGTTCACGGAGAGGATCACCGGGGTGGGCGGCGGGTCGATCAGCGAAAACGTTTCGAGCCAGCCCGCCGGGTTCTTCGCGAGCAGCAGACGAAGGTCGCGGCCCTGGAACTGCACGACGTCATAGCGTCCGGCGACGGCCTGCACCTGGTACATCCGCTCCAGGGCGACCTGCGGTGGCACGCCGAAGACGGCGGCGACGGCGGCCGACGTGGTGGCGTTCGCCTTGTTCGCCCGGCCCGGCAGCTGCAGATGGATCGGCCAGGCCGAGCCGTGCGGGTCCAGGACGTGGTCACCGGAGAGCACCCAGCTGGGCGCGGGGCGGCGGAAGCCGCACTCGCCGCAGAACCAGTCGTCCCCGGGGCGCTGCATCACACCGCCGCAGGAGGGGCACGACCAGGCGTCGTCCTTCCACTCCTGGCCGGCGGCCACCCACACGACGTTCGGCGACGAGGACGCCGCCCAGACGACCAGCGGGTCGTCCGCGTTGGCGATCACGACCGCCTTGGAGCCCGCCAGACCCTCGCGCCAGTTCTCGGCCATCATGCGGGTCTCCGCGGCGCGGTCCAGCTGGTCGCGCGAGAGGTTGAGCAGCGCGATCGCCTTCGGCTCGACGTCGCGGGCGACACCGGCGAGATACTTCTCGTCGACCTCGATCACGCCGAACCGGGCGTCAGAACCGCCCGCGAGGGCCGAGGTGATCCCGGCCGGCATGTTCGCGCCCAGCGCGTTCGACACCACGGGCCCGCTGGCGCGCAGCGCCTCCGCGAGCAGCCGGGTCGTGGTCGTCTTGCCGTTCGTGGCAGAGACGAGCACCACGTCCAGGTGCGTGGCAAGACGCCCGAGCAGGTCGGGGTCGAGCTTGAGTGAGACGCGGCCGCCGATCACCGATCCGCTGCCGCGGCCCGCCGCGCGCGACACCGCCGCGGCCGCCTTGCCCGCCGTCACGGCCAGCTTGGCCCGCGGCGACAGCGGGTCCGTGTTGCCTGCCATCAGTTCTGGATCCTCCTTGCGTACGGCGCCGCGCCTGCCCCTGGCAACGCGATGAACCTCAGCCTATCGAGATCCACTGTCGAGCCCGAACCGCGGCACCACCCCGACCCCGGGGCTCTCCAAGGACCGTACCCTTGCGGCCATGCGACACGGCTCGATCCCGGGCGCCTCAGGGCGCGTACGACCTCTGACTCTGCTCGGTGACCCCGTGCTGCACAAGCGGTGTGCGGAGGTCACCGACTTCGGCCCCGAACTGGCCCGGCTCATCGAGGACATGTACGCCACGATGTACGCCGCCCAGGGCGTGGGTCTGGCCGCCAACCAGATCGGCGTGAGCCAGCGGGTCTTCGTGTACGACTGCCCGGACGACGACGATGTGCGCCATCTCGGCTACGTGGTGAATCCGCGCCTCGTGGACGTGGACGGGATCACCGTGCGCGGGCCGGAGGGCTGTCTGTCGCTGCCGGGCCTGGAGGCGAGCACCCCGCGCTTCGACCACACGGTGGTGGAGGGCGTCACCATGCACGGTGAGCCCATGAGGGTGCACGGAACCGGCTGGTTCGCGCGCTGCCTGCAGCACGAGTGCGACCACCTGGAGGGCGGGGTCTACACCGATCACGTCACGGGCTGGCGGCGGCGCAGGGTCCTGCGGGCCGCCGCCAAGGCGCCCTGGAGCGGCTGACCTTCGAGGGCCGACCGGTCCTCAGAACCCGGGGCCGCCCACGCGGTTGCCCGCCGCGGCGAGCCGTCCCCACAGCAGGTCGGCCAGGCTGCTGACCAACTCGGCGCGCGGGCAGGGCCGTTCGCCGAGCCACCAGTCGCCCGCCGCGTGCATCATGCCGACGATGCCGTGCCCCCACACGCGGGCGAGCTGCGCGCTGCCGGGGCCGAGGTCGACCCGCTCCTCGATGACCTGCGCGAGCTCCTCGCCCATGCGGCGCAGGACGGGCGCGGAGTGCAGGCCCACGTCGAAGCCCTGCTCGCCGGGTGCGGCGCCGTCCGAGGGGTGCATGAGGAAGCGGTAGACCTGCGGGCGGGACTCGATCGCCGCGAGGTAGGTGTCCAGCGTCTGCTCGACCCGCTCCCGGCGCTCGGCCGGGGCGTCCAGGGCGGCGCGCAGCGATTCGAGGAGCGCGTCGGTGTGCCGCTTGGCGAGCGCGGCGTACAGTCCGCCCTTGTCGCCGAAGTGCCGGTACAGGATCGGCTTGGTGATGCCTGCCTCGGCGGCGATGGCGTTCATCGAGGCGCCAGGCCCGTCACGCAGCACCACCCGGTCGGCGGCCTCCAGCAGCTCGCGCCGCCGACGCTCGGCAGACCGTTGCTGATCGGTCTGCTGTGTGGTGGTCTCCATAGCGTTTCTCTCCCCGCCCATGCGATTGCGCCCCGCACGCGCAACGTAACACCCCGCGCGAGGCGGCGATCGAACGGGCGGCCGGGAGTTGACAGCGGCTACCGGCCGGTAACAGACTCCAGTTACCGCAAGTAACGCACGTCTTCACCGCAGGTCCTGGAGGGGTCATGGCCGAGTTCACCATGGAGCTCAACGACGAACAGAAGGAGGTCCGGGACTGGCTCCACGGGTTCGCCGCTGACGTGATCCGGCCCGCCGCCGCCGAGTGGGACGAGCGCGAGGAGACCCCCTGGCCGATCATCCAGGAGGCCTCCAAGCTGGGGATCTACTCCCTGGACTTCTACGCCCAGCAGTTCTTCGACCCCACGGGCCTCGGCATCCCGATGGCCACCGAGGAGATCTTCTGGGGTGACGCGGGCATCGGCCTGTCCATCATGGGCACGGGCCTGGCCGCCGTCGGCGTCCTCGCCAACGGCACCGAGGAGCAGATCGGCACCTGGATCCCGCAGATGTACGGCGACGTGAACGACGTCAAGGTCGCCGCCTTCTGCTCCTCCGAGCCCGACGCGGGCTCCGACGTGGCGGCGATGCGCACCCGCGCCGTCTACGACGAGGCCAAGGACGAGTGGGTCCTCAACGGCACCAAGACCTGGGCGACCAACGGCGGCATAGCCAACGTGCACGTCGTCGTCGCGGTCGTGGACCCCGAGCTCGGCTCCAAGGGCCACGCCTCCTTCATCGTCCCGCCCAGTACCCCCGGTCTGTCCCAGGGCCAGAAGTTCAAGAAGCACGGCATCCGTGCCTCGCACACCGCCGAGGTCGCCCTGGAGGACGTCCGCGTCCCCGGCCACTGTCTGCTCGGCGGCAAGGAGAAGCTCGACGAGCGCCTCGCCCGCGCTCGCGAGCGCGCAAAGACCGGCGGTGAGCGCGTGAAGAACGCCGCGATGGCCACCTTCGAGGCGTCCCGCCCCGCGGTCGGCGCCATGGCCGTCGGCACGGCCCGCGCCGCGTACGAAGAGGCCCTGGAATACGCCAAGACGCGTACGCAGTTCGGTCGCCCGATCATCGACAACCAGGGCGTCGCCTTCCAGCTCGCCGACATGGCTACGCAGATCGACGCAGCGCGTCTGCTGGTCTGGCGCGCCTCGTGGATGGCGAGCACGGGCAAGAAGTTCGAGTCGGCCGAGGGCTCCATGTCCAAGCTGTACGCGAGCGAGGTCGCCAAGAAGGTCACCGCGCAGGCGGTGCAGATCCTCGGCGGCAACGGCTTCACGCGTGAGTACCCGGTGGAGCGCATGCACCGGGACGCCGCGATCTACACGATCTTCGAGGGCACGAGCGAGATCCAGCGCCTGGTGATCGCGCGCACGCTGTCGGGGATGCCGATCCGCTAGAGCGTCCGCTGTACGCCGAAATCCGCCCCTGCCGCTTGTGCGGCAGGGGCGGATTTCTGTGTGTGCGATGAGGACCGGCAGGAGGCTGCGCAGTCAGACTTGCAAGTTTACCTGTCTACCTCGTACGGTGCGGAGCATGAGCGCACACTCCGGTGACCCCACCCCCGAGCAGCTCGCCGCCGATCTCTCGGGCGCCGTCCGGCGGCTCGTACGGCGCTTCCGGGGCGTCTCGCCGCGGACCGGCCTCAGCCCCTCGCAGCGCTCCGTGCTCGCCCGGCTCGACGGTGACGGCCCCACCACCACCGCGGGCCTCGCCCGCGCGGAGCTCGTACGGCCGCAGTCGATGCGGATGACCGTGGCCGCGCTGGAGGAGATGGGGCTCGTCGGACGCAGCCCGGACCCCGACG
Source organism: Streptomyces sp. NPDC032198 (assembly GCF_040636975.1). NCBI lineage: Bacteria > Bacillati > Actinomycetota > Actinomycetes > Kitasatosporales > Streptomycetaceae > Streptomyces > Streptomyces sp. NPDC032198. Next base: position 397,135 of record NZ_JBEZVL010000004.1, on the reverse strand, counting down.
ACGGGCGGCAGTCCGTCGTCTCCGTGACCGACGAGGGGCGGCGCACCCTCACCGAGATGCGGGCCGCCAAGCGCGACTGGCTCGCCGCGGCGCTCGCCGATGAGCTCGACCCGGCGGAACGCCGCCAACTGGCCGATGCAGTCGAGCTGTTGGAGCGGCTGGTGCGCAAGTGAGGGCGGTGCCGTCCGCACCGGCCCGCCCGATACCGGGCGCGCGTCCCGCCTTCGGGGCCCGGCTCACCGCGCCCCTCCTGCTCGGCTCCCTGCTCAATCCGCTCAACACCACGATGATCTCCACCGGCCTGGTGGCGATCGGACACGACTTCGGGGTCGGCGCCTCCGACACCGCCTGGCTGGTCTCCGTCCTCTACCTCGCCAGCGCCGTCGCCCAGCCCGTCCTCGGCAGACTGGCCGACAGCGTCGGGCCACGCCGGGTCTTCCTCGGCGGGCTCGTGGTCGTGGTCGCCTCCGGCCTGGTGGGCGCGTTCGCCCCCGGATTCCTGTGGCTCCTCGTCTCGCGGCTGCTGCTCGGCATCGGTACGTCGGCGGCGTACCCGGCCGCGATGGCCGTCCTGCGCGACGAGTCACGCAGGCTCGGCACACCGACCCCGCGCACGGTCCTCGGACGCCTCTCCTTCGCCGCGCTCGGCAGCGCGGCGATCGGCCCGACCCTCGGCGGGCTGCTCGTGGCGACGGCCGGATGGCGCGGAATCTTCGCCGTCAACGTCCCCGTCGCGCTCATCGCGCTCGGCTGCGCGCTGCGCTGGATCCCGGCGGACGGGCCACGGGCCGAGCGGACGAAGGGCAGCGGATCGAGCACGCTCGACCCGCTCGGGATACTGCTCTTCAGCTCCGCGCTGACCTGCCTCGTCATCTTCCTGCTCGACCTGGCCCACCCCAGCTGGTGGCTGCTCGCCCCCGTGGCGGTGCTCTCCACCGCACTCACCTGGTGGCAGCTGCGCCACCCCCGCCCGTTCATCGACCTGCGCATGCTGGGCACCAACCACGCCCTCGCCCGCACCTACCTGCGGCACGGCCTGAGCTACCTCGTCGTCTACTGCGTGATGTACGGCTTCACCCAGTGGCTGGAGGAGGCCCGCGGCCTCTCGTCCCTGCACACCGGCCTCGTCATGCTGCCCATGTCCCTTGCCGCGCTGGCCTGTTCGCTGCTCGGAGCCCGTACGAAGGGCATCCGCGCCCCGCTGGGCATCGCCTCCGTCCTCCTCGTGGTCGGCGGCACGCTCCTCTTCTTCACCACGGGCGGCACCCCGCTGGCCGTGCTCCTCCTGACGGGCGCGTGCTTCGGCATCCCGCAGGGGTTCATGGGCACCAGCAACCAGGCCGCCGTCCAGATGTACGCGCCCGCCGACGCGATCGGCTCCGCGGCGGGGCTGCAGCGCACGGCCCAGTACATCGGGGCCATCGCAGCGTCCGGCCTGATCGGCCTCGCCTACGGGCAGCGGGCCGACGACGCCGGACTGCACCTCATGGCCGGGGTCGGCACCGTACTGGCGCTCGCCCTGGTCGTCCTGACCCACACCGACCGGGCGTTGCGCGCCCGCACCTGACCACACTCAAATCCCCCTGCAAGAGCCGTGAGAGAGAGACCAGCACCATGACTGCCACCACCCTTGACCCCACCACCGCCCTCGTCCTCGTCGACCTCCAAAAGGGCATCACCGCCCTGCCCACGGCCCACCCCTCCGCGGAGATCGTCGAGCGGTCCGCCCGCCTCGCCGACGCCTTCCGTGAGCGCGGCCTGCCCGTGGTCCTGGTCCGGGTCACCGGCGGCGCCCCCGGGCGCACCGAAGGCCCCGCCCGTGGCGGCGAGGTGCCCGCCGACTGGGCGGACCTGGTGCCCGAACTCGGCCGCCGGGACAGCGACATCGTCGTCACCAAGCAGCAGTGGGGCGCCTTCTACGGCACCGACCTCGACCTGCAGCTGCGCCGCCGAGGCGTCACCCAGGTCGTGGTCGCCGGTATCGCGACGAGCATCGGCGTCGAGTCGACGGCCCGCGCGGCGCACGAGCACGGCTACCACGTCACGGTCGCCGTCGACGCCGTGACCGACATGGACGCGGAGGCACACCGCAACAGCCTCGGGAAGATCTTCCCGAGGCTCGGCGAGACGGACACGGCGGACGCCATCGTGAAGCTGCTGCCGGCCGCCGGCTAGGGCTGATACACGTACGGCGTCGTGACGCTCAGCGGCACGAAGCCCAGCCGTTGGAGGATCGGGCGGCTGTCGTCGGAGGCGTCCACCTGGAGATAGCGGCAGCCGCGTTCGGCGGCGACGCGGGCGCGGTAGGCGACCAGGGCGCGGTAGATGCCCTTGCCGCGCCACTCGGGAGCGGTGCCGCCGCCCCACAGGCCCGCGAAGTCGGTGCCGGGGTAGAACTCCATCCTGGCCGAGCTGACCGGCGCGTCGCCCGCCATCGCGACCACGGCGACGATGCTCTCGGGGGTCTCGGCCAGCTGGGTCAGGACACGCTTGCTCAGCCGCTCGCTGAGCCCCGAGCCGTCCTCGCCGAAGGCGATCTCATGGGCGTCGGCCATCAGCCGTACGCCTGCCGCGTCCGTCACCGGGACCAGGCGTACCCCCTGCGGCACGTCGGGCTCCACGGACAGTCCGGCGACCTCGGCCACCATCACCGTCTCCGGCGGCTCGGGGACGAAGCCGGCTGCGAGCAGGCGGTCGGCGAGGTCGGTGGGGCGGTCCTGGGTGTACAGCTTCCATTCGAATGTGCGGCCCTCCGAAGTGAAGTGCCGCACCTGTTCGGTGATCGCCGCGTCGGCAGTGGCGGCGTCGAGGTCGGCCCAGTGGATGCCGTTCCAGTCGTGCTCGGCCCCGATCTGCCGGATAACGTTCCCGACGTGTTCGACGCGCGCGCCGGGGCTGCCCGTCTGTGCGCCGCGTCGGATCTGCCGGTCGTACGCCGCCCATACCGCTTCATGGTTCATGCGTGCACTTCAGCAGGGACGGTGAGGCACGGCAAAGGAATTAGGGGGCGGACTGCCAGTGGCAACGCAGCCCGGCGGTGATGAATCCCGGGCCGTACGCCACCGCCACGCCGTGTGCGCCGTCGTCGGGCGGCCCCGTGTACGTACGCTCCAGCACCCGCAAGACGCTGACAGCGCCCGTGTTGCCCTCATCGGTGAGTGTGTCCACCGAATGGCGAGCCGCCTGGGCTTCGAGGCCCAGTGCTTCCGCGGTGTCGGCGATCATCCGATGGCTGCCGGGGTGGATCACCACGAAGTCGACCGGGCGTGGTCCGAGCCAGTCCGTGAGGGCCGGGAGGGATGTGCTGACCGACGACGGAGCCTGCTTGGTGCTGTCGAAGTGCATTCCCCGGGCGTCGAGTCGGCCCCTGTACCGATCGAGACTCTCCGGCAGCGTGTACTCGAAGGTGTCGTCGATCGCCAGGCCGGGGGTCAGTGGGATGCCGGTGACGACCGCCGCCGCTCCCGCATCCGCGAACAACGCCTTGTAGATCATCGATTCGATGCTGGTGGCGGAATGGTTGTAGGAAGTCGAGAGAACTTCCGCCGCCACGACCAGCACCCTGCTGTCCGGCCTGACGGCGACGAGATCCGCCGCCCGGATCAAGGCCTGGACGCCGCCCGCGCAGGCAACCGTCGTCAGCGCCACACGGCGGACGGTGGGACGAAGGCCGAGTCGCGCCATGAGGTGGACGTCGAGATTGGGTACCGCCCAGCCGGTGGCGTGTGTGGTGACGATCGCGTCGATGTCTCCCGCGGTCAGCCCTGCCGCATCGAGGGCAGCTACGGCCGCCTGTTCGGACAGCGCGACGGCATCGTCGAACGCGGCCTGGGTGCGCTCGTGGACGTCGGCCGTGCCGGAGACGGTGGGGGAACTCAAAGGACGGCTGAAATAGCGCGATGAGACACCACAGTTGTCGATGATGCGCAAGATCGCTGCGAGCCGCGGATGGTCGTGATGATGTGCGCGTATGTCGTCAGCGATCTCATCGGTGGTGACTTTGTGGGCACCGAAAGCGGTTCTGGGACTGGATACGAAGGCCGGCACAGTAGCTCCCACATGGCTAGTTTTGGTGGGGGGTGCCGCTCAACGTACTTGACGTAGCGGAATCCGGATCCCTGCGCAACCCAGATGAGCACGAGACGGCGGCCGTCAGGTCGCTCGCAGCACGGGCGCACGGGTGTGGCTGCGCTGAGCGCCCGGCTTGAATATCAGGATGAACAGCCGCGCACCTGGTGATGCCATGGGCTGGGCCGCGCAGATGGAGACCCAGCCCGGCCCGCGCTGCGCGTGCCGCAACGGACGCTCGTGACCGTCGGGGTGGATCAGCGCACCGTCCGCCTCGTACAGGGCGGCGATGTCAGGGTCGGTGAGGACCTCCTTCTCGATCCGGCGGAGGATCTCGTCGTCCGGCCGGGCCGTGAGCGCGGCACGCAGCTGAGGCAGCACCATGGGTGCCCACGCGTTGCGCCAGTCCGTCAGGAATTCACGGCCGACACGGTCGAGCAGCATCCAGCGCATGGTGTTGCCGGGGACGTCGCCATGCGGGAAGAGTGCGGCGAAAGCGACGTTGTGGGCCAGAAGTTCCCACGAGGCATCGACGACGTACGCCATGTGGCTGATGCCGTCGACCGCTTCTTGCCACGACCCGGAGATCTCCTTGCCGGAGGACGAGTACAGCGGTCCCGGCGGATCCTGCAGCAGTGCATAGCGGTTGAGCGACACCCACTCCTGCTCATTGAGTCCGAAGAGCCGTGCCACGTCTCGCAGCAGCGAAGCAGGCGGATTGGGGTAACTGCCCGACTCCAGGCGGTGATACGTCCCGATGGCACGGTGCAGCAGCTGGTCGACCTGGTGCTGGGAGAGGCCGCGGGCGCGTCGCCCCTGGCCCGTGGGGCGGCTGAAGCCGTGCGATTCGGGGGCGATGAGGGCACGTCGTTCCCGGAGCAGAGCGCGGAGCGCCGTCTTGTTCATGGTGAGTAATCCCTCTTGGTGCACGCCGAGTTGAGCATCAGCAGTCTAAATATTCTCACCAGCTTTAATAGTAAAGATTGCCCGAAGAAAAACGATCAGTCGATGCTGCATCATGGGTGGAGCGGAACCACCGACCTGCGAGTTGCAACGTCGGTGGGTACGCGGACACAACTGTGGGGCACCTTGGCCGAGGAGCTCGAAATTGGCTGAAATTCCTCGGCGTTGGGTACCCCCTAGGCCCATTGGGCCGTTGCGGGAAGAGTATGGATCGGTTGTTCGAATTCCGATGCGTGTGGTCGGAAACGTCGCACTCGGGACGTACGACGCATGACTTCCCGAATCGGTTCCTGGGTCCACTGGCTGCGGCCGGTGCCGTCACTCGCCATTACGTAGCGGCCACGGTACCGGCCGCCCGCGGTTGTCCCCGGGCGGTTCACCCGGCGGGAAGCTGCTCCTCGGCCCGCGCCAGAACCTCCGTCACGCGCAGACCGAACCGAACGTCACAGGCGTGTGGTTGGCCGGATCGCGCCGATGCGACGAGCGCGTCGACCGCCGAGCGGAAGGCGTCGAGCGCTCCGCCACCCGACGGCATCAGGGCCGTCCCCGACTCGCCCCGCAGCTCCACGGTCACTCCTGCCGCCTTCGGCGGCGTGCTCAGACTCAGCGCCGCCGTGCTGGACGCCCCGCCGCCGTGCCGCAGGACCAGATGCACCAGATCTCCCCGGCCGGGCACCGCCGTCACGTCGGTCACGTCGCCGAGCACCGGCATCAGGATGGAGAGGGCGTGCGGGCCGACGTCCCACAGGCCGCCCCGTTGTGCCCGCCACGGCGAGGAGAACGGGCTGGTCCCGTCCGCCGCGTAGAACGCGCCGTACCAGTCGGCGCGGCCCGTGAACCAGCCCTCCGTCGCCGCCTGTTCCGTCACCCAGGCCGACGTCGGCCCGGCGAAACGCAGCGTGAAGAAGACGACGGACGCCACCCGGGCCGCCCCGGCCGCCGCCGCGAGATCGCGCGCCGCGGTCACCGTCGTCGCCACCGGCTTGTCCAGGAGCAGATGACAGCCCGCCGCCGCGGCCCGCGTGGCCAGCGGCGCCTGCACGTCCGGCGGAACGGCGAACGCCACCGCGTCGCTGGCGGCGAACAGCTCGTCCACGTCCGCGTACGCCGTGATGGCGTGCGCCGACGCCAGCGCGGCCGCCGCGTCGGGACGCCTTCCCCACACGCCGTGGAACTCCACGTCCGGGTGCGCGGCGAGCGCAGGAGCGTGCGTGGACGAGGCCCACGGACCCGTGCCGACCAGTCCACATCGCAGTTTTTTCATGGTCGGCATTATGGCTGACTCCCTACCGTCGGCGATGGCGAAGCCCAGTGGTCGCAAGGCAGTCGACCGCTCTCCGCTCTCGCGTCCAAGCGGCGAGTGGCTTGATATCGATTCCGAACTCGGCGGTGGTGAAAGCCGATTCACCCGCTATGGTGAATTCCTATTCACTTGGCTTTGTCTCCCTTTGCTTTCTGGACGCCCGGGCCCGTGCTGGAGGGATCATGAAGTTCGCCCCGATATCTTCCGCACACGGCGTCGGCATGTGCTCCCGCCTGACGGTTCCGGTGCTGGCCTTCGGCGGCATTCTCATGGCGGTCACGCAGACGGTGGTCGTGCCACTGCTGCCCGATCTGCCTCGTCTGACCGGCAGTTCACCCGGCGCGGTGTCCTGGCTGGTCACTGCCACACTCCTGGCCGGTGCCGTCCTCACGCCCGTGCTCGGCCGGGCGGGCGACATGTACGGCAAGAGGCGGGTGCTGCTCGCCGCGCTCGGCCTGATGACCGTGGGCTCGACCCTGTGCGCGCTCACCTCCGACATCCGGGTGCTGATCGCGGCCCGCGCGCTGCAGGGCGCGGCGGCAGCCGTCGTCCCGCTGTCGATCAGCATCCTGCGGGACGAACTCCCGCCGGAGCGCACCGGTTCCGCGGTGGCGTTGATGAGCTCGACGGTCGGGATCGGGGCGGCACTGGGCCTGCCGCTCGCCGCGCTGATCGTGCAGTACGCGGACTGGCACGCCATGTTCTGGGCCACGAGCGCGCTGGGCGCGATCGGTCTCGCCCTCGCCTGGTGGACCGTACGGGAGTCACCGGTCCGCTCGCCGGGGCGCTTCGACACCTGGGGTGCGCTGGGGCTCGCCGTCGGTCTGGTCTGCCTTCTGCTCGCCGTCTCGCAGGGCGGCCAGTGGGGGTGGGGCAGCGTGCCTGTGCTCGGCCTGTTCGCCGGCGCCTTCGTCGTCCTGGCCGTGTGGTGCAGGCAGCAACTCCGCGCGAAACAGCCCCTGGTGGATCTGCGCCTGGCGTCCGGGCGCCGGGTGGCGCTGCCCCATGTGGCGGCGCTCCTGGCGGGATTCGCCTTCTACGCCAACTCGCTGGTCACCGCCCAGCTGGTGCAGGCACCCCTCGCGAGCGGCTACGGACTCGGCCTGTCCATCGTGGCGACGGGGCTCTGCCTGCTGCCCAACGGCCTGATCATGCTGGTGCTCTCGCCCGTGTCGGCCCGCGTCTCCACCGCCTACGGCGCCCGCGTGACGCTGGCGATCGGGTCCGGTCTCATCGCCCTCGGCTACGTCGTGCGCATCATCGACAGCCGCCACCTGTGGGTGATCATCCTGGGAGCGGCCGTCGTCTCCACGGGAACGACGTTCGCCTACTCGGCCCTGCCCACCCTGATCCTGCGGGCGGTTCCCCTCGCGCAGACCGCGTCGGCCAACGGTGTGAACGTCTTGATGCGCACCATCGGGCAGAGCGTGTGCAGCGCGGCGGTCGCCGCCGTGCTCGTCCGGCACACCACCCTGATCGACGGGGTGCACGTGCCGACCCTGCCGGGCTACCAACTGGCCTTCGCCATGGCCGGAACCATCGCACTCGTCGCCTGCGCCGCGGCCATCGCCATACCCTCGGACGCGGCACCGGACGGCCCTCGCCGACCCGCCGGACGGCCAGGACCCACGCAGGAGACGGCCCTGGAAGGAAGCAGCTGACGCCATGGAGACCTCTGACGCCACGGACGCATCCGCCCCCGGCGCGGCAGCGGCGCCCGACGCTCCCGCCCCCGGGCCCGCCCGCCGCGACGCCGAAGCGACCAGGGCCGCCATCGTCCGGGCCGCCCGCTACCTCATGGCCCGGCACGCCCACGCCGACATCACGCTCAAGGCGGTGGCCGAACGGGCCGGTGTGAGCGCGCCGTTGATCCTGAAGTACTTCGGCAACAAGGACGCGCTCTTCGCCCGCATCATGTCCTTCGAGGCCGACGCCGAGGCCCTGCTCGACGCGCCGCTGCCCGTACTGGGCCACCACATGGTCCACCACCTGCTGACCGGCCAGGCCGAGCACGGCGCCGACCCCATCCTGCGGATCGTCTTCGCCCCCCTCCACCGCGAACAGGGCGACACCCTGCGCGACAACTTCCGTACGCAGGTGGTGCGCCGCCTCGGTGAACGCCTCGAAGGGCCGGACGCGGGCCTGCGCGCCGAGCTCGCGGTGGGCACGCTGCTCGGGCTGGGCGTGATGTACGGGATAGCCCGCGGGCCCCACCTGCGCGGCACACCCGTCGCCGAGATCACCGAGCGGTACGCGCCCACCGTGCAGGCCTTCCTCACCCCTCCGTGAGGGCGGCCGGCGAGCGGGTGCGGTGTGTCCGCCGCATGTGCCGCCCCGGCTGCGTATCGTCGGCCGTGCGGTCGCGCCGACCTCCGGAGGGCTCCTCGGTCTCCGTATCCCCACCACCTCCGGAACGGAGAGCACGTATGAACGACGCGAGTGAACGCCCGGCCCTGGCGAGCGAGTTGGGCATGGAACCGCACCCGGAAGGCGGCTGGTTCGTCGAGACCTGGGCGTCGGGCCACTCCTTCACGCCCACCGGCTATCCCGGCGCGCGGACTGCGGCCACCGCCATCTACTTCCTGCTCTGCCCGGGAGAGGAGTCCCGCTGGCACGTGGTGCGCTCCGACGAGATCTGGCTGTGGCACCGCGGCGGAGCCCTTGACCTGCGCCTGGGAGGTGACGGCGAGCTCCCGAAGGAGGGTGCGGCACCCATGCGTCTGGGCCCGGGCGTCGAGCACGGCGAACGCCCGCAGATCCTGGTCCCCGGCGGTGTGTGGCAGGCGGCGCGCCCCACCGGTGACGAACCGGTCCTGGTGAGCTGTGTCGTCGCGCCCGGCTTCGACTACGCGGACTTCCGGCTGGCGGACTGACGCGGCGCGGCGGTGGCCGCCTCCGCCGCCCGCCCGGAGCACACCACCGTGGCCGTCGAGTCCTTGCCCCGGTGCACGACCGCGACCGCCGCGAGCCCGACCGCGAGGCCCAACGCGGTCTGTACGCCGAAGGGTTCGCCGAACATCAGGGCGCCCCACAGGGCGGTCACCGGCGCCATCAGGAACATGAGCGTGTTGACCTGCGTGACACCGGAGCGCCGCAGGATCAGCCAGTAGAGCCCGTACCCGCCGAAGGTGGAGAGGGTCACCAGCCAGCTGATCGCCACCCAGAACGACGACTCGGCCGGCGGTGTCGCGGCGCCCGCGCCCACGGCGAGCGCGGTGAAGATGACGGCGCTGGTCACGCAGTGGACCGTCATGGAGACCGCCGGGGTGACCGGGTTGGGAGAGCGGCGGTCCAGGAAGGTCGCCGCGACCAGCGAGAACATCCCGAGGAACGGCACCAGATAGGCCCACCAGGGAGCATCGGTGCCGCCAGTGGCGTCCGCCGCGGTCACGATGACGACCCCGGTCACGCCGAGGCCGAGGCCCACCCACTGCGTGCGCGAGACGTACTGGCCGAGCAGGGGGCCGGCGAGGGCGCCCGCGACCAGCGGCTGGGTGCCGTCGATCAGGGCGGTGGTGCCGCTGGAGACGCCGAGCTGGATCGCGTAGTACACGGTGAGCAGATAGCCGCTCTGCGACAGTGCCCCGACCACCGCCTGCCGTAGTGCGTCGCGTGCCGTGAGCCCGCGCCAGGAGGCCCGCGCCACGGTGAGGGCGACGACCACGAGCACCAGGGCCAGCGGCAGGAACCGCCACATCAGGACCGTGACGGCGGACGCACTCCCGGCGCCCAGCTTGGCTCCGATGAAACCCGAGCTCCAGGTCAGTACGAACGCGATCGAGAGCAGGACGTTCATGGCGTTCCTCCGATGGCGGTTGCGGTTCTTGAAGGCCGTCAGGAGTGGACGGTGAAGTAAACCGATCTGTTTACTGGCTGCCGAGTATACAGATCGGTTTACTATGGGGGTATGGGTGACAGGGTGAGTGAGATCGCGAAGGCCATCGCGGGTGCCGGGAGCGCGCCGCGCAGGATCGCCATGACGCCGGGCGCGCGGCGCGTGCTCGACGCCGCGAGCGCGCTGTTCTACGACCGCGGCATCCACGCCGTCGGGGTGGATCTCATCGCGGCCGAGGCCGGGGTCACGAAGAAGACGCTGTACGACCGGTTCGGCTCCAAGGAGCAGATCGTCGTCGAGTATCTGGCGGCCCGCGACGAGCGCTGGCAGGCCTTCCTCACGCCGTACGTCGAGGGCGCGACCACTCCGCGGGCCAGGATCCTGGCCGTTTTCGACGCCGCGCGCGACTGGGCGGGCGAGTTCAGCACCAAGGGCTGCAGCATGGTCAAGGCGCACGCCGAGATCAGTGACCCCGCGCACCCCGCGTATCAGGTCATCGCCGGCCAGAAGGCCTGGATGCTCGCCCTGTTCACCGGCCTCGCCCGCGACATCGCGCCCCGGCGTGCGGCGAAGCTCGGCCGTACCCTCATGTTGCTCCACGAGGGTGCCCTGGTCGCGCACGGCCTGAACGTCTTCCCGGACGCGATCGGGCATGCCCGTGACGAGGGGGCGACGCTGCTTCGCGACACTCTCCGTGCCGCCTCCGCCGCTGAAGAAAAGCGCAGGTGAGAGCCCCTTTGGGGAAGTCTTTGCCATTGGCCGGAATGCGCCGTTCCGTGTTACCGGCTCATTGACCGTATGCAGGTGGCGGGCCCACGCTGGCGATATAGCTGCTGCCTACACCTAGTGCGATCTGCAATCAGTTTCTCGGGTGCGGCGCAGAGGCAGCGTGATGCAGGAGGTAGCGCATGTGTGGCATTACTGGCTGGGTCTCCTTCGACCGCGATCTGCGGTCCGCGTCCGGAATGTTGGACACGATGACCGAGACGATGTCCTGCCGCGGCCCCGACGACCGCGGAACCTGGATCGAAGGCCCCGCCGGACTCGGTCACCGCAGGCTCGCGATCATCGACCTGCCCGGCGGGCGCCAGCCCATGACCGTGCGGACACCGCACGGCACCGTCGCGCTCGTCTACTCGGGGGAGACCTACAACTTCACCGAACTCCGCCGCGAACTGGCCGGGCGTGGGCATGAGTTCACCACCGAATCCGACACCGAGGTCGTCCTGCGCGGCTATCTGGAGTGGGGCGAGGCGCTCGCCGAGCGGCTCAACGGCATGTACGCGTTCGCGGTGTGGGACGGCAGGCACGACAAGCTCGTCATGATCCGCGACCGGATGGGCATCAAGCCCTTCTACTACTACGAGACCCCGGACGGCGTCCTGTTCGGCTCCGAGCCCAAGGCGATCCTCGCCAACTCGCTGGCGCGCGCCCGCGTGACCGCCGACGGACTGCGAGAGCTCTTCGCCATGGTCAAGACCCCCGGCCACGCCGTGTGGGACGGCATGAACGAGGTCGAGCCCGGCACCGTCGTGACCGTCGACCGCGCCGGTCTGCGCCGCCACGTCTACTGGCAGCTGGAGACCCGTCCGCACCCCGACGACCGCGTGGAGTCCGTCGCCAAGGTGCGCGAGCTCCTCGACGACATCGTGCGCCGCCAGCTCGTCTCGGACGTGCCCCGCTGCACCCTGCTCTCCGGCGGCCTCGACTCCTCGGCGATGACCGCGATCGCGGCGCGTCAACTCGGTGAAACGGGCGAAACCGTACGCAGCTTCGCCGTCGACTTCGTCGGCCAGAGCGAGAACTTCGTCGCCGACGCGCTGCGCTCCACCCCGGACACGCCGTATGTGCACGACGTGGCCAAGGCGGCCGGCACCGATCACCGCGACATCGTCCTGGACTCGCACGCCCTGGCCGACCCCGAGGTCCGGGCCAAGATGATCCGCGCCCGCGACCTGCCCATGGGCTTCGGCGACATGGACGCCTCCCTCTACCTCCTCTTCCGGTCCATCCGCGAACACTCGACGGTCGCGCTCTCGGGTGAGTCGGCGGACGAAGTCTTCGGCGGCTACCTCCAGTTCTTCGACGAGGACGCCCGCAACGCCGACACCTTCCCTTGGCTGGTGCGGTTCGCCGAGCACTTCGGCGACGACGCCGACGTCCTGCGGCCGGACCTGACCGCCGCCCTCGACCTGCCCTCGTACATCCAGGGCAGCTACGACACCGCCGTCGCCGGGATCCGGCGCCTCGACGGCGAGAGCGACTTCGAGTTCCGGATGCGCAGGATCTGCCACCTGCACCTGACCCGGTTCGTGCGCATCCTGCTCGACCGCAAGGACCGCGCGAGCATGGCCGTCGGGCTCGAGGTGCGGGTGCCGTTCTGCGACCACCGCCTGGTCGAGTACGTCTACAACGCCCCCTGGTCCCTGAAGTCCTTCGACGGCCGGGAGAAGAGTCTGCTGCGGGAGGCGACGGCCGACGTCCTGCCGCGCTCCGTGTACGACCGGGTGAAGAGCCCCTATCCCTCCACGCAGGACCCCAAGTACGCCCTCGCCCTCCAGGAGCACGTCAAGGATCTCCTCGCCGAGCCCGCCCACCCGGTCTTCGACCTCGTCGACCGGGACCGGGTGCTGCGGGCGGCGGGACGCGACGTACCGCAGATCACTCAGGCGTCCCGGCGTGGCCTCGAACGCACGCTCGACCTGGCGCTCTGGCTCGACCTCTACAAGCCGGAGATTTCCCTGGTCTGAGCCTCACCGGCCCGGTCTCACTGCTCGGAGCGGCTGCGGACCGTCGGCTGGGGTGGAACCCGCTCCTCGGGGGCGGGCTCCACCGTGGTCGCGAGGGTGTCGAGGAAGCGCTGGAGTGCCGGGGCGCCACCGGGTCCCAGGCTGCGGCGGATGGGGGGCACGGCCGCCGGGGTGCCGGAGCCGGGCCGGTTCCCGGCGGTGGGGCAGGGGAGTTCCGTCGCGTCGACGGTCACGGCCCGGCGTATGAACTCATCGACCGGGAGGCCGAGTTGGTCCGCGTTCCGCAGGACCGCTTCGTACTCGTCTGGTGTGAACAAGACCTGCACAGGCTTGGCACCGTCCATGAACGCATGATGCCGCTCCGGGGGTGCGCCGCGCGGTGCGGTTGGCATATTCGCGCTCGAAGGCGTGAAACGGACCGAAGTGGACATGGGTGGTCGAAAATAGAGGTAGGCCCCGACCGGACGGGGGAATCGCGATCGGGACCTACGTACTGTTCAACGGTGAACCAATAGTCGGTGTTCCCAGGTCGGGGGCCTGTTCCTGTGAGCTGCGTTACGTCCAGGACGCCATCGGGGGTGTATCCACCGCCACCCCGATCTTGGGTCGTACGCCCAATGTGCCGGGCCCCGGCCGTCCGTAGCTTCTGAGGTGTGGCGCAGCGGGCGCCCGCCGGAAGGGATGGTCGGCCATGTTTCGTCGTACGGGCAGGACCGGATCCGCCAGGAGCGCCGAAGCGCTGCGGCTGGTCAAGGTGAGCAAGACCCACGGGGCCGACGAGAGCGCCGTGACCGCGCTCGACGGCGTGACGCTGAGCCTGCGCGCGGGAAGCTTCACCGCCGTGATGGGCCCTTCCGGGTCCGGCAAGTCCACCCTGCTGCAGTGCGCGGCAGGCCTCGACCGGCCCGACTCCGGCATCGTCGTGGTGGACGGCGAGGAGATGACGGGCGGCGGCGAGGCCGAGCTGACCAAGTTCCGCAGGCAGCGCATCGGCTTCGTCTTCCAGCAGTACAACCTGCTGCCCACCCTCACCGTCGCGCAGAACACGACGCTTCCCCTGAAGCTCGCGCGCCGCCGGATCGACCGGGACAAGGCCCGCGGGATCCTCACCCAGGTCGGCCTCGGCGACCGCCTGGGACACCTCCCCGACCAGCTCTCCGGCGGCCAGCGCCAGCGCGTGGCCATCGCACGGGCCCTGGTCACCGAGCCGAGTGTGATCTTCGCCGACGAGCCGACCGGCGCCCTGGACACCCGCAGCGCGCGGGACGTCCTGCGGCTGCTCCAGGAGACCGTGCGGGTGCACGGCAGGACCGTGGTGATGGTGACGCACGACCCGGTCGCCGCCTCGTACGCCGACTCCGTGCTGTTCCTCGCGGACGGCCGCCTGGCCGGGCACCTTCAGGCCCCGACCGTCGACGCCGTCGCCGAGCGCCTCGCGCACCTGGGCGACGCCGTGGCGGGCGCGAGCTCCGACACGATGGCACTGGGGGTCTGAGCCATGTTCACCCTCGCCCTGCGCTCCGTCCGGCAGCGCCCCGGCCGCTTCATCGCCACCCTGCTCTCCGCCTTCCTCGGCGCGGCGATCATCATGACGTTCAACTCCCTGCACGACACCGCGGGCGCCCGGGGCGTCGACGACGTCAGTGCGGACACCCTCACCACCGCGGCGAGCGTGGTCGGCGGCTACGGAGCGCTCCTGGTGTTCTTCGCCATCGCCTCCACCCTGACCGTGAACGTACGCCAGCGCGGCGAGGAGATCAGCCTGCTGCGCAGCACCGGGGCCACCCCGGCGCAGATCAAGCGCATGGTCGTCGGCGAGGCCGTGACGGTCGCCCTCGTCGGGGCGCTGCTCGCCGTCGGGCCCGGGATGCTCGGCGGGCGGGCGCTGCTCTCGATGTTCAAGGACGGCGGGCAGGTCGCCGACGGCGTGGACTTCTCCTTCGGTCCCATCGCCCTCATGTCCGGCATCGGCATCACGTTGCTCGCCTCGGTGGGCGCCGCGTTCCTCGCGGTGCGCCGTGCGACCAGGGCGGCGGCCGGTGCGCCCCGGCGCCGGGGCAGGGTGCGGAACTCCGCCGCCTGTGCCGCCGTCGTGGCCGGTGCCGCGTCCGTGCTCTCCACCTTCGCGTTCGACGCGAAGGACCCCGCCCTGATGGCCACTCCGGCCTACGGCGCCATCCTGCTCTCCGTCGGCTTCGCCCTGCTCTCGCCCCGCCTGCTGCGGGCGCTGCTCGTCGGCCTCGCGGGACCGCTGGAGGCGCTGACCGGACCGAGCGGCTATCTGACCGTGCGCACCATGCGGCGGCGGGCCGACCAGCTCGCCGGAGTCCTGATGCCGCTCGTCCTGTTCACCGGCATGGCCACCGCGACGCTCTACATCCAGGCCGTCGAGAGCGACGCGATCAAGGCGTCGGGCCTCACCAAGTCCGTCGAGGACAAGAACCTGGAGACCCTGAACTTCACCGTCGTCGGCATCATCGTGGTCTTCTCCTGCATCATGCTGATCAACAGTCTGTACGCCGCGACCTCCTACCGGAGCCGCGAGTTCGGCCAGCAGCGGCTGGCCGGGGCCACTCCGCGACAGGTGCTCGTCATGGTGGGCGTCGAGGGACTGGTCCTCACCCTGACCGGCCTGTTCCTCGGAACGGTGGCCGGGATCGCCGGCATCCTGCCGTTCACCTCGGTACGGACCGACGCGCTCCTGCCCGGCCAGGGACTCGGCATCTGGCTCGCGATCGTCGGGGTCGCCACCGCGGCGACGATGATCACCAGCGTCGGTACGGCGCGCCGGACGCTGCGCACTCCGGCGGTGGAAGCGGTGACCCTGGCAGCCTGACGGCTCCGGATCAACGGGTGGGGTTCCGCGCGACGCGGAACCCCACGTCGTCGATCCGGAACGTCGGATGGCTGCGGCGCCGCACCGAGGCCCGGCAGCTCCAGTGCTCGTCGAACCAGCCACCGCCGCGCAGCACCCGATAGGTGCCGTACACCTCCGGGTCGTAGAGGTCCCAGCACCACTCCCAGACGTTGCCCAGCATGTCGTGCAGGCCCCACGCGTTGGGCTGCTTGCCGCCCACGTCGTGGATCCGTCCGGAGCCGTTGCCGCCGTGCCAGGCGATCTCGTCGAGCGGCCCGTACCGCGCACCGGCCGTACCGGCGCGGCACGCGTGCTCCCACTCGGCCTCGGTCGGCAGCCGGTAGCCGTCGGCGGACGGGTCCCACTCGGCTTCATCCTCGCCAGAGGGCAGGCGGTAGGCGGGTGTCAGACCCTCGCGTCGGGACAGGGCGTTGCAGTAGTGGACCGCGTCCAGCCAGGAAACGCCCTCGACTGGCAGCCGGTCGCCGCGCGCGGTGCTCGGCCGCTCGCCGGTGACCTGCGCGTACTGCTCCTGCGTGACGGGGAACGGCGCGAGTTCGTGGGCCGCGACCTCGACCGGCCAACTGCGCTGCGTCCGCCGGTCCGACAGCGTCACCAGCCCTGCCGGGACGCGGATCATCTCGTTCTCCGTACTCATGCTCATCTCGACAGCAGGCGGGCCGCGCGCATCTGCAGGTAGCGCGTCTCGGGGATGCTCAGCGTACGCCTGGCCGCCAACTGGTAGGCGGCGCGGGCCGCGTCCGTCTCGCCCGCCCGCTCCAGGAGGTGGGCCCGCACGGCATCCAGCCGGTGATGACCCGTCAACCGGTCCTCCAGCTCGGCGACTTCGGCGAGACCGGCGCGTGGCCCGTGCACCATGGCCACGGCCACGGCCCTGCTGAGCAGGGCCATGGGTTCGGGGATACGGCGTACGAGGATGTCGTAGAGGGCGAGGATCTGCGGCCAGTCGGTGTCGTCGGCGCGCTTGGCCTCGTCGTGCAGCGCCGCGATCGCCGCCTGCAACTGGTAGGCCCCCGCGGGGCCTTGGGACAGGGCCTGCTCGACGAGGGCGCAGCCCTCCTCGATCGCGCGCCGGTCCCAGCACGAGCGGTCCTGTTCGTCCAGCGGAACGAGCTCCCCGTGCGGTCCGGTGCGCGCCGCGCTGCGCGCCTCGGTGAGCAGCATGAGCGCGAGCAGTCCGGTCACCGCGCCCTCCCCGGGCAGCAGCGTGCGCACGGACCGGGTGAGCCGGATCGCCTCACGCGCCAGGTCCGCGCGGTGCAGGGCACTGCCGGAGGTCGCCGTGTACCCCTCGTTGAAGATCAGGTAGAGCACCTGGAGCACCACCGCGAGCCGCTGGTCACGGTCCGCGGGGCCGGGCTGCCGGAAGGGCACGCCCTTGACCTTCGCCTTGGCCCTGCTGATCCGCTGCGCCATCGTCACCTCGGGCACGAGATGGGCGCGGGCGATCTCGGCCGTGGTCAGACCGCCGACCGCGCGCAGCGTCAGCGCGACCTGCGCGGCGGGGCTCAGCGCCGGGTGGCAGCACAGGAAGAGCAGGGTCAGGGTGTCGTCGTCGGACGGTGCGCGGCTCTCGCCGGGCGCGGGCGCCGTGAAGGTGTCCCGCGGCGAAAGCTGGGCCGCCTCCTCCTCCCGCCTGCGCCGCGCCTCGTCACTGCGCAGCTGGTCCATGAGCCGCCGCGACGCGACCCGGATCAGCCACCCGCGCGGGTTCTCGGGAACGCCCTGCTCGGGCCATTGCCGCGCCGCGGCGAGCAGGGCCTCCTGCACGGCGTCCTCGGCCTCGCCGAAGTGCCCGTACCGGCGCAGGAGCGCGCCGAGGACCTGCGGCGCGTGCAGGCGCAGCAGGTCCTCGACCTCGCCTCGAGGTGTCAGCACTCCGCGTCGGGGCCACCCATGATGGGGCGGATCACCACGGGGTACAGGGGCGCGCCCTCGGGAACCGGGCACTGCTGGATGCGGTTGGCGATCTCCGTGACGCGGTCCAGGCTCGCGCAGTCGAGGACCCAGTACCCGGCGAGCACTTCCTTCGTCTCGCCGTAGGGACCGTCCGTGATCACGGGGCGGCCGTCCTTGTCCACGTCGACCAGTCGGGTCCGCGCGGGCTCGGCCAGGCCCTGCGCGTCGACGATCTCGCCGGACTCGGCCAGATCGTCGTTGAGCGCGCCCATGAAGGCGAACATCGACTGCAGGTCCTTCTCGCTCCACGCCGGGCTGGTCGCGTTGGCCTTGCCACTCTGCGCCGCGTAGTCCGCCTGCGTGCCCTGAACCATCACCAGGTACTTCATGATGCTGCTCCTCGGCTGTGCGGTGGTCACCCCTTGTGGGCAACTCTCACAGGGGACGTCGGAGCGGACGACCCGTTCTCGACACTACGCCGGAACAATTTCCGTGCCCTGCCGAAGCGAGCCGCACGGACCGCTCCCACCAGGACGTTTTGGTGGTCCCCGAACCGATGCGCGGCTACGGTCCGACCATGACATACGCACAGCGAGCCGAGCAGTTCCGCGCCCTGCACCGCACCGGCGAGCCCCTCCTGCTGCCCAACGCCTGGGACCACGCCTCCGCCGCCGCGCTCGTCCACGGCGGCTTCCCGGCGATCGGCACCACCAGCCTGGGTGTGGCCGCAGCCGCCGGCAAGGCGGACGCCACGGGCGACACCCGGGAGGAGACCCTGCGCCTCGCGCACGGCCTGGCCCGGCTGCCCGCGCTGGTCACCGTGGACATCGAGGGCGGCTTCAGCGACCGGCCGGGTGAGGTGGCGGCGCTCGCGGCGGAGCTCGCCGGGGCGGGGGTCGTGGGCGTGAACATCGAGGACGGCCGCCCGGACGGGACGCTGACGGACACGGCTCTGCAGTGCGAGCTGATCCGCGCCGTCAAGGAGACGGCCCCCGATCTGTTCGTCAACGCGCGCACGGACACGTACTGGCTGCGCGCCGGGGGAGCGGGCGAGACCGAGCGCCGGGCTGCGGACTATCGACTGGCGGGCGCCGACGGCCTGTTCGTGCCCGGCCTTCAGGACGAGAAGGTCATCGCGGGGCTGGTCGAAGGGGCGCTCGGCATCCCGCTGAACATCCTCTACGCGCCCGGTGGCCTTACCTACCCGCGCCTCGCGGAGCTCGGTGTGCGCCGCGTGAGCAGCGGCTCGCTGCTCTTCCGTGCCGCGCTGCACGGAGCCGTCGAGGCGGCGCGCTCGATCGCCGCGGGCGGCGCCGTGCCGAAGGACCTGCCGTCGTACGCGGACGCCCAGGCGCTCTCGGCGGCCTACGGAGAGGCGGAATAGCCGGGCGGGCGCGTACGCGCTAACGGCGCACCCCGTCCGCGTCCAACTCTTCGCTTCCGTCCGGCCGTTCGCCCCCGCCGTCTCCGGCGCGCTTCTGGTCGCCGTGCCCCGGCCACCACGCCGCATGCCCGATGAGGGCCGTCAGCGCGGGCGTGAAGATCATCGCCATGACGAAGGCGGCGATGAGGATGCCGAAGGACAGGGAGAAGCCCATCTGGGAGAGCGTCGAGTTGCCCGCGAGCATCAGTGTCGCGAACGTGCCCGCGAGGATCACGCCCGCCGAGCCGATCGTCGGGCCGGAGTGCCGGACCGCCGTGCCCGCCGCGTCGTGCGGGGTACGGCCCTCGCGGGCCTCCTCGCGCAGCCGCGACACCATCAGGATGTTGTAGTCCGTGCCGAGGGCGACCACGAACAAGTACATGATCACGGGCAGCATGAACATCAACCCGGGCTGGCTGCCGATCTGCTGGAACAGCAGCGAGGTAGCGCCCAGGGTCGCGCCGAAGCCGAGCGCGACCGACAGCATCAGGTACCAGGGCGCCACCAGGCTCCGCAGGAGCAGGCCGAGGATGACCATGATGGCGAGCGCGGCCACCGGGAAGACCACCGAATAGTCGCGGTCCACGGCCTTGTTGATGTCGACGTACACCGCCGTGGTGCCGCCCACCAGCGCCTCGGTCCCGGTCGGCGCGTCCTCGTGGGCGAGTGGGCGCAGCCGGTCCTTGACCGTGGCGAGGGCCTTGTCGGATGCGGGCGGATCCGAGAGGACCACGGAGTACGAAGCCGTCGTACGGTCCGGGCTCAGGCGGGGCGCGGAGACCTCGCCGACGCCCTCGACGCCTTCCAGCCGGCCGCGGAAGGCGGCCGCGCGCGCCGCCGGGATCGGTCCGTCGTCCGTCGAGGTGAGGTAGACGGAGGTCGGGTCGGTGGTGCCCGCGGGGAAGCCCTTCTGGAGGTTGTCCAGGGCGACCATCGACTCCTTGTCCTTGGGCAGCGAGGAGCCCGCGAGGTCGAAGTTGGCCTTGTATCCGAGGGCGCCCAGCGTGAGCGCGCCCATGAACAGCGCCGACACCAGGGCCCAGACCGCGGGCTTGCGGGCGATGGACGCGCCGAGCCGGGCGAATCCGGTGCCCTGCGGCTCCCGCTGCCACGACTTCGAGGGCCAGAACACCTTCGTGCCGAGCAGCGAGACGACCGCGGGGACCAGCGTGAGCCCGGCGAGCAGTGTCACGAAGACCGCGATGGCAAGGGCGGGGCCCATGGAGCGCAGCATGCCGAGCGAGGAGAGCGTCAGGGCGGCGAACGCGACGATGACGGCGCCGGCCGCCGAGGTGATCGCCTCGCCGACCCGCTCGACGGCATGCACCATGCCGCTCTTGGGATCCTCGCCCGCCCGCAGGGCCTCTCGGTAGCGGAAGAGCAGGAACAGGATGTAGTCCGTGCCGACGCCGAACAGGACGACGGTCAGGAGTTCCTGGATGGAGGAGTCGGCCTTCATGTCGAAGGCCTTGTTCGCGGAGGCGATCAGGCCGGTCGCCATCGGCGAGATGAGGCCGATCAGGACCACGGGCAGCAGCGCGATGATCGGGCTCCGGAAGATCACCAGGAGCAGCACCACGATGATCACGATGGTGCCGACGCCGACAAGGAGCCCGGCCCGCTCCGACGCGTCGCTCTCGTCCAGCGCCTGGGCGGCGGAGCCGGTGATCCCGGCGGAGAGGTCCGTGCCCTTGAGCTCGGGTTTGAGGTCGGAGCGCAGATCCTTGACCGCGTCCTGCTGTGCGGTGTCCTCGGGGTTGGTGATCTTCGGCATCGCGACGACCGACGTCCGCACGAGTTTGTTGGGCGAGACCGCGCCGGGCACGACCGCCTGCACCTCGGGGATCTTCTTGGCCTGCAGATCCTTGGAGATACGGGTGATGTCCGCGGAGTCGGCGGCCGTCAGCTTCCCTCCGTCGGAGCGCTGGAAGACGATGATCGCGCCGACGTTCTGCTGTTCGGGGAACTCCGATTCCTGCACGTCCGCCGCGCGGATGGACTCGTAATGGTCCGGGAGGAAGCTTGCCTCGTCGCTGCTGGAGGTGAGTTTCGGCGCCAGGGAGATCACGGCACCGGCGGCCACGACCCACGCCAGGATGATCCACCACGGGCGACGGACCACGAATCGGCCCAGGCCAGAGAACATCGGCTGCTGCCTCTCCCTCGCCCCCGAGGCGGAACAGAGCATTCTGACCCAGGATCTTCCGGAGCGGGCGGCCCCGCCACTTGGGCCGTTCGGCGCAAGGGCGGGGCGTGCCCGGGGACTCCCTGGGGAAGGCAGGCTGCCGTCAGAAGTTGATCATGTGCCCGGCCAGGCCGTGCACCGCTTCCTTGACCGCCTCGCCGAGCGTCGGGTGCGCGTGCACGTTGCGCGCGACCTCGTGCACGGTCAGGTCCCACTGCTGGGCCAGGGTCAGCTCGGGCAGCAGCTCGGTGACGTCCGGGCCGATCAGGTGGGCGCCGATGATCTCGCCGTACCGTGCGTCACTGATGATCTTGACGAAGCCGACGGTGTCGCCGAGGCCGTGCGCCTTGCCGTTCGCCATGAACGGGAACTTGGCGACCTTGACGTCGAAGCCCTTCTCCTTGGCCTGCGCCTCGGTCCAGCCGAAGCTGGCGATCTGCGGCTGGGAGTAGGTGGCCCGCGGGATCATCGGGTAGTCGAGTTCCATCGTCTCGGCGCCGGAGAGCGTCTCGGCGGCCACGATGCCCATGGACTCGGCGGTGTGCGCCAGCATCAGCTTCGCGGTGACGTCACCGATGGCGTAGATGTGCGGCACGTTCGTCCGCCCGCGCCCGTCGATGTCGATGGCGCCGCGCTCGGTCAGCGCCACGCCCGTCGCCTCCAGGCCGAAGCCGGTGACGTTCGGCGCGAAGCCGATGGCCTGCAGGACCTTGTCCGCCTCCAGGATCTCCTGCTTGCCGTCCTTGCCCGTCACGGTGACCTTCACCTTGGGGCTGGACTCGTCGATCGACTCGACGCGGGTCGAGGTCTTCACGTCGATGCCGAGCTTGCGGTACTGCTTGGCCAGCTCCGTCGAGACGTCCGCGTCCTCAAGGGGCGCGATGCGGTCGAGGAACTCGACGATCGTGACCTTCACGCCGTAGTTGTGCAGGACGTAGGCGAACTCGATGCCGATGGCACCGGCGCCCGCGATCACGATCGACTCCGGCACGCTGTCGGCGAGGATCTGCTCCTCGTACGTCACCACGCGCTCGGACCGCGCCGTGCCCGGCAGCAGCTTCGGCGTCGCGCCGGTGGCGATGATGCAGTTCTCGAACGTGATCGTGTCCGTGGAGCCGTCCGACTTGGCGACCTGGAGCGTGTTCGCGTCGAGGAACGTGCCCCGGCCGTCGAACTCGGTGATCTTGTTCTTCTTCATCAGGAAGTGGACGCCCTTGACGCGGCCGTCCGCGACCGTACGGCTGCGGTTGAACGCCTCGCCGTAGTCGAAGGAGACGTTCCCGTCGACCTTGATGCCGTACGTCTTCTGCTCGTGCGTGAACAGATGCGCCAGCTCGGCGTTGCGCAGCAGGGCCTTGGTCGGGATACAGCCGACGTTGAGGCAGACACCTCCCCAGTACTTCTCCTCGACGACCGCTACCCGCTTGCCCAGCTGGGCGGCGCGGATGGCGGCCACATAGCCGCCGGGTCCTGCTCCGAGCACGACGACGTCGAAGCGGTCTTCCATGGGGAGGTCCTCTCTGATGGAACGTGACTCACGTACGAGTGATGGTGCCGCTGGTGGGACGCGACCGCTGGTGCGGACGGCCCGATGCCACGATCATGCGTCATGTGGCCGCCCCGGTGGCGGGCGGGTGCCCCCGGTGGCGCGGCGCGCGAGAGGGCCACGTGGCCGGTCGGTCAAGTAGCTGCCCTCTGCCGGAGGTTCACTGTGCCCCACGATCCGCGTGCGCCGCATGTCACGCACAACCCGGACGAAGGAGCCGCTCTTCCTGATCTCCTTGTGAAGGACGCCTCAGCGCCACGACGTACGGCTGCACACCCACCTCCCACCGCCATGACCGCATGGGACGCCCTCGACATGACGACCCAGGGGTCCTCCCAACACCTTGGCCACGCCGACGAGTTGGGATACCTGCGCCCCGGCGCCTGTGCGGACCTCGTCGCCTGGGACCTCCACGAGGTGGCGCCGGCAGAGGCATGGACCACGGTCGTCGCGGGCCGTGTCCTGGTGTACCGGGCAACGAGAGGATCTACGAGTACGGGGGTTTGCTCCGCACGGCATGGCCATACACAATGGTGTGCATGATCCAGCACCTGACCGCCGACGTGAGGACCTTCGGGGTCCCGTGGCGTCGTGGGTGCGAGCGATCGGGTCGCTAGCTGCCGGAGTCCCTCTCCAGTCGGCCGGAGTTCCCTCTCCGTGCCGCCACCCGTTCACTCACAACTGAAGGATCACCATGACCGTGGTTTCCCCTGCCGTCTCTCCAGCCCCTTCCGGCACTGCGGGCGCTCCCGCGACGCTCCGTGACGCCCGCGTCCCCGCCGACGGCATGTACGAGGGCCGCCGCACCCTGAACCGCGTCCCCGAGGGCTGGGAAGAGCGCCCGTACGAACTGATCGACGTCGTCCCCCAGGGGCGGCTCATCGGCGCCGAGATCCGCGGCGTCGACCTCGCCGAGCCGCTCACGCCCGCGCTGCGCGAGGAACTCAACCGTGCCCTTCTGGAGTGGAAGGTGCTCTTCTTCCGGGGCGCCGGGATCACGTCCGAGCAGCAGCGCGCCTTCGCCCTGAACTGGGGCGAGCTGGAGACCAACCCGCTGCTCGCGCGCGGCTCTGCCGAGGACGTCGTCCGGTTCGACAAGGGCGGCAGCGCAACACCCACGTACGAGAACGTCTGGCACGCCGACGTCACCTTCCGCGAGCGTCCCGCGCTCGGCGCCGTTCTGCAGCTGCGCGAGGTCCCGCCGGTGGGCGGCGACACGATGTGGGCGGACATGGCGGCGGCGTACGACAACCTCCCCGACGAGGTGAAGGCCCGCATCGAGGACGCCCACGCGGTCCACGACTTCATCCCCGGCTTCGTCCGCTTCTACGGGCCCGAGAAGCTGATCCCGCTCCAGGAGCAGTTCCCGCCGGTCACGCACCCCGTGGTGCGCAGGCACCCGGAGACCGGGCGGCGGCTGCTCTTCGTGAACACGTCGTTCACCACGCACATCGTGGGCATGGAGCGGGCCGAGAGCGACCGGCTGCTGAGCTATCTGGTGCGGCAGGCGCAGGTCCCGGAGTACCAGGTGCGGTTCCACTGGCAGGCCGGTGACGTCGCCTTCTGGGACAACCGCTCCACCCAGCACTACGCCGTCGACGACTACGCCCCGCACCGTCGCGTGGCCGAACGCGTCGCGATAGCGGGCGACCGCCCCTACTGATCCTCCTCCTCGGAAGGAACCCCATGTCAGCCGCAGCGCGCTTCCCGTTGACGCCCGAGCCGATCCACGTCCCCGACGCGGTGCTCGACGACCTCGGGGCGCGGCTGCGGCTGACGAGGTGGCCCGACGACGTGGGCAACGACGACGGGTACTACGGCGTCCGCCGCGGCTACCTCCAGGAGCTGGCCGAGTACTGGCTGCACGACTACGACTGGCGCAAGGCCGAAGCGGCGATCAACTCCTATGAGCAGTACAGGGTCACGGTCGACGGCGTGCCGGTGCATTTCATGCGCAGGCCCGGCGTCGGCCCCGCCCCCACCCCGCTCATCCTCACGCACGGCTGGCCCTGGACCTTCTGGCACTGGTCCAGGGTCGTCGACCAGCTCGCCGACCCCGCCGCGTTCGGCGGCGACCCGGCCGACGCGTTCGACGTCATCGTCCCCTCCCTGCCGGGCTTCGGTTTCTCCGCGCCCCTGGCGGACCACCCCGACATGAACTTCTGGAAGGTCGCCGACCTCTGGCACACCTTGATGACCGACACGCTCGGCCACGAGAAGTACGCCGCCGCGGGATGTGACATCGGCGCCCTCGTCACCGGTCAGCTCGGCCACAAGTACGCCGACTCGCTGCACGCCATCCACATCGGCTCGGGCCAGAAGCTCACCATGTTCAATGGCGACCGGGGCTGGGACCTCAGTGGCGGACAGCCCATCCCCGAAGGCCTGCCCGAGCCCGCGCACCGCCAACTCCTCTCCCTGGAACGGCGCTTCGCCGCCCACCTGGCCGTGCACGTCCTCGGGCCGAGCACCCTCGCCTACGGGCTCAGTGACTCACCGGTCGGCATGCTCGCCTGGATCCTGGAGCGCTGGGACAAGTGGAGCGACAGCAAGGGTGACGTGGAGAGCGTCTTCTCCAAAGATGATCTCCTCACCCACGCCATGATCTTCTGGGTGAACAACACCATTGGCACGTCGATCCGCTATTACGCCAACGCCAACCGCTACCCCTGGACGCCGTCCCACGACCGCCGGCCCGTCATCGAGGCGCCCACCGGCCTCACGTTCGTCGCCCACGAGAACCCGCCCGGTGTCACCACCACCGAGCAGCGGGTCCAGAGCTGGCTCGCCGGCGACCGGGCCGAGTGGTACCACCACGTGAACCTCACCGCGCACGAGAGCGGCGGTCACTTCATCCCGTGGGAGATCCCCGACGGCTGGGTGGACGACCTGCGCCGCACGTTCCGCGGCCGCCGCTGAGGGCTGCCGCTCAGCTCAACGCCGGAGCGTGCGCTGCCACTTGACCTCGCCGTCCTGCCACTCGTCCGTGGGGGCCAGCCCTGCTGCGGTGGCGACGGCGGCCGAGGCCAGGTGGTCCGGATGGGCATGGGCGATGACACCGCGCACGGCGGGCTGCCCCGCCAGCCATGCGACGAGAGCGCGGGCGGCCTCCACGGCGATACCGCGCCCTTGCCAGGGAGTTCCGACGACCCAGGCGATCTCGGCGACGACGGCGCCGCTGCCGGTGGCGCCGGCGCCGGGGGAGTCCGGAGCGACCGTCGCCTGCACAGTCCCGACGAGGCACTCCTCTTCGCGCAGCCGCAGCACCCAGTTGCACCAGGAGACCGCAGGGTCGGGGGACCCGGCGGTCATCCGCAGGTAACGGGCACGCAGGGCCTGCGGATCATCGGGAGAACCGCCGATAAAGGTGTGCAGCCCCGGGTCGGCAAGCACGCGAGCCATCTCGTCGGAGTGCTCCACCTGAAGGGGCACGAGGACGAGACGGTCGGTACTGATCTCCTGGGCGCGGACCTCAAGCATGGAACGACACCCTTCACTTCACCGAGCCACCTACGCGCGAGGCAGCGTAGCCGAAGGGGCGGATGGGGCAGGCAGGGGTGCGGGTGAACAGGTGCAGCAGGATTGTCAGCGGTGGCTGTGGGGCCCTGACACCTACCCCTCGGACTCCTCCCGCCCGTGGCCACCGGACAACCCGGCCCGCGGCCATTGCGGCGTCACAGCGTTGGTCCTGCAGGACCTAGGCCGGAGGAGGTGGTGAGCGGCGGCGTCATCATTCCCCGTCCTCCCCGTCCTCTCCGTCCTCCCCGCATTCGCCGCCTTCGCGAGGAGTACGAGTTGCTGCGTGCCCGAGTCCTGGAGAAACTGGGCGCCGCTTGAGCAGGAAGGCCCGCTCGGCCGCGTTGTCGGTGTGGGCCAGGGCGGCGTCGTAGGCCCGCGTTGCTTCTTCGGTGCGGCCCAGGCGGCGGAGCAGGTCGGCGCGGACGGCGTGGAAGACGTGGTAGCTGTCGAGGGCCAGTTCGTCGACGAGGGGCAACGCCTCGGCGGGGCCCTTGACTTCGGCGACCGCCACCGCGCGGTTGAGCGCTGCCACGGGGCTCGGCGCAACGGCCAGGAGCTGGTCGTACAGCTGGAGGATCTGGCCCCAGTCCGTCGCGGCCGCGGTCGCCGCGTCGCTGTGGACCGCGTTGATCGCGGCCTGGATCTGGTACGGCCCCGGGCTGCCGCGGCGCAGGCAGCGGCGGACCAGCTCCTGCCCCTCCGCGATCAGGGCGGGGTCCCACGCGCCGCGGTCCTGGTCGGCGAGGAGCACGAGCCCGCCGTCCTCGGTGGTCCGTGCGGCCCGCCGCGACTCGGAGAGCAGCATGAGCGCGAGCAGGCCAAGAGCCTCGGGCTCGTCGGGCATCAGCTCGGTCAACAGCCGTCCCAGACGGATCGCCTCCGCGCAGAGGTCGTCGCGGACGAGGGTGTCGCCCGCGCTGGCCGTGTGCCCCTCGTTGAAGACGAGATAGACGACGGCGAGGACCGCCCGAAGCCGTTCGGGCAGGTCCGCATCGCTGGGGACCCGGTACGGGATGTGCGCGTCGCGGATCTTTCCCTTGGCCCGCACGATCCGCTGGGCCATCGTCGGCTCCGGCACCAGGAAGGCGCGGGCGATTGCCTGGGTGGTGAGACCACCCAGGAGACGCAGCGTGAGGGCCACCCGCGCCGCGGGAGCGAGCGCCGGATGGCAGCAGGTGAAGATCAGACGCAGTCGGTCGTCACGCACGGGTCCCTCCCAGGCCGGTGCCTCGTGGACGTGCAGCAGGGCGGCCTGCGCGTGCCGGTCCTCGCGGGACGCCTCCCTGCGGAGGCGGTCGATCGCGCGGTTGCGGGCGGTGGTGATGATCCAGCCCGCCGGGCTCGGCGGCAGACCGGCGGACGGCCACCGCTGCGCCGCCGTGGTGAAGGCCTCCTGGACCGCCTCCTCGGCGATGTCGATGTCGCCGAAGACGCGGACCAGTACGGCCACCGCCCGCCCGTACTCCTCACGGAAGACCCGCTCGATCACCTCAGGAGTGGCCTCCGGGGAACCTGATGTCACTAGCAGGCTCCGTGCTGCAGCGGCCTGACCTCGACGGGCAGGGTGATCGCACGGGCCACCTTCTCGCCCCAGGCGAGCGCCTCGTCCAGATCGGCGGCCCGGATGACGGTGAAGCCGCCCAGATGCTCCTTGCCCTCGACGTACGGCCCGTCGGTCGTGAGCACCTCGCTGTCCTTGAGGCGTAGGACGGTCGACGTGCTCGGCGGGAAGAGGCCTCCGGCGAACACCCAGGCGCCCGCCTCCCTGAGCTCGGCGTTCACCGCATCGACGGCACGCATGATCGGTTCGAGGATCTCCGGCTCCGGCGCGGGCCCGTCCGGCTGGTAGACGCTGATCAGGTACTGGTTCATGACTGCCTCTCCTCGGCGGATCGTCCTCGTGACCGGCCCGGTGCCGGTCTCTCACTCTCCGTCTCTCACCCTCTATACGAACGCCGACCGGCCGGATCGACACGAGATTCGCCATGAGGAGAGAAAAGATCCGACCGGTTCTTTCACCGGGCCGTCCCCCCCCCAGCCGTGGGACTAGCCGTCGGAGATGACCGCTTCGAGGTGCCGCAGCGCCGCCGTCACCCGCGCCGGATCATCGAAGAACGGGTCGTCCGGGACGGGCAGCGACCCCGCGAGGGCGAGCCCGCGGCCCCGCGCCCACGTCGCGTCGTCGACATCGACCGCCTCACGGAACGCGCCACGAGCCTCGTCCGGCAGGAACAGCCACGCGGGCAGCAGGTCGACCGCGGGGTCGCCCACGGCCAGAGTCCCGAAGTCGATGACGGCACTCAGACGGCCGTCGACGGCCAGCAGATTGCCGGTCGCCAGGTCGCCGTGGACCCACACCGGCGGGCCGTCCCAGGCGGGTGCCGCGACGGCCGCGTCCCACACGGCGGTCACCGCGTCACTGTCGACGAGTCCCGCCACCTTCAGCTTCGCGATCTTGGAGCGGACGAGGGAGTCGGCGAACAAGGAGTCGCACTCGGTGCCCACTCGCTCGCCGCGGAAGGCGTTGCTGAGCCGGGGGCCGGGACCGCCCGTGGGGTCGATCCGCCGCAGAGCGGTGGCGAACCCGGCCAGGTCTGCCGCCGTCCCGAGCGGATCGGCCAGGGAATCTGTGGTCGCCGTCTCACCCTCCAGCCACCGGTAGACGGACCAGGGGAAGGGGTAGCCCTCGCCCGGCTCGCCCTTGCCCAGCGGTGCGGAGATGGTGAGCGGCAGCTGCGGGGCCAGCCACGAGAGCCACCGCTGCTCCGCCTCCACCTGCCCGACCCACCGCCGGTAGCGCGGCAGTCGTACGGACATGTCGTCGCCGAGCCGGTAGGTCGCGTTGTCCATGCCGGAACGCGGGACGGGCGCGACGGGCAGGTCCGCCCACCGGGGGAACTGCGCCGCGATCAACCGGCGTACCAAGTCCGTGTCGATCGACGGATCACGGTCGTCCGGTCCGTCCGTCGTCATGTGCGCACCCCCCCGGCCATGGGCAGCGCCTCGGACGTCGCTCAGGGCGTCGTCCGAGGCGCTGTCGTGAATGTCGAAGCCTCATCCCACCGTCAGGGCCGAGGCCGCGTCCACCCAATTACCGTCGCGTGCACGGCAGTCGGGGTCAGAACGTGAGGGCCGCGCCTCCCGCGAGGTTCGCCCGCATCTCGCAGCTGTTGCCGAAGGTCGTGGACCATGCGACCCGCTTGCCCTCCCAGACACCGTCGACGGTGACCACGACGGGCTGCCATTCCTTCGTGCAGATCGCGCCGGGTGACGTGCGGACGAGCTGCGCGAACTCCCCGCCGACAGCGCGGAGTTCGGCACAGGCCGCGGACGCGGAGGGGTGGGTGCCCGAGGCCTTGGGCGCACAGGTCAGGGTCACGGCGCGTTCCATGGTCGCGGTGTCCGCCTCTTCGCCCTGTCCGACGGCGAGGACCAGCGACGAGGGCGCGTAGAGGCCGGCGCCTGCGGCCTTGGGCTGAGCCTGCGCCGTGCCGGCGGTTCCGGACATCACGCAGGCCGCCACGACTGCGGTGGCGCCCACCGTCTTGAGGAAGAAACGCACGTCAACTCTCCTTTGATGCGGGTGTGTTCCTGGTTGCGGACAGGAGTCTTGCCGGTGCGGAGAGTGAGGATCAAATGCATGGTCGATTTCCGGATGCATGTGTCCGCTGAGCGGTCACGGGACGGCTGTTCGGGCAGCTCAGGGCGGGCGTCGGAGATGCCGATGGAGGTGTGAGGGGTGTCCAACATATGGACCGGAGGCGGTGGTGCAAGCAAGAACAACTGCTTGACCTGCGACAACAGTTGTTTTGATTTTCTACCGGAATCGCGGGTCGACCGGAAAGCATCGGTGCTAAGGGCCGCGGGCCCGAGTCTGGGTCCGAGTCCGGGCCTAAGTCCGAGTCCGGGCCCAAGTCCGAGCCCGGACCCAAGTCCGGGCCTGTGCGCGCCTCAGCCCAGCCTGACCGTGATCCGCTGTGTGGCCCCCCTGGTCCCGCTGAGATCCCCGAAGGTCAGCTTGAGGGACGCGCCCGTGACCGCGGACGTGACCGTGGCGGGCTTGGCCGTCACCGCGGAGACGGCACGGTTCCAGGTGAGGGTCAGCGAGGTCTGCGCGCGCATCGGGTCGCTGACGCAGACGACTGCGGTGCCGTCGCCCTTCTCGCTGATCTGCACGGAGCAGGGCGCGCTCGCGGTCAGCTTCCCCACCGTGCCGCCGAACCAGAAGGTGACCCCGGTGAAGCCGAGGGCGGGCACGGAAACACCTTGCTGGTTGTCGGAGTTGGCCAGGACCTGCAGCCATCCGGTGTCCGCCGAACGCGCCGCCGTCTGCGCCGCGCTCGCGCCCGGCATCAGGACGTAGGCGTACGTCCCGTTCGTCGGGGCCGTGCCGTGGTCGACGTACATCGTGAGGTACTTGCGGCTGATCGCGGTCGTCGCGCCGCCCTTGTTGATGTCACTCCACTTGCCCGTGCGCTCCTCGCGCAGCGCCTTCACCGTCGCGCCGCCGGGGAAGACATAGCCGCCGTGGCCTCCGATGTGCGCCCACTTGGCGCCGGTGAGGGTCGCCGACCAGGGGCTGGTGGTCGGCTTGGTGGCGCCGTCCACCTGGAAGGGAGTGGTGCCCGTCGGGCCCAGGTTGCGGTTCTCGACGGTCGTCTCGACCGCCGCGCCGTCCGTGCAGGCGATGCCCGCGCCCAGGCAGACGATCGCGTCGTCCAGGCAGAACCACGACTTCTTCGCACGCAGCGTGCTCTGCAGCCCCTTCAAGTACTGCCCGATGGCAGCGCGTTGGCCGTCACTCGCGCCGCCCACCCACTTCACGTCCGGCAGGGACGCGCCCCAGTCGCCGCCCGCCGCGTCCGCGAGCGCCTTGCGGGACGCCGTGATGCCGGGCA
This sequence comes from Streptomyces sp. NPDC032198, assembly GCF_040636975.1. Lineage (NCBI taxonomy): Bacteria > Bacillati > Actinomycetota > Actinomycetes > Kitasatosporales > Streptomycetaceae > Streptomyces > Streptomyces sp. NPDC032198. The sequence continues at coordinate 365,868 of NZ_JBEZVL010000004.1, read as the reverse complement.
GTCGGTACGGGTCGACGGTGGGCCAGAAGGCGTCGCTGTACTGCCCGTTGGCGTAGCTGTCGCCCCACCAATAGAGCATGCCGGAGCCGGTGTGCCAGCCGCGCAGGTTCTCGCCGTTGCCCGTCTCGTAGTACGTGATGCGGGGATCGGCCATGCTGATCGACGCCGCCCAGCCGGGGCGCCGGTGCGTGGCGCGGGCCATGCCGGGGAAGAGCCGGTGGCCGGTGGGTTCGGCGATCGCGGTCACCGACGCGTCGTCCTCGACGCCCTTCAGACGGGCCAGACTTGTCAGGCCGAGGGAGGGGTCGCTCAGTGGCGGGCTGTAGTAGTCGCGCCGCATCCAGCCCTTGACCAGGCCGCGCCAGCGCGCGTTCTCGGCCGCGCTCGCGCCCTGACCGAGGAGCACCACGGCCGCCATGATGGGGTGACCGCGCCGGTGGTCGTCCGCCTGGATCTTCTTGGCGTCGGACGCGGTGAGGCCACGGCTGATGGCGCGGCCCGCGACGCCGTCCATGACGAGGCCGTTGTAGATGAACGGCGCCCACGCCTTCTCGACGGCATCGAAGATGATCTGCTTCTTGGTGTCCGTGACCTCCCAACTGGAGCCGCGCAGCAGGGCGAAGAGCATGCCGAGACCGCCCAGCATCACCGATCCGTAGGACCCCGTGTAGGGCACGGTGGTGTGCTGGATGAACGAGCCGTCGGTGTAGAGGCCGTCGCCGGCCGTCACGTACGGGAAGACGGGGGAGAGGGCGTCCCTGGCCAGCGCGATCTTCGCGGCATCGGCGCCGACGACCCCGCGCAGCGCGAGCACGCGGCACAGGTCGACGCGGTTCGCGCCGGTGCTCGTCCCGGTGTAACTGCCCACCGCCGAGTCGGGCACGAAGTGGTCCACGGCCTTGCAGTAGTCGGCCACCTGGGTCGCCGACAGCTCGTCGTACATCAGCACGCAGACGTCGAGGAGGTTCTGCGGGGCGCCTATCTGCCAGCTGTACCAGTTGCCGAAGCGTGCCTGGGTCTCGTTGTAGACCTCGCTGTAGAGGTGGTCGAGGCCGGTGAGGATGTCCGCCTTGAGGTCCGCGTCGCCGGTCAGGCCCGTGCCCGCCTGGCGGTAGGCCTGGGCCATGGTGTTGAGCCTGCTGTAACCGGTTACCACGTTCGCTGAATAACCGTACGACTCCTGGTCGGTGTCCGGGTCGGGATCCGCGTACGAGATGTCCGGCCACAAGGACCCCGTGGCGGGCGCCATCGTGTCGCGCAACTCCCGTGCCGTGGCGCCGAGTTCGGTGAGGCGGCTCTTGAAGGGCTCGGCCGTCGGGGTGAAGCCCTCGCCGAGTATCAGGGTGCGCCACCTGGCCCGCAGTGCTTCGTACGCGTCTGCCTCCGCCTCCGCTGCCGCCCCCTCGGAGGTCAGCAGTCCCGAGGCCGTGAGGCCGAGCGCGGAGCCGCCGGTGGCAAGGAGGAAGCCGCGACGGGACCAGGGAGAGTGCATGGGGTCTCCGATGGTGAGGTGGGGGAGGCAGGTGACAGGAGCGGGGCGCTGGAAGAGCAAGCGCTTTCTAGCATGGGTCCGGGCCACTGCTCAATGGGTTGCGCAAGGCGCTGTAGCGTCAGGGGCATGAGCGATCACGCAGTGGTGGATGTGGGCGACGTACGCCTGGCCTATCGGACCTGGGGCGACTCGTACGGGGCGCCCGTCGTGCTGCTGCACGGGCTCGGCGGTTCCTCGCAGACCTGGGAGCAGGTCGGGGAGACGCTCGGCCAGGAGTGGCGGGTGTACGCGCTCGATCTGCGCGGGCACGGGGAGAGCGACTGGCCGGACGAGTACTCGGTCGAGCTGATGCGGGACGACGTGCTCGGCTTCCTCGACGAGCTCGGCCTCGACCGCGTCGGCGTCGTGGGGCACTCCATGGGCGGCGTCGTGGCGTACCTGCTCGCCGAGGAGCACCCGGACCGCGTCGAGCGTCTCGTCCTCGAGGAGACGCCGCCGCCCTATCCGCGCGACTGGGTCGAGACCCCGCGCCCCGACGGGGCCATCGACTTCGACTGGCCCGTGTCCCCCGCGGTCCGCGCCCAGATCTTCGACCCCGACCCCGAGTGGGCCGAGCGGCTCGGCGAGATCGTCGCGCCGACCCTCATCGTGGCGGGCGGCCCGGACAGCACCATGGCGCAGGATCGCATCCCCGACATGGCGACGGCGATCCCCGACTCCCGGCTGATCACGATCCCGGTCGGGCACTCGGTACACGAGGGGAGCCCGCAGCAGTTCGCGGAGCAGGTCACCGAGTTCCTCACCAGCTGAGCGCTCGTGGCGTGGGCCATGAAGGCGCGAGCCCTGGAGCGTGGCGCCATGAAGGTGCGGGGCGCGGACGACCGCGCCCCGCACCTTCATGGCGTGCGTTACGCGGGCCGGGGCCGCGACTGGTAGAGGCGCGTGTAGTAGCGGCCCTCCGCCTCCAGGCCCGTGGGATCGTCACCGGCCTTCAGCACCAGGTCCACCGCGCTGCTCTGCTCGCCGGGATCGGTGAACAGCCGCTGCGGATAGGTCCGTTCGGGGTCGGTCTCGGTGGCGAGACCGTGGGCGTCCAGGGTCGCCAGGATCTGCCGGAAAGGCACCGTCCGCAGGACGAACGCGCTCACCCACACCGGAAGGTCCGTCGCGCCGAGGAGCGCGTCGAAGGTCCGGTGGGTGATGTAGCCGATGCCGCCGGTGACCGTGATCAGGCCGACGCGCCCCACGGCGCGGCGCAGCCCGTCGCTGGGCGGGTGACGCTCGAGGTTCTCGGCATAGGCCTCGTCGAGCAACCCCACCTCCAGGGCGTAGCGTGTCGCGTTCTCCGCCGTGTCCAGGCCGATGACCGGGACCGCGTCCGCCCGCCGCCGCGACGCGTAGAACTCCTTGTCGGCCTCGACGAGCTCGCCCCGGGTGAGGGCGGCGGTCTCGTCGCTCGTGTAGTGCGCGTACAGGTCCGCGAGTGTGAGGTCGTGGTTGAGCAGCGCCGCGTTGATCCCGTAGGAGCAGCAGAGGTCCAGGACCGTGACGGGGAGGTGGGTGCCGCGCACCGCGGACCGCAGCCCGAGCGTGCGCCGGAAGACGTCCTGGGCCTGCTGCGGTATCTCGTACTCGAAAGGGGCCAGCGTGCGGAAGTACGTGCGGGGGTCAGGCTGGTTGTAGATCTCGTCGAACCGGGTCTTGCCTGCCGCGGTGGTGGTTCGGGCACCGGTCATGAGGCATGCCTCCTCGTGCTGAGTGGCGGGTCTACGGCCGCGATACGTCTACCTGACCCATGGCTCAACCCGATAGACCTCCTGGCGGTAACCGGCCATCACGCCGGTCAGGAGTCCTTGATACCGCCCCGGCCTCTTGTGTTTGCACGCTGGTCGAAGCCCGATGACCCGCTGTCGGCCAAGGGCGCCTCCGAAGCTGGTTCAGGCCCGAACGGCTGGGACCATGTCTATGCCGCCGCCGGTCGTTCCGGTTTCGGCCCCGCCGCCGTGGCCGGTGGTGCGGGCGGCAACGCCTGCGTCTGCTGGGCCTTCTCCAGGAAGCGCAGAAGCTCCACGGGGAAGGGCAGCACGAGGGTCGAGTTCTTCTCGGCGGCGACGGCCACCACGGTCTGCAGCAGCCGCAGTTGGAGCGCCGCGGGCTCCTCCGACATCTCGTGTGCCGCCTGCGCCAGTTTCTTGGAGGCCTGCAGCTCGGCGTCCGCGTTGATCACGCGGGCCCGCCGCTCGCGGTCCGCCTCGGCCTGGCGGGCCATCGACCGCTTCATCGTCTCCGGGAGCGACACGTCCTTGATCTCGACCCGGTCGATCTGCACGCCCCATCCCATGGCGGGGGAGTCGATCATCAGCTCCAGGCCCTGGTTGAGCTTCTCGCGGTTGGAGAGCAGATCATCCAGATCGCTCTTGCCGATGATCGACCGCAGAGACGTCTGCGCCATCTGCGACACCGCGAAGCGATAGTCCTCCACCTTGATCACCGCGTCCGCCGCGTCGACCACCTTGAAGTAGATGACCGCGTCGACGCGCACCGTGACGTTGTCCCGGGTGATGCCGTCCTGCGCCGGGACCGGCATCGTCACGATCTGCATGTTCACCTTGTTCAGCCGGTCCACACCGGGAACGATCATGGTGAAGCCCGGTGGGCGGACGGTCTCCCGCAGCCGGCCCAGGCGGAACACCACGCCCCGCTCGTACTGCTTGACCACGCGGGCCGCCGACGCCACGTACACGAGCCCGGCAGCCGCGACCGCGGCTCCGGCTGTGAGCAGCTCTTCGAGCATGACGACCCCCTTCTTTCGAGTCGCCCGTCTCATTACCAAGATATGCCCAGCTTTGTCCAGGGTCGAGCCCGGGCCGCTCCGCCGCTGACTAGGGTGGGTGCGGTGTTCACCTCCCAGGGGCCCACGCTCCGAGAACTGGCCGTGCAGGCGCTCTCCTCCGTCGAGGACGGCTACGACCTGCTGGCCCCGAAGTTCGACCACACCCCCTTCCGTACGCCGGACCGGATCCTGGACGCGGTCGCGGACGCGCTGGGCGGTCTCGGGCCGTTCGACGCGGGTCTCGACGTCTGCTGCGGCACCGGCGCGGGTGTCGAGACGCTGCTGCCGCTGTGCCGGGAGCGGGTCACCGGTGTCGACTTCAGCGCCGGGATGCTGGCCGAGGCGCAGGCCGCCGTGGCCCCTCCGGGCGGTGGCGGCCCCGCGGTGGAGTGGGTGCGGGCCGACGCGCGCGCCCTGCCCTTCGCCGGGGCCTTCGACCTCGCGGTGAGCTTCGGGGCGTTCGGGCACTTCCTGCCCGCCGAGCGGCCCCGGCTGTTCGCGGAGATCTGCGGGGCGCTGCGGCCCGGCGGGGTCTTCGCCTTCCCGATCGGTGCGCCGCCGCGCCTGACGTCGCCGCTGCACTGGGCGCTGCTCGGCTTCGACGTGGCGATGCGGGTGCGGAATCTGCTCTGGCGTCCGCCGTTCGTCATGTACTACAGGACTTTCCCGCTGCGGGGTGTCGTCGAGGACCTGCTCCGGGCCGGGTTCACGATGCGGTTGCACCCGCTGGAGGAGTTCGGGCGCCGCGCCGACGGCAGCCCCCGCTGGTGCCTCGTCGAGGCGCGGAAGGTCTGAGGCCGCGGGGCGGTGTGGGCACGGGGCACCGGGCCGCTGAGGTCACGGGGTCACTGGAAGGCCCTGCGGTACGCCTGCGGGCTGACTCCGGCGACGCGCTTGAAACGGTCGCGGAACGCGGTGGGTGAGCCGAAGCCGACCTGGACGGCGATGCGCTCCACGGAGTGCCCCGTCGTTTCGAGCAGGTGCTGGGCCTGCCGGACGCGGGTGCGGTGCAGCCACTGCAGCGGTGTGCTGCCGGTCTGCTCCCGGAAGCGGCGCAGCAGCGTGCGGGTGCTCATGCCCGCCCGGCCCGCGATGTCCTCCAGGGTGAGCTCGCGCGCGGCGTTCTCCTCCAGCCAGCGCAGCAGCGGTTCGAGCTCCGAGCCCTGCGGTGTGGGCGGAGCCTCGGAGACGATGAACTGGGCCTGACCGCCCTCGCGTTCCAGGGGCATCACTGAGAGGCGGGCGGCATCCGCGGCGACGGCGGAGCCGTAGTCCCGGCGGATCAGATGCAGACACAGGTCGAGCCCGGCGGCGGCGCCGGCGGACGTCAGGATCTGCCCGTTGTCGACGTAGAGGACGTCCGGGTCGACGTCGATGTCGGGATGGCGTTCGGCGAGCGCCGCCGCGGCCATCCAGTGGGTGGTGGCACGGAGCCCGGACAGCAGGCCGGTCGCGGCCAGCGTGAAGGTGCCCGCGCAGATGGAGGCGATCCGCGTGCCGTCGGCCGCCGCGTCCCGCAGAGCGTCGAGCACCGCGTCGGGGACCGGCCGGGACACGTCGGCGGTGCCCGGCACGATGATCGTGTCCGCGTCCGCGAGCCCTTCCAGGCCCCACGGAGCCCGCAGGCTGAACAACCCGGCGTCGATCTGCGGCGCGGCAGCACAGACGCGGACCCGGTAGCCGGGCCGACCGCCCGGCAGGCGGGTGCGGCCGAAGACCTCGATGGGCGTGGACAGGTCGAACGGGATGACGGTGTCCAGCGCCAGGACGGCCACGGTATGCATGGCGGCAACGTACGGCAGAGTCGCGATCCCGCCAAGCGCGTGCGCGGGCAATGTGACCTCGACATCTTCGCGTGTACTGGCCCGGGGCTCGATGGCGGTATCTCTGCGAAGCCTGTCACTAATGCCACTGTTCGGTGGGTGGGGGCCCTGGCTAACCTCGGCGACCGGGTCCCGATCGGGAGCCGCCTGACTCCGCCGACTTCGCCGCCTCCGCCCGTCTTCGCCACACTCCGCCGTTCTTCGCATCCCGAATCCCGAGGGCCCCTGTGACCAAGTTCTTCCTGACGCTGCATGTGCTGGCCGCGATCCTCGCCGTCGGCCCGGTCACCGTCGCCGCCAGCATGTTCCCCGCGGCCCTGCGCCGAGCCCAGGCCGACCCGCGGGACGCGGCGGCCATCGCCTCGCTGCGCCTGCTCCAGCGCATCTGCTCGGTGTACGCGTTCGTCGGCGTCGCCGTCCCCGTCACCGGATTCGTGACCGCGGGCAGCCTCGGCGTGCTCGGCAGCGCTTGGCTGATCGCCTCGATCGTCCTCACGATGGCGGCGGCCGTGGTGCTCATCGTCCTCGTCCTGCCGCGGCAGGAGGCGGCGCTCGACGCGGTGACCGGGGGAGACGGAGGCAGGGCGGACGGCGACACTCACGGTCAACTGGCCGAGGGAACGGGCGTGGTGGCCGTGGGGGAGCGCACCAGCTCTCAACTCGCCATGTATACAGGGGTGTTCAATCTGCTCTGGGCCACCGTCACCGTCCTGATGATCGTCCGGCCCGGTTCCACGACCGGCGCCTGATCCCTCGTACGGGCGGTCAGATCGCTGTTGACCCTCGCGGAGCGAAAGCCCTAAGTTCGGTGAACGCGCGTTCACCAGCGCTTTCCGTACCACGGGGGTATCAGGAATGGTCCGTGCACGACATGCGTCACAGCCACCGCATGCACCACAGGGTGCGAAGGCCTCCGAACCGGCAGCCCTGCCACCGGACGCCGCCCTGTATGTGGAGCTGGCGCTGGACGACGCCGACCAGGAGCGACTGCGTGCCGCCGCACCGGGCCCGGTCTGGTTCACCGGACCGGACTCCGACTCCGAGGCCGACGCACGCGTCCTCGCCGCATCCCACATCGCCCTCGGCAACCCGAGGGCGGACCGGCTGGAGAGGGCGCCGCACCTGCGCTGGCTGCAGCTCGCGTCCGTCGGCATCGACCGCTATACGGGCCTCGACTGGCCGGCCCTCGGGCAGCGGCTCACCGTCACCAACCTCGGCGGTCTGTTCGCCGACCCGGTCGCGGAGACCTGCCTCGCGGGCATCCTCGCGCTCTATCGCGGAGTCGACGTGCTGGCCGGACTCCGCGCCGGGGAGTCCTGGTCGAAGCTCGACGTGCGGCCCGGCCTGCGGCTCCTGAGCGACGCGAACGTCCTCATCCTGGGCAGGGGAAACATCGCCCTGCGGCTCGCCGGACTCCTCGCGCCGTTCGGCTGCTCCGTCGCGCACTTCGCTCGGGGCGCCGCCGACATCCGCACCATCGAGGAACTCGACGCCAGGCTGCCCGAGTTCGACGTCGTCGTGGGACTGCTGCCGGGCACGGACGAGACCGCGGACCTCTTCGACCGGCGGCGCATCGACCGGCTGCGCCCCGGCGCGGTCTTCGTGAACGCGGGACGCGGCACCCTGGCGGACGAGGACGCCCTCGTCGCCGCCCTCGCCTCCGGCCGGCTCGGCGGCGCGGTCCTCGACGTGACCCGCGAGGAGCCGCTGCCCGCCGGACACCCGCTGTGGAGCTGTCCGAACGTGATCCTCACCCAGCACACCGCGGGCGGCTCAGGCGACGAGACACAGCGGATCGTCGACCTGTTCCTGCACAACTGGCAGCGGCTCGCAGGTGGCGAGCCGCTGCGCAACGTCGTGCGCTGGTCCCAGGGGTACTAGCCGCGCCGTCCGAGGAGTGCGGGCGGTCCGAGGGGCACGGGCGCTCAGGGGCACGGGCGCTCAGAGGAAGTGGAAGCCAGGCCTGGGGTGCATGAGGAAGTCGTGGTGCGAGATGTTCCACGCGTACGCACCCGCCATCGCGAACACCACCCGGTCCCCGGCCCGCAGCCCCGCCACCGGAACCTGCCGGGCCAGCACGTCCTTCGGGGTACACAACTGCCCCGCGAACGTCACCCGGTCCCGCCGCGCCTCGGACCGGGGCCAGGGACGCGGCCACGGCTCGCGCGCCGGGAGCACGGTGCAGGGCTGGTCGTGGCCCTTGGCCGCCGGGGTGCGCAGATGATGGGTGCCGCCGCGCACCACCGCGAACTCCTCGCCGTGGCTCTCCTTCACGTCCAGGACCTCGGTGGCGTACCAGCCGCAGTACGCGGTCAGCGCTCGCCCCGGCTCGATGCGGAGCGTCAGCCCTGGGTGCGCCGCGCAGAGCCGGGCGAGGCCGGTGCCGTAGGCGGCCCAGTCGAAGAGCGCGTCCGGGTCGGCGTAGTCCACGCTCATGCCGCCACCGACGTTGACTTCCGCCAGCCCGAAGCCGTGCCGCCGGGCGAGCTCCTGCGACCACGTCACGATGGACTCGGCGACCGCGAGCTGCCGCGGCGCGTCGAGTCCGCTGGCCAGATGGGCATGCACGCCGAGCAGATGCAGCTGGGGGAGGCTGCCGTCGGCGAGCGGGGCGATCACCGAGTCGGCGCCGGCCGGGTCGAGACCGAAGGGAGTGGGGCGCCCGCCCATCGCGAGAGAACTGCCCGCCAACGAGTCGGCGTTGAGGTCGAGATTGAACCGGAGCAGAACGCCGACGCGGGTCTGCGGGACGACGCGGGCGGCGATCGAGGCCAGCATCCGCAGCTCGTAGCCGCTCTCGACGTGGAAGCGATCCACGCCGAGCTCGAGGGCGGCCGCGATCTCGTCCGGAGTCTTGCCGGGGCCGCCGAAGGCCAGCGGGCGCCCCGCCACCGCCTTGGCGACATGGGCGAGTTCGCCGCCCGACGAGACCTCGTAGCCGTCGACGTGCGGGCCGAGCGCGGTCAGGATCTCCGGCTCCGGATTGGCCTTGGCGGCGTAGTAGGCCTCCACCTGCCGGGGGAGCGCGGCGCGCACCGCGGCCGCATGGGCGTCCAGCGCCGACAGGTCGTACAGATAGGCGGGCAGTTCCTCCGTGGCGAGGCCGAGGGCACGGTCACGTACGGCGGGGGTGGGGGCGGTCATCCTGCGGCGCTCCAAGGTGCGTCGGTGCGGGCACCCAGATCCCGTACGTGCTCGGCGAGCGGAAAGGGTGAGGTGAGACGGACGTACCCCGCGTCCCGGTCGGCCTTGCGCTCCCAGCGGGTCAGGAGATTGGCCTTGGCGGGCAGCGGTACTCCGGCGAGCAGGGCGCTGAGCCGGGGCGCGCAGCCGTGCGTGTCGGCGAACTCCTGCACGGTGGCGCGGACTTGGGACCAGAGCGCGGGTTCGGTGTGCGGGTGCAGGTCGGCGAGTGCGGCGAGCAGCTCGGCGACGTGGTTCACCAGGAGGCAGTAGACGACGCGGTCCCAGCCCCGTTGCGCGTCGTACGTCAACGGCCCCGCGACCTCGGGCGGGAGCCCCGCCAGGGTCTCCGCGTGCCGCTCGGGGATCAGCTTGGTGCCCTCCAGGTCGCGGAACAGCACCTGCGCGGGCATGCCGTCGTCGTCGACACAGACGAGGACGTTCTGCAGATGCGGTTCGAGCACCAGGCCGTGGTCGAAGTACGCGGCGAACACCGGCGGCAGCAGGAGCCGGAGATACGTCCGCCACCAGTCCAGTGCCCGCTCCGGACCCGCGCCGTCGAGGAGGCGGGAAATGTGACCGGGCCCCGTCGGGTACTCGTCCGCGACGGCGGCGGCGAGCAGCGGTGTCGTGCCGGGCAGGAGCCGTCCGGCCAGGCCCTCGCGGACGATGACGCCGAAGCCCTCCAGGAGGGCGAGGTCGGGACGCCCGTCGGGCCCCGCCAGCGCCAGGCTGCGGTAGGCGGGCTCGCGGAGCACGGCGCTGCCCGGGAAGCGGGCCGCCAGGTCGTCCAGCGCGCCTTCGAGCGTGCGGGTGAGTGCGACGGCACCCGACAGTTCGTAACTGGCGTTCTTGCGCAGGCAGTTGGTGATGCGGACGTTCAGGCTGAACTTCAGGAAGGTGTCACCGTCGTACAGCGTGCGCACGGAGGCGGTGGCCGCGAAGGGCGAGCCGCCGGGCCCCAGGTCGATGACGTCCTCGCGGTCCAGGGCGGCAGACAGCCCCGGGTGCTCCCGCAGCAGGTCGTACTGCCAGGGGTGCACCGGCAGCAACCGGTAGCCGTCCGGCACCGTCCCGAGGCGGTCGAGAGGGTCCGTGGCGCCCGGCCGCGCTGACTCCTCCGCGATGAGGTGATCACGTACGGCGAGATGGCGCAGCGGGAAGGCCGCCGCGGTCTCGGGGGCGTACGCGGACCAGTCGGCGAGGTCGCCGCCGCGTGCCTTGGGAGTGGGGTGGAAGCGGTGGCCGAACAGCAGGGACTGCTCGGAGGCGAGGTAGTCCGCGAGCCACTCCGGGGCCGTCGCCGCCCCCTTGAGGGCCTGCTCCGTGGAGAGCGCCGAACGGACGGCGGCGATCGCGGCGCTGACGCCCTCATGGCTGGAGGCGATCTGCTCCAGGAACTCCTCGTTGCGCACGCCGGTACGCAGCGAGAGTTCGGCATGCGTGTACTCGGCGAGTCGCGGCCACCCCACCTCCACCCAGCTGCCGTCCCGCTGTTCGGTCACCGGGCCGGTGAAGCGGTGGGCGCCGAGGAGGGAGGCGCGGCGCAGCGCGACCCGCAGGAGGACCCCGCGGCGCGGCAGCCGGAGCAGGAGGTCGCCGTCGACGACGGCGGTCTGGTGCTCGGGACCCGAGACCTCGCGCAGCAGACAGTTGAGGAGGGTGTGCGTCACCGCGTGGTCGGCGCTGGGCAGGCGAGTGGGCGCGGCCCCGGCGACGGGGGCGCCGGTGACGAGGGCGGCGGACTGGGCGGGCGTTGCGGACGGGGCGGTGAACGTGCCGGTCGGCAAGGACATCAACGGCTCCAGCGGATGCGGGGCGAGCGGCGGAACAGGGCGGGAAGAGTGGCGGCGGCCAGGGCGACCAGGGCGATCGCGGTGCCGGTCAGGAGGGGCGCGGACAGGCCGAGCAGGCTGTTGCCGGCCGCCGCCGCGAGACCGGCGGCGACCGCGCCCCCTTTGGAGACGAGCTCGAGCGTGCCGAACATCCCGCCGGGCGGTCGGCCGTGGGCGCACTCGGCGGCCAGCACGGACAGGCTGACCAGGCCGAGCGTGAGGCCCGCGCCGAGGAGCAGCCGCACGCCGGTGAAGGCGGCGAGCGAATCGGCGGCGCCGTGCCCGGCGAGACCGAGCGCGACCAGGCCGAACCCGGCGGCGATCCCCTGCATGGGGCGGCGCTCGACGACCTGGTGCACCCGCAGCGCGAAGAGGAGGTAGCACAGGTGCGGCAGAGCGAACAGCGCGCCGGACACGACCGGCGAGAGGCCGGGTATTCGGTCCTCGACGAGCGCGATCAGGTACGGGAAGGAGATGACGGTGGAGAAGACGAAGGCGAACTCGAAGGCGTAGAGCGCCTTGAGAGGGGCGAGCGGTGCGGAGGTCTGGGGCGCATCGGCCGCGTCGGGGGTGCCGGTGGGGTCCGGCCGTTCCGCCGTGGGCTCCGGGAGGGCGGCGAGCATCGCGGCAGCGGCCAGGGGCAGGACGGCGAGCAGGGCGTACTGGCGGTGCGGCGAGACCCAGGGGGACAGCGATCCGACGACGATCGGCGCCAGGACGAGCGCCGCCCGCGCGGCACCCTGCATCAAGGTGAGCGCCCTGGAGAGGCCCGAACCGGTGAGCGCGGCGGCCAGGTATCCGTTGGACGCGGCGAACGTACCGCCCAGCACACCCTGCAGCACCAGGGCCGTGACGAACGCGGCGAACGACTCGGCCCACCCGGCGAGCAAGAAGGAGACAGCGAGGCCGAGTTGCGCCCGCAGTAGCAGCCGTTTTCGTCCGAAGCGGTCGGCGGCGCGTCCCCACAGGGGTGCGCCGAGCGCGCCGAACACGGTCGGGACGACGTACAGCAGCCCGGCCCAGCGGGCGCTCGCGTCCCCCAACTCCGGGAGGATCTGGGTGAGATACGGGGGAAGACCGAGGGCGGCGAACGACGCGACGAAGTAGCAGGCGGCGACGGCGTGCACCTGGCGTCGGCCGAGTCCCGCGCCCATGGTCGGCTCCTCCGTAAGCACGTGCGCCGACGATGCGGTGACCGCCATCATGAACTCCACGTCATTCGCAGGTAGTTGGGCCCTGTCGTGTAGTGCTTGTTGATGTCGGCGGCCCCGGAGCGCTCCTTGGAGAGCAGGGTCCCCGCGGTGACCATCGCCTTCACGGGCAGCTCCGCCGCGTCCAGGACGTGCGCCCGCAGGAGAGCGCCTGGCTCCGGCGCGAGCCGCTCCACGGCCTCGGCGAGCCTCTCGCGCACGAGCCGGAGCAGCCGCTCCAGCGGTGCGTGGCCGTGCCGGGCGAGCCCGAAGGCGTAGGAGCCCGCGCAGAGGTGGAGGGTGATGGTGGTGAAGAGGTCGAGGACGGGTCGATCCCCGTCGACGAAGATCCGGGAGTCGTCGAACTCGTCGGGTGAAGGCGCCTGTTGCCCCATCGCGTCACGCAGCCGGGCGAGGTTGATGCGGGGCCCGTCGTTGTCCTTGAAGAGAAGCCGAAGCCGTGCCGCTCGGCCCCCGTCCTCAAGAACCAGCGAGATGTTCTGCTGGTGCGATTCGAGAGCGACCCCGTAGGCGAAGAGGGTGGTCTGCCAGTCGAAGAGGAGGGTGAGCGTGGCGTCGAGGAGGGCGAGCGGGTCACCACCGTAGAAGCGGTCGGCGAGGTGGTCGATCAGCAGCCTGTCACCGCCGGGTGACGGGCACATGAGGGCCGCCATCGGCACGACGACGGCATCGTCGAGACCGGCGGGGTAGCGGCGCAGGAGCGCGGCGAGGAGCTCGTGCCCGGCGTGGGCGAAGCGGGTCTCGTCCGCGTGCAGGACGACACCCCGGAACCGGGGCTCGCGGCCGATGACGGCTTCGACGAGGCGCTGGCCCGCCGCGCCGTCGATAAGGGTGCCCGATTTGATGGTGCGCCGATTGCGCAGGCCGAGCGTGGCGGTGGCAAGCGGGAGCTTGAGGTGCTGGGCGGGGTCGGAGGCGAGGGCGACGGTACGCATCGACAGGGTCGGTACGACGTCGGGTCCGGGCCCGGTGATGAGCCGGGCCCGCTCGTGGAGCCCCGCTGCCCGCAGCGCGTCCCGCAGGGGGCCGTCCGCGGTCAAGGGGTGTACGGGGAGAAGGAGATGGCTTTTGTCGAGCTCGGGAACGCCCGCGGCACGCGGGGACAGCCAGGCGGTGGAGCCGCCGCCGACCGTGACGGCATCGCGGGGCAGGGCGAGCCACCGCAGGGCGAAGGTGGGGTGGAACTCGGGTGCGTACGCCCGCAGTTGAGTCACGGAGAGCCCGGAACGGCCGCGCGAGGTCGGATACACGGGATGATCCGCGCGCGCGGCGAGCGTGTCGAAGCCGAGGCCGCCCGCGAGCCCGCTCCACGTCGCGGGATCCTCCCCGTACCGCTCGCTGAGGAGAGCATCCACCTCACCCCGCGTCCTGTCGTGCAGCCGCATGGCGTCGAGCGCCTGCGCACACTCCACGGCGAAGGCATCGAACCCACCCCGGTCGACGGGGTCGGCGAGCCCACGCAGGGCGGCCAGCACACTGCCCGCGTCACGAAGCTCAGTCCCATCGGACTCGCGCCGGAGGAGGGGAAGCCGTGCGGTGTACGCGGCTTGATAACCGTCCGCACGCACGGGCATGAGCAAGGCATCACCGCCGGGCTCGCACACGGCACGGCCGGACCTGGCAACGGCCCCGGCTTCCGCGCCGCCACCACGCGGCGGACCGCTGGAGGCGGTCTGCTCCGGCATGAGAGCCCCGGATACGGCGGCGCCCTTCTCCGCGGAGCCGCGGGGCGTCGCGCCCTCAGGAGTCCGCGCAGGTTGCTTGCCCCCTTGGCTCCCGCTCGCGTCGGCGCCGGGCTGGCGGACGGCGTTGCTGGAGGCAGCTTCTTCTTGCGTGGAGGCTTCGCCGGACGTACGCGGCAGGCTGCCTTCGTCGCTCGCACCGGCGTCCGCACCGAGCCGTGGCGCGGGGATCCCGGCGGCAGCCCCTTCCCCGGACGCTACCCGCCCCGGTGCCACAGGCAGCCTCAGCCACAAGCCGTCCGGCAGTCGCACCGCCTCGCTTTGGGTGCGCCATCCCACCACGTCCTCGCGCAGGAGCGCGCTCAGGACGCGTAACAGGAGCTCACCCTCGATGCTCGTGGCTTTGGCCTCGGCCGTGGGTGAAGGCCTCACGGGGTGATCTCCCAGTGGTGCTCGGTGAGGAAGTCCGCCACGGCTCGGTCCACGGCTGTCTGGTCGGTGCCCGTGGCGCGGACCACACCGAGGAAGTCGCGGTTCGTGCCGTGGAGTTCGTGGTGTTCGCCGATCTCGCGCAGGGGGCGGTAGGTGAGCCGCACGCCGCCCACCGTCACTTCGGTCGCGCGCGGCGCGGCCGTCAGCGTTCCCGCGCTCCGCGCGCACGGATAGTCGAGCCGTGCCCGGCCGTCCGTCCGCGCGCCGAGGTCCGAGGGGAGCGGCTCGCCCAGATGCGTACGGAGGATGTGCTCGAAGAACGGTATGTCCAGGAGCTGGGCGAGGAGCAGGTCGCACTGGTCGCCGATGGCCCGGTAGTTGACCTCGATGAGCCGGGCCCGCCCCTCCGCCACCACGAACTCCGTGTGGCACGCTCCGAACCCCACACCCAGCGCGTCCAGTTGGGCCAGGACCTGGGTCACCACCGGATCCGGATGCGCCGGGACGAACGTCATCCGCTCCTCGATGAAGTACGGCGGCGGCGACACCTCCGTACGGAAGCCGCCGAGCACGTGCCGCACACGGCCGTCACCGAGGGTCTCCAGGGTGCACAACTCCCCGGCGAGGTACTCCTCGACGACCAGCGCCGCCCCGGGCCGCCGCGCCTGTATCTCCGCGCACCGCCGCACCAGCTGCCCCGGCCCGTCGACGAGCACCACGTCCTCGCTCGCCACGCCCTCCCGCGGTTTGACCACGCATGGGAACGGCACCTCGAGAGCCGTGAGTTCGGTCGGATCCTGGCCGGCGGAGAGCTCCGCCGACCAGACCGCGTCAGCGCCGGTGGCCGCGAGATGGCGCCGCATCTGCGCCTTGTCCTTGGTGCGCAGCGCTGCCCGCCAGTCCTTGCCGGGCAGCCCGAAGTACTCGGCGGCCAGGGCGGCCTGGGTCTGCAGGTGGTCGCTGTTGGTGAAGATCGCGTCGGGGGAGCGGTGGGCGGAGATCCGGCTGATGACGGCACGGAAATCGCGTACGTCGCACTCAAGGATCTCCAGGGTTTCCAGGGTTTCTGGAGTTCCCAGGGTCTCCGGGTGCGCCGTGGGGTCCGTGGAATCCAGGCTCTCCTGGCGACGGTGCGCCTCCGGCTGGTCGGTGAGGAGCGTGACGTCGAGGCCGAGCCTGCGCGCGGCGGGCAGAAAGCCCTCGGTGACCGAGTCGGTGGGGTTGCGGGCAAGGACGTACAGCCGCATGTGCGAGTCCACTTCCGGGTGCGAGCGGAGGTGCGTGTGGGGGAGAGGGGGAGGGGCGGGCCACAACGCGACGGAAAGGCCCGCCCCCGAAGGCGGGTGGCTACTTGGCCGGGAGCTCGACGTCCGTCGCCTTGGCCACGTCCTCAAGGACGTGCTCCGCGGCCTGGACCCCGATGCCCGACATCCACGTCTCGTCCGGGACCGTGAAGACCTTGTCCTTCTTGACGGCCGTCAGGTCCTTCCAGACCGGGTTGGACGTGACGTCCTTCTGCTGGGTCTTGTCGGGGGCGTCGGCGGCCGTCACGAAGATGAGGTCGGCGTCGGCCTTGTCGATCTGCTCGGGGCTGACGTCCAGCATCGTCTTCTCGGGGTCGGACGAGTTCTGCGAGGCAGGGCGCTTGAGGCCGATGTCGTCGAGGACGACGCCGCTGTAGGCGGACTTCTGGTAGAGCCGCGTCGGGCCCGCGATAAAGCGGACGACCGAGGCCGACGGAGTCTTTCCGTCGTACTTCGCCTTGATGGAATCGCCCAGGGCCTTGGCGCGCGTCTCGTAGTTCTTGAGCGCCGTGTCCGCCTGGCTCTCCATGCCGAGGGCCTTGGCGTGGACCTTCAGGTTCGCCTTCCAGGGGCCGCCCGTGGTCTCGGTGAAGACGGTCGGCGCGATGCCCTTGAGCTTGTCGTAGACCTTCTCGTGCCGGACCTTGGAGGACAGGATCAGATCGGGCTTGAGGGAGGCGATCAGCTCCAGGTTCGGCTCCTCCATCGGGCCGACGTCCTTCACCCCGCCGATCTTGCCCTTGAGGTACGAGGGGAAGCCGCCCGCGGTCTTGAAGTGCGGGGAGACCGCGCCGACCGGCTTGACGCCGAGCAGCGTGACGTCGTCCAACTCTCCGGTGTCCAGGACGACGACCTTCCGCGGCCGTGCGGGGATCTCGGTGCTGCCCATGGCGTGCTTGACGGTGCGCGGGAAACCGGTGTCGGCGGCGGAGCCCGCCTTGCCCTTGTCGTCCCCCTCGGAGTCACCGCACGCGGCGAGCGCGCCGGTGCCGAGGACGACGGTGAGCAGGACGGCACTGAGCCTGCGCGGAAGGCTGCTGGTGGTCATGAGGCCTGGGTTCCCTTGCTGTGAGCGGATGGTGGGGAGGCGGGGCGGCACGGTGGGTACCGATGCCTGCCGGTGACGGTCAGGCGGGGACGGCCGGATCGTCCGTGGCGCGGCGGGCGGCTCTGCCCTTCGGTACGACCAGGGGGGTGCCGGTCTCCGGGTCGGGGACGACCCGGCAGTCGACGTCGAACACGTCCTTGACGAGCTGGGCGTCGAGTACGTCGGCGGGCGCCCCGGCGGCGGCGAGCCGGCCGTCCTTGAGGACGACCAGGTGGTCCGCGTACCGGGCGGCCTGCCCGAGGTCGTGCAGCACCATCACCACGGTGCGACCCGCCTCGGCGTGCAGATCGGCGACGAGGTCGAGCACGTCGAGCTGGTGGCGCAGGTCCAGGAAGGTGGTCGGCTCGTCCAGAAGCAGCAGTTCGGTGTCCTGGGCCAGCGCGAGGGCGATCCAGGCACGCTGACGCTGGCCGCCGGAGAGCTGGTCCACGCTCCGCTCGCGCAGTTCCGTGGTGCCGGTGCGCTCCAGCGCCTCGTCCACCGCCGCCTGGTCGGCCTTGGACCAGGGGCTGAGGAAGGTCTGATGGGGGTAGCGGCCGAGGCGTACGAGGGCTTCGACCGTGATGGCCTCGGGCGTCACCGGCTGCTGCGGCAGGAGACCCATCCGCCGGGCCAGGGCCCGCGCCGACATCCGGTGGATGTCCGCGCCGTCCAGGGCGACAGTTCCGCCCGCCGGTGTGAGCAGCCGGGTCAGGCCGCGCAGCAGGGTGGACTTGCCGCAGGCGTTCGGGCCGACGATGGCGGTGACAGCGCCGCCGGGCAGGGTCACGTCGAGGCCGCCGACCACCACCTTGTCGCCGTACCGCAGGTCCAGCCCGTGCGTCGAGAGTTGATTGGCGGGGGACGCCGGTGCGGACGTCCCCGCGGACGACTGCTCGGACGACCGCTTGGACGACCGCGTGGATGACGGCTGCGTGGGGCTCATGCGGCACTCCGGTTGACGGGCCTGCTCTGTCGGATCATCAGGACGAGGAGCCAGGGAGCGCCGAGCGTCGCGGTGACCACCCCGACGGGAAGCCCGGACACCGGGAGCAGATGCTGCACCACCAGGTCGGACGCGAGCAGCAGCACCGCGCCCGCCAGGCCGGTGAGCGCCAGCGTCCCCGGTGTCGGCGGGCCCGCGACGAACCGCACCAGATGCGGTACGGCGAGCGCCACGAACGCGACGGGCCCGGTGAGCGCGGCGGCGAGCGAGGCCAGCACGATGGCGGTGACGAGGAGTTGGAGGCGCGCGGCCGACGGGTTCAGGCCGAGGCCGCCCGCCGACTCGTCGCCCAAATCCAGCACGGCGAGGCGCCGCTGGAGCGCGAACGCGGCCATGAGCGCGAGGACCACCGCCCCTCCGGCGGCCCACACCTCGGTCCACGTCCGCCCGTAGAGCGATCCGGTGGTCCATTGCAGCGCGGAGCCCGCGAGTTCGGCGGGGAAGCGTACGACCATGAGGTTCACGGCGGCGGCGAGGCCCGCCTGGACCGCGAGCCCGACGAGAACGAGCCGGGTGACCGTGAGCCCCGAGCGCCAGCCGAACACCCCGAGCAGCAGCGCGGCCAGGAGACCGCCGCCCAGCGCGGCCAGCGGGATCAGCGTCTGGGAAGCCCCCGTGGCGAGCAGGACGACAGCTCCGAAGGAGGCACCGCCGGTCACGCCCATCACGTCCGGCGAGGCCAGCGGATTGCGGAACACCCGCTGCAACAGTGACCCCGCGACCCCGAGCCCGACTCCGGCGACGACCGCGGCGATCACCCGGGGCGCCCGGAAGTCCCGCACCACCATGACGTCCGCCGGGTCACCGAGGCCGACCAGGCCGCGTAGCGCGACGGACGCGGACAGCGGCAGCTGGCCCGTCGTCAGGGCCAGCGTGACGAGGGCGAAGAGGATGGCGACACCGCAGATGCCGAGCAGTGCGAGGCGGCGCGACTGCCGGACCCGTGGCCCGGTGGGGGTGGCCGCGTCCTCCCGTACGGCGAAGACGGTCATCGCGCCACCTTCCGGGCCAGGACCGCGAGCAGCGGCGCGCCGAGGAAGGCGCTGACGATGCCCACCTCCAGCTCGGAGGGGCGCACGACGACGCGCCCGAGGACATCGGCGGCCAGGAGCAGCAGTGGCCCGGCGATCAGGCAGCCCGGCACGAGCAGCCGGTGGTCGGAGCCGACCGCGAGCCGCACCAGGTGCGGGGCGGCGAGCCCGATGAACGCGACGGGCCCGGCGACCGCCACCGCCGAGCCCGCCAGCAGGACGACCGCGATGCCCCCGGTCACGCGGATCCTGGCCACCGGCACGCCGAGTGCCTGCGCCGAATCGTCACCCAGGGCGAGGGCGTTGAGCGCGGGCGAGATCGCGAGGGCCATGACCAGGCCGATGACGAGGGTGGGCAGGACCGGCCAGAGCGCGTCCAGCGTGCGGCCGGACAGCGAACCGGCAAGCCAGAAGCGCGCCTCGTCCAGGGTGCGTTCGCTGGCCAGCATCACGGCCTGGGTCCAGGAGAGCAGCACCATCTGGAGGACGACGCCGCCGAGCGCGAGCCGCACCGGATCGAGGTCACCCGCGCGCCGGGCGAGGAGCTGGGCGAGCATCCCGGCCGCCGCGGCACCGAGGAAGGCGAACCACAAGTACTCGACGGGCCGCGTGAGATGCAGGGCGTAGATCGCGACCACGACCGCGAACCCGGCGCCCGCGTTGATGCCGAGCGTGGTCGGCGAGGCGAGCGGATTGCGCGTGATGCCCTGGGCGACGGCTCCGGCCACGCCGAGGGCGGCGCCCACGGCGAGCGCGACGACGGTACGCGGAAGGCGCAGACCGGTGACGACGATCGCGTCCCGCCCGTGGGCGTCGCCGAAGAGCGCTTCGGCCACCGTGGAGAGCGGCACTGGACGCGATCCCAGGGCCAGGCTCAGCGCGGCGCACACGGCCAACGCGCCGATTCCGGCGAGGAGTAGAGGAATCCGCCGCGCGGAGAGGCTGCCTTGCGGGACGGCCCGAGCGATCTTGGACACGGGGCGAGAGTTTAGGTTAGGTATACCTAATGATGTCAACTCGCTGTGAGGGGCGGATCACTCGGGATGCAGATGTTCGCGGCGCGCCGTTCGCGATGCGGCAAGTTGAAGAGAAATAAGGTAAGCCTTACCTAGTTCACGGTGGACGGGTCCGCCGTCGGACGCCCGATGGACCTGCCTTCCAAGGAGTACGAGTGCCGCTGACCGTGGCCCCGGACCTGGCGTCGAACGCCACCGCCCTGAGCCCCGCCGCCCTGCTCGCCGAGACGTACCGGCGGCTCGCCACGCACTGCGAGTCGCTCGCCGTCACGGTGGCGCAACCTGACTCGCCCGCGGGCCAGGGGTGGGTCACCGGCGCCGAACTGACGTCACATCAAGGTGCTCTCGACGCCTTCGTCGAGGCGGAGGCCGCACGCATCCGCGCCGGCCACGACCACACCCCGCGCCCGGACGTCGCCGCGTCGCGCGCCCTGCACGGCTACCTCTGGTCGGTCTCGCTGCTGATGAGCGGCGCCTGGCATCTGGAGCGGCGCGTGCCGCGGATCCGCCCCGAGGACGTGCGCGTCCACCTGGAGACCGGCGCCTTCGAGATCGTCCCCGGCTCCTTCGCCAGCTTGCCGGACGACCCGGCGGCCGGGCTCCCCGGAACGCGGGTCCTCGCCGACGAGGAGTCGCTGCGCGCCGAACTCCGCGCCGCGATCGTCGCGCACATGCGTCCGCTGCTCACGGCCATCGGGCCCCGACTGCGGCGCGGGCAGCGGGCGTTGTGGGGGATGGCGGGGGACGACCTCATCTCCGGGATCTGGTACCTGGGCCGCATGCTCGGCCAGGAGGACGAGGCCCTGCGCGCGGTGGACGCCCTGCTCCCCGGCCCCGTCGAGCCCTTCCCCGGCGGCGCGGCCTTCCGCCACCTGACGACCCGTGACGGCGAACGGCACCCGACCCGCACCCGCCTCGGCTGCTGCCTCTACTACACGATCCAGGCCGCCGAGGCGTGCGGCACCTGCCCGCGCGTCTGCGACGCGGAACGGCTGCGAAGGCTGGAGGCGGACATCACCTCGGCCGACGTGCCATCGGAGGCCGGGCACTGAGCTGCTGTACTGTCCGAAATCGTCCGCTGAACCGATGTGTCGCAGGAATCCGTGCGGTGAGATCGCGGCAGTGAGATCGTGACAGGGAATCGGGCCCAGGCCCTCGCTCACGCCAGGAGACGCCGATGTCCCCCTCCGCGACCGAACCGCAGGTGCCGGCCGGGCCGCCGCCCCCGCCCTTCGAGGTTCCCGTCATCGACATCACGCCGTACGTCGACGACGGCCCCGCGTCTCAACGAGCAAGCGTGGCACGGCAGATGGACGACGCCTGCACCCGCGTCGGCTTCGTCCAGATCCTCGGCCACGGCATTCCCGACGAGACGGTGGACGGTCTGACCGCCGCCATGGACGGCTTCTTCGGCCTGCCCCTGGAGGGGAGGAAGAGCTACCGGGTGACCGGTGCGAACCGCGGCTACAGCCCGCCCAAGAGCGAATCCCTCAGCCTGAGCCTCGGCGTGGAGTCGGCCGGTCGCATGAACGACTTCTTCGAGGCGTTCAACATCGGCACCGAAGCCCGCTCGTTCCCCGGCCTCGATCTCTCCGAGGACGACTACGGACTCAACGTCTGGCCCACGCAGGTCGACGGCTTCGAACCGGCCGTGCTGAGCTACTTCGCCCAGGCCGGACGTGTGGCCCGCACCCTGACCCGCATTTTCGCGGACGCGCTGGGTGAGCCGTCCGACTTCTTCGCGTCGCTGACCGACCACTCCATCGACGTACTGCGCATGAACAACTACGCCCTGCCCGAAGGCGCCGTCACCCTCGACGGTGACCTGACGGGGATGGGCGAGCACACCGACTTCGGCCTGGTCACCGTGTTGTGGGCGGACCAGGTGGCCGGACTGCAGGTGCTCGGCACCGACGGGTCCTGGCACGACGTCTCCCCGGTCGACGGCGCGCTCCTGGTCAACCTCGGCGACCTGACCGCCCGGCTCACGAACGACCGCTGGCTGTCCACCCTGCACCGCGTCAAGCCGCCGATCGTGGACGGCGGGATCGTCCGGCGCCGGTCCGCCGCCTACTTCCACGACGGCAATGTGGACGCGGTCATCTCCACGCTGCCGAGCCATCTCGATGCCTCCGACGCACTGGCCTACGAACCGATCCTGGTGCGCGACCACATCAAGGCGAAGCTCGCGGGATCCCGGCAGGGCAAGGCGAACGCGGCAGCCGTCCGGGAGGCGGCGCGGGTGCGCGCGGCAGCGGGGCGGGGGCTTGGAGCGGGTGGCTCCGCGGCCGGGCCCGGTTCGGTCACGCCTCGTTGAGGGGCGCGCGGATCGCCGCCAGGGCCTCGGTGATGTGCGCTTCGGCGGCCGACTTGTCGATGCCGAGCCCGGCGAGCGCGCCGGTGCCGCCCTCCGTCTCCAGGAGGGAGAGCAGGATGTGCTCGGTCCCGATGTAGTTGTGCCCGAGCCGCAGTGCCTCGCGGTAGGTGAGCTCAAGGACCTTCTTCGCCCCGGCGTCGTACGGGATGAGGTCGGGCACCTCGGCGACCGCGGGCGGCAGCCCTTCGGTGACGCCCTCGCGGATCGCGTCGAGTGAACCCCCCTGTGCGACAAGGGCCTTCGCGGCGAGGGCGTCCGGCTCGGTCAGGAGGGCGAGCGTCAGATGGCCGGCGCCGATCTCGTCGTTCCCCGCGGCGCGGGCCTCCTCCTGCGAGGCCATCACCACGTTCTTCGCCCGGGAGGTGAACCGGCTGAAGCCCTGCCGGGGATCGAGGTCCGACATCTCGCCGGGGTCCTTGGGCACGAACCGCTTCTGGGCCGCCTGCCGGGTGACTCCCATGCTCTTGCCGATGTCCGTCCAGGAGGCGCCCGAGCGGCGCGCCTGGTCCACGAAGTGGCCGATCAGATGGTCGGCGACGTCCCCGAGGTGATCGGCGGCGATCACGGCGTCGGACAGCTGGTCGAGGGCCGCTTCGGGATGGGCCGCCTTGATGGCCTGGATCAGGTCGTCCAGGCGAATGGGGTGTGCGGGCTGCGTCATGTGTCAACGGTAGGTTGACAGTCGAGAGGGTGTCAACCCTGGGTTGACACCCTTGTCTACTCCGCCCAGGGGGAGTTCTGGATGACCTCGACGAAGTCGCCGCGGGTGTAGCCGGGGACGAAGTGTTCGAGAACGTCGGCCTTCACGTTGCCGAAGGTGGTCTCCGGCTTGGGGGCGATGCCCTCGGTGAACGCCTCCAGGATCCGCCGTTTGAAGTCGGGGCGCGGATGCAGCGCGGTGATCTCGGCGCGGTCCTCGGCGGTCAGATCGTCATAGCCGATGCCCAGGACGTCGTACTCCACCCCGGCGGTGACCAGGGCGACCTCCGGCTCCATGAACTCGGGGATGCCCGGGGTGGTGTGCAGGGCGATGGCGGTCCACACCCGGCGCACGCTGTCCTCCGGGACGCCGTGACCGTGCAGAAAGCTGCGGGCCTCATCGGCGCTGTCCACCTCGAAGCGGCGCCCGCTGTCCCGGAATCGCTCACCCAGGCCCAGGTCGTGGAACATCGCGCCGATGTAGAGCAGCTCGGGATCGAAGCTCAGCCCCCGCCGGGCGCCTTGCAGGCTGCCGAACCAGAAGACGCGCCGGGAGTGGTGGTAGATCAGCTCGCTCGTCGTGTCCCGCACCAGCTCGGTGGCGGCGGCGGCCAGCTTGGTGTCCGGTACGGCGACTCCGGCCGCGGAAGAGGAAGAGGAAGAGGTGGGGGCGGGGGATGCGTGATCAGTCATGGCGGGACTCCCGTTGTCGCGGTCGTGGTCGCAGTCGTGGTCGTCTTGGTCGGCCTCGGGTGGCGTGCTTCCCGGCGGCTCCTAGGACCAGCCTGCTCGTCGTACGCCCTCCACGGCCATGTCCCTGTGGACACGTACCCCACACATCTGGACATGCCCTGCCGCTACCGTGGACCCGTGCGTGAACCATCCGGCGGACCTCGCCCCCACCACGTTTACGTCCTCGCCTTCGACGGCGTGCGGCTCCTCGATGTCGCGGCCCCCTTGGAGGTCTTCGCCACCGCGAGCCGTTATACCGGCGGCCGCTACACCGTGCGGGTCTGCACCCCCGACGGGCAGGACGTCCGGACCTCCACCGGGCTGCGGATCGCGGCGGATCTTCCGGCGGCCGACGTGAGCGGCGCGGACACCCTGGTCGTTCCCGGCCACGCCGAGCTCGTCACGTTCGCCGAGCGGCCCGACCTCGTCGAGCTGGTGGCCCAACTCGCGGGCGGGGCAGGGCGGGTGGCCGCCGTGTGCACCGGGGCCTTCGCCCTCGCCGCCGCGGGACTCCTGCGCGGCCGCAGGGCGACCACGCACTGGGAGCACGCGGCGAAGCTGGCCTGGCTGTACCCCGACATCACCGTCACGGCGGATGCCATCCACGTCCAGGACGGCCAGGTCCTCACCTCGGCCGGGGTCACCGCGGGCATCGACGTCTGCCTGGCCCTCGTGGAGCAGGACCACGGCCCCGACATCGCGCGGCGGGTCGCCCGTGACCTCGTGGTCTTCCTCCAGCGGCCCGGCGGGCAGTCCCAGTTCTCCGCCGCCTCGCGCGCCCCCGCGACCAGTCATCCGGTACTGCGCCCGCTCCTCGACGCCATCGCCGCCGACCCGGCCGCCGACCACCGCCTCGCGACCCTGGCCGGGCGGGCCGCCGTGAGCCCCCGGCACCTGAGCCGCCTCTTCACGCGGCAGATCGGCGCGACCCCGGCCGCGTACGTGGAGTCCCTCAGGCTGGAGGCCGCCCGCATGCTCCTCGAACGCGGGGCGAGCGTCACCGACGCCGCCGAGCGGAGCGGCCTCGGCAGCGACGAGACGCTGCGCAGGGCCTTCGCCCGCCACCTGGGGACGACACCGTCCGCGTACGCCGCACGCTTCCGTACGACACGGGTCGAGGTGAATCCGGCGGTCCGTGCCCAGTGCTAGGGCGACGACCCGGGACGTGTCGCGAAGTGCGGGGCTTGGCCGTGGTCAGTTGTGCGCCCGCCAAGCGCCGGGTGTGTGGCCGAAGGCCCGCCGGAAGACATCGATGAAGGCGCTGCTCGACGCCCAGCCGCAGCGGTGCGCGACCACGGTGACCGGGATGTCGTCGGCCAGCAGACACAGGGCGTGGTGCAGGCGCAGCTGCGTGCGCCACTGCGGGAAGCTCATGCCGAGTTCGGCCCGGCAGAGCCTGGTCAGGGTGCGGTCGCTGACCCCGGTCGCGGCGCCGAGCTGCGTCAGGGTCCGGGGATCCGCCGGGTCGGCACGCAGGACGTCGCACACCGCGACCAGCCGGGGGTCGCGGGCCGCCGGTACGTGGACGGGCTGCTGGGTCGAGCGGCGGAGCTGGTCGAGCAGGACGGCCCGCAGGCGGCGGCGCTCGGCGGTAGCGCCTGTGTGCGGTTCGGCCTGCCCGGTGTAGGTGATGATCAACTCGCGCAGCAGCGGGGCGACTTCGAGGACGGCGGGCCCGGTCAGGCGCAGCGGGTTGTCCGTCACCGGCAGGCCCACCAGGTGGAGGTCCGTGTCGCCGTACGCGCGATGCTCGTGGACGGTTCCCGCGGGGACCCAGATGGCCCGCGTCCCGGGGGCGACCCAACTGCCCGCGTCGGTGGTGACCGACAGGACGCCCCGGCCCGCGTAGACGATCTGGTGCTCGTCGTGCCGGTGCGCGTCGACCTCCGCGCCCGCACGGAGGGGGAGGAGGCCGGTGGTCGCGCGAGGAGTGTGGCGGATGTTCGGCACAAGCCGAGATTTTATCGGAGTGACCGAAGCGTCAGCAGTCCGCCAGGACACGGTCGAGCGTGGCGCGGCCCGCGACTCCCCAGGTCCGCTTCCCGCCGGGAAGCCCCTGTTCCCCGGCGCGGCCGATGTGGATGAGGCCGATGGCGCGGAGCACGGCCCAGCCGCGCGCGCGTCGTACGGTCGCCTCGTCCACGGGCCCGTACGCGTCGAAGAACCGTGACGCCGCTCCTGCGGGAAGGAGGATCCACGCGGCGGAGAGATCGGTCGCGGGATCGCCGGCGCAGAGTTCACCGAAGTCGAGCACGCCGGACAGTGTTCCGCCGGAGACGACGACGTTCGCGGGGTGCAGGTCACCGTGCAGCCAGACCGGCGGGCCCGCCGGACCGGGGGCCGAGACGGCGTCCTCCCAGATGTCCCGTACGACGGTGGGGATGTCACTGAAGGCTGCGGCGGCCTCAAGACCCTCCACGAAGCCGTGCGCGTAATTGCTGAGGGGAAGGCCACGCGTCGGATTGACCGGTGCGTCGGCGGGCGCCTCCACGTGGAGTGCCCCGAGGAAGGCCGCCAGCGTGTCGGCCGCGTGGTCGCCGCGGCTGATGGTGGTGCGGTCGGCCGGTTCGCCGGGAACCCAGGCCGCGATGGTCCAGGGCTTCGGGAAGCGGGTGGACGGTTCACTGATCCGCAGGGGGGTCGGCACCGGGAGGGGCAGGAGTGGGGCCAGGGCGGGGAGCCAGTGGTGCTCCTTGCGGAGCAGGTCCGGAGCTCGGTCCGTGCACGGCAGCCGTACGGCCAAGTCGTCGCCCAGGCGCCACAGTTGGTTGTCCCAGCCGCGCACCGTCCCATGGAGGTCGAGACCCGCGAGGTCCGGATGCTGCTCATGGAGCAGGGAGCGGACCAGTGCCTCATCGATCTCCACGACGTCGCCCATGTACGGAGAACCCATTCCTCGGAGTGCGGTAGGTGGACAGGGGGGTAGGTGGCCGATGAATATACGCCCACCGCCGTGACCCCGGCCGAACCTGATCCCTCAGCCCTCACTGGCCAGCGGGCGGGGTGACTCGATCCGTTGTCCCGCCTGCGTGACCGACCCCGCGTGCTCCGCCCACCGCACCGCGGGGCCCATCGCGAGGCTCGCCGCGAGGAAGATCCCGCCGAGGAGCAGCCAGCCCGGTACGCCCCAGACCACGAGCAGCGAGGTGAGCAGGAGCGGGCCGAGCGTACGGGCGACGGGGACTCCCGTGCCGAAGAAGCCCTGGTACTGGCCCACTTGGTGCGCTGGCGCCAGGTCGAAGCTGATCTGCCAGGAACCGGCGGACTGCTGCATCTCCGCGATGACCTGGAGCACCGCCCCCGCCACCAGGACGGCCACTGTCGTCCACACCGGAAGCCCCGCGGCCGAGAGGGCGAAGACCGCGCACGAAGCGAGCATGACGAGCCCGGAACGGCGCACCGCACGCGTGGCCGTGCGCGGTCCGTCGACATCACGGGCCATGCGGACCTGGAAGGCCATCACCGCAAGGGTGTTGAGGACGAAGAGCGCCGAGACGAGCCAGCTCGGCGCGTCCGTCCGGTCCACCACCCACAACGGAATCGCGAGGCTCAGCAGCGGCATCCGCAGCAGCAGGACCGCGTTGAGCGCGGTGACGACGGCGTACGGCCGGTCGCGCAGCACGGCCAGGCGGGGCTCACCCTTCCCGCGCGCCGCGGACCTCGGCACCGCGGGCAGCCGGAGCAGCACCAGCGCGCAGAGCAGGAAGCTGGCCGCGTCCAGTGCGAAGACCGCCAGGTACGCCTCGTGCGTGTCGTAATTCAGGGCAATGCCGCCGACGGCCGCACCGACGGCGAGACCCGCGTTGAGCGTCGACTGGAGGTGGGCCAGGACGCCCGTGCGGTCCGCCGGGGTCACCAGACCCGCGAGCAGTGCCTGCCGCGCGGCGGCGAGCCCGCACTGGGCGACGGCGTACAGGCAGGCCGCGAGGAGGAACGCGACGAAGGAGCGGATGAACAAGAAGGAGGCGACCGACGCGCCGGTGGCCAGGGCGAGCAGCACCGCGGTGCCGCGCGGCCCCCTCCGGTCGGCGAGGGCGCCCAGCGGAACGCCTGTCACGGAGCCGATGGCCCACGCGACCGTGAGCGCGAGCCCGATCTGTGTGGGGGAGAGGCCGACGACGCGGGTGAAGTAGAGGGCCGAGGTCACGTAGTAGGCGCCGTCGCCGAGCGAGTTGCTCAGCTGGGCGGCGGCGAGCACGCGTGGTGCTCCGGCCGGCGGCAGGATCTGAATCGGCACAACGCTCCCGGAGTAGGCGGCCGTTGGGCCGTTCCTTCGCTGATGAGAGCAGGCTAGCCAGCCGAATGGTCCGCCCTGTGGACCAATGATCGGTGGTGAGTATGGGCCAATTCAGTGCCTGGCGCGGTGGTGAACCCCGAGGGCCCGAAGCGGTCAGCCCGGCTGCCGGACCATGAACACGTCGACCGGGTCCGCGTCCTCGGCGTCCTCGGCGTCCACGACGCTGAAACCGTGGCGCTCGTAGAGGCGTCGGGCCGCACTGCCCCGCAGGACGTTCAGGCGGACCAGGTCGCCGGCGGCGTCGGTCCGGTCGAGCAGCGTGCGCAGCACGGCCGAACCCAGGCCCCGGCCCTGGAGGGCGGGGTCGAGATAGAAGTGCTCGAGCCACTGGCAGTCTTCGGCCGGTCGCAGGGTGACGCAGCCCGCGAGGGCGCCGTCGGCGACGATGACCGAGGTGTGCGGGGGAGAGAAGGAGTTCCGGAACCTCTGGCGGACCCGGTCCTCGTCGAACCGGCCGAGCCGCTCCAGATCCGGGCGCAGCACGGTCGCGCGCAGCTCGGCCATGGGCTCGACGTCGGCGGGCTCCGCGGTCCGCAGCGCCCACCCGGGGGCGGGGGCCTTGGCCTCCCGTGGCTGTTGTGCATGCGTGGTCATGGCCGCAGTATTCCTGACCACTCACTGACCGACGGAAGCGGCCGCCGCAGGTCGTCGTGCCTGCGGCGGCCGCCTCGTGCGGTCAGCGGGTCATCAGTGGTCGATCAGCGGGGGTGGTCAGCGCGTGCCCTGCCAGCTGAGCGAACCGGTCATCAGCTTGCGCAGCTCCGGGGCGCGGACCGCCTTGTTCGGGTCGGTGGCGCGTGCCGTGACCGTGTGCGCGCGACCGTCGGCCGGTACCCGGAGGGACTTGAGCGTCACGGTGCCCACGTCCCGGGCCTTCCGTGCCTCGCGGCCGTCGACGTACCAGCGCAGTCGGGCGTGGGAGGACGCCTTGACGCGGATCCGCTCGGTGCCGCGCACCTTCCGGTCCGTGGGGGTGGCGGAGGTCAGGACGGGCGCGTGCTGGTGGAAGCCCGCGATCATCGCCTCGCGTCCCGGCAGATTGAACTCACGGCCCAGGGTGCGCATGATCGAGTCCTCGGTGGGGCGGTTGAGGCCGTGCCCGTGATAGCCGCCGCCCTCGTACGCGCCGACCGTGCCGCCGTCAGGAGATTCCTGGCCGAGCCACTGGTGCCACTTCACCTTCTGGGCGGCCATCTCGTCGGCGCTGAGTTTGCTGAGGTTGGACTCGCCCGGCTCGGGGCCGGTGTAGGTGCTCTCGTCGTACCAGTACTCGTCGGCCAGCTTGCCGAACGAGTGGCCTGTCTCGTGCACGGCGACCTGGTCCGAGTCGGGGTGGTCGGAGGAGGCGGTGCCTATGCCGTCGTATCCGGACGGCGAGGTGATGTCGTTGTAGCCCGCGCCGCCGTACTTGGTGGAGTTGCTGAGCACGATGACGAGATCGGGGTCGGCGGCCTTGCTCGCGTACGCCTCGACCTTGTTGGTGTCGACGCACAGCAGCCGCTCGGTGCCGTCGCAGAAGAACGCCGAGTCCAGGGCGGTGTTCTTGCGCACGTCGCTCGTCGGGTCGCCCGAGACGCCGGAGTCCTGCGAGTGGGCGTCGACGGCCCAGACGTTGAACAGGTCCTCGTACTGGGCGTACGGCTCGACGGCGGCCATCTCCTTCCACTTGGTGCGCACGTCGGCGTGGAAGTCCTCCTGCTGGGCGGCGGTGTAGCCGTCGCCGATGAAGACGACGTCGACCTTGGTGTCGCTCGCTCCGGCCTCCACGATCGGCAGGACGTCTCCGTCGTCCTTGATCGTGGCCCGCTCCTTCCTGTTGAGGGAGGTGGAGGCGGGGACTTCGGTGTGGCGGGGGTGGCCGTCGGGTCCGGTGAAGTACTCGACCTTGACACTGTCGGCGTCTTGGGCGGCTTGTGCGGCGCCGTCCTGGCCCTGGCCGGCGGCGACCGGCGCGGTGACGGCGAGCGCCGCGGCCAGGGCGACACCGGTGGCGACGGCAAGCCGCTTGCGGGATATGCCGGATATACGGGAAGCGTGTCTACGCATGGACGATCTCCCGAGCGTTGGCGCGGACCGAGTCACCGAGTCGTCGAGTCACTGAGTCGTGGAGTCGTCGAGTCACGTCAAGTCCGCGATATAAGTGGGGGGTTAAGGGAGCTTAAGGCGCGGTTCAATGTAGGGGTTGTGGGGAAGCCAGGCAATGGCTGAGACGCAAGGAGGGGGAGAGATGACGGAGAAGGGATCCGGCGGCGCACCGCCGGACGAGCCCGCGGCGATCGGGCGCCGCGTACTGCGGCTGCGTACGGAACTAGGGTTCACCCAACGGCAGTTGGCCGAGCCCGCGTACACGCCCGCCTACGTCTCCACGCTGGAGTCGGGCAAGGTGCGGCCCTCCGAGGCCGCCCTCCGGCACCTGGCCCAGCGGCTCGGCGTCACCCCGGAGGAGCTCGCGACGGGACGCCCGGCCCGGCTCGCCACCGAGCTGCGCCTGCGACTCACCGACGCGCGGCGTGCCTTGGCCACCGGATCCCCCGAGGACGCCGCCGCCCTCTTCCGCGCGCTGCGCGCCGAAGCCGTCGAGCACGCCCTGCCGGGGGAACAGGCCGCCGCGCTTCTCGGTCTCGGCGACTGCCTTCTCGAATCCGGCGACCTCGACGACGCGCACGCGTGCTTCGCCTCGGTGGAGCGACTGCTCGCCGACGAGCCGCTCCCGCGCCGCGTCCCCGCCATCCGCGGTCGCGCCAACGCGCACCGCCTCATGGGTGAACTCCGCTACGCCTGCCATCTGTTGGAGACCGCGCTCGACCAGCTCAACGCCGCGGGCCTGCACGACCCCGACGCTCTGCTCCTCCTCTACTCGGCGTCCATCGCCCCGTACATGGACATGGGCGCAACCGAGCGCGCCGCACACGCCGCCGAACTGGCCCTCGCGCTGGCTCCGCGCGTGGACGATCCCGCGCTGCTCGCCGGGATGCACCGCGGGGTGGCCCGTACGCTCATCGCCCAGGGCCGGATCGCCGAGGCCGACGCGTCGCTGGCCAAGGCCCAGGATCTCTACCAGCAGCTGCACATCCGCACCGAACTCGCCCACTGCCACTGGATGCGGGGCTATGTGCACGCCCAGGACGGCGACCTGGAACGCGCCGAGAATGAGCTGCGCACCGCGCACGCCATGCTGACCGCCAAGCGGGCCGCGCTCTACGCCGAGCAGGTCGAGGTGGAACTCGCGGACGTCCTGCGCAGGCGCGGCGACACCGGGGAGGCCGAGGCGCTGCTGAGACCGCTGCTGGCCGCGGGCCCGGAGCCCACGGAGGTCCCGGCGCTGCGGGCCGGACGCAGTGCGGTGCACATGGGCGCCGCGCACCGGCTGCTCGGCCTCATCGCGGAGGAGTGCGGTGACACGGAGGCCGCCGAGGAGCACTACCGCGCCGCCCTGCCGCTGCTCGAACGCGCGGGCGCGGCCGGGGATGTGGCCGGCCTGTGCTGCCTCCTCGGCGATCTGCTCCGGCGCACGGGACGGACGGAAGCGGCCCTGGACACCTACCGCACCGGCCTCGCCCACCGGGCCACCCCGGGCACGACGACGCTGGGACCCGCACCCGCGCCACCGCCGATGTGAGGGCCGCCGGGCCGGAATCGAGGCACGTCAGGCCTCACCCCGAGGGGCCGCGGCACTTCCCCGTCCCTCTCTTGGGCAACCTGATGTCCCCGCATGTCCGATCACCTGCTAAAAATACGGTCGGCACAGGGACATGAAGCGCCTTGTGCGAACGCATGGCATCAATCTGAAAGTTGGACCCGCAAGGGTCGCAGGGGGAGAGGTATCAGCCTGATGAACCGCATACGTACGACCGCAGCAGTCCTGGGCACGGCAGGAGCCCTTACGGCCGCTCAGCTCGGCCTGGCCGGATCCGCATCGGCGGTGGACGCGCCGAAGGCACCGAAGGGTGCGGCTGCCTCGGCACAGAGCGCGGCCTGCCCGATCGACATCGTCTACACCTCCCGGTTCCAGATCACCCCGGACAAGAAGGTGAAGGGCGGCCTTTACTTCGGCCTCAAGAACAAGAGCACCAAGAGCTTCAAGAAGGTCACCTTCACCGTCACGAACGTCAAGAACATCCGCTTCGGCACGGCGAAGGCGAAGGGCGGCAAGGTCACGCACAGGACCTCGAAGACCGTCTCCGTCTACGACAACAACCTGAAGGGCAAGGCCAGCCTCGGGGTCAGGGTCGCGACGACCCTGAAGAACACCAGGACGTACAAGGTGAAGTTCGCGGTCCGCGGCACCGGCTGGAACTGCTCCGTCGACCAGGGCACCTGGGGCGCCTGACCCTCCCGCACCACGCACCACGCCCCACGCACCACCACGCGCCCGCGGGACCCGGCTCAGCCCGGTTCCCGCGGGCGCACCGCGTCCCGGTACGGTCTGCTGATGCCGCGCAGCGAGAAGAAGCCCCGACGTCTCGTCGTCGAGGGGGAGGTCTTCCTCTGGTCCGTGGGCCACACCCACCGCGTGCCGGCCGGGGGAGGCTTTGAGGACTGCTGCGAAGTCCTCGCCGTCCGGCGGCTGCAGGCACGGGGGCGGCTCCGCATTCTCTTCCGGGGCGGTGCCGGCAGGCTCGTGCCCGACGGCTTTCTGCACTCCGGGGCGGTCGGCACCACGGAAGGCGGCGACTTCCTGAACCTGCACGAACCCGGCACCGCCAGGGCGCTGCTCGACGCGGCGATGGCCCAGGGGTGGCAAGCCGACGATCCGTCGGAGCGGGAGCTGGACGGCTGGGTCTTCTTCGAAGCCGTGGCCGCCCGCTCCCGCACCCGTGACTCGCTCGCGCGGAGCGAGCGTGATCGCGAGTAACATCCGCACCGTCGGGGGTCGAGGGTGAGTCAACAAGAGGTCTGGAGCGGTCAAGTGGACGAGGTAGCGAAGCCGGGGCTCGGCGCCGGGAAGTACCTGCTGGTCAGCAGCTACCGCAAGAACGGCACCGCGGTGCCGACCCCCGTCTGGGTCGTCGAGGACGGCGACGCCCTGGGCATCTGGACGGTCACGGACTCCTGGAAGGTCAAGCGGATCCGCAATCGCGCCGACGTCCTGATCGGCCCCTGCGACCTGCGGGGCAACCCCACCGGCGAACAGGTCCCGGCCACCGCGGAGATCTGCGACCCCGAGGTGACGGCGCATTACCGCACGCTCATCGTGCGCAAGTACGGTCTGATCGGCCGCCTCACGCTGCTCGGCAGCAAGCTCCGCCGCGGCACCAGCGGGACGATCGGGATCCGCATCACGCCGACGGAATGACGCCCCGGCGCCCCGGCGCCCCGGCGCCCCGGAGCCTCTCCGCCCCGGTGCCTCGACGCCCCCGAGTCCTCAAGCCCCGACGCCCCTGCGTCACGTCATGCTGAGCTCCGAGGCCGTCTCCTTCCGGAATTCGATCGCCGCCTCCCGCGCCTGCCGCAGCCCGATGCGGGCGAAGTCCCCTTCGAGCTCGGCGAGTTCGGCCAGCGTCTCGCTGCGGTCGCGGCCGAGCCGGGCGCGCGACTTGACCAGGCCGAGCCGGGACAGGGCCACACCGCGCGGCTCCCGCATGGCGTCGAACTCCTCCAGGGCGACGGCGTACATCTCGCGGGCGGCGACGTAACTCCCGTGCCGGTACAGGACGTTGCCGCGCATCTTGTGGTTGTACGCGAGCGCGCTCGCCAGATCCATGGCGCGGCAGATGACCTCCGCCTCCGAGAGCAGGTCGAGGGCCTTCCCCGTCTCGCCCCGCAGGGAGAGGACGTCCGCGACCCCGCGCAGCGACCAGGCGCGCCCCCGCGCGTCCTGGGCGTCGGCCGAGATCCTGACGCACTCCTCGAACAACTCGAGCGCCTCGGTGTAGTCGCCGGTGTTGCGCCGCATCTGGGCGATGCCGGACATCGCCCACACCATGTGCCGCGCCTCGCCGTGTGCCCGGCCCTGTTCCAGGAGCTGCTCGTGGAGGGCGGCCACCGCCGCGTAGTCCCCCTGGATACGTCCCGTCTCGGCGAGTCCGGCGAGTGCGTAGCCGTGCGCGAGCCGCTCGCCACTGTCGGCGGCAAGCTCGACGCCCCAGGTCAGCAGCCTTCGGGCGAGCCTCAGCTGTCCGCACTGGCGGGCCAGCGTGCCGCCGCTCCACAGCGCCCAGGCCATGGCGCCCGCGTCCCCCGCGGCGCGTGCGCTGCGGTAGCTCTGCCGCCAGGCGGAGCCCGCGTCGTCCACCTGGCCGAGGCGCCGGTTGGCCTCGGCCAGCGCGAGGGCGGCGCGCGCCCTCTCCAGTGCGGTGTCCGCCTGGGAGAGGGCGCGGTCCGCCGCCGTCAGCACATCCTCGTAGGAGGAGTTCACCCCGAGTGCCGCGCCCAACTCGCCCTGATATTCGGGCGCGAATGCCTTGCCGTGCATAGATTCATGACCTCTCGATCAACTCCGTACGTCGGTCTCCGTACGTTGATCAAGAAGCTACGAGCCAGGTGGGGTGCGGCGAATCCCTCCGCGTATGGGTCATGCCGTACGACTCCAGGGCTACGGACAGGGCCATGGTCATCATCGGGATGTACGGGAGAGCGGAGGGCCCGCGATCGTCAGCCGGCGTCCGTGGTGGCGTCCGGGGTGGCGTCCTGCGCGGCGGTGGCCGTGTCGTCGAAGACGGGCATGTCGTCGAAGACGGCGACGGCGTCAGCAGCCGCGGTGACGGTGGCGGCGGCAGTGGCGGAACCGGTGGCAGACGAACCCGCCGTCGCCGACTGCAGCGCCGTGATGCACGCCGCGATCGACTTCTGCAGCTCCTCCAGGCGCAGCAGCATGTCGTCCTCGTAGATGTCGTCGACCTCGGCGTCGTCGAAGGTCAGCTCCTCGAAGACCTTCGTCGCCTTCTGCAGGCTGCTGTAGAACTTCGCGCGGCGCTCCTGCACCCGCAGCTGCGGGTCGCTCTGGACGGTCTGGGCGACCAGGTCCTTCACGGTGTCGTACGCCTCGCGGGCCCACTCGCCGGAGTCCTCGCCGTCGTCCAGCTCGTCGATGAGGGAAAGGTGCCGCTCGGCCTCTTCCTTCAGCTCGGCGGGCGCGTCGATCAGCTGGCCCGCCGGCGTCTTGACCTGCCCCTTGTCGACGATCTGGCGGACGTAGTCGACGCGGTCGCCCGCCTTGGCCTCGGCCGCGACCGCCTTCTTGAGGTCGTCGGCCCGCACGATGTCCCGGACGAGCTCGGTGCGCAGCGCCGGGTCGTCGTCCAGCCGGTCCATCAGCGCGCGCCGCGCCGCCTCGGCGGTCCCGGGGTCGGCGAGGATCGCGGCCCGCAGCGCGGTGGGGTTCTCCGCGACCTCCAGAGCCTTGGTGGAGCGGATGCCCTCGGCCTCGGCGGCCTCCGTGATCGCGGTGCCGCGCGGGGAGAGGGCGCTGGAGCGGGACGCGTAGTAGGTCAACCACACGTCGGAGTCGGGAAGTTCGATGTCCTCGCCGGGCGTGAGCGCCTCGAAGTGGGGTACGAGGCCGTCGTCAGCGGCCTTGTCCCACGCTTTGTAGTAGCGCATGACGCGCTCGGCGGAGCAGCCGGCCAGCTCGCTGAACTCCTTCGCCGAGACCTTCGGCGTCTCGTCGGCCCCCTGTCCGCCGGGGCGCACGCTGCGCGCCACCTTCAGGGCGAAGGCCCAGCCGCCGGTCCGTGCGTAGGCACCGAACTCGCGGGCGTCCCGGGCCACCGCCTCGGGCACGGCGGCCGCCGGGGCCGCCGCGGGGTCGTCCGAGGGGACCGCCGAGAGGTCGTCCACGGAGGTGTCGCCGGACGAGTCGGCGGCTTCAGACGGCGCGATGGCAAGAGTCACGAAGGTTCTCCTGGATGGTGATGACAAGTATCTGAGAGCTGACTCGCCACCTTATCTCTCCTATTGAGGTGGTATGAGGGCGAGTTGTTCTGTGGTGAACAGGTGTCCCACGGTACGGAGGCGAAGCCTCCGGTGATCGCCGGTGGGATGTGGGGTCTACACATCCTGACCACATCTCCTCCCCGAGGATGACCCAGCGTGCACGGCACTACAGCGGCCGTGGGCCGATAGTCCGACTCTGAGTCTGACTTCCTGGCCGGTTCCCGCCCGGACCATTGAGGGGAAAGCCGCTGACCGCCCTGACGTGCACTGATGTGACGACGGGGAGTCGCCTCTGCCTTGTCTGTCCCTGCCTGTTCCTGCCTGCCGATCCCCGACGGGAGCCCTTTCGCCGTGGCTACGTTCCTCTACAAACTGGGCCGCCTCGCCTTCCGGCGACGCCGCTATGTGGCACTGATGTGGGTGGTGCTGCTGGCCGGCGTCGGCTTCTCCGCGTCCGCCGCACCCGCACCGCCCGAAGACTCCTTCTCCATGCCGGGGACGGAGTCCCAGAAGGCCTTCGACCTCCTCGACGAGAAGTTCCCCGCGGCCAGCGCCGAAGGCGCCACCGCCCGCGTCGTCATCCGTGCCCCCGAGGGCGAGAAGCTGACCGAGTCCGGCCCGAAGGGCGACGTCCAAAAGCTGGTCAAGACCCTGGGCGAAGGCCCGCAGGTCTCCGAGGTCGCTGACCCGTACAAGGCGAACGCCGTCAGCAAGGACGGCACCACCGCGTACGCGTCCGTCACGTACAAGGTCAACGCCCAGGAACTCACCGACAAGGCGCGCGACGCGCTCACCAAGGCCACCGACGACAGCCGCAAGAGCGGCTTCACCGTCGAGACCGGCGGCGACGCCGTCATGGCCGAGCAGGAGATGGGCGGCTCCGCCGAGCTCATCGGCATCGCGGTCTCCGCGGTCGTCCTGATCATCACCTTCGGCTCGATGGTGGCCGCGGGCATGCCGCTCCTCACCGCCATCATCGGCGTGGGCATCGGTGTTTCGGGCATCGCGGCTCTCGGCAGCGTCCTCGACCTCTCCGGCACGACCTCGACGCTCGCGACGATGATCGGCCTCGCCGTCGGAATCGACTACGCCCTCTTCATCGTCTCCCGCTACCGGGCAGAGATCGCCGACGGCAGGGAGCCGGAGGAGGCAGCGGGACGCGCCACCGGAACCGCCGGTTCTGCCGTGGTGTTCGCCGGACTCACCGTCGTCGTCGCGCTGTCCGGCCTCGCGATCGTCAACATCCCGATCCTCACCAAGATGGGTCTCGCCGCGGCCGGCACGGTCGCGGTCGCCGTTCTCATCGCGCTCACCATGATCCCCGCGCTGCTCGGCTTCGCGGGCAAGAAGGTGCTGCGCCGCAAGGACCGCAAGAAGCCCGCGGGCAAGCTCCACGACTCGAACGCCAAGCCGAATCTGGGCACGCGCTGGGCACGCTTCGTGCTGCGCCGCCCGATCCCGGTGCTGCTGCTCGCGGTGGTCGGCCTCGGTGTGGTCGCCGTACCGGCCACCAGCCTGGAGCTCGGCCTGCCGGACGAGGGCACGTCGGCGCCGGACACCACGCAGCGCAAGGCGTACGACATGCTGTCCGAGTCCTTCGGCGCCGGCTTCAACGGCCCGCTGATGGTGACGGTCGACATGGACAAGGGTGCGGGCGCCGCCGCGGCGGCCGACACCGTCGGCAAGGAGATCGCCAAGATCGACGGCGTCGCGGCCGTCACCCCGGCGAACGGCAACAAGCCCGACGACACCGCGATCTTCAACGTCGTACCGAAGACCGGTCCCAGCGACCACAAGACCGAGGGCGTCGTCAAGGAGATCCGCTCGACCGTCGACGGTCTCGGCGACAAGACGGGCTCCGAGGTCCTGGTCACCGGCGCGACCGCCATGACCATCGACTTCTCGCAGACTCTGGACGACGCGCTGCTGCCCTACCTGGGACTCGTCGTCGGCCTGGCATTCCTGCTCCTGATGCTGGTCTTCCGCTCGGTCCTCGTACCGCTCAAGGCGGCGCTCGGCTTCCTCCTGTCGGTGGCCGCCGCGCTCGGCGCCGTCGTCGCGGTCTTCCAGTGGGGCTGGCTCGCCGACATCGTCGGTGTCGACCAGCCGGGCCCGATCATGAGCATGATGCCGATCTTCATGATCGGCGTGGTCTTCGGCCTCGCCATGGACTACGAGGTCTTCCTCGTGACCCGCATGCGTGAGGCGTACGTCCACGGGGCGCGCCCCGGCGAGGCCGTCGTCACCGGCTTCACGCACGGCGGACGGGTCGTCGCCGCAGCGGCGGTCATCATGATCAGCGTCTTCTCCGGCTTCATCATGGAGAACGACGACATGATCAAGATGATGGGCTTCGGCCTGGCCATCGCCGTCCTCTTCGACGCCTTCGTCGTCCGCATGGCGATCGTCCCGGCCGTGCTCGCCCTGCTCGGCAAGAAGGCATGGTGGCTGCCGAAGTGGCTGGACCGCGCGCTGCCGAACGTCGACGTCGAGGGCGAGAAGCTGCACAAGCAGCTCGGCGACTACCCCACGGCGCACCAGGAGGACCAGGAAAGGGAGCTCGAGTCCCTACGCGGCTGAGCACCTGACGCTCCGTGCGGAGCACCCCGTCGGCCCGGTGACCGGACACGGTCACCGGGCCGACGCCTGTCCGGGCCTGTCCGGGCCTGTCCGGGGCCTGTCAGGGGCCTCCGGCCGGGGTGGCTCAGCGGTCCGCGAAGACCATCCAGACCTGCCCGGGAGCGAAAGGCATCCGCCGGCCGTTGGAGAGCGTGAACGACGTGCCGCCCTCGGGGCTCGACCGCTTCCAGTGGGTCTGGTACGCCTTGCCGCCCCGCAGGACCGTCGCCCTGCCGCTGCCGACCGTCTTGATGTACGGGGTCGCCGCGCCGTTGACGTCCTTGTAGCGTGACGGCGGCATGTCCACGTGCTGGATCACGATGGTCCTCGCTCCGAGGCGCGCCCCCGAGGTGCTGCGGGCCGGGGCCCCGTCGAAGGAGGCGAGCCAGCGCTGCTCCTGGGGTGACCAGCTGAAGGTGTGGCTGGCCGAGGCGTAGCGGACGGTCCGCACCGATGCGGGAGTGCCGCCTTCCGGGGCCGGGCCGAAGCGGAATCCGATGTCGGTGGGGTGGTCGGCCCGCGGGGCCGAGCGCAGCACGGCCTGGGGGCGGACGAAGAGGTCGTGCGGGGCGGGGCGGTTGCCGTCGCGGAAGTAGGCGCTGGGGACACGGTCGTGCGGGCGGACGTACAGCGGTGACCGCTCGAGCATCTTGTGGAGCGAACTGCGCACCCCCGAGTAGGCGAGTGCCGGGCGGCCGAACTGCCGCAGCAGCTCGACGTCGGACTCCCGTGCGCTGCGCACCGGGCCGACGGCCTCGGGGAGGCGGCTCGAGTACACGCCCATGAGGCGGCTCATGCCGCCCTCGACCTTCTCCACGTAGACGATGTCCGCCTGCGCCAGACCGGTGTGCGGCCGGGCCATGCGCGCGTTGTCGAACTTCACCGCGAGCACCGGGCCCTGATCCGCCCTCGTTCCGGTGAAGGGTGATCGCTCCAGCGGCGGGGCCCCGGCGTCCGCCGGTGCGCTCGGAAGTGCGGCTCCCGTCGTAAGAGCGCCCGCGGCGACCATGACAAGAAGACACGTGCCGATGCGGGCGCGGCTGCGGGCCCTAGCTGTCATCGTGGTTCTCCGTTCGTCCCCGGACGCGTGGTCCCGGGACCGGTTCGTTCCTGGCAGTGGCAGCCGCAGTCCTTCCTCCGGGGCGCGTGCGGTGAACCCCGTTGGGGCCATCCAGCCGCCAGGACTCACCGCAGCGGCGTACGCGCCGGACCCTCGCGTGGGCCCGGCGCGGTCCGCCGCCGTCAGGCGGTGTGCAGGGTCAGTCCGTAGCGCCCGAGGATCTCGTTGATCGGCTGGTGCCAGGTCTCACCGCCGCCGCTGCAGTTGCCCCAGCCGCCCGAGGTGACGCCCTGGGCCTGGTCGCCGCTGATGAACGAGCCCCCGGAGTCGCCGGGTTCGGCGCAGACGCTCGTCTTGGTCATCTGGTGGACGGCGCCCTGGCTGTAGTTGACGGTCTCGTTCTTGGCGAGCACGGTGCCGCAGTGCCAGTGCGTGGTGGAGCCGGAGCGGCAGATCGAGGCACCCACGGGTGCCTCCGCCGAGCCGCGGACGAGCTGGTCGGAGACGGTGCCCCAGCCGAGCACCACCGGGACGGTCCACCAGCCGTTGCCCACGCTGACGTACGCGTAGTCGTTGTCGGGGAACGAGGAGCCCTGGAAGTTGCCGATGGGCGAGTTGTCCCAGCCGCGCACCGCGGCGCCCGCCTGCCCGCAGTGGCCCGCGGTGACGAACCCGCCGTGCACCGAGAAGCCGATGGAACAGCGGACGTTGCCGGTGTAGTACGGGTCGCCGCCCACGGTGCCCGCGGCGAAGGTGCTGGGTGCCTTGCCGACCGTCTCGACCTGGACGGGACCGGCCTTCCGGGCCCGGTCGACGAACCGTCGGACATCGTTGTCGTCCTTCTGAGCAGCGACGACGTTCACCACTATCTTGTTGCTGCGCGGCGCCACGTGCCAGCTGCTGACGCCCTTGGGTGCGGACAGGGAGTCGATGCGTTCCTTGGCGGCGTCCAGTTGCTTCGCGCTGTGGCGGACCACGCGGACGGCGGCGCCGGTCTCGCGCAGGGCCTCGGTCCTGCCCGCGCTGGTGGTGGCGACGGTCAGCTTGCCGGTGTCGGCGTCGTACCAGGAACCGGCGTACGTGGATCCGGCCGCCCGCTGCGCCGCGCGGTCGACACGGGTCGCGGTCTTCTCGGCGGCGAGGCGGGCGCGCGCCTGGCCCGCGGTGAGTCCGAGGTCGTCCTGCAGGGCGGTGAGCATGCCCGCGGATGCCGGGGGAGCGGCGGGCGCGGGGGCGGCGCTCGCGGTGGGGGCGAGCGAGGCACTCGCCCAGGTGCCGGCCAGAAGCAAGGAGGAGAAGGCGATGCGGACTCCGGTTCTGCGTCTCACGGCAGGGCCCTTTCTGTCGTTCCATCGGGGTGGGGAGGAACAGGGGGTGATGAGAGCGCTCTCACGATGAGTTCAGGCGGAGCATAAGAGCGGCCCGGCAGTCATGTCCATACCAACTGGGCGTCATCCGGAGGCAATTGGAGCCAAAAAACAGCGGCCGGGTGGTGTTCACCGACACGCCCGCGTGCCCGGGTGGCCGGCGGTGACACGGTGACGGCACGGCATCCGCGGGAGTGCGTCGACGACTGAGGACGGCGGGGGCCGGCCGGGGCACGATCGGCGGCCGCAAGCCGATCGTGTTCGGCCACGCTGTCCGCGTAGGGTGCGTGAATGAGCATGCTGGATGACGCCCGCACGGGCATGAACCCCGAGATCCGGCCGCAGGACGACCTGTTCGGCCACGTCAACGGTCACTGGCTGGAGCACGAGCCGATCCCCGAGGATCGCTCCAGCTGGGGCCCCTTTGTACAGCTGGTCGACACGGCCGAGGAACAAGTGAAGGTGATCATCCAGGAGCTGGCGTCGGCCGCCTCGTCCGGCGCCGTCCCGGATGACGCGCGCAAGATCGCCACGCTGTACGCCTCCTTCATGGACGAGGAGACGATCGCCGCCCGCGGGCTCGCCCCGGCCCAGCCCCTGATCGACGAGGTCGCGGGGCTCCGCGACACCCGGGAGCTCGCGGCGTTCCTCGGCCGCTTCGAGCGGATCGGCGGCTCCGGTCTCTTCGGCTCGTACATCGACTCGGACGACCGGAACTCCGACCGCTACCTCTTCAACATCCTCCAGGGCGGGCTCGGCCTGCCCGACGAGTCGTACTACCGGGAAGAGAAGTTCGCCGAGATCCGCGAGAAGTACCTCGCCCACCTCACCGAGCTGCTCACGCTGGGGCAGCACGCCTCGCCCGCCGAGGCCGCGCAGACGGTCCTTGCCCTGGAGACGCGGCTCGCCGCCGGCCACTGGGAGCGGGCCGAGACGCGTGACGTCCAGAAGACGTACAACCTCACCACCCTGCACGAACTGATCACCCTGGCGCCGCACTTCGACTGGCGCGCCTTCGCCGAGGGGCT
This sequence comes from Streptomyces sp. NPDC032198, assembly GCF_040636975.1. Taxonomy (NCBI): domain Bacteria; kingdom Bacillati; phylum Actinomycetota; class Actinomycetes; order Kitasatosporales; family Streptomycetaceae; genus Streptomyces; species Streptomyces sp. NPDC032198. Next base: position 323,879 of record NZ_JBEZVL010000004.1, on the reverse strand, counting down.
CGGCGGCTCGGACGCCACCATCGCCGAGACGTGCGTCCGCCAGCCGTCCTACTTCCGTCACCTGTCCGCGGTCCTCGACGAGGTGCCGATCGAGCAGTGGCGGGACTGGACGCTCGTCCGGGTGCTGCGCTCCAGCGCGCCGTACCTCACGGACCCCTTTGTCCGGAACAACTTCGAGTTCTACGGCCGCACCCTCAACGGCACCCCGGAGCTGCGCGCCCGGTGGAAGCGGGCGGTCGCCTTCGTCGAGGGCTCCATCGGTGAGGCCGTCGGCAAGGAGTACGTGGCGCGGCACTTCCCGCCGAGCTCCAAGGCCATGATGGACGACCTCGTCGGCAACCTCCTCGAGGCCTACCGCCAGTCGATCGCCCGCCTGGACTGGATGACGGACGAGACGAAGGAGCGCGCGTACGAGAAGCTCGCCACGTTCCGTCCCAAGATCGGCTACCCGGACACGTTCCGCGACTACTCGGCGCTCCAGGTCTCCGACGACGACCTGCTCGGCAACGCGCACGCGGCAGCCGCCTTCGAGTCCGACCGGCAGCTCGCCAAGATCGGTGCGCCGGTCGACCGCGACGAGTGGTTCATGCTGCCGCAGACGGTCAACGCGTACTACAACCCGGGCACCAACGAGATCTGCTTCCCCGCGGGCATCCTGCAGAAGCCGTTCTTCTCGCCCGACGCCGACCCCGCGGAGAACTACGGTGGCATCGGCTCGGTCATCGGCCACGAGATCGGCCACGGTTTCGACGACCAGGGCGCGCAGTACGACGGCGCGGGCAACCTCAACGACTGGTGGACCGCGGCCGACAAGACGGCGTTCGAGGCGAAGTCGAAGGCACTGGTCAAGCAGTACGACGCGTTCTCGCCCCGCAACCTCCCCGGCGAGTTCGTCAACGGCTCGCTCACGGTCGGCGAGAACATCGGCGACCTGGGCGGCCTGACCATCGGGCACACGGCGTACAAGATCGCGCTCGACGGCGCCCCGATGCCGGAGCGCGACGGCACGACCGGTTCCCAGCGGCTCTTCATGAACTGGGCCTACTGCTGGCGCACCAAGCGCCGCAAGGAGCAGGAGCAGCAGTACCTCACCATCGACCCGCACTCGCCGCCGGAGTTCCGGGCCAACATCGTCCGCAACCTCGACGAGTTCCATGACGCGTTCGGGACGGTGGAGGGCGACGGGCTCTGGCTTGACCCGGCGGAGCGCGTCAGGATCTGGTGACCTGATCTCCCCGGGGGCGGCCATGGCACTTCGCCGTGGCCGCCCCGACCCGTTTCCGCGCCGCCCGCCCGCTCACCGGTCCGGCTCGCGCGCGGCGCGCAGCAGGCGGAGTTGGCCGATCTCGGCGGCGTTCTTCATCAGCTCGGAGTTCACCCAGGCGAGCATGTCGGCCACGGTGTGCCCGGGGTCGTGCTGCCAGGGGAACGGAGCGGTGGCGTCCAGGGCGGCGTCGTCGAGCCGGTCGAGCACCGCCAGCCAGTCCGTGCGCAGGTCACGCAACCAGTCGACGGCTGCCTTGCCGCCACCCGGCCAGGTGATCTCGGTCCGCTGACGCGGCAGTCGCCCCCGCGCGTGGTCGATCGTCACGCTCCACCACCAGCCGATGTGCCAGCTGATCCAGCCGATCGTCGGAACAGGGACGGGCTCGAGCCGCTCCAGGTGGTATTCGAAGAGCGACCAGGTCAGGTCGAACTGCCCGCGGAGCAGAGTGTGCCGGGAATCCGTCACCGGGTGACCCTGGCACAGGGCCTCTCGGCTGGGGAAACGGATTTTGTGCCGCACTCGGGTGGGCTCGGCCGCCGGTTCGGTTCAACGGGGTGCGGGTGGTTGGCGTGGAAGGCCGGGTGGTCGTGCAGGCGGCGTACGTAGGACCACACGTCGGGGCGGGCATCCGTCGCCTCGGCTGCGTCGGGGGTCCGGTGGACGAGCCGCGCCCACAAGTCCACGTCCGCCGCGGTGAGTTCCTCGCCCACCAGGTAGGCGTGGCGGGCCAGTCGGCGGTCGACGTGGTCCAGCGTCGCGGGGGTGAGGGGGCCCGCGAGTTGCTCGTGCCAGGCGTCGATCCGTGCCGCGAGGGCCGACGGGCGCAGCCGGGGCAGCGGGCCGCCGGCGTGCGCGGCGAAGCGGCAGGCCAGGTCGCGCAGGATGTCGGGGGTGTGGTTGCTGACGACGTGCCCGCTCCATCGGTCGCACAGTGCGGGAACGGTCGGCGGACCGTCGAAGTGGTGCTCGGTGGCCTCGTAGTGGCGGTGTAGGTCGGCGTGGGCCGCCGCGGTGGTGTCCGGTGTCAGGAGCGTCGTGGTGACCGCGCTCCTGAGGCCGAGCAGGTCGAGGGTGATCGAGACGCGCAGGGAGCGCGGACATCCGGCCGAGAGGTACAGGTGATAGCGGTGGGGCGCCGGGTAGAAGCCGCCCGCGAGATCGGCTCCGATGCGGCTGCGGATCTGCGGGCGGTGCGACGTGGTCTCGGGCATGGCTCTCCAGACAGGTGAGGGGGCGCCCGCGGCGCTCGGTGCCGGTGGGGCGGCGGGGGAGAGGGGATGGCGTGGCAGCAGAGGGCCTCAGAGGCCACGGAGAGCCGGAGCGATGACGAGCCCTTGCTGCCGGGCGGGCGGTCGGCTCTTGCGCGGTGACGTCAGAGAGCTGGAGCCGAGGCGCTGCACACGCGCAGCAGGTCGATGTGCAGCCGCCTGGTCAGGACGTGGGGGCGGGGTCTGGGTGCGGACAGGGGGGATCGCGGGGTGCTGTTCCTCGCGGCGACCGCCCTGGACATGTTCACCAGCCCTGCTGTCGAGGCCCGTGGTATCCGGAGGTGTACCCGGAGCCGATGGCCCGCTCGGGGACCCGTTCGAGACCGTCCCCGGAAGTCTGGGTCCGGGGTTCCCCCGCCGTCAAGAAGGCCTGTGGAACTCCCCGACCCCCAGGAAACTCCCTGGAAGTCCCCGGAACTCCCCCAGCGGGAGCGGAACAGAAGGCGTGGCCCGCCGGTTGACCCTGACGGAGTCCCACGAAGAGACACGTACGGCGATGTGAGCCCTGCCATGATCCACGGGGCATTGCGCACGGCTACGACCTCACGTAACGTCCGAGCAGGTTACGAGTGTCAGCGTCAAGCCCTGGCTTGCTGACCGGCAACCCTCCCTCGCGGCGGGGTGCTCCAGGTGAGGACCGGGCGGTTCCCGACCAGGGTTCCGCAAGCGCGAGACAGGCGGGGCCCCGGGCCCGCCGAGCCGGAAGGGCGGAGGTGACGGACATGCCACTGGTGCCGCCCGTTCCTGCGCCCGTGCCGCCCGTGCACGCGCCCGCGCCACGCGTCCTGGTGATCGCCCCGAGCCGCCAGGTGCATCTCTACTCCCGGCCGCACATCGACCTGCAGCGTGTCGCCGGCGCGCTCTGTCGTTCCTGACCCGTCACCCCGCCGCCGCACCCTCGGAGCCGAGGGGCCGGTGTTCTCGTACGGTCGATCAGGAAGGCACTCCTCCGTGTCGTCATCACCTTCACCTTCATCCGCCCTGCCCTTTTCCGCTGACTCCGCCTCTTCGGCCGCGCTGCACCTCGCCGTCGCGCTCGACGGCGCGGGCTGGCATCCGGCCGCCTGGCGTGAACCGGTCTCCCGGCCAGGGGAGTTGTTCACCGCCCGGTACTGGACCGATCTGGTCACCGAGGCCGAGCGCGGTCTGCTCGACTTCGTGACGATCGAGGACGGGCTCGGACTCCAGTCCTCGCACTTCACCGAGCCCGACGGACGCACCGACCAGGTCCGCGGACGGCTCGACGCCGTCCTCGTCGCCGCGCGCGTCGCGCCGCTGACCAGCCACATCGGTCTGGTGCCGACGGTGGTGGCCACCCACACGGAGCCCTTCCACATATCCAAGGCGATCGCCACGCTCGACTACGTGAGCACGGGCCGTGCGGGCGTACGTGTGCAGGTGTCGGCGCGCCGGAACGAGGCCGCGCACTTCGGACGCCGCACGCTGCCCGCCCTCGAGGGCGTCGAGGATCTCGGCAGGCCGGACGTACGGGAGTTGACCGCCGACCTCTTCGACGAGGCGGCCGACTACGCCGAAGCCGTGCGCCGCCTCTGGGACAGCTGGGAGGACGACGCGGAGATCCGGGACGTCGCCACCGGCCGCTTCATCGACCGCGACAAGCTGCACTACATCGACTTCGAGGGCAAGCACTTCAGCGTCAAGGGCCCCTCGATCACACCCCGGCCGCCGCAGGGCCGGCCCCTCGTCAGTGCGCTCGCCCACGAGGGCCCGACCGACGCACCGTTCCGCCTCCTCGGCCGCTCCGCGGACCTCGGATACGTCACTCCGCGCGACGCCGGGCACGCACACGCCATCGTCAGGGCGGTCCGCGCCGAACAGGACACGGCCGGACGCGGCGACGAGCCCCTGCACCTCTTCGGCGACCTGGTGGTGTTCCTCGACGACGACCCGGCCGCCGCCGCGGCCCGCCGGGAACGGCTGGACTCCCTCGCCGGGCAGCCGTACACCAGCGACGCGCACATCTTCACCGGTACGCCCGCTCAACTGGCTGATCTGCTCGCAGAGTTGGCGCAGGCCGGGCTCACCGGATTCCGGCTGCGCCCCGCCGTCGTCGGCCACGACCTCCCGGCGATCACCCGGGGCCTGGTGCCCGAGCTCCAGCGCCGCGGCGTCTTCCGCCGCGCGTACGAGGCCGACACCCTGCGCGGTCTGCTGGGCCTCGCCCGCCCCGCAAGCCGCTACGCCGCCACCGCCTGAGCGGGAAAGGACCACCGACATGAGCAAGTCAACGTCACCGGACAAGCCGCTCAAGCAGATCCACCTCGCGGCGCATTTCCCGGGCGTCAACAACACCACTGTGTGGAGCGACCCCGAAGCCGGCAGCCACATCGAGTTCAGCTCCTTCGCGCACTTCGCACGCACCGCCGAGCGCGCCAAATTCGACTTCCTGTTCCTCGCCGAGGGGCTGCGGCTGCGTGAACAGGGCGGTCAGATCTACGACTTGGACGTCGTCGGGCGGCCCGACACCTTCGCCGTCCTCACCGCGCTCGCCGCTGTCACCGAACGCCTCGGTCTGACCGGCACCATCAACTCCACCTTCAACGAGCCCTATGAGGTGGCCCGCCAGTTCGCCAGTCTCGACCACCTCTCGGACGGCCGAGCCGCCTGGAACGTCGTCACCTCGTGGGACGCCTTCACCGGCGAGAACTTCCGCCGCGGCGGATTCCTCCCGCAGGACGAGCGCTACTCCAGGGCGAGGGAGTTCCTCGGCACGGCGGGCGAGCTGTTCGACTCCTGGCGCGGGGACGAGATCCTCGCCGACCAGCAGACCGGCACCTTCCTGCGTGACGCCAAGGCGGGCGCCTTCGTCCACCAGGGACAGCACTTCGACATCCAGGGGCAGTTCAACGTCCCGCGCAGTCCCCAGGGGCGCCCGGTCATCTTCCAGGCGGGCGACTCGGAGGAAGGTCGGGAATTCGCCGCCGAGGGCGCGGACGCGATCTTCAGCCGGTACAGCACGCTCAAAGAGGGGCAGGCGTTCTACACGGACGTCAAGGGCCGCCTGGCCCGCCACGGCCGCACCCACGACCAGTTGCTCATCCTGCCCGCCGCGACCTTCGTTCTCGGCGACACGGACGCCGAGGCGGAGGAACTCTCCCGGGAGGTGCGGCGCAAGCAGGTCAGTGGCGCCACCGCGATCAAGCACCTGGAGTTCGTCTGGAACCGCGACCTCTCCGCGTACGACCCGGAGGGCCCGCTGCCCGACATCGACCCGGACCTCGGCGAGCACACCGTCGCGCGCGGCCGGGCCCAGGTGCGGATGTACCGTGACCCGCTGGCCACCGCCCGGGAGTGGCGCGAGCTCGCGGCGGCGAACAAGTGGTCCATCCGCGACCTCGTCATCGAGACCGGCAACCGCCAGTCCTTCGTCGGCTCCCCGGCCACCGTCGCCGAGGCGATCAACTCCTTCGTCCAGGCCGACGCGTCCGACGGGTTCATCCTCGTCCCGCACATCACCCCCGGTGGCCTCGACGCCTTCGCCGACACCGTGGTCCCGCTGCTCCAGGAGCGCGGCGTCTTCCGCACGGAGTACGAGGGCACCACCCTGCGCGACCACCTGGGCCTGGCCCACCCCGACGCCAGGCCGGGCTTCCCCGAGCCCGCATCCGCACCCACGCCCGAGACCGCACCCACGCCCGAGACCGCACCTACGTCCGTGCCCGCGCCGGCCGGCCGCTGAGGAGGACCACACCCATGTCAGCCATCCCTCTCGGCGTCCTCGACCTGGTCCCGGTCTCGTCCGGTTCCACCGCGGCCGAAGCGCTCCACCACTCCATCGACCTGGCCCGGCAGACCGAGCGATTCGGCTACGCCCGCTACTGGTTCGCCGAACACCACCTCAACCCGGGCGTGGCAGGCACCTCACCCGCGGTCGTCCTCGCCCTGACCGCCGCCGAGACCTCCACGATCCGGCTCGGGGCAGGCGCCGTACAGCTCGGTCACCGCACCGCGCTCTCCACGGTCGAGGAGTTCGGCCTGATCGACGCGCTGCATCCCGGACGCCTCGACCTGGGACTCGGCCGCTCCGGCGGCAAGCCGCCCGGTACGCCACCCGCCGCGCCGCCGACCGTGACCCCCGTCGTCGACGGCCACGCGCCCAACGGGCTGCGGATCCCGCCGCGTTTCTCCTACGAGCATCTGCTGGGCTCACCCCGCGTCGCCCTCCAGCGCAAGCTGCTCCAGCAGCCGCACGCGCAGGCGCAGGACTACGGGGAGCAGGTCGACGACATCCTCGCGCTGCTCGCCGGAACGTACCGGTCCGCTGACGGCATCGAGGCGCATGTCGTCCCCGGTGAGGGCGCCGACATCCAGGTGTGGATCCTGGGCAGCAGCGGCGGCCAGAGCGCGGACGTCGCGGGCCGCAATGGCCTGCCCTTCGCCGCGAACTACCACGTCAGTCCGGGCACGGTCCTGGAGGCCGCGGAGGGCTACCGTGCCGCGTTCGAGCCCTCCGACGTACTCGACAAGCCCTATGTCAGCGTCTCCGCCGACGTCGTCGTCGCCGAGGACGACAAGACCGCCTGCGAACTCGCCGCCGGCTACGGCCCGTGGGTCCGCAGCATTCGCACGGCCGAGGGCGCCATCCAGTACCCCACACCGGCCGAGGCACGCCGGCACACCTGGACCGACGCGGACCGGGCGCTCGTCGAGGACCGAACCGAAACCCAGTTCACCGGCTCCCCGGCACGCGTCGCGGACCTCCTGGAACAGCTCCAGGAAGCCACCGGAGCCGACGAGTTGCTCATCACCACGATCACCCACGGCCACGCCGACCGGGTGCGTTCCTACGAACTGCTCGCCGAGGAGTGGCGACGCAGGTGACGGGACCGTCCGCCGGGCGAAGGGCCGCCCGGCGGACGGTCGCGGGCGCCCGCGGTCAGGCGATGGGCCAGCAGTTGTACGCGTTGTAGTTGACGCCGTTGCAGCTGAACCACTTGCCGTAGAGGCAGGGGCCGATGTCGTTCCAGTAGCCGTGACAGCACGCCAGGCAGGTGAAGCCCCCGTACCCGTCGCTCACACAGGCCGAGCTGCCGTCCACACAGTCGGCCTGGGCCCGGGGCGTGGTCTCCGGTGGCGTGCCCTGCGGGGCGACGCCCCAGGTGAGGGGGGCCGCTCCGGGGGCCTGAGCTCCTGAGCCGTGGGGCCGGGGGTGGCGCGGCGGCTGTGACTGTGGCTGCGGCTGCAGCTGGGCCTGCGGGCGGCCCTGCGGCGGGGGCTGGGCGTGGGCCGGTGTCCCGCACGGCGAGGCCGTGGGGGCGGCGCTGATGCGTGAGTAGTGGGCGAGCAGGGTGGCCAGAACGGCGTGTTCGGGGGAGTCGGACTCCTTGAGGGTGAGCTGGACGAGGCTGTGCGTGTGGTCGTCGCACGGCACCTGGCGCAGCAGCTCCACCCGGTCGATGAGGCCGACGGGGATTGTCGTCCAGTCCTGGCATGTCGTGCCGGGGGCGAACTGGACGCTGTCCGTGCCCTCTTCGGACTTCTTGACCATCCCGATGACGGCGGGTTTCTCGCGGACCGTGTCCGATGCGAGTGCCTGCAGGAATTCCGCACCGTTGAACGACCTGGACATGTGTCTCCTCTCGGCGCCCCGCGGGCGCCAGCCGGTGCCACGAGATTCCCGTGATCGCCGGGAGCGGCACAACGGAGGCGGAGGCGATCAGTCCGGATAGGTGAACCGGGTCTGTGCGCGGGGGCGTTGGGCTTCGGCCGCACGCCGGGGAGGGGCGACCGCGCATCGGGGGAGGCGAGACCGTACGCCCGCCCTGGCCGTCATCGGCCGGGCCCCTGCCCGCCCCGGCCCCCGAGCACGATCGTGCGGGCGATGTCCAGGGTGAGGCGCTGCCACGGGTCCTGGGGGTCGCGGGACGTGAGGTCCCGGACGCGGCGCAGGCGGTAGCGCACGGACTGCGGGTGGAGGTGGAGTTCGCGCGCAGCGGCGTTGGCGGAGCCGGTGTCGATGTACGCGGTGAGGGCTTCCAGGAGGTGGCGCTGGGCGCCGTCGACGAGGGGGCCGAGGACGATGCGGCCGATCTGGTCGGGGCTCACCACGGGGTGGCCCGCGAGCAGGGAAAGGACGTGCGCGTCGGCGTCGGTGAGGACCCGGTCGGGGTGATGGGCGTGCGGGGGAGCGGCGTCCAGGGCGCCCGCGGCGAGCCGGTGGGCGACCGCGACGCGGTCCAGGCTCTCGCCCGAGATCACGCAGCCGCGCCAGGCGTGCCTGCGCAGGACCTCCGGCGCGGCGTCGGCGGAGGCGGCGGGCAGGAGCAGGACGGCGCGCGAACCGTGGGTCGTCGCCAGGGAGGTCGTCACCGGGGACGTTCCCCGCGCCCCGCCGCCACCGAGGGCCGTGAGCAGGGCGGTCGACGTGGTCAGCGAGATGTCGGACCCGCTGCTGTCCAGGGCTTTGGTATCCACCGGCTCCGCCACCAACAGGCAGTAGCGCTCGGGGAGTTGAACACCCAGGCGGGATGCCCTGGCGTCGAGCGCGCCCAACGACGCGTGCCGTCCGGCGATCAGGTCGTCGAGCAGCAATTGGAGTGATCGGTCGCGGTCACCCGTGAGGCGCTCACTGGTGGCCGCGTACGCCGTGGTCATCTCCTCGGAGATGGTGTCCATGGCCGTGAGCAGCAACTGTGTGAGGGCGAAGGCGTCCTGCGCGGACAGGTGCGGGGCGCGGGCGGCGACCTCGTCCGCGAGCACCGCGGCGGCGACCCGGTAGGCGCGGAGCACGGCCTGCAGGGGGCGGCCGTCCGCCGCCCGCGCCGCCGCGATCCCGCGGAAGCGCCGCAGATCGCCGGGGCCGATCACCCCGTCCGTGACCCAGTGGTCCAGGAGGCGGTCCGTCGCCCAGGCCGCGATGGCCCGCACTTCCGGGAACCTGCTTCCGTCGAGCGCCGTATACGCCGGAACCTGTTCGTGCACCGCGTCGACGATGGCCTCGACGAGGTGGGGGTCGGCCAGGAGTTCCTGCCGGACGCGCTCCCGCTTGTTTGTCACAAGGTGATAGTCCCATCGGAAAAGGGTGCGTACGACCATGGACGGGGCTTGTCACTGTGGCAAGGATCGTCGGGTGGGCTGTGCCCTCTCAGGCCCTCTCAGGCCCTCTGCACTCCCACGCCCTCTCACCCACACGCACGCAGCCTCAGGCAGTCTCACGGACACCGGACGGGACCCACCACATGACGAAGCCGAACTGGGCGGACTTCCAGTACGAGATCTATCTCAACGGCATGACGGGCGCCGTACCCCGCCTGCCCACCGACCTGACCCGCCTGGAGGAGCTGACCGAGCAGCGCCTCGGCCCGGGCCCGGTCGGCTACGTCTCCGGAAGCGCGGGCAACGGCAGCACCGCCCGCGCCAATCGCGAGGCGCTGGAGCGGCGCCGGATCGTGCCCCGCATGCTGCGTGACGTACAGGAACGCGATCTGTCCGTGGAGGTGCTCGGCCACCGGCTGCCCGCGCCGCTCGCCCTCGCCCCCGTCGGCGTCCTGTCGATCATGCACCCGGAGGGCGAGTCCGCCGCGGCCCGCGCGGCAGCGTCCCGCGGCGTCCCGTACATCCTGTCCTCGGCGTCCAGCACCCCCATGGAGCAGGTCGCCAAGGAGATGGGGGACGCACAGCGGTGGTTCCAGCTCTACTGGGCCAAGGACCGCGACGTCACCAGGAGCTTCCTGGACCGGGCGAAGGCCTCGGGCTTCACGGCCCTGGTCGTCACGCTCGACACCCCGCTCCTGGCCTGGCGCCCGCGCGACCTCGACCAGGCGTACCTGCCCTTCCTGCACGGCGTGGGCACCGCCAACTACTTCAGTGACCCGGCGTTCCAGGCGGGCCTCGCCAAACCGGTGCACGAGGACCTGAACGCGGCCGTGATGCACTTCGTCGGCATGTTCGCCGACCCCGCGAAGACCTGGCCGGACCTGGCGTTCCTGCGCGAGAACTGGGACGGTCCGATCGTGCTCAAGGGCATCCTGCATCCGGACGACGCCCGCCGCGCCGCCGACGCGGGCATGGACGGAGTGGTGGTCTCCAACCACGGCGGCCGTCAGGTCGCGGGTTCCGTCGCGGCGGCCGACGCGCTGCCCCGCGTGGTGGAGGCGGTCGGCGACCGGCTCTCCGTCCTGTTCGACAGCGGGATCCGCACCGGCGACGACATCTTCAAGGCGCTCGCCCTCGGCGCCGAGGCCGTGCTCGTCGGACGGCCGTATGCCTATGGGCTGGGCCTCGACGGCCAGGCAGGTGTCGACCATGTGATCCGCTGTCTGCTCGCCGAGCTCGACCTCACCCTGGCCCTGTCCGGGCACGCCGGGCCGGCCACCCTCACCCCCGACGACCTGATCGAGGAGACCGCATGACCGCCGTGAAGAACGTCCTCGCCATCGTCTCGCCCCACGTGGGCGGCCGCGCCGCGGGAGGCGCCCTCGCCGGGCTGCTGCCCGCGACGGCACATGTCACCGTCGTCGAGTCGGCCGACGAGGATCCCGCGGCGCTGCGCGCGGCACACGTCATCATCACCGGCCTCGCCCCGGTCACGGCCGAACACATCGCGGCGGCGCCCGGCCTGGAAGTCGTCCAGTGCGCGAGCCACGGCTTCGACTACGTCGACGTGGACGCCGCCCGCGCCCGCGGGGTCTCCGTCTGTTCGATCGGCTCCAGCGGGGCCGAGAAGCAGAACGTCGCCGAGCAGACCTTCGCCCTGATGCTGGCCCTCGCCAAGCAGTTGATCCCGGCGCACACCGCTCTCACCGAGGCCGACTGGGCGCTGCCCCGCCTCCAGCAGTCCATCACGGAGCTCTCCGGAAAGACGCTCGGCATCGTCGGGCTCGGCCACATCGGCGAGGAAGTCGCCCGCCGCGCGGTCGCGTTCGACATGAGCATCGTCTACGCGGGACCGAGGCCGGTGAGCGCCGAGATGGAGGCCCGCCTCGGCGGTGCGCGGCACGTCGAACTCGACGAACTGCTGCGTACGTCCGACTACGTCAGCCTGCACGCCCCGCTGACGCCGGACACCCGCCATCTCCTGGACGCCGAACGCCTGGCCCTCCTCAAGCCGACGGCCTTCGTCGTCAACACCTCACGCGGCGCGCTCATCGACCAGGACGCCCTCGCCGACGCCCTCACGGCGGGCACCCTGGCCGGGGCGGGCATCGACGTCTTCGACCCCGAACCGCCCACCGCCGCCCTGCGCCTGCTCAAGGCGCCGAACGTGGTGCTGTCCCCGCACGTCGCGGGCGTCACGCGCGAGACCCTCGTGCGCATCGGCCTCGCCGCGATCCAGAACGTGGCCGGCCACCTGGAGGGCAAGCCGCTGGGTGACGTGGTGTCCTGACGGCGCCTCAGCTGCCGGTCGTGGCAACGGCCCCGCACGGGCCGCTGCCACGACCGTCGGCAACCGTGACCTACCAGATCGCTCCGACCCACTCGGGGTGGTCGATGAACGGGTTCCGGTTGTGCTGGAACTTGTCGAAGATGACCTGGTTGCGGTTCTTCTCGAAGGTGTCCGGCGGGTCCTCGTCGCTCCACTGCTTCAGTACGGACAGCCGCCCGATGGCAGGGGCGCTGCCGTTGGAGACCTTGTCGTTGGGCTCCAGGTCGGCGAAGCCGTCCTCGCCGTCGTAGCGCACGGCCATGTAGAGGATCATGCGGGCGACGTCGCCCTTGACGGCGTCACGCGGCTCGAAGGAGTCGGCGTCGGTGAAGTTGCCCGGCGCCTCGCCGACCTCGCTGCCGCCGTTGTCGAAGTCCTTGTTGCCGCGCGTGCTGTTGACGGACACATCCGCCGGGCGCAGGTGGTGGATGTCGGTGCCCGGGCCGGTCGCGGTGCCGAAGTCGCCGTGGGACTTGGCCCACACGTGCTCACGGTTCCACTGGTCCGGGTCGCTGCCGTTGCTGTCCTTGCTCTGCGAACGGCCGGTGTAGAGCAGGATCACGTTGCTGCTGTTGTCCGGGTCCGCGTCGGTGGTCTTCAGCGCGTCCCAGACCTGGTCGTACGACAGCTTGGTCTGGTCGCTGATGATCGTGTGCAGGGCGCTCTTCAGCTCCGGACCTGTCTTGCCGAGCGCGTCCTTGTAGTACGTGTCGTCATAGGCGCCGGTGGCTGCCGCGGTCGGCGTGGGGGCCGTGGTCGCGGCGTCGGCGGCGGCCGGGACGGTGATCCCGACGAGGACCGCGGCGGCGGTCATGGCCAGCGGTTTCCAGCGACGTATGTGAGGGACGGGCATGTGGGGGTGTCCTCTCCCGGAGGCTCACGCACCGCGGATCCCTTCAACGGGGCCCGCGTTCTACGCGAGTTGACAAGTGGGCCAACGGGAGAGTGGCACGGGTGGGCACGTCACTGTATGAACGTTATGGGTCGACTGTGTGACGATGTCGTGGACACGACATGCTGCGCGAATGGGTGGATCCTGGGACGGTAGATCTCGGGGCGGCGGATCTCAGGACGTGCGTACGCCGTCGAGCACGGTGGCGACGGTGCGGCGGGCGAAGTCGTCGTCCAGCGGCTGGCGGCGGAAGACGGCGCGCAGCCAGACCGCGCCGGCGAGCAGGTCCATGAGGAGCATCGTGTCGGTGCCGGGCGGCAGTTCGCCGCGCGCGACGGCGCGGTCGATCAGTGACTGCTCGCGTGCGAGTCGGTCGGCGAAGAAGCCCTGGATGTAGGTGGCGAGCCCGGGATCGCCCACGGCCGCTCCCAGCACGGACCGGGCGACGGCGCCCGAAGGGTGCGTGGTCAGCAGTCGGACGAGGCCGTCGACGAGGTGCTCCAGGTCGCCGCGGAGATGGCCGGTGTCGGCCATCGGCAAGTCCATGAGCGGCGCGTCGATGAGGGCGGCCCCCAGGAGCGCGGACTTGGAGGGCCACCAGCGGTAGATCGTCGTCTTGTTGACGCCGGACTCCTCCGCGATGCCCTCGATCGTCATGGACTCGAAGCCGTCGCGCGCGAGGGCCTTCAAGGTGGCGTCGAAGATCTGCTGCTTGCGCCGCGGGCCGCCGCTCCGGGCGGTCTGCGGGCGGTCGTTCGTCGTCATGGTCCGGAGTCTAACGCAACGCAACGGTGCGTTGCGCAACGGAGGTTGGAGGGCTACGGTCGGCGAAACGCAACGCACCGTTGCGCCTGCGGGGAGGAGACGCGATGGAGCAGGTACTACTCACCGTCGGGGTGCGGGAGCCGGGCGCGAGCGGGGCGGGCGAACCGGCGGGCGACGCCGCGGGGACCGTCGCCCGGCTGCGCGCGACGTTCGCCACGGGCCGGACGCGGCCGACGGCCTGGCGCCGACGGCAACTGCGCGCGCTGCGCGCCCTGCTGACCGAACAGGCGCCCGCGCTCACCGAGGCACTCGCCCTCGACCTGGGCAAGAGCCCGGTGGAGACGCACACATCGGAGCTGGGCTTCGTCGTCAACGAGATCGACCACACGCTGCGCCACCTGGAGCGCTGGCTGCGCCCGCGCCGCGTCCCGGTGCCCCTCACACTGCTCCCGGCCCGCGCCCGGACAGTGCGCGAACCGCTCGGCGTGGTCCTCGTCATCAGCCCGTGGAACTACCCGGTGATGCTCGGGCTCGCCCCTCTGGTGGGCGCCCTCGCCGCGGGTAACTGCGCCGTGCTCAAGCCGAGCGAACTGGCTCCGGCGACCTCGGCCGCGCTGGCCCGCCTCCTGCCCCGCCATCTGGACCCGGACGCCGTCGCGCTCGTGGAGGGCGCCGCGGAGCGGACCACGGACCTCCTGGAGCAGCGCTTCGACCACATCCTCTACACCGGCAACGGCACGGTGGGCCGCATCGTCATGACGGCCGCCGCCCGCCACCTCACCCCCGTCACCTTGGAACTGGGCGGAAAGTGCCCGGTGTTGGTCGAGCCGGGCACCGATCTGGCCGCCGCCGCGCGACGGATCGTCTGGGGCAAGTTCCTCAACGCGGGGCAGAGCTGCACCGCCCCCGACCACGTCCTGGCCATCGGCGGCACGGCAGGCCCGCTGGCCGGCCACCTCGCCGACGCGATCACGTCCATGTACGGGAGCGACCCCGCCCGCAGCCCCGACTACGGCCGCATCATCAACGACCGCCACTTCGACCGGCTCACCGCCCTGCTCGGTGACGGCCGCCCGGTGATCGGCGGCGAGCACGACCGGGCCACCCGCTATCTCGCGCCCACCGTGCTCGCCGACGTAGACCCGGACGCCCCCGTGATGGCCGAGGAGATCTTCGGCCCCATCCTGCCGGTCCTGTCCCTGCCCGACCTGGACACCGCCGTCGCGTTCGTCAACGCCCGCGCCAAGCCGCTCGCCCTCTACGCCTTCACGCCCCACCGGGAGACCCGACGGCGACTGGTCAGGGAAACATCGTCGGGCGCCGTGGGCTTCGGGCTCCCCAACGCCCATCTCACCCTGCCCGGACTGCCCTTCGGCGGTGTCGGGGAGAGCGGCACCGGCAGCTATCACGGCCAGTACTCGATCGAGACCTTCAGCCACACGAAGGCCGTCCTGCACAAGCCGCTGCGGCCCGATACCGTGCGGGCCGTCTATCCGCCCTTCACGGCGGCCAAGGAGCGGTTGATCCGGCACTTCACGTGATCGGGCGCCTCGGACGCCAAGTGGACTACAGGGGACGGACGGTGAGGATCTGCTCCGCGTGGCCGACCGGGCCCGAGATGTCGTGCAGGACGGTGCTGGTGATGCCCTGGCCGGTCGGGCCGAAGGTGACCGTGGTGTCGAGTCCCGTCCAGCCGCCTTCCGGCTGGCGGTGGAGGTGGACGGTGAGGTCGACGTTGGGGAACATCCACGCGGTGGGCGGCTGGCGCACGGCGATGCCGTTGGCGGTGTCCACGAGCGTGATGAACGACGCGAGGGGGCTCGCGGTCCGCCCGGCGACGAGGTCGAGCCCGGTGGAGATCCACGCCGTCGTACGGCCCGGCTGCGGCGGTCCGACGGGGCGCACGTCCACGGAGGCGATGTACCCGCCCGGCCACACGGACGCCATGTGCCAGGGCGCCAGTTCCTCGGGGTGCGTGAGCCTGTCGGCGCCGCCGCCCGCGACGGCGCTGGTGTCGACGGAGGCGAGCAGCCAGGCCCGCGCCCGGACCACCGGACGGCCGGCCATGAGCACGACGGCTTCGACCAGTTCGATGGTGCGGCCCGGCCGGATGGTCTCCACCCGGATCTCGCACTCGTCGAGGGCGAGCCGGCCGAGGATGTCGAAGCTGATCCGGGACAGGACCAGACCGCTGTCGGGCCGTGCGGCCACGTACCGGTCGATGGCGTGGACGATGAGGCCGCCGAGCGGGCTGAAGTGCTGCTCGTCGACGTCCCAGGCGCCACCCGCGTGGGGCGTGGGCTTGTAGCGGTGCTCGTCGATGGGCTCGTAGTAGCTGCCGGTGTGCACGGTGCTTCCCTCTCGGCCTTGCGGGTACGGAACGGGACGGCCCCAGGGTGTCGAGCTGTTCGGGTCCCAGTGTCCGAAGATCGTACTGGCCGGGCGGGAGGCGGGGCCGACGGCTAGTGCAGGCCGTTGAGGTAGTGCTCCCCGATGTCGCGGAGGCGGTGCGCGGCCGAGCTGTGGGCCGTCAGGGCACGGGCGTTGCGCCAGAACCGGTCGAGGCCCGGGTCGGCCGAAGGGGCGGGTGCGTCGGCGGTGAGTTCGAGGACGCGGGTGGTGATGTGCAGGGCGGACTGGGTGGTGACCGCTTCGGCCGCGCCCACGAGGAACGCGATGTCGGCGCGCTCGCCGGCGCCGAGCGCGGGCCCTGTATCCAGGCCTCGGGCCAGCGCGTCCGTCGCACGGTCCACCACCGCGGCGGCGCTGTGCGCGGCCGTCGCCAACTCTCCGTAGGCGAGCAGCAGATAGGGGTCCGTGGGCGGCGGCCCGCAGTCCCCGCCGGTGACGAGAGCCGCCGTCAGAGCGGGGCGCGGCAGGGCGCGGCTGATATCCCGTGCCTCGGCCAGCGCGCCCTCCGCGTTGCCCAGACCGACCTGGACGAGCAGGAGGCGGCGGGTCAGCGGGGCGAGCGCGGTGAACGGTGAGATCTCGTGCTCGTCCACGGGGACCGTGCCGAGCACCTGGTGCGAGGCCACCGCTACGTCGTCGTAACTGACGCCGCCCGCACCGCTCAGGCGCTGCCCGAGCAGGTCGTGTGCCGGTTCGGCGTGGACGCCGGGGTGGGCCGGGTCCACGTGGACGACCACCCATTCGCCGTTGTCCGTGCGCCGCGCCGTATGGACGAACCGGTCGGCGACGGCGACGCCCGCGGTCAAGGGCCGGCTGCCGTTCAGGACGTACCCGTCGCCGGCCGGGGTGAGCGCGAGGTCGCTGCCCGTCTGCGCGTCCGGCAGCTCGATGTCGCCGCCCCAGAGCCACTGCTCGCGTACGGCACGCAGTTCGAGCGCGGCGGCGGCTTCGGGCGTGCCGAAGAGGCGCGGGCTCCATGACAGCGCGTGGTGGTGCGCGAGGAGTTCGGCGATGGAGCTGTCCGCCGCCGCGATGTCCCTGACCGCGGTACACGCGGTGCGCCAGTCGCTGCCCCGGCCGTCCGGTCCGTCCGCGCTCCCCTGGCCGTACGGGGTCAGGAGCGCCGGCAGTCCCGCCTCGCGCAGCCGCGAGACCTCGTCGACCGGAGGCTTGCCCGCCCGGTCGCGCAGGTCCGCGTCGACGGCGAGATCGTCGGCGAGTTCCCGGACGACGCGCGGCGAGGCGGAGGGGATCAGCGTTGTCACGGGGACGCCTCACAGATTCCTAGTTTCCCTACCTGATTGATAGGAATAGTGGATGTGAACTGACGCCGCGACAAGGGGGTGTTCAAGGGGTGGACCGCAGTGTCTCGCAAAGTGGGATCGAGAGGGCCGTTCCGATGGCGGCCTTTGCTGCCGATCGCCCTGGGCGCACCGAAATTCAGTAACGGAACCACGTCCGGGATGCCTAGCATCCGAGCATGCCAAGACCCTCCGGCTTCACCTACGAGCAACATCCCGACGCCAGCGTGACGATCACCCACCACGGTCGCGCGGCCGGCACCCTGCGCGGTACGCGCGCCGACAAGTTCCTCGCCGAGGTCGCGTCCGGCGATGCCCAGCTGGTGATGGCCCGCTGGACGGGTGCGTACAAGCACGGCAATGAGCGCACGGCCCGCGACCACCCGCGCAACCGGCGCTAGTGCCCGAGGTGGAGGCAGTAAGAGGCGTGGGACTGGTCGAGCGGCTGTGGGCGGCCGGGGAGATGCCCTTCCGTGACGGGCTCTACCGGTCGGACGACACCGGCGTGGAGGTCCACGTGGACGGCCCCGGGGCCTACCACCCGGACGCCGGGCAGCCGATCCCCTTCCGTCTCGGAGAGCCGCTCGACGTGGCCGAGGCCATCGAGGAAGTAGGCGTCACCGAGGCGTACCCCGCCTTCGAGAGCCCGCTGCCGGACGGAGCGGGACGGGTGTGCGGCGGGGGCAGCGGCATGGGCAACATCGGCTACCTCGCCCGTCTCGACGCCGACCGCTCCTTGAAATGGATCATCGTGATGTTCCGCTCCAACCCGTTCGTGGGCGTGCGCCACGACGGAGCGACCGCCGTCTTCACCAACGACTGGGGAAACCGGCTGGCCCTCGACCTCAGCGGACCGGTTCTTGCCCAGGGCGTCGTCCCTAAGGGTTCGTCCAGGCCGCGGGATCCGCGGCGAGAGCCGTGACCGTGGCGGGCAGCTCGGCACCCGCGACATCGGCGAGGGACACGCCGTCGAGGATCTGGCGGACATTCGCCCGCACCGCGATCCACAGCGGCAGCAAGGATTCCGCGGGCCCGCTGTAGGCCAGTTCCGGGGGGCGTACCCCGCGCACCGACACCAGGGGGCCCTCCACGACGCGGATGACGTCCGCGATGCTGATGCGGTCGGCGGGCCTGGCCAGGCGGTAGCCGCCGTTGCCGCCGCGCTGGCTGAGGACGAGACCGCCGCGCCGCATGTCGTTGAGGATGCCTTCGAGGAACTTGTGCGGGATCTCCTGGGCCTCCGCGATGGCCTCGGCCTTCAGCGGCCCGTCGTCCTGGCACGCGGCGAGTTGCAGCGCGGCACGTACCGCGTAGTCCGCCCTGGCTGAGATCCGCATGGCCGCATTATGCTGCACCGCCCCGTATGGCCCGCATCGCCCCTGATCCCGGGGAGGGCAAGGACCACTCGCGTCCGCGATGTCGGGCCCGTTGCAGGGTCGTGAAGCGGGCGGAGGATTCCTTGACCCTCCTTCCGACGGGCGCACATGCTCCTGGACATGACCGCGATGACCCCTCTCGTCCCGCGGCTCCACGTAGACCTGGGCCGCCTCGCCTCCGCGGCGTGTCGTCTGCGCGTGGCCTGACCGCCGCCTCCCTTTCAGCCGTTGCCGAAGCTGCCGCTGTGCCGCTTCCGCTTCCGCGCCGCTGCCCCGTGGCTTCCGCTCCGAGTACATCCAACGCTCGCCCCATCGAAGGGATCCCGACCCATGACCACGACCGCACCCGCAACAGAAGAGACCCTGAGCGCCTCGGCGTCCCCCACCGTCCAGAAAGTGGGCGGCCGTATCGGCGCGGTGATATCCGGAGTCCGCCTCGGCGGTGACCTGGACGAGGCCACGGTGGCCGCCGTGCGCGCCGCGCTCCTCGAGCACAAGGTCGTCTTCTTCCGCGACCAGCGGCACCTCGACGCGGAGAGCCACGAGGCCTTCGCCCGGCTGCTCGGCACCCCCGTCGCCCACCCCACCGTGCCGTCCGTGGACGGCCGTTATGCCCTCGGCATCGACAACGACCGCGGAGGCCGCGCCAACCAGTGGCACACCGACGTCACGTTCGTGCCCGCCTACCCGGCGTTCTCCATCCTCCGCGCCGAGGTCATCCCGCCGTACGGCGGCAACACCCTGTGGTCGAACACCGCCGCCGCGTACAAGGACCTGCCCGAGCCGCTGCGCGTCCTCGCCGACAGCGTGCGCGGCGTGCACACCAACGACTACGACTACGCGGCCACCCGTCCCGGCGCCTCCTCCGCGGCACTCGAACAGCACCGGAAGGTGTTCACCGCGGTCACGTTCCGGACCGAGCACCCCGTGGTCCGCGTCCACCCCGAGACCGGCGAACGCACGCTGATCCTGGGCAACTTCCTGCAGAAGCTCAGCGGGTTCAGGGCCGCCGACTCCCGAGCCCTGATCGGCGTACTCCAGTCGCACGTGGAGCGGCCGGAGAACACGGTCCGCTGGCAGTGGCGCGCGGGCGACGTCGCCATCTGGGACAACCGCGCGACGCAGCACTACGGGGTCGACGACTCCGACGACCACGAGCGGACGCTGCGCCGCGTGACCATCGACGGCGACGTGCCGGTCGGCGTCGACGGTCGCCGTTCGGTGCTGCTCGCCCCGGAGTCGGTGCCCGAGCCCGGCCACGGAATCGCATCCGGCGCATCGACGGACGGCGCGGTCGCGGAGCCCGAGCTTCCCGGTGTCCCCTTCGGCGACGATTCGGCACGCCTTCAATAAACCTGCACATCGAATGCGCAGCGCAGTCACGCCATTCGGCGAATACTCCACGTGCGGCGCTTGTGTATTGACCACAGAACTTTCGCTTTGGTGCGAGAGTGTCCGCTTTGGTGGAAGGAGTCCTTCCGCTCACGCGATTTCCTTCTGTGAATCTTGTGAAGGAGCTGCCCCCACGCGGTGAACATGCCTGCACGCAGCGGTGATTCGATGCCGCGAGCGCTGTGGAGCGCTGCTCCGTCGATTGGATGTACGACCTGCGAACGTGCTTTGATCCTGGCCACTGCGGAATTCGCACATCACGTTCCGCAGTGTTGGAAACACCTTTGCAACATTCATGAGAAGGGCAGCTCACACCATGAACTACACCCCCCAGGTCGAGACCCTCGAGATTTCCGACGCCGACCTCGACAACGTCTCCGGTGGCCTCGTCGCCGGTGTCGCGGGCAACGTCACGGACACCGTTGACTCCATCGCCCCGGTCTCGGGCGTCGTCGGCGGCGTCGTCGGCACCGTCGAGGGTGTCACCGGCCTCAACACCGGCGCCGTGACCGGCCTCGCCGGCGGTCTGACCGCTGGTCTCTGAGCCTCAGCTCACTGAGACGCCATGATTCGTGAGCCCCGGAACCACTGGTTCCGGGGCTCACGGACGCCACAGGCAAAGTAAGGGAAGCGTTCCGTGCAGTTCCGCCAACAGGCTCTGTCCAAGCTGCAGTCGCCCGAGGAACTCGACCTTCCGGTGCGCTACGCCCGACCCCAGGGCCTCCTCGTGCTCGCCGTCACCGTCGTCGTCATGGCCGCCGCCAGCATCTGGGCCGTGACCGGCTCGATCCCCTCCACACTCCGTGCACCCGGCATCCTCACCCACGGGCAGGGCAGTTACGTCCTGCAGAGCCCCGTCACCGGACAGGTGACGCGCGTCCTCGCCGAAGAGGGAAAGCGGGTCGCCGCGGGCGCTCCCGTGCTCAAAGTCCGTACGGACCAAGGCGACAAGGTCGTACGCTCCATCGCCGCGGGCCGCGTGACCACCCTGGTCGCCAGGATCGGCACCGTCGTCACCACCGGCGCCGACGTCGCCACCGTCGAGCGTGTCTCCGGCAACGACGACCCCCTCCTCGCGATGCTCTACGTACCCGCGGACAGCGCGGCCACCGTGCCCGTCGGCGCCTCGGTGGATCTCACGGTCCAGTCCGTGCCCACCGACGAGTACGGCATGCTGCGCGGCCGGGTGAAGGCGATCGGGCGCACCGCCCAGAGCGACCAGAAGATCAGCGGGTTCCTCGGCGACAAGGACCTGGCCGGGCAGTTCACCAAGGACGGGCCACCCGTGGCCGTCCTCGTCTCGCTTACACGCTCGTCGGCCACCGAATCCGGCTACCAGTGGTCGTCCGCCGAAGGCCCGCCCTTCGCGCTCGACTCCATGACCCTGGCCGACGGCGCCTTCCACCTCGCCGAGCAGCGCCCGATCGATTGGCTGCTTCCGTGACCGCACCGCCCCCCTCCCCGGCACACCAGCAGCAACTGCCGCCCCCCGGCGGCCGTCGCAGGCACCGCCCCGAGCCCCCGCAGCGAGGCCGCCGCCGCGCCGCGCCGCGCCCCGCGTCCAAGGGCAAGCGGCAGAAGACCGTCCGTACGCCCACCGTCCTGCAGATGGAAGCCGTCGAGTGCGGTGCCGCCGCGCTCGCCATGGTCCTCGCCCACTACGGACGGCACGTCCCGCTGGAAGAGCTGCGCATCGCGTGCGGCGTGTCCCGCGACGGCTCGCGGGCCAGCAACCTCCTGAAGGCGGCGCGCAGTTACGGCCTCACGGCCAAGGGCATGCAGATGGAACCGGCCGCCCTCGCCGAGGTGAAGGCGCCCGCGATCCTCTTCTGGGAGTTCAACCACTACGTCGTCTACGACGGCATGGGCCGCCGTCTCGGCCGACGCGGCGCGCACATCAACGACCCGGACAAGGGCCGCCGCTTCGTCCCCGCCGAAGACTTCGACACCAGCTTCACCGGCGTCGTCCTGGTCCTCGAGCCCGGCGAGAACTTCCGTCGCGGAGGCCGCAAGCCGGGCGTCATGCGTGCCCTGCCCGCGCGGCTGCGCGGCACCACGGGCACCATGCTCGCCGCGCTCTTCGCCAGCCTGCTGCTCGTCGCGGTCGGCGCGGCGCTGCCCGCGCTCAGCCGCACGTACATCGACCTGTTCCTGATCGGCGATCAGACGTCCCTGCTGGGTGCGCTGTTCGCGTCGATGGGCGCGATGGTGGCGCTCACCGTCGTCCTCACCTGGCTGCAACAGGCGAACCTGCTGCGCGGCCGCATCATCTCCTCCACGCTGAGCAGCGCCCGCTTCCTGCGTCACCTGCTACGTCTGCCCGTCACGTTCTACGCCCAGCGCAGCCCCGCCGACCTCGTCCAACGGCTCGCGTCGAACGACGCCGTCGCCGAGACGCTGGCCCGCGATCTCACGGCCGCGGGCGTCGACGGCATCGTCGTGCTCCTCTATGCCGCCCTGCTGTGGACGTACGATCCCCAGCTCACCCTCGTCGGTGTCGGCATCGCCCTGCTGAACATCGTCGCGATGCGCGTCGTCGTCCGACTGCGGGCCACCGGCACCCAGAAGCTGCGCGCCGACAGCGCCAAGCTCACCAACACCTCGTACACCGGCCTGCAGTTGATCGAGACGATGAAGGCCACCGGCGGCGAGAACGGCTACTTCCGGCGGTGGGCGGGCCAGCACGCCACCACCCTGGAGCAGCAGCAGCGCCTCGGCGTGCCCAGCGCCTGGCTCGGTGTCGTCGCGCCGACCCTCGCGACGCTCAACAGCGCGCTGATCCTGTGGATCGGCGGTCTGCGCGCGGTGGAAGGGCATCTCTCGATCGGTCTGCTCGTCGCCTTCCAGGCCCTGGTGACCCGCTTCACCGCGCCGATCACCCGCCTCAACGGCGTCGCGGGCCGCATCCAGGACTTCGGTGCCGACGTCGCCCGCCTCAAGGACGTCGAGAACTTCCCCGTCGACACCCTCTACTCCCGCCCCGAACCGGCCGCGAGCACCCGCCGCCTCAAGGGCCACGTCACGCTCGACGACATCACCTTCGGCTACAGCCCCCTCGACAAGCCGCTCCTGACCGGCTTCTCCCTCACGGTCGGCCCCGGCCAGCAGGTCGCGCTCGTCGGCGGCTCCGGCAGCGGCAAGTCGACCGTCTCGCGGCTGATATCGGGGCTCTACAGCCCCTGGGAGGGCACGATCCGCATCGACGGACAGCGCCTGGAGGACATTCCGCGCGGCGCGCTCGCCGCCTCCGTGTCCTTCGTCGACCAGGACGTCTTCCTCTTCGAGGGCACCATCCGCGACAACGTGGCTCTGTGGGACCCGTCCATCCCGGACGACGCCGTCGTCGCCGCCCTCAAGGACGCCTGCCTGTACGAGGTCGTGGCCCGCAGGCCCGGCGGCATCCACGGCCGCGTCGAGCAGGACGGCCGCAACTTCTCCGGCGGGCAGCGCCAGCGCCTGGAGATCGCGCGGGCCCTGGTGCGCCGCCCCAGCATCCTCGTGCTCGACGAGGTGACCAGCGCCCTGGACGCGGAGACCGAGCAGGTCATCATCGACAACCTGCGCCGCCGCGGCTGCGCCTGTGTCGTCATCGCCCACCGCCTGAGCACCGTGCGCGACAGCGACGAGATCGTCGTCCTGGACCACGGCTCGGTCGTGGAACGCGGACGTCACGAACACCTCGTCGCCGCCGGCGGAGCCTACGCCGACCTGGTCAAGGAGCACTGAGGTGACCTCGGTACCGGAGCAGCAGTACACCCAGGCCGCGTACAACGACGACGCGGTCGCCGCCGCCTTCGGAGCGCTCGGCACCCCCGCCGACTGCACGGGCCTGCGCAGCGTCCACCTCGAAGGCCCGCAGGTCCTGTGGCTCGTCGTGGCCGGCGCACTCGACCTGTTCGCCGTCGACGCCGTGCAGCAGGGCCACTGGCACTTCCTCGGCCGCCTCGAACCGGGCACCCTGCTGCTCGGGCCCGTCGAAGGCCCCCAGCACACCTTGGTCGGGCGCCCGCTCCAGGGCTGCGAGCTGCGCCGCATCCCGCTGCGCGAGCTCTACCGCCCCGACTACGGCGACACCTGGGCCTACGAGCAGCAGTACCCCAGTCAGTACGACACCCAGGACCAGGCCCTGAGCCTCCTGGAGCACGCCTTCGCGCTCGGCATCGGACGCAGCCACCGGGTCCTGTTCGAGGCGCCGCTCGACGGCCGCACCCTGGGCGACGACGTCGTGACCGACGACGACATCCTCTGGATGCCGGTCGCGCCGGGCAGTGTGCAGTACGGCTCCGCCTACAGCTCGGAGGCCGCGGGCGATCTGCTCGTCGACGCCGCCATGTGGCAGCGCATGGTCAACCAGCAGTACCGGCTGCTCTCGACCCTCGACCGCTGGATCGAACGCCTGGAGCGTGCCCACGAGGACCGCACGGCCGCCGGCATCAAGGCGGGCGAGACGGTCCGCGAGCAGGCCGACCGGACGCTGATCGCCTCCATCGGCCGCTCCGGCAGGGGCGGTGCGCGCCGCACCGCAGCGCGAGGCGGTGACGACGCGACGTACGCGGCCTGCCGTCTGGTCGCCGAGGCCGCGGGCATCAAGCTGTCGGGAGCCGCGGAGGGCGGTGCGGTCAGCGACCGGATCGACCCGGTGGAGCAGGTCGCGGTGGCCTCACGCATCCGCACCCGTGCCGTGCGGCTCGACGGGCGCTGGTGGCGCGAGAACACCGGCCCGCTGGTCGGGCACCGCGCGGCCAGCGGGCAGCCGGTCGCGCTGCTGTGGCGGCGCGGCGGCTACGAGTCCGTGCACCCCACGTCCGGCCGGCGCACGCGCGTCGACAAGACCAACGCGGAGGAGTTCGAGCCGCAGGGGGTGATGTTCTACCGGCCGCTGCCGGAGCGGACGCTGACGCCGTGGCGGCTCTTCCGCTTCAGCCTGCGGGGCACCGGCGGCGACGTGCGCAATCTGGCGATCGCCGGTCTGGTGACGGTCGCGATCGGGGCGCTCGTGCCGATCGCGACGGGACAGGTACTCGGTGTGTTCGTGCCGAACGGCGAGAAGAGCCTCATCGTCCAGGTGTCCCTGGCGGTGATGATCACGAGCATCGTCTCCGCGGCTTTCATGCTCCTCCAGAACCTCACCATCCTGCGGATGGAGGGCCGTATGGAGAGCGCCCTCCAACCGGCGGTCTGGGACCGCCTGTTGAACCTCCCCACCCGCTTCTTCGCCTCCCGCTCCACCGGTGAACTGGCGAGCGCGGCGATGGGAGTCAGCGCGATCCGCCGGGTCCTGTCGGGCATCGGTCCGGTGGCCCTCCAGGCAGGCACCATCGCCGCGATGAACATCGTCCTCCTGCTGCTCTACAGCGTCCCGCTGGCCCTGGCCGCACTGGCGATGCTGGCGGTCATCGCGGGCGTGTTCCTCACGCTTGGCCTGTGGGAACTGCGTTGGCAGCGCCGCCTGATAGAGCTCTCCAACAAGCTCAACAACCAGGCCTTCCAGACGCTGCGAGGCCTGCCCAAACTCCGGGTGGCCGGGGCGGAGAGCTTCGCGTACGCCGCATGGGCGGGGGAGTTCGCACGCAGCAGGGAGCTCCAGCAGCGCGCGGGCCGCATCAAGAACGTGACGACGGTCCTCAACTCCGTCTATCTGCCGCTCTGCACGCTCATCATGTTCATCCTCCTCGCGGGCCCGGCCCGCGGCAGCCTCACGGCGGGGGAGTTCCTCACCTTCAGCACGGCGGTGACGATGCTCCTGACGTCCGTCACGCAGCTGACCGGTGCGCTGATCTCGGCGGCCGGGGTGCTCCCGATGTTCGAGCAGATCAAGCCGGTGCTCGAAGAGGCGCCCGAGGTGCGCGGCGCGAGCACCCAGCCGGGCGAGCTGCAGGGCGAGATCGAGGCCCGGTCCCTGTCCTTCCGCTACGCGGACGACGGCCCCCTGGTCCTGGACGACGTGTCCCTGTCCATCCGCCCGGGCGAGTTCGTCGCGGTCGTCGGCCCCAGCGGCTGCGGCAAGTCGACACTGCTCCGCCTCCTGATCGGCTTCGACAAGCCGGTCTCCGGCAACGTCCTCTACGACGGCCAGGACCTCTCCGCCCTGGACCAGGCGGCCGTCCGCCGTCAGTGCGGCGTCGTCCTGCAGAACGCGCAGCCGCTCACCGGCTCGATCCTGGACTGCATCTGCGGCGCCGAGACGTTCACCCAGGAGGAGGCGTGGGAAGCCGCCGCGATGGCGGGCCTCGCCGAGGACATCAAACGCATGCCGATGGGCCTGCACACCATGATCTCCGGCGGCGGAGCGGTCTCCGGCGGCCAGCGCCAGCGCCTGATGATCGCCCAGGCCCTGATCCGCCGCCCCCGCGTCCTGTTCTTCGACGAGGCGACCAGCGCCCTGGACAACGAGACACAGCGCACGGTCATCGACAGCACCCGCGCCCTGAACGCCACCCGCATCGTGATCGCCCACCGCCTCTCCACGGTGATGGACGCCGACCGCGTCATCGTCATGTCGGAGGGCCGGGTCGTCCAACAGGGCCCCCCCGCGCAGCTGTTGGCGGACACGGGCGGACGGTTGCACGAGCTGGTGCGACGGCAGCTGAGCTGAGGCCACCGGGGCCTTTGGGCCCGTGGCTGTCTGCTCTCAGCTCCCGGCCGCGTACCGCCAGAAGTCCCGCATCAGGTCGGGGAAGCTGGGGCCGCCCATCTGGAGCTGGCTGAGCATGAGGGTGACCGTGCCGGTGGACGGGATGATGTGCGCCGTCGTGCCCGTGCCGCCGACCCAGCCGTAGCGGCCCGGTACGTTCCACGGTTCGACGACCTCGACGTCCACCGAGCCGCCGAAGCCCCAGCCCATCCCTTCGAGGAAGAGACCGGCGGACTCCCGCTCAGCGGTGGTGAGTTGATTGGTCGTCATCTGCCGTACCGAATCGGGTGTGAGCAGGCGGCGCCCGTCCGCCGCCCCCTCGGCGAGCAGCATCCGTCCGAAGGCGAGCCAGTCGTCGACGGTCGACACGAGGCCACCGGCGCCGGACGGGAAGGAGGGCAGGCTGCTCCACTGGCCGTCGGGAGCATCGAGCAGCTCCAGGCCGCTGCTGGGATCGCGTTCCGGCCCGGCCTCGGATCCGGCCGCGTAATAGCTGGTGAACCGGTCGAGCTTGCCGGGCGGCACCGCGAACCCGGTGTCGGTCATCCCCAGCGGCTCGAACACCCGCTCCGCGAGGAACTCGGGCAGCGAGGCCCCCGTGACCCGGGAGATCAGGACGCCCTGGAGGTCGGAGCTGAGGTTGTAGAGCCAGCCGTCACCGGGCTGGTGCAGGAGCGGGATCCGGGACAACGCGGCCATCCAGGCGTCCGGCGCAGGGACGGCCTGCGGCTGCGGCGGCCCCTGCTTCAGTTCGCTGAACAGCGGCGCGACCGCGGGCAGCGCGAAGTCGGACGGGAATCCGTAGCCCGTACGGGAGGCGAGCAGATGGAACACGGTGATGGGGCGGACCGCCGGGACCACGTCGTCCACCGGTGAGTCCGGAGTGCGGACGACGCTCGGCGACGCCAGCTCCGGGAGCCACTCCCGGACCGGGGCGTCCAGCGTGATCCGGCCCTCGTCGACCAGCATCATGACGGCCGCGGCGACGATGGGCTTGGTCAGCGACGCGATACGGAAGAGGGAGTCCCTGGCCATCGGTGCGGTGCCCTCGACATCGACGGACCCGACGGCCGCGACCTCCTCGCCCCGGTCACCGCGGGCCACCAGGCCCACCGCTCCCGCCACGGAGCTGTTGCTGACGTGCGTCTCCAGAGTCTTGCGCAGATCGGCCATGTCTCCACCATCTCAGCCCGGACCCGCCGGGTACGCGAAAGCCCGGTCTGCCGCGCCGTCGGCGTGGTGACACCGACGGCACGGCAGACCGGGTGGGGTGGCGTGGGGGAGCCACCCGCGCGGGGGATCAGCCCCTGATGTTCACATCGATGCAGGCGTAGAAGGCGTTGGCCGTGTCGGCGATGTTCCACACCGCGAGCACCTTCTGCTTGCCGCTGAGGCCGCCGAAGTCGACCTTGTGCGTGACGGTCTCGCCCGGCTGGGCGCCTCCGTCGTCGACCTCGGCGATCTTGTTGCCGCCCACGAAGTACTGCCACGTGCTGGTGCTGTGACGTGCCGTCAGCTTCCAGCTGAACTCCTGCGACGAACCGACATCGGTGGCCTTCCAGCCCTTACTGTCGTCGTCGAGGTCGGCGAACCGCGTGTTCCCACCGCTGCACGTCGTCTGCCCCTTGGGGCCTTCGACGCTCTGTGGTTCGTTCGTGATCTCTCCGCAGGACACGGTGCCTGCCGCGCACTGTGCCTGACGGCTCGGGGGTGAGGAGACGTAGCCGTGCGCGCTGGCCGGGGTGACGGAGGCCAGGACGAGCACGGGCGCGACTGCCGCGCCCAGAGCGGCTGCCAGTTTCTGCTTCTTGTTCATCTCTGTTCCCTCTGAGTGGGGGGATGAGGGGCAAGAGACAACCGGGCGCCTCGGTCGACTCATTGGCCTAGACCATACTGGTTGTCAGGGCTCAGTCAACCCTTCAAGTAATGCCCGTGGTGCGGAAGTTACGGCTGGGGCTAGGCGGCGAAGCCCAGGGCCAGGGCGCCGACCACCGGCGCCGCGTACAGCAGGGGGAACGGAATGTGCGCGTACCAACGGGCCCGGATCACAGTGATGACGGCGCCGGTGAAGTACAGCGCGAGGCCGATCCCGGAGACGGCGCCGACGGCCGGTACGAGCAGTCCGACCAGTAGGCCCGCCGCCCCCGCGGCCTTGGCCGCGCCGAGCCAGGGCAGCCACGAGAAGGGGACGCCGTAGTCGGCCATGGGCTCCACGACCCACTTGGCGCGCAGGAACACGGAGACGGCCGAGAAGCCCACCATGACGGCGGCCAGGACGGTGACGACAACGTAGGCGGTGGACATCAGGAATGCTCCCATCGGGCGGGTGCCGGGCCGGACTTGCTCCGGCCGGGCTCTCTGCTTGCTTCACTGCTCTGACGGGCCGCGGAGCGGGAATGTGACCGATGGGCGCCGATCGAGGTGTGACCTGGGACACGCATGGCCGAGGGTGCCTCTGGACAAGACGCTGGGACATGTAGCCGAGACAGAAGGCTATTCTGCGGCTCATTCGATCTCCCTAGAGTTGAGGGCATCAACCGGACGAGATCCAGGAGAAGTACCGTGCGCGCAGTCATCCAGCAGTCCATCGGCGGCCCCGAGGTCCTCGAGGTCGTGGAGGCCGAACGGCCGAATCCGCAGGCCGGCGAGGTCCTCGTCAAGGTCCACGCCAGTGCCGTCAACCCGGTCGACGTGGCCGTCAGGTCCGGCGCCCTGCCGCTGCTCGGCGAGCCCCCGTTCGGCGTGGGCTGGGACATCTCCGGCGTGGTCGAGGAGGCGGGCGCCGACGCCGGGTTCGCGGTGGGCGACGAGGTGTACGGCATGCCGCACTTCCCCCGCGCCGCCACCGGGTACGCCGACTACGTCGTCGCGCCCTCCGGCCAGCTGGCCCGCAAGCCCGCCTCGCTCGACCACGTGCACGCCGCGGCCGTGCCCCTCGCGGCGCTCACCGCCTGGCAGGGCCTGGTGGGGGCGGCGGACGTCAAGGAGGGCGACCGCGTGCTGATCCAGCGGGCCGCCGGTGGCGTCGGCCACTTCGCGGTGCAGATCGCGAAGGCGCGAGGCGCCCATGTGATCGCGATAGCCAGCGCGGCCCGCCACGATTTCGTACGCGGCCTCGGCGCCGACGAGATCATCGACTACCGCACCACCGACTTCACCGAGGCCGTCAAGGGCGTGGACGTGTTCCTCGACTCCACGGCCCAGGGCGACCTCTCACTCGGCGTGGTGCGCCCCGGCGGCGTACTCATCAGCATCCTGGAACACCACGACAAGGAGCTCGCCGCGCGCGTCGAGGCCGCCGGCCGGCGCTTCGCCGGAGTCATGGTCGAACCGGACGCCACCGGTCTCGCAGCCGTCGCGGAACTGATCGACGCGGGCCGTGTCCGCCCCTTCGTCGAGGAGACGTTCCCGCTGGAGGAGGCCGGAAAGGCACACGAGCTGGTCGCCTCGGGACACGTACAAGGCAAGATTGTCCTGACGGTCTGAACAGGACGGTCTGAACAGGACGGTCCGCACAGGACGACCGCGACGGGCGGCACCAGGAAGGGCGAGGCCGGATGGACATCCTCACCGAGGCACTGGCCTCGATGCGCACCGGACATCCGGCGTCCGTACGGACAAACGGCCGCGCCCCCTGGGGCCTGCGGCTGCCGCCCGTCGCGGGCGCCGGGTTCCACGTGGTGCTCTACGGCACCTGCTGGCTGGTCCCGCTGCCCGAAACGTCCCCGCACCTGGAGCCGATTCCGCTGAACCCCGGGGATGTGATCTTCCTGCGTGACGGGCGGGGCCACATCCTCGCCGACCAGCCCTCCACCCCGGCCGAGGAGCTCAAGGACGAGCAGCTCCACGGGGGTTCACCGATCGGCTCGGTCACGCTCGGCGGCGAGGGCGCCGAGACCAGCCTGCTGTGCGGCAACTACCACCTGGACCAGGGCCGCCCGCACCCCCTGGTGCGCCAGCTGCCCGAGGTGATCCACCTGCCGACGCGGCACGGCCGCCACCCGGAGCTCAGCGCTGCCGTCCAGCTCCTCGGCTCCGAGCTGGAGAACCCGCGTATCGGCTCCGACGGCATCGTGCCCACCCTGATCGACTCGCTGCTGCTCTACATCCTGCGGGCCTGGCTGGACGATCAGCCGCCGGCCGCCGCTCAGGGCTGGGCGGCGGCTCTGGGCGACTCGGCGGTCGCGCCCGCCCTGACGGCCATGCACGACGACCCCGCGGCCTCCTGGACGGTCGAGTCCCTGGCGGCGCGGGCCGGACTGTCCCGCGCCGCGTTCGCCCGGCGGTTCGCGATGCTGGTCGGCGAGCCGCCGATGGCGTACCTGACCCGGTGGCGCATGACGACCGCCGCCCGCATGCTGCGGGAGTCCGACGCCCCGCTGACCACGGTCGCCGCCCGTACCGGATACGGCTCGGAGTTCGCCTTCGCCAAGGCCTTCAAGCGCGAGTACGGCCTGGCGCCGGGCGGCTACCGCCGCCAGAGCAGGGCGGCCTAGGCTGCCCCGCCCCAGCGGTCACTCCCGTCGGCCCGGCGTCAGCCGAACTGGCCGGGCCGGTAGTCCCCGGCGGGCTGCTGGACGATGACGTTGAAGCGGTTGGCCGCGTTGATGAGGGAGATGAGTGACACCAGGGCGGCGAGCTGCTCCTCGTCGTAGTGCTTGGCGGCGTTCGCCCACACCTCGTCCGGTACGCCACCGGCCGCGTCCGCGATCCGCGTGCCCTGCTCGGTCAGTTCCAGGGCGGCGCGCTCGGCCTCGGTGAACACCGTGGCCTCCCGCCAGGCGGCGACCAGGGCGAGGCGCACCGGCGTTTCCCCGGCGTGCGCGGCGTCCTTGCTGTGCATGTCGGTGCAGAAACCGCAGCCGTTGATCTGGCTCGCCCGGAGCATCACCAGATCCTGGGTCGTGGACGGCAGAGTCGACTCCGAGAGGATCGTCTTGCTCGCGGACGCGAAGTGCTTCAGGGTCTTGGCCGCGAAGGGAATGGCGACGAGATTCAAGCGGGCTTCCATGGTGAACTCCTTGCCGTTGCCGGTGGTTGCACCTCCTATACGCGGCGGCCCGGCGCGATACGACAGCAAAGATTGTGACGCCCGTCACTTCGTCGTGCGGAGGCGCTCAGATGGCCACGGCGACGGCCGCCGTCACCCCGACCACCACGATGAGCCCGCGCAGCACGGCGGGTGAGAGGCGGCGGCCCACCCGCGCACCGATCAGACCGCCCGCGGTCGAGCCGAGGGCGATCACGCCCGCCACCGTCCAGTCGACCGTCGTCACGGCGATGAAGACGACCGCGGCGACGCCGTTCACGATGGACGCGAGGACGTTCTTGACGGCGTTCAGGCGCTGCAGGTCATCACGGAGGAACGACCCGAACAGGCCCATGAGCAGCACCCCTTGGGCCGCCCCGAAGTAGCCGCCGTAGACGCCGGTGACCATGACGCCGGCCCACAGCGGAGCGCCGCCGTTCGCACGGCCGCGCGCGTCGCGCCGCGCGAGCCACTTCTGGATGCGGGGCTGCAGCAGCACCAGAGCGCAGGCGAGCAGGATGAGCACCGGCACCGCGGCGCGGAACGTGTCGGCGGACAGCTTCAGGAGCAGGACCGCTCCCGCGACACCGCCCAGGAGCGAGGCGAGGCCGAGCCTGATGAGACGGCGCCGCTGGCCCTTGAGCTCGGCGCGGTATCCGTACGCCGCGCTGATCACGCCCGGGACGAGGCCGATGGTGTTGGAGACGTTGGCCAGCACGGGCGGGTACCCGAAGGCGAGCAGGGTGGGGAAGGTGATCAGGGTGCCGGAGCCGACCACCGCGTTGATGCCGCCTGCCGCGACGGCCGCGGCGGCTATGGCCACTGTCTCGAGTGCCTGCATGGAGCGCCCTTCCCGGGACGGTCGGCGTACCGGAGTGCGGGCAGCCCGGGACGGAGAAGTCTGGTGCGGAGCCGACGGGTCGGCACCCGGCACGGTCCGTCCGTCCTCCGGAAGACGCAGGAACCGGGCCGGGTTGCCGCCCTGGGCCCGGAAAGATCGTCCCGCTCCCCCAACACCCAAGTCAATCCTCGGGTTTCCTTGCAGACCCCCAAGCTGTAGCTTCACTGTCCATGACTCTCGATGACCTGCGCGTCTTCGTCGCCGTCTGCCGGACGGGCAGCCTCAGCGCCGTCGCCCGCGACCTCTCCTGTACGCAGCCCGCGGTCAGCCAGCACATCAGGCGCCTGGAGCGCGAGCTGGGGCTCAGCCTGCTCGAACGCCACCCGCGCGGGGTCGTCCCCACACCGGCCGGACTGCTCCTGCAGAACGCGGCGGCCGGTGGCCTCGGCGACATCGATCACGCCCTGCGGCGGCTGAGCGACCTGGTGCGCGGCGAGGCCGGATCGGTGCGGATCACCACAGGCGCGACCACGGTGCGGCACTTCATGTCCGACGCGATCGTCGCCTTCCGCCGCCGCCATCCCCAGGTGAGCCTCGAATTCGAGACCGCGCATTCCAGCCGCAGTTGTTTCGACGCCCTCATCGCGGGCGGCCTCGACCTGGCCTGGATCACCCTCGGTACCCCGGTCAAGGGCATCGAGCAACGCCCCGTCATCGAACTCCCGTGGGTCCTGGCCGTCCACCGCGAGGACCCCCTCGCCACGAAGCCGCTGATCGCCACCGCCGACCTGGCCGGCATCCAGCTCATCGGGCTCCCGGAGAGCACGACATCCCGTGCGCGCCTGGACGCCTGGTTCACCGAGCGCGGCATCAGTCCGGCCTCCGACACCAGCGTCGCCGACTGGGACACCGCCCTCCTGCTCGCCGAACTCGGCCTGGGCCACGCGATCGTGCCCGACCTGCCGGGCTGGCGCGGGCCCGGCCACCCCGACCTGCGCCTGATCCCCATCCCGGACCTGCCCACCCTGTGGACCGGCTGGGCCGTACGCCGCTGGGACGCGCTGTCGCCCCTGGCCAAGGCCTTCGCCGACACGGTGAGCCACAACTGTCCGGGAGCACGCGTCCCCCAACAGGCGTCGGAGGAGTCAGAGAAGAGGGAAGAGATTGTCAGTGGCCGTCTGTAGCGTTCAGTAAGTGGCCGACTACGACACGAGGCAGATCTTGGGGTCACCACGAAGGGGGAGTGTCATGGGTGTTGTCGAGGGTGACGGCTGGGAGGGTTTCGGCTGGGAAGGCTGGCGCGACCTCGCGCTGGTCCGTGACCGCCTGGAGCGCGGGGCCGACCCTCATGTGCGGGGCAGCGGCCGCCCCCTGCACCAGGCGGCCGTGTTCGGCTCACCGGAAGTGGTCGCCGAGCTGGCCCGCCGCGTCGATGACGTCGACGCGGAGGAGGAGGGCCGCACCGCCCTCTGGTCCGCGGTCCTTGCGGACCGCGCGGACAACGCCCGTGTGCTGGCCGCCGCCGGCGCCGACCCGTGGCGGATCGTGTTGGCGGACTGGTCGCCGGGCCGGCTCAGCCTGGCGGGCCCTACCCCGGGCCTCTTCTTCGTTCCGGCCGGTGAGCGCGGCCTGACCCCGGCGGAGTCGGCCGCCGAGACCGAGGCCAGACGGCTGACCGCGGCCCTCGGTGACCTCCACGACGACGGCATGGGCCTGGCCTTCGTGGCCGGGATCGACGCGGCCCGGGCCGCGCGCCGCCTGGGGGCGGAGCCCTACGAAGACCCCGAGCTGGACGAACTCCTGGAGGACCCCTCGTCGTACGACATGGATGAGTCCCTGCGGATCGTCGGAGCCACCGATGTACCGGGCGGTTGCATCATCACCCAGCCGTGGGGCTATGCCCCGTCGATGCCCGGTGTGGTGCGCCTGCTCTCCGCGGGCACCGTCTGTTACGGCCTCTATGCCCATCCCAAGAGCGGAGACCAAGGCAGCATCACCCGCGATGGAGTCATAGTGGGCTGGGACCTGCACCCGGGAGGCGGCCCCGACGAGGGCGACTCCTCGGCGGAGGTCCTCGCCTCCTACCTCTACCGCCACAACGCCATCGCCTACTCCTGCGCCTACGTGGGGCTGAGGCCGGCCGACCCCCGCGCCGTCACCGGTCCGCCCGACCTCTGGCTCAAGCTGCCCCGGCACGTCTACGAGGACTGAGCGGCCCGGCCGCCACGCATCGGCAGACCGCTCAGGATTCCGCGGGCACGCGGCACGCACCGATCCAGATGCTCCTGATCGCGCTGATGTAGCGCGCACCGCAGCGGTCGGACGGCACCACGAGCTGGCTCCCGACGGCGTCCAGCTCCCGACCGTCCAGGCGGGTGGCGAGCAGGATCGGCGCATCGCCGAAATCGGCGTCGATCTCCGCCCAGGCAAGGACGGTGTGGTGGCCGTCCCCGCCGGTGACGGCGAGCACGAAGCGCGAGCGGTCCTTGCGGCGCCGGGCGTCGAACGCGGGCAGCGCGTCGCCGGCGACCTCCCGGAGCAGGGGCCCGGAGAAGGTGTGGTGCTGCGGCCCGTTGGTGGCGCAGTCGAAGACCACGGCGGACTCGTGCTGCTCCCAGCGCTCGCGCAGATCCGCCACGGTCAGCGTGCCGGGACGGCCGATGTCCCCGCGCACGGCGAGGGTTCCCGTGCGTACGGGCATCGCGCGCGTGGGCGTGCCGGGCCGGCTCATCGGATTCCCCCTCCGGGCAGTCGTGGCTGCCGGGTCATACCCGGCAGCCACTCGAGGGAATCGTGGATGCGACCCGTTCGGCCGTTTCTCCTCGCTGGTGTGAGCTTGCTACGAGGTCTGGGCTGGCGAATTCCAGCTCATCCTTCGAGCCGGGGCCTAGCCCTTGAGGCCGACCGTCGCGCACGCTGCCTTGAACTCGGCCGTGCAGATCTCCTCGGTCTTGTAGATGCCGTCCTTGATGACCGTGGACTTGACGGTGTCCCGGGTCAGGGGGCGGACCGAGACCAGGAGGGAGGGGATCTTCTTCGTGGTGGCGTTCTCGGACCTGTCCCCGGCCAGGGCGTCGTACTCGACCATGCGGCCCTGGGCGATCCGGACCGCCATCTGCGCGGCGCCGACGGCCTCTTCGGGATAGGGCTTGTAGACGCTCATGTACTGCTCGCCCGTGACGATGCGCTGCACGGCCGACAGCTCCGCGTCCTGGCCGGTGACCGGCGGCAGGTCGGTGACGCCCGCGGCCTTGAGGGCCTTGATGGCGCCGCCCGCCATGCCGTCGTTGGCGGAGTAGACGGCGGCGATGTCGCCCTTGCCGATCGCGGTGATCGCGTCGGTCATGTGCTCGCCCGCGATCTGCGGCTTCCAGCCATCGGTGTCGTACGTCTTGGCGATGACCACCTGGTTCTGGAGCTGGGAGAGCGCGCCGTCCTTGAAGACGGCGGCGTTCGGGTCGGTCGGCGCCCCGTTGATCATGACGATCTTGCTGGTCTTGCGGGCGCTGCCGAGCGCCTTCAGGATCGCCTGGCCCTGGACCTGGCCGACCAGCTCGTTGTCGAAGGCCACATAGCCGGAGACGGGTCCCTCGGCGAGACGGTCGTAGGCGATGACGGGAATGTCCGCCTCCTTCGCCTTCTTGACCGCCGGTGCGAGTTTCTTGGCGTCCACCGCGCTCACCAGGATCGCGTCGACCTTGTCGGCGACCATCTGGTCGAGCTGGCTGTTCTGCTTGGCGGCGTCGCCCTCGGCGTTGGCGTAGACGAGCTTGCCCTTGCCGTTGGTGAGCTTCTTGACCTGCTTCTCGATGATGGGGTGGTCGAACTTCTCGTAGCGGGCCGTCTCCGTCTCGGGCAGGAGCAGGCCGACGGTGACCGCGTCACCCTTCCGCTCTTTCTGCGCTTTCCCGTCGTCCGAGCCGAGCAGGCTGCCGCATGCGGCGAGCGAGAGTGCCAAGGCGCTCACAGATACGGCGACGGTGGCTTCACGCATACGGGTTTTCATTCGCCCACTTCCTCGATCGGACCGCTTCGTTGTGATCCGAGGTGGCTGAAAGCCAACCCTGGAGCGTTCCCGGCGTCAAGGAGTCAACACATAACGAGATTGCAATGGAATATGCGTTTCAGTATTGAACTGTCCCGCATTGACACGTGACATCAGCGGCGGGACCGTGGCCGTTCATGACTCGTCAATGGTGGCGCTGTTCCGTGCGGGGCGGAGACTTCGGCCGGTGCAGCCGTACTCACCACGGAGGGCGCCGACGCATGACCGAACCGACGATGATCCGCACCGGACCGATCCGCTACGCCACCGCCGAGCGCTTCGCCCGCCCACGGCCCGTGCCGCACCCGGACCCCCACCCCGCCAGCGGTGAGATCTGCCCGCAGCTTCCCTCCCGGCTCGACGCGGTGATGGGCCCGCCCCTGGACCGCCACCCGCACGGCGAGGACTGTCTGAACCTGTCGATCACGACACCGGCCCGCGACGCCGGGGCCCGCCCGGTGCTCGTGTGGTTGCACGGCGGCGGGTTCAGCAGCGGAGCGGGGCTGCTGGACTGGTACGACGGCGGCGCGCTCGCCGCCCAGGGTGATGTGGTGGTCGTCGGCGTCAACTACCGCCTCGGCGCGCTCGGTTACCTCTGCCTCGACGGGACCAGCGAGGGCAACCTCGGTCTGTACGACCAGCTGGAAGCGCTCCGCTGGGTCGGCGCGCACATCGCCGCGTACGGGGGAGACCCGGCCAACGTCACGGTGCTCGGCCAGTCGGCCGGCGCCCTGTCCATTCGCCTCCTCCTCGAGCTGCCGGAGGCCGAGGGGCTCTTCCGTCGCGCGATCCTGCAGAGCGCCCCGCTCGCGCTCGCGGCACGCCCCCGCAAGGAAGCGCAGGTTCTGGGCCGCCTCTTCGCCGACTTCCTCGCCACGGACCCGTACACCGCTGACGTGTCCGCGATCCTGGCGGCCCAGCGGGAGACCGCCCTGGCCAACCTGAGCCGGTCCGGCAGCACGATGGAACCCGCGTTCACCCCTGTCGAGACCGAAGACGCCGGCTCCTCCCACACCTTGGAGGGGTACGTACGGGGCCTCGACATCCTCTACGGCTGGAACCTGGACGACATGACCGCGTTCCCCGGCGAGGGGGACGACGCGGCGGAGCTGACCCGCCTCACCTACGAGGAACCCCTCGCCCTCTTCGGGGCGCGCGCGGCACGTGCGGGCGCCCAGGTGCACACATACCGCCTCGACTGGCGCCCGGCGGGTTCACCCTTCGGCGCCACCCACTGCCTCGAACTCCCGCTCCTTTTCGGCTCGCGCGAGGCGTGGCGGGCGGCGCCGATGCTCGGGTCCGTCCGCTGGGAGGACGTGGACGCACTGGGCTCGAAGCTGCGCACCGCCTGGCTCACGTTCGCCCGCACCGGGACGCCCGGACGGATGTCCGCACCGCTGCACCAGGGGCGGGTGCCCGACTAGGGCCTCAGGAGCCGTCGTCGTCGAGGGGCTGCCATACGGCTCGGCCCTGCTCGGTGCGGACCCGTCCGAACACCACATCGGCGAAGTGGATGCCGAAGCCGATCGTGCCGGGCTCCTGGAGTTCCTCGACGAGGCGGCGGCGGAAGTCCGCGGACCGGACGGAGTCGTGGTCGGGGGCCGCGGACCACTCGGGGTGGCCGACCTGGACGGGGGAGTGGAGCGCGTCACCGAAGGCGATGAGGCGTCGTCCGTCGGAGCCCTGCCCGCCCGCCGTGATGACGTAGGCGGCGTGGCCCGGCGTATGGCCGGGGATGAACCGCACGCGTACGCCGGGGAAGATCTCCTGGTCGTCCGCCACGGTCCGCACCTTCGGTGCCAGCGCGTCGAGCGTCTCCTTGCTCGTGCCGTGTGCCTCAAGGAGATGGCGTTGTGACCACTCGGGCTCGGCCACCAAGTAGTCGGCCCGGGTGAAGGCGGGGCTGTCACTGCCCGGTCCCGGATGCCAGGCCCAGCCGATGTGGTCGGTGTGCAGGTGGGTGAAGGCGACCGCTTCGATCTCCTCGGGCGCGCGGCCGAGCGCGGCGAGGTTCTCCAGGAGCGCGCCGCCCTGGATGGCGCCTATCGCGCTGCCCGGCTCGGCGGGGAAGGACCGCGGCCCGAAACCGGCGTCGATCAGCAGGGCCCGGTCGCCGTGCTCCACGAGCAGGCCACCGATGCCCGCGGTGAGGTGGCCGGTCTCGTCCACGTACTCGGCATGGGTGGCCCAGTCCGCGTCGGTGCTGGCCGGCAGCCAGCCGCGCGGCGTGAGCTGGACGGCTCCGTCCGGCACGTACGTCACCTTCGTCTCGCCCAGTCGCAGGGAACGGATGCCGGAGGGGCGGCGCAGCCGTGCGGTCGCGGTGTGGTGCTGGGAGGAAGTGGTCATGGGGACGACTATATGCATCAAGCTTGAATCATTCAAGCTAGTAATATGCAGACTGGATGCACTTGCTAGGCTTGGCCTCATGACGAACCCTGAATCGCAGGCCATCGCCGAGCGGCAGCTGTGCGGCCTGGTGAACGGGATGGCCGACCAGATCGCGGAGCATCTGCGTGAACGCGCCGTCAGTCTGGGGCTCACCGCTCCGCAGGCGACCGCCCTGCGTGAGCTCGCGGGGCCCATGACCATGCGCGAGCTCGCCGAACGCATGAGCTGCGAGCCCTCCAACGCCACCTTCGTCGTGGACAAGCTGGAGAAGCAGGCCCTGATCGAACGGCGCCCGCATCCCTCCGACCGCCGCGCCAAGCAGCTGGTGCTCACCTCGGAGGGTGTCGCGCTGCGGGAGCGGCTCCTGGGGATGCTGGGCGAGGACTCGCCCCTCGCCGCCCTCACGCAAAAAGAGCAGGACGCGCTGCGCGACCTGCTCCAGCGCGCCATTTCCCGCCCGAGGTGAGACCAGAGGTCCACAAATTTCCGCAATGTGGTGGGGGTCCAGGGCCGGTCGGGTGAAATCTGTTGAGCTTGCCCGCGCCGTGACGGCCATCTCGTGCTACTGTTGATCGTAGTTGCAGTTGTGGTTCCCATAAGACTTCAAGTGCCTTTGGTGGATCTATTCCGCCGGGCACTTTTGTATTTCCGGGAGAAGTTTTCCCGGACGGGGCAATCAACGTGGCGACGCCGGGGTCCGCACAGTGCGGGTCTCGGAGCTTGCCCCGAAGGAGATATTTAGTATGGCTACTGGCACCGTGAAGTGGTTCAACTCGGAAAAGGGCTTCGGCTTCATCGAGCAGGAGGGTGGCGGCCCCGACGTCTTCGCCCACTACTCGAACATCGCCACCCAGGGCTTCCGTGAGCTTCAGGAAGGCCAGAAGGTGAACTTCGATGTCACTCAGGGCCAGAAGGGCCCGCAGGCCGAGAACATCGTTCCTGCCTGACGCTGAAGCGTAAGACGACGCTGGTGCCCGCGCCTCACGGCGCGGGCACCAGCTCGTTGCTGTTTAAAGAAGATTTGTCTTTTATCCGGCTCGTGCTTGCAATTCGTTCGGTTGAAATTCACCGAGAATTCCTCGATGCGTGCCATATCGAGGAAGGTTCTCCATGAACCGTTCAGCTCGCACGAACGACCGCTATTCCAATCCCCGTAACGGCGGCGGCTCCCGCGGTGCCAGCCCCCGCAACGGTGGCGGCCGCCCCGGCAACCGCTCCGGCGGCCAGGGACGCCGACCCGCCGCCCCCCAGGGTGAGTTCGCCCTGCCGGTCACCATCACCCCGGGCCTGCCCGCGGCGGAGACCTTCGCCGAGCTCGACATGCCGGCCCCGCTGCTGAAGACGCTCACCGGCCTCGGCGTGACCGAGCCGTTCCCGATCCAGGCGGCCACGCTGCCGAACGCCCTCGCGGGCCGGGACGTACTGGGCCGCGGCCGCACCGGCTCCGGCAAGACCCTCGCCTTCGGGCTCCCGCTCCTCGTGCGCCTCGAAGGTCAGCGCGCCGAGTCGAAGCGGCCCCTCGCCATGGTCCTCGTTCCCACTCGGGAGCTCGCCCAGCAGGTCACCGAGGCACTCACTCCGTACGCCCGGTCGCTGAAGCTGCGTATCGCCACGGTCGTCGGCGGCATGTCGATCGGCAGGCAGGCCGGAGCCCTGCGCTCCGGTGCCGAGGTGCTCGTCGCCACGCCCGGACGCCTCAAGGACCTCATCGAGCGCAAGGACTGCCGTCTGGACCGGGTGAGCATCACCGTCCTCGACGAGGCCGACCAGATGGCCGACATGGGCTTCATGCCCCAGGTCACCGAACTGCTCGACCAGGTGCGCCCCGACGGTCAGCGGATGCTGTTCTCCGCCACGCTCGACCGCAACGTCGACCTGCTGGTCCGCAGCTACCTCCATGACCCCGTCGTGCACTCGGTCGACCCCTCCAAGGGCGCCGTCACCACGATGGAGCACCACGAACTGCATGTGCACGGCGCCGACAAGATGGCGACCGCCACCGAGATCGCGGCCCGCGACGGCCGGGTGATCATGTTCCTGGACACCAAGCACGCAGTCGACCAGTTCACCAAGCACCTGATGGGCAGCGGCGTACGGGCCGCGGCGCTGCACGGCGGCAAGTCGCAGCCCCAGCGCACCCGCACCCTCGCCCAGTTCAAGACCGGCGCGGTGACGGTCCTGGTGGCCACGAACGTCGCCGCACGCGGCATCCACGTCGACAACCTCGACCTGGTGGTCAACGTCGACCCGCCCATCGACCACAAGGACTACCTCCACCGCGGCGGCCGTACGGCCCGCGCAGGTGAGTCCGGCAGCGTCGTCACCCTCGTGACGCCCAACCAGCGCCGTGACATGAACCGCCTGATGTCCGCCGCGGGGATCAGGCCGCAGATCACCCAGGTGCGCTCCGGCGAGGCCGCGTTGAGCCGCATCACCGGCGCGAAGGCCCCCTCCGGTGTGCCGATCGCCGGCAGCAGCGCGCCCAGCACGGAGCGCCCCAAGCGCGGCGGCGCCCCCTTCCGGGGGATGGGCACGCGTCCCGGGCAGCCCGGCCGCTCGGGCGGCGGCTCCCGCCGGACCGCCGAATCCCGCGAGATGGCGGAGGCCCGTAAGGCCGCACGGGTGCGTCGCGCTGCCTGAGCACCGCCCTGAGCGCCATCCCGAGTCCCGTGAAGACCGTTCTTGACCTACGGGTCAAGAACGGTCTAGGCTCCTGGTCATGGGAAGGCCGAAGCAGTTCGATCCGGACGCCGCCGTAGAGCAGGCCATGGACGTGTTCTGGCGCAAGGGATATGCCGCCACCACGCCCCAGGACCTCGTGGACGCGCTCGGCATCGGCAAGGGCAGTCTCTACAACACCTTCGGCAGCAAGCACGCCCTGTTCGAGCGGGCGCTGCGCCGCTACCGCGACAGTCAGGCCGTGGCTCTCATCGAGATGCTCGAGGAGTCGGGGCCCGTGAAGGAGCGGTTGCGTGCGGCGCTGTGGCTGCTCGTCGAGATGGACCTCGCCGATCCTGACCGGCGCGGCTGTATGGCGGTCAACGCCGCCGCGGAGCTGGCCGGCACGGACGAGGTGGCGACCGAGCTGGTCCGGCGCATGTTCGACCGCACCGAAGAGGCCTTCTCCGCGCTGGTGGAGAAGGGGCAGCGAGCGGGGGAGATCGACTCCGCCCGTGACGCTCGCGCCATCGGGAGCCTGCTGCTGACCACGGTCGTCGGTCTGCGTCTGATGGCCCGGGTCGCGGAAGGACCGGAGCGCCTGTCCAGGGTGATCGACGCGACGGTCGACTCTCTCTGACCTTTCCGGCCCGTTTTTCGGGTGGGTTTCGGCTGCTGACGTGTACCCATGTTTTGTACCTGTAGTTCAAAAAATATGTGTCTGAAGGAGCTGGGGAAGCATGAAGCTCGACCTCGAGGGCAAAACCGCCGTCGTCACCGGTGCCAGCCGGGGAATCGGCCTGGCCACCGTCAAGGTGCTGATCGACGAGGGCGTACGTGTCGTGGGCGCGGCCCGCACCATCACCCCCGAACTCAAGGAGTCGGGAGCCTTCGCCGTGTCGGCCGACCTCGGCACCCCGGAGGGGGTGGCCGCCCTCATGGACGGCGCCTTCGCCGAACTGGGCGGCATCGACCTGCTGGTGAACAACGTCGGTGGCGGTGACGCCGTGGAGCCGGTCGGTTTCCTCGACACCGACGACGCGCAGTGGCAGGGCGTCTTCGATCTCAACCTGCTCAGCGCGGTCCGGGTCAGCCGCGCCGCGCTGCCGAGCCTGATCGAGCGCCGCGGTGCGATCGTCAACGTCTCCTCCATCAACTCCCGCCTCCCGGCGGCCGGTCCCGTCGCCTACAGCGCGGCCAAGGCCGCCCTCACTTCTCTGGGCAAGTCGCTGGCCGAGGAGTTCGGGCCGCAGGGGGTGCGGGTCAACACCGTCTCGCCCGGCGTGGTGCGCACCGCCATCTGGGAGGACCCCGACGGCTTCGGCGGCAAGGTCG
The DNA here is from genome assembly GCF_040636975.1 of Streptomyces sp. NPDC032198. Lineage (NCBI taxonomy): Bacteria > Bacillati > Actinomycetota > Actinomycetes > Kitasatosporales > Streptomycetaceae > Streptomyces > Streptomyces sp. NPDC032198. The sequence continues at coordinate 280,888 of NZ_JBEZVL010000004.1, read as the reverse complement.
CGGCCGGGTTCGGGGCCGAGCACGCGGAGTTCCTCACGCAGATACCGACGGCGTTCAACATCACCAGCGGGCGGATCACCGAGCCCCGGGAGGTGGCGTCACTGATCACGTTCCTGCTCTCGGAGGTGGCTGGCAACGTCACCGGTGCGGACTACGTGATCGACGGGGGCACGGTCAAGACAGTCTGAGGCCTAGGGGGCGATGGGGGTCCAGGGGTACGTGCCTCTTCCTGTACGGCTAGCTGATTTGCCTAAAGGTATTAGGCAACTGCATAATCGGCTCAGCCGAAGAGGAGGAAGGGCATGGTTCGCGCAGGACTGACCGTGGAGCGCCTGGCGCAGGCCGGGGCGGAGCTGGCCGACGAGGTCGGCTTCGAGCAGGTGACCGTCTCGGCGCTCGCCAGGCGCTTCGACGTCAAGGTCGCGAGTCTGTACTCGCATCTGAAGAACTCGCAGGACCTCAAGACGCGGATCGCCCTCCTCGCCCTTGAGGAACTCGCCGACCGGTGTGCTGCCGCGCTGGCAGGGCGGGCGGGGAAGGACGCGCTGACCGCGTTCGCCGACGTCTACCGCGACTACGCGCGTGAGCACCCCGGGCGCTATGCCGCGGCCCGGCTGAGGCTCGACCCGGAGACGGCCGCCGCCAGCGCGGGCGTCCGGCACGCACAGATGACGCGGGCGATCCTGCGCGGCTACGACCTGACGGAGCCCGACCAGACCCACGCGGTCCGGATGCTGGGCAGCGTCTTCCACGGCTACGTCAGCCTGGAGATGGCGGGCGGTTTCAGCCACAGCGAACCCGACTCGCAGGAGACGTGGTCCCGCATCCTGGATGCCCTCGACTCCCTGTTGCGGAACTGGCCCGCGTCCTGACCTGGGCTCGACCGGGGCCGGACCGGGCCGACTTCCGTGGGGGCGGCGGCGTATCGCCGCATCGGCGCCTCCCGACACCTCAGACACCATGATCAGCAGGCGGAGACCATGCACACCGAGCACCACGATCACATCGAGCATCACGATCACACCGAGCACCACGACTGGATCACCACACCCATCACCGAGGACATCCTGCGCGGCGCCCACGACCTGGAGCGCACCGCGCACGGCGTCCTGCCGCACCGGCTGCCCGCACGGGCCCGCGCCCAGTGCACCGACGGACAGCTGGCCATGGCCGAGTCCCAGCCCGCCGGTGTACGCCTCGTCTTCCGCACCCGGGCCACCGCGCTCGAACTGGACACCCTGCCCACCAAGCGTGACTACGTGGGTGCCCCGCCCCGCCCGGAGGGTCTCTACGACCTGCTCGTGGACGGCCGCCTGGCCGGTCAGGCCTCCGTGAGCGGCGGCAACACCCTGACCATCGACATGGCTGCCGGGACCTTCGAGCACCGGCCCGGGCCGGTCGGCACCCTCCGCTTCACCGAACTGCCCGACGGCGCCAAGGACATCGAGATCTGGCTGCCGCACAACGAGACCACCGAACTCGTCGAGCTGCGCACCGACGCACCCATCGAGCCCGCACCGGACCGGGGCCGCAAGGTGTGGCTGCACCATGGCAGTTCGATCAGCCATGGCTCCGACGCCGCGAGCCCCACGACCACTTGGCCCGCCCTCGCCGCGTCCCTCGGTGGTGTGGAGCTGATCAACCTGGGGCTCGGCGGCAGTGCGCTGCTCGACCCGTTCACCGCGCGCGCCCTGCGGGACACGCCCGCCGACCTGATCTGCCTCAAGATCGGCATCAATGTGGTCAACGCCGACCTGATGCGTCTGCGTGCCTTCGGCCCCGCCGTCCACGGCTTCCTCGACACCATCCGTGAAGGCCACCCGCGTACGCCGATGTTGGTCGTCTCGCCCATCCTGTGCCCCATCCACGAGGACACACCCGGCCCCAGCGCGCCGGACTTCAGCAATATCAGCTCGGGGCGGCTGCAGTTCCTCGCCATGGGTGATCCGGCGGAGCGTGCGAGCGGGAAGCTGACGCTCGGTGTCATCCGCGAGGAGCTGGCCAGGATCGTGGAGCAGCGGGCGGCAGAGGATCCCCACCTCTACTACCTCGACGGGCGTGAGCTGTACGGAGAGGCCGACTCGGCCGAGCTGCCGCTGCCCGACCAGCTCCACCCGGACGCCGCCACGCATCGGCTGATGGGAGAGCGGTTCGCCAAGCTGGCGTTCGAGACCGACGGTGCCTTCGGCGGCATCGGCGTCGGCATCGGCGGCATGGGCGCCTTCGAGGGCTGAGGGGCCCGAAGTCGTGACTCACCCGAGGTCGGCGCGTGCCTTGGCTCCTTGGGTGAGCAGCCACTGGACGACGTCACCGGCGCCCTGCGCGCGGGCGATGTCCAGGGGTGTCATGTCGTCGTAGCCGATCCAGTTCACCTGCGCGCCGAGCTGCAACAGGCGCTCGGCGGTGCGGAGTTGACCTCCGTGACAGGCGCCCCAGAAGGCGCTGGTGAGCTCGGACGCGGTGGGGGAGTCCGGGGTGGCGAGGAACGCCTCCACCTGGTCGAGCAGGCCGAGGGTGGCCGCGTCCTGCAGGTCCGCGCGGGCGCCGTGCTCCAGGAGCCTGCGGGCTGCCCGCCATTGGCCGAAGCCGCGCGCGTCGGCGAGCGGGGTGCCGCCGCCGATGACGGCACCGGACGCCTCGATGTCGGCGCCCGCGGCGATGAGGGCGTCCACCGCGATGACGTCGTCGTTGCTGGCGGCCCAGTGCAGAGGCGTTTCGGTGTGGGCGCCGACGAAGCGGGCGTCGGGGTCGGCGCCCGCCGCGGCGAGGGTGGCGATGACCGCATCGGCGCGGGGGTGGTGGCCGGGCCAGTCGGTGGCGATGTGCAGCAGACTCCGCTGTCCCGCGGCCCGACCGTCCTGACTGATCCGGCTGGTGGCCAGTGCCGGGTGGTCGGCCAGGAGCCGGCGCAGCGCGGGGATGTCGCCCTTCCGGATCGCCTCGGTCACCGAGATGGCCGACGGATCGGTGGAATCGAGGATGTCCATGAAGGGGAGGCCTCCTGCTCGATCGATTTGGTCCAGACCTATTGACGGAAGGTCTGGACCTCTTTACGGTGTGGCGCGTCGTACCACTTACGTCTCCAGGCACCACAGTCCAGGAGGTAAGCGTGTCATCCCGAACCTTCCCCCACGCCCCCGCCCCGCGCCGTGCCCCCTCCCGTCTCCTGGCAGCCGGTCTGGCGATGGCCTTCGCCGTGCCGGTGCTCCTCGGAGCGGCACCGGGCATCGCGGCACCGCACGACGGCCGGGACGACTCCCGGGCCGCGCGGGTCGCACAGGCCGGCCACGACGCCCGGGGTGCCCAGGACGAGACGTGCGCGGTCAAGGCGAAGCCCACCGGGAAGGTGCTTCAGGGCTACTGGGAGAACTGGGACGGAGCCGCCAACGGCGTTCACCCGCCGTTCGGTTGGACCCCAATCACCGACACCCGGATGCGCGACCACGGCTACAACGTGATCAACGCGGCGTTCCCCGTCATCCGCTCCGACGGCACCGTCCTGTGGGAAGACGGAATGGACTCGACGGTCAAGGTCGCCACCCCGGCCGAGATGTGTCAGGCGAAGGCGAACGGCGCCACGATCCTGATGTCGATCGGCGGCGCGGCGGCGGGCATCGACCTCAGCTCCAGCAAGGTCGCCGACCGCTTCGTCGAGACCGTGGTGCCGATCCTGAAGAAGTACAACTTCGACGGCATCGACATCGACATCGAGACCGGCCTCGTAGGCAGCGGCAACATCAACCAGCTCTCCGCGTCCCAGGCCAACCTCGTCCGCATCATCGACGGCGTCCTGGCCAGGATGCCGTCGAACTTCGGCCTGACGATGGCACCCGAGACGGCGTACGTCACCGGGGGCAGCGTCGCGTACGGCTCGATCTGGGGCGCGTACCTCCCGATCGTGAAGAAGTACGCGGACAACGGTCGCCTCTGGTGGCTGAACATGCAGTACTACAACGGAAGCATGTACGGCTGCTCCGGTGACTCCTACTCCGCCGGAACCGTCCAGGGATTCGTCGCGCAGACGGACTGCCTGAACAAGGGCCTGGTCGTCCAGGGCACCACGATCAAGGTCCCTTACGACAAGCAGGTCCCGGGCCTGCCCGCACAACCGGGCGCGGGCGGCGGCTATATGGCCCCGAGCCTGGTGGCCCAGGCGTGGAACCACTACAACGGCGCGCTGAAGGGCCTGATGACCTGGTCCATCAACTGGGACGGCTCGAAAGGCTGGACGTTCGGCGACAACGTGAAGCGGCTTCAGTCGTAGGCCGGTTGAGGCTGCGGCGCGCAATGCTGCGGGGCGGGATCAGACGCGCTTGGGCGGGGACAGGATCGTCATGTCCAGCGGGCCCATGGTGACCACCGATTCGGAGACCCCGGAGGTCCAGACGGTGTCACAGACGGTGCAGGTGAAGCGGTTGGAGAGGCCGTCTGTGTGACGGCCGCATCGTGGGCACTGCTCCGTGGTGAAGTATGCGTCTGCCATGGCTGTGCACCCGTCACTAGGCCTTCCGTCCGATCGCGTCGCCGGATCCCGCTGTCAGTCCTGAACAGTTCTGCATGCTCGCAGGGGCAGGGGGCCGGGAGAAGTCCGGCCCCCCGCGCCGCCGTGTACGACGGGCGGCAGAGCAAGTGAAACTCACCAGGACGAGGTCCGACAGTAAGTTGAAGGCGGAAGGTCCCATTAACCTCATGCGTGGAGACGTCAGATGTCACGTGCATCCACCCTGAGGAGGCGATGGTGCTCGGAACGAGCACGCGGTTGGTCGCGGGGGCCATGACCCTGGTCTGCATGATGCTCATCGGCCCCAGTGCACCGAGCGACGCGCTCTTCGCGAGGCCACCCGTCGAGCCCGTCCGGGATGTCGTGCCGAACCGGGTCATGACGTGGAACATCTGCAACCCCTGCGCCGAGAGCGACGTCGACCGGGCCGCGGAGATCGCCCGGCACGCGCCGCAGGTCATCGGCCTGCAGGAGGCGTGCGTGGGTGACGTCGAGAGGATCCGGGACTATCTCGAGTATCTGCACGGGCTGGTCTACCACGTCGAATACGGTTCGGTGCTGCGCAGTTGGGGCCGCTGCGGGGGAGTGCCGTGGAGCCCGGGGGGCTTCGGCCAGGCGGTCCTCTCGGCAGCACCGATGACGGACCGCGTGAACGTGGAGTACCCCGACGGCGGGTCCGAAGACCGTGGGTACATGGGAGTCACTACGAGCGTGGGCGGCCGGTCCGTCCGGGTCTTCATCACGCACCTCGCCCAACGACAGCAGGAAGCCGTCCGGGCCGCCCAGGTCGATGTGCTCGCCGCGGCCGTCGCCCGGCACGACCGCGCCATCGTTCTCGGCGACTTCAACGCCGTGCCGGAGTCTCCCGAACTCGCCCCGATGTGGAAACTGGCCACGGACGCGGACCCGCAGTGCCGTCCCTCGCTCGCCGGCACCTGCACTCCGACCACCGACTGGCGGAGCAAGTTCGACTACATCTTCCTGCGAGGCATCAACCCGCTCAGGCACCGGGTACAGCTCACCTCGTACTCGGACCACGACATGCTGCTCGCCGACTTGAAGCCCATCTAGCGGGAGCCTGAGGGGGCCGGCGAGGGGTCCGCCGCTTCCCGTGCGGCGATCAGCGGTCCCAGCAGGCGGGTTCCCGTCCCCACCTTGCCGCCGGGGCCGGGAAGCTGGGTCGTGTCGGCCACCGTGAGCGGCTCCCGGCAGGCTCCGCAGGCCATGACCGGCGTGGTGACGTGCCCGCAGGCGTCATGGCGGACCTTGGCCGGGGGGCCCGCGGGTCCCGCGTACCACTTGTCGCCCCAGGCCATCAGCGCCAGCAGCACGGGGTAGAGCTCCTGACCCTTCTCCGTGGCCACGTACTCCTCGCGGGGCGGGCTGTCCTGGTACCGCTCGCGGGTCAGTACGCCTTCCTCGACGAGCCGGGCCAGTCGCGCGGCGAGGACCTTGCGGGACAGGCCGAGGTCCTCGGCCAGCTCGTCGAAGCGGCGGATGCCGACGAGGACGTCGCGCATGATCAAGGCCGTCCAGGCGTCGCCGAACACGTCGGTCGCGCGGGCGATCGAGCAGGCGACATCGGAGAGAGGGGTACGGGTCACGCTTCCACCGTAAAGGCCTGGGTTCCCTCAGGGAACTCGGCGGTGCTAGGTTTCTTGAGGGAACCTGATCCTGACCCTGGTCCTGAACCTGATCGTCGAGGAGCCTGCCATGACCGCCGTCCCGCTCATCGCACTGGACTCTGCCTCGGCCGTCGACGGCCGCCACATCCGGGCCGTGACCTTCCAGTCCGTACGCATGGAGTATCTGGGACGCGTGCTCGGGGAGCTGGACCTCGCGGCGGCAGGCAGCCGGGCGCTCGTCGTGGGCAGCGGACGCGGCGTCCTGGCCCGCGGCCTCTCCCGGCTCGGGTTCGAGGTCGTCGCCGTCGACCCGTCCCGCGCCGCGACGGCGCTCGCCACGGACGCGGACGAGGGTCTCGGCATCACCTACGGGACGACACCCGCCACGGAACTCGACTTCCCTGACGGCTCCTTCGATCTCGTGTACTGCGCCGACACCCTTGAGATCACCGAGAAGCCGGACGCTGTCCTCGCGGAGGCGACGCGCGTGCTGCGCCCCGGCGGCGCCTTCGTCTACGACACGGTGAACCGCACCCCCGTGTCCCGTCTCATCTACCTCGGCGCCTTCCAGGCCTTCCCGGGCACGCGCATCATGCCCCCCGGCCGCTATGCCGCACAGCGTCTGCGCCGCCCGGACGAGCTCGCCGAGGCCTTCGGCCGGGCCGGGCTTTCGACGCGCGGCGTCACGGGGTTCAAGCCGCGCAACGTACGGAGCCTGGTGCGGGCGACGCGCGGACGCAGGCGCGGCACGCTGACCGACGAGCAGCTGCCGGAGCTGGTCGACATGGAGCTCGAGCCCGAGGGCACCAAACCGCTGGTGACGTACTTGGGCCACGCGGTCCGCCGGGCATAGACGCGGTCCAGGACCCGCCGCCGTACCGCGTCCTGCAGTAATGACGCGGCTGCGTACGATGCGCCGATGATCGACAGCAGCTACTTGGCAGAAGGACCGCGGGTGGCCATACGCCGCCTGAGCCGCTCGGACTTCGCGGAGATCCATGCGCTGCGGGAGGAGAGCGCACCGATGCTCGCCCGCTGGCTCGGGGTGCGGGAGAACACGCGGGAGGCGTTCGACAGTTCGCTGGACCGGTTCGAGCAGCCCACGCGTGAGGGCCTGGTGATCTGCCTGACCGGCACCGGGCAGATCGTGGGCGGCGTCAACATCAACGACATCGTCAGGGGAACGCTGCAGAGTGGCGTACTGGGTTATACCGCGTACGCGTCGACGGCCGGACGGGGCTACATGACCGAGGGGCTCGGGCTCGTGGTGCGCTTTGCCTTCGACGAGTTGGGCCTGCACCGCCTTGAGGCCAACATCCAGCCGGACAATCTCCCCTCGTTGAAACTGGTCGAGCGCCTCGGGTTCCGGCGCGAGGGCTACTCCCCGGCCTTCCAGCACATCAACGGTGAGTGGTGTGACCACGAGCGCTGGGCGCTCACCGCTCAGTAGGGCCGTCCACCCGCTCCGAAGCCGCGGTACGCAGCGCGCTGCTCGAAGCGACGACCCGGCCTGCCTTGGAGCCCGAGAGCGCCGCGAGCGCGACCGCGGCCAGGGCGAGCACGACGCCCGCGACGGTGGCCGCCGTGACGTGCGTGTCGCCGTGCGGCAGCAGCAGGTCGAGGGCGAGTGAACCGACCAACTGACCGGTGATCGTGCACAGCCCGAGCAGCAGGACGCCGAGCTTCTGGACGGCGGCGACCGCGATGGTGATGAACGTGATGCCGACCAGTCCGCCGAGGTAGAGATACGGCTCGGTCGGCAGGCGGGACGGGACCCCGGCGGCCACGGCGTGCACCAGGAAGATCACGGTCAACGCGCCGGTACCGGCGACGAAGTTGAAGAACGTTCCCGCGTACGCGGAGCCCGCGGCGTTCTTCACATGCCCGTTGACGGCCTGCTGCCAACTCACGCACACGCCCGCCACCAGCGGCAGCACGAGCATCAAGTACGGGAATCCGCCGCCCAGTTTGTCCGCCATCGACAGGCCCACGGCCGCGAGCACGAGCACCGCCCCGACGACCCTGCGCCGCGTGGGCCGCTGCGGTCCGGCAGGACCGAGCCCCATCCGGTCGAAGAGCAGGCCCCCGGTGACCTGGCCCGCGACGATCGCGACCGTGAACAGCGCGACCCCCAGAGCCCCGACGGTCAGCCCCTGCGCGAGCAGGAAGGCAGCACCGCCGAAGCCGCCGAGCACCTGCCACCACTTGAGCCGCCTGCCGCGTACCTCCGCGAGCACCAGGCCGACCCCGCGGCGCGGCCCGCGCAGCACGAGGAGTCCGAGCGTCAGGACCACGAATCCCGAGCCGAACGAGATCACCGCGGCGGTGAATCCGTCGCCGCCGAGCCCGGCGGCGAGCTCACCGGTGATGCGCGCTTGCAGGGATATCAGGGTGCCGGAGAAGACGGCGAGGAGCAGCCAAGGGGCTGCGGCGGCGGGCATGTGCGGACAACCTCTGGGGAATCGGTGCCGGGCTTCGGTGGTGGGGTCCGGTCCTGGGCTTCGGGGCTTGGTTTCGGTGGTGGGTGGGGCTCTCAGCAGTTCCTTTCTAACTGATCACGGCGTCGTCGGGCAGGGCGGGACCGGATGACGAGACAGCGCAGAGGGGGGGCGAGGGCCGACCGAGGCCGAAGATCCGCAGGCTGTGCACGGCAGGGCCCTAGAGTGCGCTGTGTGTCGTCGTACAGCATTGGGCAGGCAGCGAAGCTCCTCGGCGTGAGTGCGGAGACCGTCCGGCGGTGGGCCGACTCCGGACGGCTGGACATGGACCGGGAGGGGCCGGGGAACCGGGCGATCGACGCGGTCGGTCTCGCCGCGTTCGCGCAGGAGCGGGCCCAGGGGATGCATCCGCTGCCGGAGAGCCCCGTGGCCACGTCCGTACGGAACGCGTTCGTCGGGATCGTGACCCGGGTGACGCTCGACGACGTCGCCGCGCAGGTCGAGATCCAGTCGGGACCGCACCGGATCGTCTCGCTGGTGACGCGGGAGGCCGTCGAGGAGCTCGGCATCGAGGTCGGCATCACGGTCACCGCGCGCGTGAAGTCGACCAACGTGCACATCGACACCCCTTGAACTCCTGCCCCGGCGCGCATCAGCGGCACAGAGGCACGGCGTGGAGATACCGGGCGTCGTACGGCGTGGTCTCCGCTTCACCGAGATGCCCGTGACCCGGGACCACGTCCGGCCGGCGATGGATCAGGGTCGCGTCAGCCGTGGCGCGAGATAGGGCGCGGTGGCGCTGTGTCGTGATCGGGCGACTTTCGCGGGTGTGCCGGTCGCCACGACCCGGCCGCCCGCGTCGCCGCCGCCCGGGCCGAGGTCGATGACCCAGTCGGCGGTGGCGATCGTGTCGAGGTCGTGCTCGACCAGGACGACGGTGTTGTCGGCGTCGACGAGCCGGTGCAGCTGGCGGAGCAGCAGCGCGATGTCCGCGGGGTGCAGGCCCGCGGTCGGCTCGTCGAGCAGGTAGAGCGCGTGGCCGCGGCGGGCCCGCTGGAGTTCGGTGGCGAGCTTGATGCGTTGTGCCTCGCCGCCGCTGAGCTCCGTCGCCGGCTGGCCGAGGCGCAGATACCCGAGGCCGACCTCCCGGAGCGTTTCGAGGCTTCGGGAGGCGGCGGGAACATCGGTGAGGAACGTGGCGGCGTCATCGACGGACAGCGCGAGGACGTCGGCGATGTGCTTGCCCCGGTAGGTCACTTCGAGCGTCTCGGCGTTGTACCGCGCGCCGTGGCACGTCGGGCACGGCGCATAGGTCCCCGGCAGGAACAGCAGCTCGACCGAGACGAAGCCCTCGCCCTGGCACGTCTCGCACCGCCCATCCGGAACGTTGAAGGAGAAGCGGCCGGGGGAGTAGCCGCGCGCCCTGGCCTCGTCCGTCGCCGCGTACAGCTTGCGTACCGCGTCGAACATCCCTGTGTACGTCGCCAGGTTGGAGCGGGGTGTGCGGCCGATGGGCCGCTGGTCGACCCGGACGAGGCGGTCGAACGATTCGAGCCCCTCCGCGTCCTGGACGTCGATCTCGAACTCCGCTTCGTCCGCGTCATCCGTCTCCTCGCGCTCCTCCGGCGCAAGGCCGAGGTGACCGCGCACGACCTCGGCGAGTACCTGCGTCACCAGGGTCGACTTGCCGGAGCCGGATACGCCGGTCACCGCCGTCAGCACGCCTAGCGGTACGTCGACGGAGACGTCCCGCAGGTTGTGGCGGGAGACGCCGCGCAGGTGCAGCCAGCCCTGCGGTTTGCGGGGACGGTGACCGACCGGCTCGGCGCGTCCGAACAGATACCGGCTGGTGGCCGACTCCTCGACCTTTTCGAGCCCGTCGACCGGCCCGCTGTACAGCACCCGGCCGCCCGCTTCTCCGGCGCCGGGTCCGATGTCGACGACCCAGTCCGCCCGCCGTACGACGTCCATGTCGTGCTCCACGACGAACAGCGAGTTGCCCGAGGCCTTCAGCCGGTCCAGGACGTCGAGCAGCGGCTCCGCGTCGGCGGGGTGCAGTCCCGCGGAGGGTTCGTCGAGCACGTAGACGACGCCGAACAGGCCCGAGCGCAGCTGCGTGGCGATCCGCAGGCGCTGTGCCTCGCCGGGGGAGAGCGTCGTCGAGCGGCGGCCGAGGCTGAGATAGCCGAGCCCGAGGTCGAGCAGCACCTCGACGCGCGCGACCACGTCGGCGCAGATGCGTACCGCGACCTCGGTGGTCTCCCCGGACCGGGCGGTCGAGGTGGCGGCCGAGGCCTCCGGCAGCTCCGCGACGGGACGCAGCAGGGCGGCGACCTCGGTAAGCGGCATCGCGTTGACCTCGGCGACGGAGCGGCCCGCGAAGGTGACCGCGAGGGCTTCGGGCCGCAGACCGCTGCCCTCGCACGCGGGGCAGGGGACACCTTGGACGAAGCGCATCGCGCGGTCGCGCATCCGCTGGCTCTTGGAGTCGGCGAGCACGTGCATGACGTGCTTGCGGGCGCTCCAGAATTTCCCGTAGTAGCCGTAATCGACACGTCCTGGTTCGGGCTCGATGAGAACGGACGGCTGCTCGTCGGTGTAGAGCAGCCACTCCTTGTCCTTCTTCTTGAGCCTGCGCCACGGCCTGTCGATGTCGATGCCCAGACCGCTCACGATGCTGCGCAGGTTGGCGCCCTGCCAGGCACCCGGCCAGGCCGCGATCGCGCCGTCACGGATGCTCAGCGCCGGATCCGGGACCAGCAACTCCTCGGTGACGTCGTGCACGGCGCCCAGACCGTGGCACTCGGGGCACGCGCCGGCCGACGTGTTGGGCGAGAACGCCTCGGCCTCCAGCCGTTCGGCGTCCGGTGGGTAGGTTCCGGCACGTGAGTAGAGGATGCGCAGCAGGTTGGACAGGGTGGTGAGCGTGCCGACCGTGGACCGCGAACCGGGCGTCCCGCGGCGTTGCTGCAGGGCCACGGCGGGCGGCAGCCCGGTGATCTCCTGCACGTGCGGAGCGCCGACCTGCTGCAGCAGGCGGCGGGCGTAGGGCGCGACGGACTCGAAGTACCGGCGCTGGGCCTCGGCGTAGAGCGTACCGAAGGCGAGGGAGGACTTGCCCGAACCGGAGACGCCGGTGAAGGCGACCATCGAGTCCCGCGGAATGTCCACGTCCACGTTCTTCAGGTTGTGCTCGCTCGCGCCCCGGACACGCACGCAGTGGTCAGCCGCATTTTCTTCCATGGCATGTCTCTTAACCGTTCCGAGCCGTGGCGGTTGGCCGCCACGCGAATGAAACGGGCCCGCTCGGGTGCCTGTCCGGTGGTCAGTTCTTCACGATGCGGCGGACATTTTCGATGCTTCCGCAGCCCGCCTCGAGGTGTTTGTCGCGTTCCCTGGTGAAGGCGGCGCCCAGTTCCTCCCGGCGTTCCATGGCCACGTTCTCGCGTGCGCCGTTGAGGATCGTGCGCTCCTCCTCGTCGGTGTGGTGGGCCACTGCCTCGACGAGCTTCTCCAGCTTTTCGTCCCAGTCGTCGGAGCCGACCTCGCTCACCTCCAGGAGGGCGAGGAGCGCCTCGTTGCCCTCCTCGTGTTCCTCGACGCCGTGTTCGACCTCGTCGTTGTCGATGTCCCGGTAGCGCCTGAGGGCGGGGTAGACCTCGGCCTCCTCGGCGAGCGCGTGCGCGATGAGCAGGTCGGCGAACTTCTTCAGGGCGTCGGCCCGTTCGGCCTCCACGCTGCGCATGTCGCGGAACAGGTCTTCCATCCGCCGGTGATCATCGAGAATCAGCTCGACGACGTCCGTGGTCGGTGCTGCCTTGTCCGGCATGTCGGGGCTCCTTCTCGGCAGGGGCAGGGCACAGAGGGCTCAGCGCTGTGAGCGGTTCCGTGGTGAGCCTTTTCGTGGTGAGCGACTGCGTACAGATACGTAGCGCGCTCACCGGCCCACGAGTTGCCTCGTGTACCCGGACGTCGCGTGTGTCACTCCTGCGGCCCATCGAAGCAGCGCGCCCCGAGTGCCGCCGGTGCTGCTCGGGGAACCGTGAGCTGATCAGCGAGAGCTGTGGGGAGAGCGGGCTCCGTGGAGGCCGAGGCCCGGCTCGTCGGTCAGGGCGATGTCGGCGGTGACGCGTTTGCCGCCCGGTTCGAGGTGGACGTGGAAACTCTGGGAGACGGCCCTGACGATCTCCAGGCCGTGCCCGCCGATCCTGTGCGGGTCCTCGGAGCGGGCGACGGGACGGGCGCGGACGCTGTCGTGCACGCTCACCGCCACCGTGGAGTCCATGATGCGCAGCTCCATCAGCATGGGCCCGGGGGCGTACTTGCGGGCGTTGGTGACCAGCTCGCTGACCACCAGCTGCGTCAGGTCCAGCGCGCGGGCGGAGATGTCCACGGCATGCTCCGTACGGGCGCGGGTGAGGAAGTCGAGCGCGAGATGGCGTGCTTCGGCGATGGAGCAGTCCCCCTCGTTCAAGGGGACGGCGACAGCCATGGGATGAGCTGCCAACGACCCCTCGCCGCCAATGCCGGCTGACTCCATTTCCTCTCCACCTTCGTCCCCGTGGCCCCGATTTCTGCTCACCTACCCTGCCGGACGCGAGACATTCTGCTCCGGCCCAGAGCGATAATCCGTTCGAGTGCGCGCATGCTCGGGCCCGCGCCGCAGCAGCGGGTGCGGTCGAGAACATGGTGACAGACACACGCCGAGGACACCCCGTGCTTCACCCTCGTACCCGTCGCGAGGGGCACCGGCGGCGCCGCGGACCGTCGGGGAAGCGGAGGAAGCAGTCGGCGGGGATTCTGCGACGATGTTCCTTATGACGGCACTGAGCAGGAACCATGTGACGGTGACCGGCCGCACCGGAGGGCCGGTGGTGATGCTGGCGCACGGGTTCGGGTGCGACCAGAACATGTGGCGGCTGGTGGTGCCGCTGCTGGAGCGGGACTTCACCGTGGTTCTGTTCGACCACGTCGGAGCCGGGCGCTCCGACCTGTCGGCGTGGAGCGAGCAACGCTATTCCTCGCTGGAGGGCTACGTGGAAGACGTGCTGGAGATCTGCCGTGAGCTGGAGCTCGGCCCGGTGACCTTCGTGGGGCACTCGGTGAGCGCCATGATGGGCGTCCTGGCCGCGGCGCGGGAGCCGGAGGCGTTCGCCGGTCTGGTCCTGCTCGCCCCGTCGCCGTGTTTCATCGACGATCCGGCAGCCGGCTATCGCGGCGGGTTCAGCCGCGAGGACATCGATGAACTCCTCGGCTCGCTGGAGGCGAACTACCTGGGCTGGTCGGGTGCCATGGCTCCGGTGATCATGGGCAATCCGGAGCGGCCGGAGCTGGGCGAGGAGCTGACCAACAGCTTCTGCCGCACCGATCCGGACATCGCCCGCGTCTTCGCCCGTGTCACTTTCCTGTCCGACAACCGTGAGGACCTCGCCGCGGTCGGCGTTCCCACGCTGGTCGCGCAGTGCTCCAGTGACGCGATCGCACCCCCGGAGGTCGGAGCCTTCGTACGCGACCGGATCCCCGGAAGCCGTCTCGTCACGCTGAACGCGACCGGGCACTGCCCCCAGCTCGCCGCGCCGGAAGAGACGGCCGCCGTACTCACCGACTTCGTCGGAACCGCGCGATGATGAGCAGGACCAGCGACGGGGGGAACGGCGAGCCCCCGGATCCCGGGGGCCGGCCCGACGACGAGCAGGCGGCGTTCTCCGCGCTGCTGGAGGACAGCGCCGAGGATCTGTACGAGCACGCGCCGTGCGGCTACCTCTCCACCCTCCTCGACGGCACCATCGCCAAGATCAACATGACGCTGCTCGACTGGCTCGGGTACGCCCACGACGAGCTGGTGGGCCGCAAGTCGTTCTCCGACCTGCTGACCGTGGGCGGTCGGCTCTACCACGAGACGCACTTCGGCCCGCTGCTGCGCATGCAGGGCGAGGTCAGAGGGGTCGCCCTGGAACTCAAGGCGGCCGACGGCAGGCGCCTGCCCGTCCTGGTGACCTCCACGGTCAAGACCGGCGGTGACGGACAGCCGCTGTTGATCCGCACCACGGTCTTCGACGCCAGAGACCGCCGCGCCTACGAGACGGAGCTGCTGCGCGCCCGGGAACAGGCCGAGCGTGAACGCGCAGAACTCCAGCGACTCAACGCCGTCCTCCAGCAGACGCTGCTGCCCCCGGCGCTGGTGAGCGTGCCCGGCCTGGAGGTGGCCGCGCACTACCACATCGCCTCCACCGACATGGTCGGCGGCGACTTCTACGACCTCTTCCCTCTCGCCGCGGGGACCTGGGGGCTGTTCCTGGGAGACGTGTGCGGCAAGGGCGCCGCCGCCGCGGCCATCACCTCGCTGGCCCGCTACACCCTGCGTGCCGCAGCCGTCTACGATCCCGATCCGGCCGCCGTCCTGCGCAATCTCAACACCGTCCTGAACCACGAGTACAACGGTGACGATCCGCGCTTCTGCACGGTCATCTTCGGACTGCTCACCCCCGACGCCGAGGGGGGCGGCTTCCGCGTCACCCTGGCCAGCGGCGGCCACCCCCCGGCCCTGCTCCTGCGCGCCGACGGAAGCGCCGACTACCTGCCCACCCCGGGTGGCCAGCTCGTCGGGGTCCTGCCCGACGCGCACATCGCCACCACGACCATCTGTCTCGCGGCAGGCGACACCCTGCTGCTGTACACGGACGGCCTCACCGAAGCCCACACGGCGTCGAACAGCGAGGACGAGCGCTATGGGGACGAAGCCCTCCTCGACTTCGCCCAGGCCCTGGCACCGACGACCGCGCCGGGCGCCGTCGCCGCGATCCGTGACCTGCTCGACACCTTCGGTACCGGAGTCGACGACGACACCGCCGTCCTCGCGATCAGCGTGCCCGCACACACCGGTGACGACCACGACTGACGCGCGGGAGCCGGTTCAGCGGGCCGTCGCCCGCAGTGTTTCCAGGGCGCGGTCCGCGTGGGTGCTCATGCGGAACTCGCTGCGGACCACCTCGAGTACGCGCCGGTCGGTTCCGATGACGAAGGTGGTCCGCTTGGTCGGCAGGGGGCCGAAGCCGCGGGCCACGCCGAACCGGCCGCGTACCACTCCCTCCGGGTCGGACAGCAGCGGGAACCCGAACGTGTGCAGCCCCGCGAACTCGCGCTGGCGCTCGACGGCGTCCGAGCTGATCCCCACCGGCCTGGCGCCCACGGCCGCGAACTCGGCTGCCAGGTCCCGGAAGTGGCACGCCTGGGCGGTGCAGCCGGGGGTCATCGCCGCCGGGTAGACGAACACCACCACCGGGCCTTCGGACAGGAGCGACGAAAGGGACGTGGGCGTGCCCGTCTCATCGGGCAGGGTGAAGTCCTCGACGAGGGAGCCGACTTGCACGCGGGTCATCGCTGGGCTCCTTGGCCTGGGTGAAGCGGGCGAGAGTGAAGGGCGGGCACGGGGGTCTCCTGACGGCTCGGCGGCACGGGCAGCGTGGCCGCGATACTACTCGGCGGTAAGGAGGGGGCGGTCCGGCGGTCCGAGCCCCTGGGGCGGCCCTGGCGCCCCAGGGACTCGACGCGGGCAGCGCACGGTTCGCACGCTGCCCGCGGTCATGCCGCCTGAGCGTGCCCGGTGCCGAACTCTCCGCGGGTGGCCTCCGCGCGGACACGGGCACAGCTGGTGGTGATCAGGCGGGAGACGTGCATCTGCGAGATGCCGAGCTCCTCGGCGATCCTGCTCTGCGTCATGTCCTCGAAGAAGCGCAGGTACAGGATGGTCCGCTCACGCTCCGGCAGCCGCCGCAGACCGGTCTTGGCGGCCTCCCGGTCGGTGATGCAGTCGTAGGCGGGGTCGGGCGCCCCCAGTGTGTCGGCCAGGCTGAATCCATCGGGGTCGGCGGAGACTTCGGCGTCCAGCGACAGGGCGCTGTAGCTCGACATGGCCTCCATCCCCTCACGGACCTCATCCTCGGTCAGCTCCGCACGCTCGGCGATGTCGGCCAGGCTGGGCTCGGCGTCGCTGCCCGGTCGCTCCAGGAGCTCCCGGCGCGCGACCCGGACCTTGTTGCGCAGCTCCTGCACGCGGCGGGGCACCCGCACGTCCCACATGCGATCGCGGAAGTGCCGGCGCAGCTCTCCGGTGATGGTGGGCACGGCATAGCTCTCAAAGGCCCCGCGCTCGGGCTCGAATCGCTTGACGGCCTTGATGAGGCCCATGGCGGCAACCTGCCGCAGGTCCTCGAGGTTCTCGCCCTTGTTGCGGAAGCGGCTGGCCAGCCGGTGTGCCATGGGCAGCCAGGCCGTCACGATCTCCTCGCAGAGCAGGTCGAACTCGGGCCCGCTGTCCAGCGTGGCCAGATGCGCGAAAGCCGACTCGGTGTCGGGAGCGTCGTCATGGATGTGCTGGGTTCCCGTACGACGACGGGCCGTGGGCGCGGCGAGATCGGTAAGCATCAGGAATTGCTCCTCAGGCGGTGGACGAACAAGTGACCGCGGAGAAACGGGACGGCCCGGGGCCGGGCATCCGACGGGAGAGGGCATACCGCTCCCCGCGAATGCGCCTCCGGTCCGAAGCACGAAGTCCGCCTGCCCCTGGACTCGGTGGGGAAACAAACGGGAGTCGTGCGCCCGCGTACGAAACCGTGGGCGAAGGCCCGCGGAACGGTCCGCGCGCACCCGCGGGCCGATGAATCACCCGCCTCTTTCCGGGTACCTGAGGGTCTCGGGTGCCTGAGGGCACGCACCGCCCAGAAGGGCGCGCACCGCCAAGTCGCCTGGCTCGCCACCGCCCGAACCGTCGACATGCGAGCCGCACGGTGACCGAGAACGATGGTGACCAAGAACCATGCGGGCGGGACGAACAGCCCGGCCACGTGGAACTCGCCGATGAGAAGGGTGCAGGGCATGCCTGCTGGATCCAGTAAGAAGCGTGAACGCCAGTACGAGCACATCAAGGACAGTGCCGAGGACCGCGGGGCCTCGACGAAGCGCGCCAAGGAGATCGCCTCCCGGACGGTGAACAAGGAGCGGGCACGTTCGGGAGAGTCGAAGACGGCCAGCAAGACGTCCACGGGGGACAAGAAATCGGCGTACGAGCGGGGCGGGGAGCGTTCGCACAGCGGTGCGCAGGGCCCGACCAAGGATCAGCTGTACGCCGAGGCCAAGAAGAAGAACATCGAGGGCCGTTCGTCCATGAACAAGAAGGAACTCAAGCAGGCCCTCGGGCGCTGAGCCGTCGGACGCGGGCTTCGTCGATCGGCCGCGTCTGGGTGCGGCCGATCGACGGAGGGCGTGCGTTGTTACCGGAGCGCTTCGTCCGAGAGCAGGGAGTCGTCGGCGAGGCGGGCGCCGGGCAGGTGATGGCTCGCGGCCACCAGGGCGGCGTCGATGTCACTGGTACCGGTGGCCAGGCACAGGCTGTAGGCGACGTCTTCGTACTCCTGGCGGCCTTCGGCGCCTCCCTGGTCGGCCCGCAGCACGGCCAGGGCCTTGTAGCGTTCCAGCAGGTCTGCCAGGACCACCGGGTGTGCCAGCAGCATGAACATCCTCTTTCGGGGGTGCGGTTCTCGGGGGGTGCGGTGCGGACCTCGTATGAGGGGGTGTCAGGCCAGCATTCCCCTGCGGAGCTTGTTGAGGGTGCCGGTGAGAAGACGGGAGATGTGCATCTGGGAAACGCCGAGTTCGACCCCGATCTGCGACTGCGTCATCTCCTGGCCGAAGCGCAGTTCAAGGATGCGGCGCTCCCGCTCGTCGAGTTCGTCGAGGAGCGGTGCCAGCGCGTGCAGATTCTCCACCGCTTCCATGGCCGGATCCGGTTCACCCATCACATCGGCCAGCGTCCGCGTCGGCGTGGCCGCGCTCTCACCGCCGTCGGTGGGTGCCTCAAGGGAGCCGGCCGTATAACCGTTGGAGGCGATGAGGCCGTCGATGACCTCTTCCTCGGTGATGGACAGGTATTCGGCGAGTTCCTTGACGGTCGGGTCATGGTCCAGATGGGCCGAGATCTCCTCCTTGGCCTTGGCGAGCTCCACACGCAGCTCCTGGAGCCGGCGCGGCACGTGCACGGCCCAGGTGGTGTCACGGAAGAACCGCTTGATCTCGCCGAGGATGTAAGGCACCGCAAAGGTGGCGAACTCGACCTCACGACTGAGATCGAACCGGTCGATGGCCTTGATGAGGCCGATGGTGCCGACCTGGATGATCTCTTCCATGTCGCCGTTGCCGCGGTTGCGGAACCGGCGGGCCGCGAAGTGCACCAGCGTCAGGTTCATCTCGATAAGGGTGTTGCGCGCGTACTGGTATTCGTGCGTGCCTTCTTCCAAGGTCTGCAGCCGGTCGAAGAACAACTTCGACAACGCGCGGGCATCCTTCGGGGCGACCTTGTCCGTGTCCTCTATCCACGGGAGCGCACCCTCGACGGCAGTCGCCTGGCCCATCTCCGGGATCTCGCCCGAGGCCGCGGTCCCGTCCGCGTGGACGGTCTCGGCAGCCTGTTCAGAGATCAGTGACATGTCTCTACCTCCCCTGGTCTACGAAGCTTCCTCGTACCGCCCCTGCCCCGACTCATGGCAGGCATGTGCGTTGAACCAAATTTTCTTGCTGTGGGGAAATAGTTGTCTCCATGCATCGTACGATGTGGGAGGTTGCCCGGCTTCAGCCAGGCATCGCCCAGACCTGACAGCCCCAGCCACCGGAGTGACTCCTCGGGCGCACCGTGTTGGACTGGAGTCATGTCCCCGGACGCCGAAGGCCGACGGACCGGGGATGCTGTCGGCCGGGTCAATTCGGCGTGGCTAAACGAGAAGCAGGATCACGTGGACAGATTCGCTGCCGTCGAGCGGGAGCTGCGCAACGCGGCGCCCCATTTGCTGCTCGATGTCGTGACGGGGGCGTTGCGGGAGCAGTACGGGGTCGAAGAGGCGGAACTGCGGCTCGCCGACTACGGCTTGACCACCCTCCAGATGGTGGAGGACGTGCCGTTCGTCTCCGAGTCGGTACCCATCCAGGGCAGCCCGCAGGGCAGGGCGTTCGGCGCCCAGGAACCATGTGTCGAGTCCAAGGTCGTGGACGGCATGGCGACCATCCATCTGCCGGTGACCGTCCGGGGAGACCGGATGGGCGTGCTCACCGTCACCATCCCCGAAGAGCGCCATGACCAGGCCCACCTGCCGGAGATGCAGCGCATCTGCGAGGCGCTGGGCCACGAGATCCTGGTCGCCGAGCGCGACACCGATCTGTACCTCCTCGCGCGCAGGGCCGCCCGCCTCACGCTGGCCGCCGAGATGCAGTGGCAGCTGCTGCCGGGTCGCTCGGTGACGCGTCCGGAGTTCCAGCTGGGCGCCCACCTGGAGCCCGCGTACGCGATCTTCGGTGACAACTTCGACTGGTCGGTCTCGCCGCGCCACCTCACGCTCACCGTGACCAATGGAATGGGCCACGGGATGGAGGCGGCGCTGCTCACCAACCTCGTGGTGAACGCGCTGCGCAACGCCCGCCGTGCGGGACTCGACCTTCCCGGCCAGGCGAGCCTCGCCGACCAGGCCGTGTACGCGCAGTACCGGGGCGAGCTGCATGCCTCCGTCCTGCTCCTGCGTTTCGATCTCGCCACCGGCGAGGTGGAGGTCGTCGACGCCGGATCGCCTCGCATGTGGAGGTACCGGGGGCGGGCGGTCGAATCCGTCGACTTCGACGCGCAGCTTCCGCTGGGGATGTTCGAGGAGACGGCCTACGTCGTGGAGCGCCTGCAGCTGGAACCGGGCGATCGCATCCTGGTGAGCAGCGACGGCGTCTACGAGAGCGTCTCGAAGGCGGGGGAGCGGTACGGGGAGCGGGCGCTCGCGCGGTCCCTGTCGGCGCATCGACTGCTGCCCGCCGCGCAGGTGCCGCAGGCGGTGCTGCGTGATCTCGCCGAGTACCGCGGTCCGCTGCCCCTTGACGACGACGCTCTGGTGGTCTGCCTCGACTGGTTCGGGCGGTAGCAGACGGCGCCGACGCGGTGTCATGAGCGGAGAATGAGCCGGCCTGAGCGCTCAGTGGTCCGGTCTGTCCGGTCTAGCCGACCGAGCGCCAGGTTCTGGCTCTGTCGTCGTCCTGCTCGGACGCGATGGCCACGTCACGAAAGCCCCGGAGCCCTTCGAGCAGGGCGCGGCGCGCTTTGGGCGGCATGGCGTCGATGGTGGCCATCAGTATGCTCTCGCGCCGCTTGCGGAGGTCGGCGAGGTACGCCCTGCCATGGCTGGTCAGCCGAAGCTCCAGTTCCCTTCGGCTGACCGGACTGGGTGTTCGTTCGATCAGGCCCGTGGCCTGCAGCCGGTCGCACAGGCGGCTCACCGAGGGGGGAGCCGACCCCAGGGCCTCGGCGAGCATCCGCAGATTGATGCCCTCATCGCGGTCCAGTGCGTACAGGACGCGCAACTGGGACGGCGACACGGGCCCGGTCGGGACGGCCTCACGTCCCTGTTCCCACATGACTTCCAGCAGTTCGATGAACTCGGAACCCGCGTGAGCCGCATCCCCGGAGCTGTGATCGGGTTCGGGACTCAGACCCATGTCGATGACACTCCGATCGGCGTTGTCTCACTCGTACATCTTGCCACCGGGGCACGGTCCACACATCGTGACCGGATCGGCCTGCAAGGACACGCAGGTCGCGAAGCTTCCCTCAGATGACGGGCACGGTGCGACGGGGGCACCGGTGGAGCACGCGGCACCGGATCGCATCTCGGCACGGGCGGTTGTGCGACGAAGCATAGTGGAAACCGGCCCGGGCTTCGCTGCCGAGGGGGTGTGCGTACGGTCCGCGACGGGGGACACGGACCATACGCACACGTACAGAAGCTACGAGAAGAGCGAACCTCGTTCTTGGAGCATTTCGTTGATGCGGTGCTGGACGGTGTCCTTCACCTCGGTCGCCGACTTCTCCACCACCAGCGGATCGTCCGCGGCGCCGGGGGGAAATCCATCGGTAGGTACGGGTGGATCGAAGCGGATGGTCCATTTCGTCGGGACCAGTATCGGCCCGAGCACCCCGAAGAGGGGAAATGTGGGCGTGATCGGGGCCGGAAGCTCCGGCCCGCAGTGCGTCCACGACATGCTCGTCGGTGTCGTAGGTGGTCAGCACGAGCACGCCGACCCCCGAAAGATCCGGATCCCCGGCGATCAGCCGGGCGGCCTCGATGCCGTCGGGCTCCGGCATCTGCACGTCCATCAGGACGAGGTCGGCACGCGCGCTCCGGGCCAGCAGCACGGATTCCCGCCCGGTCGCGGCCTCACCGACGACGCTCATGTCGGGGGCGGAGGCGAATGGTCTGGCGAAGGCGGACCGCACCAGCGTCTGGTCGTCGGCCAGCACGACCCGGATCGGTTGCGCCGCCGAGCTCATCCGCGCACCCCCGGACCTTCCGCGCTTTCCGGGTCTTTTGGTCCGGGCACGTCGAGGGGGAGGCGAGCACGGACCGCGAACCCCGAACCGTCGCTGCTGGGTGCGGCGGTGAGCGTCCCGCCCACGCTGCGGGCGCGTTCCCGCATTCCTGTCAGACCGAACCCGGCCGCCGCGCCGGTGACACCACCGGTCGTGCGCTCCGGAACCTTCGGGCCGCTGTTGTTGAGGACGACGACACGCAACGCCTCGCCGTCCGCGGTGTGTTCGACCGTCACCCACACATGGACGCCGTGGCCGGCATGCCGCACGGCGTTCGTCAGGGCCTCCTGAACGATGCGGTACGTGGCGGCCCCCACGGCGGCGGGCACCGGCCTCTCGGGCGAGTCGTGCCCCTGCCGCGCCGCCGCGTCCCGCACGTCGAGCACGACGTGGGCGCCGGTCGTCCGCGCCGTCCGCACCAGGTCGGTCAGCCCCGCGATGTGCGGCAGCCGCCGTCCGTCCTGGGGGTCCGTGGCAGCCGTCCCGGCGGGGCCGCCCGCAGGGCCGGGAGAGTCGGAGTCACCCTTCCGCAGCGTCACGAGCGTGGTCCGGAGCTCACCGCGTGCGCTGCGGCACGTCTCGGCGATGCCCTCCAGCGCCTCGGCGACGGACGCGCGATCGAGCCTGCCGGGATCCTCGACGAGCAGATGGGCCGCCACCGAGGTCTGCACACCGATCAGCGTGATGCTTTGCGCGAGCAGATCGTGCAGGTCGCGTGCGACCCGCAGGCGCTCCTCGGCGACGCGCCGGGCGGCTTCCTCCTCACGGGTGTGCTCGGCGTGCTCGGCGCGGTCGATGAGCGCGTCGACATAACGGCGGTGGACGCGCAGGGCCTCGCCGATCACCGCGACGGCGACCAGCCAGCCGGCGTCCCGGAACATGCCGGGCACGGCCTGCGCCTGCCCCACCGCGAGCGCGGCGGCCGTCATGAGCAACAGCGTGCCGCCGAGAGTGAGCAGGCTCCGGATCGGGGGTCCTGCGACGGCGAGGTGGAACAGCACGACGACACCCACCGGGAGCGCCGCGGTGTGCGTGTAATCGAGCAGGTGGTACGGGGCGTTGAGCACGAGGACGGTGACGGCGGCGAACCACACCGCACGCCTGCGCAGGAGCAGCACCAGCGGCATGGCCGTCAGCAGGGCCCAGCCCCACACGTCGGGTGCCCGCCCGTTCTGGGTGGCGGGCAGCACGGCCAGGAGGGTCTGGAGGAGCAACAGCGAGGCGACCACCGCCACATCGCGCGCGGCGGTGTGCGGCACCGCCGCCCGCCGGGGGAGGAGCGTGTGCGCGATGGCTCTGGCGATCGGGTCCTCGATTGTGCTCACGGCACCATCCTGGATGACGTCGCTGTTCCCCGGAGCAACTCCTGTACCGCATGGCGGGATCTGGCGCGTTGCCGGGTGCGGGAGCCCGGCAGGGGGCGGGCCGGCGGTGCTCTTCGTGGCATGGGCCGTCCCCGCCGGTCGGAGCCCCATCCGCGCCTCTCCTCATCCCTGGTCGTCACCGGAACCGGCCCCGCACGCGGCACCTCCTCGGTGGCGATCACTCCCCAGCCGGGATCCGCGGGCAGGCTGCACCGGCTCACGGGCCCGGAGGCGCATTGGGGTCACCTCGCGGACGCGTCCGCGAGGAAAGAGGCGGAGGAGCCGGTGTAGCAGGCGTCGACGCTCGGTGACACCGCCCGCGGGTGACAGAGGACGGATTACGCGGGTGCGTACTGGGAACCCGGCGGCGCGGGGCATGCGTCCGGCGGACTCCGGGAGGCGTGTGATCCGGCACGCCGTTACGTTGAGCGTGGCCGGTGACGCATCCGATGACGCGCCACGCCCTTCGTCCGGTCCGCCGGGGGCGAACGCCGCCGTGCCGGTCCGCCGCCCCGACCTCAGGACCGGCCGTCATCCTCGGAAGGAGCACCCATGGGCGACCCCGCGGTGAACGCGGCCCCAGCCGCCGAACCGGCCTCCGCTGCCGAACTGCAGGCACTGGAACGGTATTGGAGGGCGGCGAACTACCTCTCGGTGGGCCAGATCTATCTGATGGACAACGCCCTGCTGCGGCGCCCCCTCGCGGCGGAGGACATCAAGCCACGCCTCCTTGGCCACTTCGGCACCTCGCCCGGGCTCAACCTGGTGCACGCCCACCTCAACCGCGTCATCAAGGCGCGGAACCTGGACACCGTCTGCATCTGGGGGCCAGGGCACGGCGGGCCCGCGGTGCTTGCCAACTCCTGGCTGGACGGCACGTACACCGAGACGTATCCCGACATCACCCGCGACGAGGAGGGGATGACCCGGCTCTTCCGCCAGTTCTCGTTCCCCGGCGGGGTACCGAGCCATGTCGCCCCCGAGACGCCCGGCTCCATCCACGAGGGCGGCGAACTCGGCTACTCCCTCTCGCACGCCTACGGCGCCGCGTTCGACAATCCGGACCTGCTGTCGGTGTGCGTCATCGGCGACGGAGAGTCCGAGACCGGACCGCTGGCCGCCTCCTGGCACTCCAACACCTTCCTGGACCCGGTGCACGACGGCGCGGTGCTGCCCGTCCTGCACCTGAACGGCTACAAGATCGCCAACCCGACGATCCCGGCCCGGCTGCCCGAGGACCAGCTCGACGCCCTCATGCGCGGATACGGGTACGAGCCGGTGCACGTCACCGGCGACGACCCCATGACCGTCCACCGGGCCTTCGCCGCCGCCCTCGACCGCTGCCTCGACGGCATCGCGGCGATCCAGCGCGAGGCCAGGGCAGGCGGCGAGAGCGAGCGCGCCAAGGACGCCGCCGGACCCCGCTGGCCCATGATCGTGCTCCGTACCCCGAAGGGCTGGACCGGCCCCAAGACGGTGGACGGCAAGCAGGTGGAGGGCACGTGGCGCGCGCACCAGGTGCCGCTGTCCAACGTCAGGGAGAGCGACGAGCACCGTCACCAGCTGGAGGAATGGCTGCGCTCCTACCGGCCCGAGGAACTGTTCGACGCCCAGGGGCGCCCCGCAGCCGGGCTCCTCGACATCGCCCCGCAGGGCACCCTGCGCCTCGGCGCCAACCCGCATGCCAACGGCGGGCTGCTCCTGCGCTCGCTCCCGCTGAAGCCGCTGGAGGGGTTCGCGGTCGACGTGGACAAGCCGGGCGCCACCATGAACGAGCCGACGCGGGTGCTCGGCGGCTACCTGCGCCAGGTGATGGCCGACACCGCCGAGCGGCGCGACTTCCGGCTCGTCGGCCCGGACGAGACCGCCTCCAACCGGCTCGACGAGGTCTACGGGGCGTCCGGAAAGGCCTGGCAGGAAGAGATCCACGACGTGGACGAACACCTCACGCGGCACGGGCGGGTGATGGAGATCCTCTCCGAGCACACCTGCCAGGGCTGGCTGGAGGGCTATCTGCTGACGGGCCGTCATGGCCTGTTCTCCTGCTACGAGGCGTTCGTGCACATCGTCGACTCGATGGTCAACCAGCACATCAAGTGGCTGCGTACCACCCGCGAGTTGTCCTGGCGGGCGCCCATCGCCTCGCTGAACTACCTGCTCACCTCCCATGTGTGGCGCCAGGACCACAACGGCTTCTCGCACCAGGACCCCGGCTTCATCGGACACGTGCTCAACAAGAGTCCGGAGGCGGTACGGGTCTACCTGCCCCCGGACACCAACACGCTGCTGTCCACCGCCGAGCACTGCCTCGCCTCACGTGACTACGTGAACGTGATCGTGGCCGGCAAGCAGCCCGGCTTCGACTGGCTGAGCCTGGACGAGGCGCGCGCCCACTGCGCGCGGGGCGCCGGGGTGTGGACCTGGGCCGGCACGGAGGCCCCCGATCAGGAGCCGGACGTCGTACTGGCCTGCGCCGGGGACGTGCCCACCCTGGAGGTGCTCGCGGCCGCGAGCCTGCTGCGCACCCACCTGCCGGACCTCGCGGTGCGCGTGGTCAACGTGGTGGACATCGCGCGGCTGCTGCCGGAGGGCGAGCACCCGCACGGCATGCCGGACGCGGAGTTCGACGCGCTGTTCACCCGCGACAAGCCGGTGATCTTCGGATTCCACGGCTACCCCTGGCTGGTGCACCGCCTTGCCTACCGGCGCGCGGTCCACCCGAACCTGCATGTCCGCGGCTACAAGGAGCGCGGCACGACGACGACACCCTTCGACATGGTGGTCGCCAACGACCTGGATCGCTTCCGCCTGGTGATGGACGTCATCGACCGGGTGCCGGGCCTCGGCGTCCGCGCTGTCGAGGCACGCCAGTGGATGCAGGACGCGCGGCTGCGCCACCACGCCTACGTACGCGCGAACGGCGTGGACCTGCCGGAAGTGCGGGACTGGTCCTGGCAGGACTGATCCCCCCGCCGCCTCTTGATCCATACTCTTCCCTGGTTGCTCAGGGGAGGGGTTGGTCATGCGGCGCGACAGGGCGAGGGGCGCATCAGGCGTGGGAAGGGTGGTGCGAGCGGTGACGGCGGCTGCTGCCGTCGTCACCGCCGGCTTGCTGGCCGGCTGTTCCTCGGACGACTCCGACTCCGCGCGGGACGAGGAGTTTCGGCACACCTACTGTTCCGCGCTGGGGAGTTGGCAGCAGGAGAAGAGCGAGGCGCCGGGCACCGACGGCTTCGGCGGATATACGGTCGTCGCTGCCGCGAAACGGCTGAACCGGGAGGGGCTTGACCGCGAGGGCAGCCACATCCTCGATGACACCGCGATGGCGGTCGGCGGTGACACCGCCGCCGAGGGGCGTGCCGTCTCCTACTGCGACGACTCCGGTTACGAGACCCTGATGAAGGCGGGCTAGTTCTCGGATCTCAGAGCCATGCCGTCGCCAGCCAGACGGTCACGGACGCGGTGAGCAGGAGCGTGATGTTGAGGGCGATGTCGCGGTCGCCGCGGCGCAGGTGCACCCTGGTCGCGCCGATCTGCAGGACCACGAAGCCGATGGCCGCGGCCAGGGCCAGCCAGGGTGCGATGCCGGTCAGCGGCGGCAGGATCAGCCCGATCGCGCCGAGCACTTCGGTCACCCCGATGGCCCGCACGGCCGGCATCGGCGTGCTGTCCACCCAGGCCATCATCGGTCGGAGCTGCTCGCGGCTCCGGACCACCTTCACCCCGCCCCCGTAGAGGTAGAACAGGGCGAGCAGGCCGGCGACGGTCCAATAGGCGATGTTCATGATGTCCGGCCCTCAGGCGAAGTCGGTGGCGGGCTCGGTGGCATAGCGGCTCATGACTTGGATGTTCGCCTGCGGGGTCAACGGCTGGCAGCCCGCGATCATGGCCTGCAGATCCCGGAAGTACTGCACGTACAGGTCAGGCGTGAAAGTGCTGACCATGACGGCCGGTTGATCGGTCGTGTTGGCGAACGTGTGCGGCGCACCGGGCGGGACCATCACGAGCGACCCCGCGGTCGCGTCGTAATGCTGCTCGCCGACCGTGAAGCGCACCGTGCCGGAGACCACGTAGAAACCCTCGTCGTGCTGGGCGTGACGGTGTTGCGGCGGTCCCGGCGTGTGGGGCGCGAGGACCGATTCGGCGAGCCCGATGCGGTGCCCGGTGTTGCTGCCGTCCTCCAGGACGCGCAGCCGTGTGGTGCCCAGGACGATGGTCTCGCCCTCGTCGGGGCCGACCACTGATACGGAGGCGACAGGAGCCGGCTCACTGGTTCTCGCTTCGTCAGTCATGCCTTGATTCCACCGCCACGGCACCGCGACCGTCCAAGACCCGTTCCACGCCACCGATACCCCACGGGTATCGTCGCAGCATGGAGCTACGCACCCTGCGCTATTTCGTGGCGGTCGCCGAGGAACTCCACTTCGGCCGGGCCGCCGTCCGGCTGCACATGAGCCAGCCGCCCCTGAGCCGGGCGATCAAACGGCTGGAGACCGAGGCCGGCGCCGCGCTGTTCGAGCGCTCGCCCTCCGGCGTCACCCTCACCGCCGTGGGCGCGGTGCTGCTCGACGAGGCGCGCGCCCTGCTGGACCAGGCGGACGTGCTGCGCGTACGCGTCGCCGCCGCGGCCGGCGCCGCGACCATCACCGTCGGCATCCTGGGGGACAGCGCCGACCCGGGCGTGACCCGTCTTGCCGGGGCCTACCGCCGACGGCACCCGGAGGTCGACGTGCGCATCCGCGAGGCCGATCTGACCGACCCGACCTGCGGGCTCCATGCCGGTCTCGTCGATGTCGCCCTGACCGGGGGCCGTTCGACGAGACGGGCCTGGCCGTGCACGAGCTGCGCGCCGACCCGGTGGGCGCACTGCTGCGAGCCGACGATCCGGCGGCCCGCCGCGACAGCCTGAAGCTGGCCGACCTGACCGGCCGCCGGTGGTTCGTCTTCCCGGCGGGCACCGACCCCCGGTGGCAGGCGTACTGGAACGGCGGAGAGCCGCGCGAAGGCCCGGTGGTGCGCGCCGTCGCGGAATGCAGGCAGGCCGTTCTCTGGAACGGAACCGTCGGCATGACGCTCCTGGACCACGAGCCGGGGGACGGGCTCACCGTGGTGCCGGTGATCGACATGCCGCCGAGCCGCGCGGTGGTGGCGTGGAACGCCAGCGACACGAATCCGCTGATCCGCTCCTTCGTCCGGATCGCGATCGCCGCCTACCGGGACTGAGTACGCAGGGACGCAGCGAACTGAGGCCGAGTACGCGGGGCATGGCGAGCGGCGCCGTCGAATATCGCGTGCCGTGGCGCCGGTGAACGTGCAGACTCGCCCCCATGGCGGACATGCGGGCGTTCCGGGACGCGGTGACCGACTGGGCGGCCGGCGGGCCCGGCGGGCCGGCGAGTGAGCTGGCCCAGCAGGTGGGGGTGCGGACGGCGGTGCTCCTCGAAGGGCCGAGCGACCTCGAAGCCGTCGAGGCGCTGGCCGCGCGGCGCGGCCGGGACCTGTCCGCCGAGGGGGTGTGCGTCGTGTCGATGGGCGGGGCGATGAGCATCGGCCGCTACACCGAGCTGCTCGGGCCGCCCGGCCTCGACCTGCGTCTTGCGGGCCTGTGCGACGTGGGCGAGCGGCGCTTCTACGACCGCGGTCTGGAGCGGGCGGGCGTGCCGGGCCGGGACTTCTTCGTGTGCGTGTCGGACCTGGAGGACGAACTCATCCGCGCGCTGGGCACGGCGAGGGTCGAGGAGACCGTCCGGGCCGAGGGTGACGAGCGGGCCTGGCAGACCTTCCTGCACCAGCCCGCACAGCACGACCGGCCCCGGCACCAGCAGTTGAGACGCTTCCTCGGCACGAAGAAGGGCCGCAAGATCCGCTACGGCCGCCTCCTCGTCGAGGCCCTCGACCCCGCACTGACACCGGCACCGCTCGACGACCTCCTCACGAGCCTGTGAGCCCCCACGTGGCCTGCTGAGCAGGGCACCCGGACGGCCCCTGCGCACACCCTGCACACCCGGCGTCCCCCGTTCCGCCCTGCCGGTCGTGCCTGTGCTGGGACAATGTGCGGCACCAGCCAGGGCGCGGCGGACGGGGGCGCGACGGATGAGGTACTGGCGGCGCGGGATATGGGTAGGGGCAGCGCTGGGGACCGGCGCGCTGGCTGCGGTGACGGTACGGGACCGGAGCCTCGAGGGCGTGGGCCCTCTCCTTTCGGTCCTGGGTTTCCTGGTGTCGTTGGCGGGGCTCCTGCACACGACGGTGCGGCCCGCCGTCGTCCTGTCGCCCGCCGAGCGGTTGGACCGGGCCGCCGATGCCCTCGCCGACGCGGTGCGCGCCCAGTGGCAGGCCGAGTGGCGGCTGCGCAGGCTCCAGGACCCGGAGCCGCTCGCCGTGCGCTGGTCGTCCGCGCAGCCCTGGCTCTCCGATCTCGACGAGGCCGTCGGCTGGCCCGCCCGGGACGCCGAACGCCCCGACCTGTCCGGCCGCCTCTCCGAGATCACCCAGGTCTTCGGGTATGTGCCCTCGCGGCGCCTTGCCGTGCTCGGACAGCCCGGCAGCGGCAAGACGGTGCTCGCGGTGCGCTTCACCCTCGACCTCCTGGAACGCCGGAGCGCGGGTGACCCGGTGCCGTTCCTGTTCCAGGCGGCGAGCTGGCAGCCCGACCAGCAGGACCTGCGCCAGTGGCTGGCGGACCGCATCGTCGCCGGACACCCGGGGCTTGCGGTTGACGGGCCATCAGGCGACATGCTGGCCAAGGAACTTGTCGCCACGGGGCGCATCCTCCCGGTCGTGGACGGGCTCGACGAACTGGGCGGGCCGTCGCGTACGCGCGCGATCTGGCGGCTCAACACCGAACTCGACGCCGGTGACCCGCTCTTCCTCACCTGCCGCAGCGGCGTCTACTCCGACGTCGTCGAGGCCGGGGACGTCCTCACGTCGGCCGCCGTCGTCGAACTCCAGCCGCTGGGTTTCGAAGAGGCCGCCGGGTACCTGACCCGCACCGCCCGCCCCGTGCGCGGGCCCGGCGGCGCGCGTGCCACGGCCTGGGACCCGGTGCTCGAACACGTCAGACGCCACCCCGACGATGCGGTGGCTCGCTGCCTGCGCCAGGTTCTGGAACTGCCCCTGATGGTGGCGATGGCGCGCGCCGTGTACGGCGATACGAGCGTCGATCCCGCCGAACTGCTGCGCCGCCGCGAACTCGCCGAACCGGGCGCC
This sequence comes from Streptomyces sp. NPDC032198, assembly GCF_040636975.1. Classification (NCBI taxonomy): domain Bacteria; kingdom Bacillati; phylum Actinomycetota; class Actinomycetes; order Kitasatosporales; family Streptomycetaceae; genus Streptomyces; species Streptomyces sp. NPDC032198. Next base: position 250,361 of record NZ_JBEZVL010000004.1, on the reverse strand, counting down.
ATGGAGAAGCACCTGCTGGACGCGTTCGTCCCCGCGTCGTTCCGCACGTCGGCCCGCTGGGACGGCGCCGACGCGATGCGCCGACTCCGCTTCCTGGCCCGGCACTTGGAGCGCCGGGGCACCCGCGACCTGGCCTGGTGGGAACTGCACCTGGCGCTGCCGGGTCCGCTGCGCCTGCTCGGCCCCCTGCTGCTGCTCGGCGCGGTCGGGGAGATCCTCTGCCTCACCGTGTGGCTGGCGGGGCAAGGTGCCGCGGCACCGGTGGTGGCGGCCGCGATCCTCACCGGCCTGTGCGCGGGGTACGCGGTCCTCGCGCGCGAAGGCGCGGGCCTGCGGCGCACGCTGCTGCTGTCGCTCGCCTGCCTGATCCCGCTCGCGGCGACCGTCGGAGCGGCACGCCCGCTCTCCCGGGACCCCTACTTCGACGTTCCGTTCGCCGGTATGCAGGAGCTTCTCGGCTGGCTGACCGTCGGCGCGCTGTACGGCGTGGCGGTGGCGGCGGGGCTCGGCGTCATCGGCGTCACGGCTGCTCCCGCGCCGGCGACGATGCCGTTCCCCGTCCTGCGCACCTGGCGCCACCGGCGATGGCTGTGGAAGACGGTGGCAGCCGTCTTCGTGGCGCTCCCCGCCGTGCTCCTCACCGACCTGCTCGTGTACCCGGTCTCGCGGACGACCCTGCTGACCGTCGCGGCCGTCGCCGCCGCGCTGGGCGCCTTCGCCGTACGCGGAGAGGGGGCGACGGCCGTCGCGACCGGCAACCCACCGCGTCGCTGGTACGGACCGGGTCAGGCGGGCAGACTCGGCAGGGCCGTTGCCCGCGGGCTCGGCGTGGGGTTGGCGGCGGGGGCCGTGCTCGGCCTGGTCTTCGCGCTCGTGGTGGGCGGTACGGCCGCGGGGAGGGCCGCGATGCGCGACGACTTCCCGTTCGGAGCGACGGTCCACCGCTCGGCCGACGCCGGTCGCTACGTGGTGGCGGACGACGGCACGCGCTTCGGGGTGCGTCCGGACGGCAGGACGTACATCCGCCGGGCGGGCCCTCTGAGAGGGGCCGTCGTCCCGGAGTGCTACGGGCAGGGCCCGGTCTTCGTCCCCCGGAGCACGGGCCCGGAGGCCGATCCGTGCGGAGGCGGCGAGGGTCACGGCCAGGACGGCGGGAAGCGGGCGAGCGTCACGGCCGTCATGGACGTGACCGCGGGCACCCTCGAAACGGGTGCCGTACGCGTTCGACTGCCGGACGGCCGTGTCGTGGCGGCCGGCGGCCTGGCGCACGACCTGGACGACACGCAGTGGCAGTGGCTCACCCGGCAGAGCCCCGGCCAACTCATGGGCTCCGCCTTGTCGTTCGGTCTCGCGGGCGGTCTCGGCCTCGGATTCGTGGCGGGGTTCGCGGCGGGGCTGCACCGCTGGCTCGGTGCGCCCGTCGACACGTCCCGTACGCCGAGCCCGCTGGCCAGCCTCCGCACGGACCGGGACACGGGGCTGGTCCGCGGATTCCTGATCACGCTGGTGGCCTGGCTCTGCGCTCTGTTCGTCGCCGTGCTGCCCCTGGGCGCGGCGGTCGCGACCGTCGTGGTCATCCCGACAGGCCTCGTCACCGTCGCCCTGTCCGCATGGGGGCGTCTCCTCACGGCCCGCCTGTGGTTCTGCTCGACCGGCCGGCTGCCCTGGCGGCTGATGGCCTTCCTCGCGGAGGCACATGAGCGGGGCGTGCTGCGACAGGCGGGGGCCGTCTACCAGTTCCGGCACGCGCGGCTACAGGAACGCCTTGCTTCCACGGACGCCGACGCGGGCGGGGATGGGGACGGCGAGGGCCGTTGAGGGTTGAGGGGTGTCCGCGTCAGAAGGGCATGCGGCCACGGGTGCGCCGACCGGCGGAACCGCTGCGGCCCACGGCCTTGGAGCTGCTGCGGAACGGCTTGCTGAAGAGCCGGCCCAGGATGCCCGGGGCCTTGCTGCCGGCGCGTGAACCGGCTCCCAGGGTGCGCTGGGTGCCACGCTCGGGGTGCCGGGAAAGGCGTGGCAGGAAGAAGGCGAGGACGGCCAGAACGATACAGACAGCGACTATGCCGACAATGATCATGAAAGGCTCCCTGTGTCGAGGCGTGTCGAGGCGTCCCTGCCGGGTGCCCTGTCGCGCGAGGTGTATGCACGAGGCCCCGACCGTCCCCACCGCCCTGGCAACCCCGCCCCCACCACCCCGGCAACCCCGGCGCCCCGCCCGGTAGGGTCGGCTCGCCGCTCAGCCCGTGCCGGACCGGGCGCCGCGGCCTGATGCATCCTCCTCACGTACCGGCCAGGTGACACCATGACCAGTACGCAGGAATCGCCCGAGCTGACTCCGCGGACGTCCGACGGGGCGGACGCACCGTCCGCCGATGACCGCGTCACGCGGATAAGACGGCGCCTCGAACGGCTGATAGGCATCGCGGCGACCGAGGGAAACGCCCTCACACCGCTGCGCAACGGCGACGAGATCTTCGCGGCCATGCTCGCCGGGATCCGCCGTGCCGAGCACACCGTGGACATGATGACGTTCGTGTACTGGAAGGGCGACATCGCCCTCCGGTTCGCCGAGGCACTCGCGGAGCGGGCCCGCGCCGGGGTGCGCGTGCGGCTGCTCCTCGACGGGTTCGGCAGCCGGCTGATCGAGACCGAGCAGCTCGACGCGATGGACCGGGCGGGGGTGCAGGTGGCGTGGTTCCGCAAGCCGCAGTACCTCTCACCGCTCAAGCAGAACCACCGCTGCCATCGCAAGGTTCTGGTCGTCGACGAGGAGACCGCGTTCACGGGCGGGGTGGGGATCGCGCAGGAGTGGTGCGGCAACGCGCGCGACGAGAACGAGTGGCGCGACACCCATGTCGAGGTCCGCGGACCCGCGGTGGACGGCATGGCCGCCGCGTTCGCGCAGAACTGGGCGGAGTGCCACGACGAACTCTTCGACGACCGGGACCGGTTCATCGGGCAGCGCCCGCAGGGTGACGCCATCGTGCAGGTGGTGCGCGGCTCGGCCAGCCTCGGCTGGCAGGACATGCAGACCCTGATCCGGGTGATGCTGGAGTCGGCCGAGGACCGCTTCCGGCTGTCCACCGCGTACTTCTCACCGGATGCGTACTTCATCGAGCTGCTGTGCGACACCGCGCGGCGGGGGGTCGAGGTAGAGATCCTGCTGCCGGGACCGCACACCGACAAGCGAGTCAGCCACCTTGCGGGCCAGCACTATTACGAGGACCTCACCGCGTGCGGGGTGAAGATCTTCCAGTATCAGCCGACGATGATGCACGCCAAGATCATCACCGTTGACGGGGTCGCCGCGCTGATCGGCTCGACGAACTTCAACCGCCGCTCCCTCGACCACGACGAGGAAGTCATGCTCGCCGTCCTGGACCCGGAGTTCACCGCGACCCTGGACGAGCACTTCGACGACGACATGGCGGTCAGCGACCTGATCCGGCCGGGCCGCTGGAAGAGACGCTCCGTCGTCCAGCGCGCCCGGGAGCTGTCCGTCCGGCCGATCCGCCGCTTCCTGTGACGAGCCCGGCTGACGAGCCCGCCTGACGAGCCCGGCGCGGGCCGGACTCAGCGTATTCCGGGCAGCCGCCGCAGTTCGCCGACCTTCATCAGCCGGGCAAGGACGAGGTATCCCAGGACCGTGGTGAACACCCCGGCGCAGAGCGCGGCGGCGGTCGGCCACGTCCCGCTGCCCAGCCCCGCGCACGCGCGCGTCGCGGCCCAGCCGAGTCCCGCCGCGGGACCCGCGGCACAGAGCAGCTTGCCGTAGGTGCGGCGCAGGGTGCCGTCGTCGATGCGGGCTCCGAGTCTCCTGCGCAGCAGGTACGCGGTGAGCGCGAGGCCGGCCAGATAGGACAGGGTGTAGGCCCCGGCCATGCCGACGACCGCCCAGCGGGCCGGCAGCAGCAGGTGACAGGCCGTGGCCAGGGCGATGTTCACCACCGCGATCCAGGACGCCATGAAGAAGGGCGTCCGGGTGTCCTCCAACGCGTAGAAACCGCGCAGCAGGAGGTACTGGGCGGAGAACGGGATGAGGCCGAGCCCGAAGGCCTGCAGCATGTATCCCAGTGGCCGGGCCGATGCGGCGTCCGCCGCTCCGTGGGCGAACAGCAGCGAGGCGATCTGCGGCCCCAGGGCGAGGAGGAGGAAGGCGGCGGGCACGATGACCACGCCGCTGATCCGCAGGGACCTGGACAGGTCCGCGCCCAGGTCCTGGAGCCGTCCTTCCGCCGCGGCGCGGCTCATGCGCGGCAGCAGGGCCGTCACCAGGGACACGGTGACGATCGACTGCGGCAGCAGCCAGATGGTCTGCGCGTAGGTGTAGGCGGAGTAGCCGACGCCGTCGTGCGGCAGCTCCTGGTCGGCGGCGTTGGCGTAGTTCGTGACCACCGTCAGGGCGGCCTGGTTGGCCAGGACGAACAGCAGCGTCCACTTCGCCGCGTGGACGCTGCGGCCCAGGCCGGTGCCCCGCCAGTCGAAGCGCGGCCTGAACCGGAAACCCGCCGCCCGTGCGAACGGGACGAGGGACAGGGCCTGTACGGCGATGCCGGCCGTCGTGCCGAGGCCGAGCAGCCGCACCTGGGTGGCGGTGATGTCCTCGACCTGATCGGGAACGGTCATCAGGGTCAGATAGGCGGCGAACATGCCGACCAGGACGACGTTGTTCAGGACCGGCGTCCACATCATCGCGCCGAACTTCTCGCGGGCGTTGAGGACTTGTCCGTAGATGCTGAACAGGCCGTAGAAGAAGATCTGCGGAAGCAGGAACCTGGCGAACGTCACCGTCAGTTCGAACGACGCGTGCGTGGTGGGGGTGTCGCGCATGTACAGGCCCACGATCTGTGGGGCAGCCCACACCGCCAGCGCCGTCCCGACGCCGAGCACACACGCCACGAGCGTGACCAGACGCTGTTCGTAGGCACGGCCGCCGTCGGGCTGCGTCGCCCTGGCGCGCACCAGTTGCGGCACCAGGACGGCGTTGAGCGCGCCACCGATCAACAGCGTGTACAGGCTCGTCGGCACGGTGTTGGCCGTGTTGTAGGTGCTGGCCAGCAGGCCCGTTCCCAGCGCGGCGGCCTGCAGCACCTGCCGGATGAGACCCGTCGCTCTCGATACCACCGTGCCGACGGCCATCAGCAACGACGAACGGACGAGCCCGCCCTGCTTCTTCTTCCGTCGGGCGGCATGCCGCGCGCCCGTTCGCTGCTCCTGCGGCCTGGTCCGCGCCGCGGGGCTCGCCCCCTCCACCATGTGGTCAACCTATGCCGACGAGCATCAGCGGCCGCCACCGGCCCGGGTCAGCCGGTGATGGACCCCGTGAACTCCGGGAAGTCCAGGTTGAGTTCCTCGCTGTTGCGCTGCACCGTGACGACGATCTTCTTCCCGTACTTCGTCTCGAGCGCGTTGTCGTTCGTCTTGGTGGCCGACACCCCGGGAGCCAGGCGACCCTGGAGCGGCTCGGCCCCCTTCTCGAACGCGGTCTGCGCGGCCTCGCCGCCGTTCGTGGCGCCCTCGATGATGAGGGACAAGTCATCGAGGGCGACGGCGGACTTGCCGGAGTTCGTCAGCTTCAGCCGCACGCGGAAGTCGGTGTTTCCGGGCTCGGCGGACTCCATCAGCTCGGTGTCGTAGTCCTTGAACACCTTCGCCTCGGTGACGGACACCTTCAGGCCGTCGGGCCAGGTGTAGGACCCGCCGAACTCCAGGCCCGTCGCCTCCTCCTCGCTCCCGTCCGCTTCGCTGCCGGCACCCTCCTCGGAGCAGTGCTTGGTCCAGTCGGCCTGACTGATGTCCTCGTCGGCGCAGTCGACCTTCTTGGCCGCCGCCCCCTTCGAGTCGTCCGACGACTTCGAGTCGGCCGCATCGCCGCCACCGTCACTGCCGCCGCACGCGGTCAGAGCGGCCAGAAGTATGGCGGCCACAGCCGCAGTAGCGCGAACGCGCATATGTCCCCCCAAGGTTGAGCCAGCCGGAATACGGTAGGTCATATGCGGTTGAAACATGGAGGATGTGATCAGGTCGTGATGCGGGCCGCTGTCGCCTCGATGAGGCAGAACGGATCCGCCTGCGCCAGCGGGGTCACCGCCGTGAGGGTCAGGCCTGCCTCGTGGCAGAGGTTCTCGAAGTCGGGACGTGTGCGTTCCCTGCCGCCCACGTTCACCATCATGTTGAGGTCGGTCAGGTACGTGAGTCCGGCGGTCTCGGTGTCGACGACCTCGGGCAGGACCGGCTCCACGATCAGGACGCGCCCTGCGGGCGGCAGTACCTCGCGGCAGTGGCGCAGGATCGAGGCAGCCTGTTCGTCCGGCCAGTCGTGCAGGATGCTCTTCATCAGGTAGACGTCGGAGCCTTCGGGAACCGAGCGGAAGAAGTCTCCGGCCACCAAGGAGCATCGTGTCGTGAGCCCGTGGCGCTCCAGCGTCGCCGAGGCCTGGGCCAGGCCCTCCTCGGTGTCGTAGACGACGCCCGTCAGGGCCGGGTGCTCGCGGAGTACCGCGCTCAGCAACGTGCCGTCCCCGCCACCGACGTCGGTCACCGTGGTGAAGCGGCCGAAGTCGAAGGCGCGCGGCAGGGCCGCCGCCGTTGCCCTGACCGCCTGGCCCATGGCCGCGTTGAACTCCGCGGACAGGTCCGGGACATCCTTGAGGTAACTGAAGAAGTCCTTCCCGAAGATCGCGTCGAACGCGACGTCACCGGTACGGACGCTGTCGTCCAGGTGCTCCCAGGCGCGCAGCATCGCCGGCTCGGTGAACATCCGTACGAGCGAGGTGATCGAGCCGGGCCGTCCGGGGTCCAGGATGGCTCCCGCGGGGGTCACCGAGAAGGAGCCCGCGGTGTGTTCACGCAGCAGGCCGAGGCTCGCCAGGGCGCGCAGCAACCTGGTCATGGGCTGGGGGCGCGCTCCGGCGTCGGCGGCCACTTCGGCGGCCGTCCGCTCCTTGTCGCCGATCAGCTCCATCACCCGCAGCCGGACGGCCGCGCGGACGGTCTGCGCGGCCAGGCTTCCGAACACGAGCTGTGCGACCACGTCACGGACGCCCTCGGTGTCGTTCGCAGTGGTGTCGTCGTTCGCCATCTTTGCTTCCCCTCGTTTCGCCGGGCAGCCGGTGTGCCGCTCGGTGCCCCGACTCTGCCGATGGCGGGCAGCGGCCGTCTTGGACGAATGTTCCCGGCGGCGCTCCAGCGCGACGGGCCGCCCGCCGGTCATCCGCCGCTCGTCTGCCGCATGTCCGGATGTGACAGAGAACCGTCATTGCGGCCATCGGTAGGGACGGTGAGGATGGGGCCATGCCCACTCCGCACCGAGTCGTCATCGCGGTCTTCCCCGATGCCGATCTCCTCGACGTCACCGGCCCTGCCGAGGTCTTCGCGCTGGCCAACCGGGAGACCGCGGGCCGCGCCGGCTACCAGGTCCGCCTCGCCGGGCCGGTCGCCGGTGAGGTCCGTACGTCGGCGGGGGTGCGGTTGATCGCCGACCTGGGCTTCGACGAGGTCCGCGGACAGGTGGACACCCTGCTGGTGCCCGGCGCGGTCGACATGACCGAGGAGGGCCCTGTCGCCCGTATCGACGCGGACGTCGTGGCGTGGGTGAAGGCGACCGCCCCGCGGGCCCGCCGAGTGGCATCGGTGTGCGTGGGCGCGCATGTGCTGGCGGCGGCGGGGCTCCTCGACGGGAAGACGGCGACCACCCACTGGTCGACCGCCGCCCAGCTCGCCGCCGAGCACCCGGCGGTCACGGTCGACCCTGACCCCATCTTCGTACGCACCGACCGGGGCCGGTTGTGGACCGGCGCCGGGATCAGCGCCTGCCTGGATCTCGCCCTGGCGCTCGTGGCCGAGGACCAGGGCGAGGACGTGGCCCTGTCGGTGGCCCGGCAGCTGGTCATGTACCTCAAGCGCCAGGGCGGTCAGAGTCAGTTCTCCGTGCCGCTCAGCCGTCCCGCGTCCGCCCGCCGCGACATCGACGCACTGCGGCTGTGGATCGCCGAGCACCTCGACGAGGACCTGTCGGCGGCGGCGCTCGCGGCCCGGATGTGCCTGAGCGAGCGGCACTTCGCCCGGGTGTTCAAACAGGAGACGGGCACCAGCTCCGCGGACTACGTGGAGGCCGCCCGCGTAGAGGTGGCGCGCCGCCTCCTGGAGACCGGTGACGGGCCGCTCGGCCAGGTCGCGACCGCCGCCGGGCTCGGCTCGGTGGAGACCCTGCACCGGGCGTTCAACCGGCAGCTCGGCACCACACCGGCGGCCTACCGCCGCCGCTTCCGCATCCAGACCCCCTGACCCTCTTCACCCCCGCCCCGCCCCACCAATTCCCCACCCCCTCCCTCGGGCATACAGGCAAGCCCTGCGGATTCGCCATGCCCACTCACCGCGAAACACCAGACACCAGACACCACACGCGAAAGGCTCACCCATGAGCACGTACACGAATCAGCCCTCCACGGACCAGCCCTCCACGACCCTGCGCGACGTGATCGGCCTGGACAACCAGCCGCCCCGGCTGAGCGAATCCGCACTGATCCTGATCGACTTCCAGAACACCTACCGCACCGGCGTCATGGCCCTGGACGGCGCCGAGGAGGCACTCGCGGCCGGGGCCCGCCTCCTGGAGCGCGCCCGTGCCGCGGGCACCCCGGTCGTCCACATCCTCAACGACGGCGGCGAAGGCACCCCCTACGACATCCGCGCCCACATCGGGGCCATCAGCGACGAGGTCGCCCCGGTGGATGGCGAGGCAGTCGTGGTCAAGCAGTTCCCCAACTCCTTCCACGCCACAGAGCTGGAAAAGACGCTGACCGAACTGGGCATCGCCCCGGGCAGCGGCAAGGACCTGGTGCTCGCCGGGTTCATGACACACATGTGCGTCAACTACACCGCCCAGGGCGCCTTCAACCTCGGGTACCGCCCCACCGTCGTCGCCGAAGCCACCGCCACCCGCGCCCTTGCCGCCCCGGACGGCACCGTCCTGCCCGCCGCCGCGCTCCAGACCGCGGCCCTGACCACCATCACCGACCTCTTCGGCACCGTCGTCGCCACCGTCGACGCGATCCCTGCCTGACCTGTCTGAGCCTTCCGCCCCCGGGTGCGCGGCCGGGGGGCACGGCGTCGTGGGGAGCAGATCGCCACATGTGGTGTGCGTCGTGACGTAGGCCACGTCATGACCAGGCGTCGTCCTGGGTAGGGGGCGCATGATCGCCTGGGCTCGTGCCCGGGAAGCAATACGGGAACCACGGAGGTATCCATGTCCTCGAAGCGACGTCGCAAGAAGAAGGCCCGCCGCAAGAACGGCGCGAACCACGGCAGCCGTCCCCAGTCCTGACGACGGGCGCGGCGATCGGGGGCGGCACCATACGGTGCCGCCCCCGAGGCATGTCCCGGTGGCCGGACCGGTCAGGATTCGAGAAGCGCGGGCCCGAGCGCCGCGCCTAGCGTGAGGTCCATGGACGTCACCCTGCACGCGAGCTTCCTCCCGCACAGCGACCCGGACGCCTCCCTCGCCTTCTACCGGGACACCCTCGGCTTCGAGGTCCGCCACGACATCGGCTACGACGGGATGCGCTGGATCACCGTCGGCCCCGCCGGCCGGCCCGGCGCCTCCCTCGTCCTGCAGCCGCCCGCCGCCGATCCCGGCATCACCGCCGCCGAGCGCCGCACCATCGACGAGATGATGGCCAAGGGGACCTACGCCGGCATCCTCCTGGCCACCGCGGACCTGGACGCCACCTTCGCGCGGCTGCAGGCCAAGAACGCCGAGATCGTCCAGGAGCCGACCGAGCAGCCCTACGGCGTACGCGACTGTGCCGTGCGCGACCCCGCCGGGAACCTGCTCCGCATCCAGGAGCTGCGCTGAAGACAGCCACCGCCAAGCGGAAGCACAGAGATCCGTTGCCGCGGCCACGCCGACGAAGTAGAACCTGTCGTAGCGCTCGGCGATGATCAGATCGAGTCAGGCGACACCGACGGAGACCGCGCGGGCGGCTCCGCCCGACAGATGGAGACACCATGAGCCCGGCCAAGAGAAGGACCACCCAGTCGCCTGAGCTCCATGCCGCCGACAGCCACGACCTGATCCGTGTGCACGGCGCGCGCGTGAACAATCTCAAGGACGTCAGCATCGAGCTCCCCAAGCGACGCCTGACGGTGTTCACGGGTGTCTCCGGCTCGGGCAAGAGCTCCCTGGTGTTCAGCACGATCGCCGCGGAGTCGCAGCGGATGATCAACGAGACCTACAGCGCGTTCGTGCAGGGCTTCATGCCGACGCCGGCGCGCCCCGAAGTCGACGTACTCGACGGCCTGACGACCGCGATCATCGTCGACCAGCAGCGGATGGGCGCCGACCCCCGCTCCACGGTCGGCACCGCCACCGACGCCAACGCGATGCTGCGCATCCTCTTCAGCCGTCTCGGCAAGCCACAGATCGGCCCGCCCAGCGCGTACTCCTTCAACACCGCGTCGGTCCGGGCGAGCGGCGGGATCACGGTCGAACGCGGTGACGCCAAGACCAAGACCGTGAAGGCGACCTTCCACCGCACCGGCGGCATGTGCACGCGCTGCGAGGGCCGCGGCTCGGTCTCCGACATCGATCTCACCCAGCTCTACGACGACTCGAAGTCGCTCGCCGAGGGCGCGTTCACCATCCCCGGCTGGAAGTCGGACAGCCAGTGGACCGTGCAGGTCTACGCCCAGTCCGGCTTCGTCGACCCGGACAAGCCGATCCGCAAGTACACCAAGAAGGAACTGCGGGACTTCCTCTACGGGGAGCCGGTCAAGGTCAAGGTCAACGGCGTCAACCTCACCTACGAAGGTCTGATCCCCAAGATCCAGAAGTCGTTCCTGTCCAAGGACAAGGAGGGGATGCAGCCGCACATCCGGGCCTTCGTGGAGCGTGCGGTCACCTTCTCCACCTGTCCAGAGTGCGACGGCACCCGGCTCAGCGAAGGGGCCCGGTCCTCGAAGATCAAGAGGATCAGCATCGCCGACGCCTGCGCCATGGAGATCCGCGACCTGGCCGAGTGGGTGCGAGGACTCAAGGAGCCGTCGGTGGCGCCGCTGCTGACCGCGCTGCAGCAGACCCTCGATTCGTTCGTGGAGATCGGCCTCGGCTACCTCTCGCTCGACCGCCCCGCGGGCACGCTGTCGGGCGGCGAGGCACAGCGCGTCAAGATGATCCGCCACCTCGGTTCCTCGCTCACCGATGTCACGTACGTCTTCGACGAGCCGACCATCGGTCTGCACCCCCATGACATCGAGCGGATGAACAAGCTGTTGCTGCGGCTGCGGGACAAGGGCAACACGGTCCTTGTCGTCGAGCACAAGCCCGAGGCCATCGCGATCGCCGACCACGTCGTGGACCTCGGCCCCGGCGCCGGTACGGCGGGCGGTGCGGTCTGTTTCGAGGGCACCGTCGACGGGCTGCGGGCCAGCGACACCGTCACCGGCCGCCACCTCGACGACCGCGCCACGCTCAAGGAGACGGTCCGGGAGCCTTCCGGCTCGCTGGAGATCCGCGGCGCCACCCGCCACAACCTGCGGGGCGTCGACGTCGACATCCCGCTCGGTGTGCTGTGCGTGGTCACCGGCGTCGCGGGCTCCGGCAAGAGCTCGCTGATCCACGGCTCGGTCCCCGCCTCCGCGGGCGTCGTCTCGGTCGACCAGGCGCCCATCAAGGGCTCGCGGCGCAGCAATCCGGCGACGTACACCGGACTGCTCGACCCGATCCGCAAGGCGTTCGCCAAGGCCAACGACGTGAAGCCGGCGCTGTTCAGCGCCAACTCCGAGGGTGCCTGCCCCGCGTGCAACGGCGCGGGCGTCATCTACACCGACCTGGGGATCATGGCCAGTGTCGAGTCCCCCTGCGAGGACTGCGAGGGGAAGCGGTTCCAGCCCGCGGTCCTCGAATACACCTTCGGCGGCCGGGACATCAGCGAGGTGCTCGCGATGTCGGTCGCCGAGGCGGCGGAGTTCTTCGGTGAGGGCGAGGCGCGTACGCCTGCCGCGCACAAGATCCTGGAGCGGCTCGACGACGTGGGGCTCGGCTATCTCACCCTGGGCCAGCCGCTCACCACGCTGTCCGGCGGCGAGCGGCAGCGGCTCAAGCTGGCCACCCACATGGGAGAGAAGGGCGGTGTCTACGTCCTGGACGAGCCGACCACCGGCCTGCACCTCGCCGATGTGGAGCAACTGCTCGCGCTGCTCGACAGGCTCGTGGAGTCCGGCAAGTCGGTGATCGTCATCGAGCATCACCAGGCGGTCATGGCGCACGCCGACTGGATCATCGACCTCGGCCCCGGTGCGGGCCACGACGGCGGCAAGGTCGTCTTCGAGGGCACGCCCGCGGATCTCGTGGCCGACCGCTCCACGCTCACGGGCGAGCACCTCGCGGCGTACATCGGCTGATCCGTATCGATCACCTCAGCGGCTGCCGATACGGAGAAATAGCGGCGTCTGGGCAGAGAATATGGATCGACGGGGTTTCGCGCAGCTGTCTTGCATAAACCCGTCACTCAATCGAGTGTCACAGTTTGAAAAGCGACACTGGCGATGAGGGCCAGCGTTGAGTAGTCGCGAGCAGCATGCGATGTTGTGTGCAAAGAGTTGCGCTCGAAAGGGACGTGAACAGGTGGAGATCGTGGACCGACGCGCGGTCGGCCCACGTCACCTCTTGGCCAGGGGAGGAACTAGGTGTCGGATCCTGTGCGGTTCAGCCTCCTCCCCATCCGCCGGGCGGTTCGGAAGGCCAGCCGGACGAGGAGTGCGGCCTCGGGTACGAGGGCGCACGCGAAGGTGGCGAAGTCACCTGCGTCCGCCGAGTTGTCGATGATCCGGCCCAGCAACTCCGCACACTGCATTGCTGCGTTCATCGCTCTCCGCGAGCGATCATGGTCGCGGCCGTCCCCTTCGGGGCGGTCGTCGTCGGCTGGATCGATCGGTCGACGTTCGGGCATAGGGCGTCACTGTTCTATGTCGGAGGTCGGCACTCCTGGGCCCCTGGGCAAGGAGTAAGTCCCAGGAGTGCCGGCGCACAGCCATTGTGCGCGTTACACCTGCCAACGACGCTTGGGCACGATGGGTACCGAACCGGCGCTCGGCTTCTCTCGTTTGGGTACGAATTCGAAGACCGCACACAGACGGTCCGTCGAGTCAGTAATCTGCATCTGACGTTCCCTTAAGCCCGTGGCATGCGCATGCCACGGGCTTATTGCCGGACGCGGACGAAATCCTGCAGGTTCCGGGAGTGGAAAGGATCGTTGGACTGCGCATGAGCGATGCGGGGAACGGGGTTCCTTCACCGCGGCCGCCCCGAGCCGGGACGAGGACGGGTGGTGGGGAGGCTGCTTCGCAGGCGCCGATCTACGACGCGTTGGTACGTGAATGGCAGGCGCAGGACCGGGAAGTGCCACGTACGCCCGCCCCGTGCTCGCGCTGGGAGCGCGTCGACCCGCAGGATCTGTTCCACCGAGGCTGACCGGCCGCCGCTGGCGTCGCCACCGCGGGTGGGTGCGGGATGCACACCCGCGTCGCGTCACGTGAGCGGCATCGCGTGCTGGGCATGGGTGTTGAGCCAGCGGCGGATCGCGAGGGCGACGGTGTCGTCGAGCGTGCTCAGCGCGTCGATGGCCTTGGTGTCGTCGGGGTGGGGAGGAATTCCGGCCGTGGTGAGCGTCGCGTGCAGGCTCAGACGGTGCCGGTCGCGGGGGGTGAGCACGGTCGGGGCAGCCATGTCCAGACGCTGCGTCGGGTCCGGCGGGGGCAGCAGGAAGTCGGCCTCCGCGTCCCAGTTGACGCTCGGCAGGATGGTGGCGGGTGAAGTCATGGCGGCTTCCTCACGACGTGCGGGCAATGCCTGTGTCGGACAGGAAGCGGTCGGGCGGCCATCTGGTTGCACCCGGCGCGCCAAGACACCCGAACGCGCTAATGGCCGGGTGCCGTCTTCCACGTCGACCGTGCGCGACGGGGAGTTGGGCGCGTCGCCGACGGACGCCGGGTTCTGAGCGGCTGGTTGCTCCGAGCCCTGAGACGCGTACTCCTCCCAGGGGAGTAGACGCATGGTCCCTGGGTGCCACGTGAGGTGGAGTCAGTCGGACCTCCGGGAGGAGTCGCGCGACGGCTCGACGGGACAACATCGCTCATGTCCCGCAATATCCCTGCCCATTGGCGCCCATGGGCGCCCATCGGGGTTCAGCAGGGGCTCATCGGAAGGATCGTCCGCATGCAAAGAAGACCGCTCGTACCGCTGCTTGCCGTGAGCGTGATGGCGGCTCTGGCCCCCGGCCTCGCCGCCACTCCGGCCACCGCAAGCCCGTCCGCCTCCTCGGCTCCCTCCTCTGCCGCCTCCTCGTCAGCCTCTACGGAGGCCGGGGCCCTGCGTCCGTACACCCAGCAGAAGCCGGTCTGGGGGCGGTGCGGCGGCGACACTCCCGCCGCCCTCCAGTGCGCGACCCTGAAGGTTCCGCTGGACTACCGCGCCCCCGGCGGCAAGAAGATCGACATCGCGATATCCCGGCTCAGGACCAGCGCCCCCGGCAAACGCCACGGCGTGTTGCTCTCGAACCCGGGCGGTCCCGGCGGCCCCGGTCTGGAGATGCCGCTGGAGCTCGACGAAGCGCTGCCCCAGAAGGTGAAGGAGCGGTACGACCTCATAGGGTTCGACCCGCGGGGAGTCGGCCGCAGCACACCCGTCCAGTGCGGCCTCGACGCCGAGGACAACACGATGCTGCGCCCGCTGCGGACCTTCGACAAGAACGTCCTCTGGGCCAAGAACGTTGCCGACAAGTGCCGTTCGAATGCGGGGGACACCCTCCCGTACGTCACCACCCGCAACACCGCGCGCGACATGGACGTCCTGCGGGCGGTCCTCGGCGAGCGGAAGATCTCGTACTACGGAGTCTCGTACGGCACTGCCCTGGGCGCCGTCTACACGCAGATGTTCCCCCGGCGTGCCGACCGCTTCGTCCTCGACAGTGCCGTCGACCCGAAGCGGGCGTGGCGCGGGATGTTCCAGGTCTGGGCCCCGGAGGCGGAGCGGGCGTTCCAGCGGTGGACGAAGTGGACCGCCGCACGCGACGCGGCCTACGGCCTTGGTGACACACCGGCCGCGGTGAGCAAGAGCTTCTGGGACGTGGTCGCCAGGGCGGACCGGGATCCCATCGTGGTCGACGGGGTGCCGCTCGACGGCGCGGGCGTGCGCGACCTGGTGCGCAGGGACTTCTACACCGTCCGCGACGCGGCCGAGCGGGTCGTGAAACTGAAGGAGGCCGCCGGGGCCAGGGCGGCGAACGACCGGGATGATCCCGAGCCTCCGGCCGAGGACGACATCTCGGCCGCCGTGACCGTGATGTGCGCTGACGGGCCCTGGCCGCGCGACCCCGAGACATACCAGAGGGACTTGATCCGTGACGCGGTCCGCTATCCGCTGTACGGGGACTTCGCCTCGGGCATCATGCCCTGCGCCTTCTGGGACAAGCCTGTTGAGCCCGCCACCGAGGTGAACAACAAGGTCCCCGCTCTGATCGTGCAGAACGAGTGGGACTCGCAGACCCCGCTGGTCACCGCGCGCGCCATGCACCGTCAGCTGAAGGGCTCGCGCATGGTGACGGTCGACGAGGGCGAGGGCCACGGCGTCTACTCCACGAACCCGTGCGCGGACTCCGCTGCCGACTCCTACCTGGCCACCGGCAGGCTGCCGGCTGCCGACGTGACCTGCCGGGCGACGGGGGGCGAGCGGCGCGCCGCGTCCTCGCTCCCGGCCCCGGGGCCTCTCGGCTGACTGCCCGGAGGGTTTCCTGACCCTGTCCGGACGGGTGCCTGAGCCGGGGTCTGAGCGGGTGCCTGAGCGGGTGGCGGCCACCGCCACCCGCTCAGGCACATCTCGTACATGGAGCCCTTGCTTGTCTTCGCTTCCCCATGCGGTGCCATATGGGGCTTTGTTTGCTTGTACCGGTCGAATTAAGCGGGCGGGTGGGTGCGGTGAATTTGCTTCACCGGGCTGGCGCGGAATGAATCATTCCATGCCTATTCGACTAAAGCTTTACTTGTGAGTTAAATCACATCTCAACTGGCAAACGATCATGACTGTGCATATCCACATGCCTGTTACGGGTGTGACAGGATGCGTCGAGTTGGTTGGCTAGCTTTATTTCGGGGAGACAAGCATGCCGACGATGATTGTTATCGGATACAGGGATGATCTCGACCAGGCACTCCTGCGCAGGGGATTGGATCCCTGCTATATAGTGCCGGCGCCCGCGAGCGCGCCAGAGGGGCGACGCTTCAAGCGGGTCGCCGACATTGAGAACGCTCAGGAAGTATTGCGAGCAGTGCTCTCCGCGCATGTGGATGATGCGGCAGGAGTGCTCACCGTTCATGAAATGGGTGTCTTTTGTGCCGCCTATGTGCGGCAACAGTTGAACCTCCCTGGAAATGTGGACTCAAGAGCATCCCTCTATTTCCGGGACAAGTATCTCCAGAAGAGCAAGCTGCCGCCGCACATCAAGCGGGCGCAGTGCCGGTACGTAGCGGAGGGCACTTCGTTCCTGGAGCTCGCCAGGGACCTGGGGGACGTCTTCGTGATCAAGCCGGCGATCGGAGCCGGCTCGCTGCGCACGAGCATCGTTCGTTCTTACGAAGAGTATGCGAGGGCCCTGGAGCCGTTCCCGGGCCGGTCGGACGTCGAGATCGTCGCCGAGTCCTTCGTCGACGCCCCCGAGGTCTACGTGGACGGCATCTGGAAGAACGGCCGCCTTCAGTGGTCGTCGATGAGCAGCAACCACATCTCGCCGCTCAGTGCCGTACAAGGCGGCATCCTGTCCGCGCACATCCTGGACCGCAGACTGCATCCGGAACTGTTCCGGCAGGCCGAGGAGCTCGCGGGACAGGCGTTGGAGAGTCTCGGCGCACCTGATTGCGTATTCCACATGGAAGCTTTCGTGCGGGAAGCCGGTCTCACTTTCGGCGAATGCGCCATCCGGCTCCCGGGCGCGCTTTCCCCGCAGGTCAATCAATTGACTTTCGGCGTCGACCTCTTCGACGTGGAAATAAGCCTGGCGCTCGGCGAGGAGCCGACTTTCGCCCCGGATAGTCATGCGCCCGACCGGTTCTACGGGTACATCCTCCTGCGCCGTTCGAGCGACGGTACCTTGACCCAGCAGGATTTCGAGCGCAACTTCGCCTTCGACGAGATCAAATATCCTGTGTCGCCCGATGCGTCGATCGGTCCGTACGGCAGATACGGACAGGCGATCGTCTCCGACCCGGACGAACTGAAGCTGCAGAAGACGATCGACGAAATCGTCCGCTTCAACGAGGTCGGCGGCTGACGGGCACCGCCCATACCGCCGGTCTGTAGGCGGTTTCCACGAGAATTCCTGGCTGTGCCTTCCCACGCGCTCAAGTGCGCCCGTGTGCCGACGTGCGCCCGTGCGTCGGCGTGCGCCCGGCCCGAAGCTCGGACCGTGCCGAATTGCCAGCCATTTCCCCTTTATTTCCCAGTCATGGTGCTTTCTCTGATCGGAGGTCGTCATCCCTATGCCGGATCAACGTCATGCCTCGACGCTCCCGCAGCTGCTCGAAAGCGCGGCGCGGGACACATCCCGCGGCATCACCTTCATCGGCGGCTCGTTCCTCTCGTACGCCGAGCTGCGGGAGTGCGCCTGCCGGATCGCCCAAGGGCTGCGCGACGGCGGCACCACCCCGGGCGAGCGCGTACTCATCTCCGCCCACGACCCCGAGAACTTCTTCCGTGCCTTCTGGGGGTGCGTCCTGGCCGGAGTGGTGCCCTGCCCGGTCGCGCCGCCGGCCGACCCTTCCCGGTGGCGCACCCAACTGGAGCACCTGCGCACGCTCTTGGGTGACCCGTTGATGATCGTCTCCAAGGAGCACCAGGGGGACCTGCCCGAAGTCGGCTTGCGGGCAGTGACAGTGGAGGAGTTGAGCCATGCCTCCGCCGAGCACGCCCAGCTGCACGATTCCGCCCCGGACGACCTCGCCGTACTGATGCTCACCTCGGGGTCCACCGGATCGAGCAAGGCGGTCAGGCTCACCCACGCCAACCTCCTCGCCGCGCAGGCCGGGAAGGCGGGGGCACTGGACCTGGGGCCCGACGACACGTCGCTGAACTGGATATCGGCCGACCACATCGCCGCGATCGAGGCGAACCTGCTGCCGATGTTCAACGGAGCCGACCAGGTCATGGCGACCCCGGCCACGGTGCTCGCGGACCCCGTGGAATTCCTCAGACTGGTCGCGGCACACCGGGTGCGCGTGACGTTCACCCCCAACTTCCTGTTCGGGCAGATCAACCAAGCCCTCGCCCAACGCCCCGTATCACCAGCCGAGTTGGACCTGTCGCACGTACGGCACATCATCTCCGGCGGCGAGGCCACCGTGACCGGCACCGTCCGGGCCTTCCTGGACGCCCTCGCTCCCTACGGCCTGCGCGAAGACGTGATCGTGCCCGCGTTCGGGATGACCGAGACGTGCGCGGGCAGCGTGTTCAACCGTGAATTCGCCGCCCGTGACCAGGAGACGGAGTTCCCTCCGCTGGGCCGTCCCGTACGGGGACTGCGCATACGCATCGTGGACGGCGACGGCACGGTCCTCGCCTCCAGCGACCGGCCCGCCACGGCCGAGTCCGGTGAGGTGCAACTGCACGGCACGATGGTCACCGACGGCTATTTCGGCAATGACGAGGCCACCGCCCAGGCATTCACCCCCGACGGCTGGTTCCGCACCGGCGACCTGGGACGCCTCGACGCCGAGAGCCGGTTGACGCTGGTCGGCCGGACCAAGGACTCCGTCATCGTGAACGGCGTCAACTACTACAGCCACGACCTGGAAGCGGTCCTCGACGAGCTGGACGGCGTGCGGCGGGGCCGGCTAGCGGCCTTCCCGATCCGCCCCGACGGCGCCGATTCGGAACAGCTCGCCGTCGCGTTCGTCCCCGCGGGCGATCCGGCCGACGACTCCGCCGTGTACCGGGCCCTCGTGGCGATCCGCAGCTCCACGGTGATGCACTGGGGCTTCCGGCCCCAGCTGATCCTCCCCGTCGCCGAGGAGGACATCCCCCGCGGCAACCTGGGCAAGGTTCAGCGGTCGCGGCTGCGGACGGCCGTCGAGACCGGTGCCCTGGACGCCGCCGTCCGCCGGTCCGACGAGGTGAGCACCCGCTTCCTCGGCGATTACGTGGCACCGGAGGGCGACGTCGAGATCGCCCTGGCCGCCATCTACGCCCGGGTCCTGAACACCGAGAAGGTCCCGACGACCGCCAGCTTCTTCGACCTGGGCGGCACCTCACTGGACGTGCTGCGGCTCAAGCTGGAGATACAGACCGAGTTCGGCATCGACGGCGTGCCGATGTCCATGCTCCTGCAGGCCCCCAGTGTGCGCGCCCTGGCCGTCCGCCTCACCGCCGCACGGAGCGCCGACGCGGGCTCCGCCTACGACCCGCTGGTGCCGCTCCAGGTCACCGGCGACGGCACGCCGTTGTTCTGCGTCCACCCCGGCCTGGGGGAGGTGCTGGTGTTCGTCAACCTCGCCAAGTACTTCACCGGGGAGCGGCCGTTCTACGCGCTGCGGGCCCGCGGATTCGGGCAGGGCGAGAGCCATTTCGCATCGTTCGACGACATGGTCACCACCTATGTGGAGGCGATCCGCCGGACCCAGCCGAGCGGACCGTACGCCGTGGCGGGGTACTCCTACGGCGCGGCCGTCGCGTTCGAGATCGCCAAGCGGATCGAGGCCGACGGCGACGAGGTCAAGTTCGTCGGTGTCTTCAACCTGCCGCCGAGCATCTCCGGCCGCATGAACGAGATCACCTTCACCGACGGCGCGATCAACCTGGCGCTGTTCCTGGAGCTGATCGCCCCCGCCGACATCGAAGGGCTGACCGCCACCCTTCGCCCGCTGCCGGAAGCCGACCAACTGGCCTACCTCATCGATCACGCGCCGAAGCGGCGCCTGATCGAACTCGACCTGACCGTCGAGCAGTTCACCACCTGGGTGCACCTGGCGCAGAACATGGTCCACCTGGGCCGGAGCTACGAACCCTCGGGGACCGTCGACGACGTACGCGTCTTCTACTGCACCCCGCTCAAGGGCACCAAACAGGAGTGGCTCGACCACCAGCTGCGTCACTGGGACGACTTCACGCGCAACCCCAACCGGTACATCGAGGTCGACGGCGAGCACTACACCCTGATGAGCCCGCAGCACGTACAGACCTTCCAGGCAACGTTGCGGCACGAACTGAGCCTCGCGCTCGGCTAAGGACGGACACAGGAATGCAAGGCAAGAGGATTCTCGTCACGGGTGGCACCGGGCAGGTCGCGATGCCCGTCGCCGAAGCGCTCGCCCAGGACAACGAGGTGTGGTGTCTGGGCCGGTTCGGCGACCCGGCCGCCCGCAAGGCCCTGGAAGAAATGGGCGCGCACACCTTCACCTGGGACATGGCCACCGACACGCTGGACGACCTGCCGCGCGGCTTCACCCACGTACTGCACTCGGCGGTGCACCGGGGCGACGGCACGGACTTCGCGGAGACCGCCCGCGTCAACGCCGCGGGCACCGCACGGCTGATGACCCACTGCGCCACCGCGGAGGCGTTCCTGTACGTCTCGTCCGGGGTGGTCTACAACCGGGCCGACAGCACCCACCGCTACCGCGAGAGCGATGCCGTGGGCGGTGCGGTGCCGTGGCTGCCGACGTACCCGGTCGGCAAGCTCGCCGCCGAAGGAGTGGCGCGGGGCCTGGCCGAAGCGCTCGGGCTGCCGACGGTGATCGCCAGGCTCAACATCGCCTACGGCCCGTACGGCCACGGCGGTGTGCCCATGATCCTGTTCAAGCAGATGCGCAAGGGACAGCCCTGCGCGGTGCCTCGGCAAGGGCAGAACTACTGCAACCTGCTGCACACCGACGACCTGGTCCGGCAGGTGCCGCTGCTGTGGGGCGCGGCAGGGACGCCCGCACGGGTGGTGAACTGGGGCGGGGACGAGGAGGTCGGCATGACCGACCTCCTGGAGCACATGTCCGCGCTCACCGGTGTGCCGGTCCAGCTGGACCGCAGCGACTACAGCCGCGAGACCGCGCTCTTCGACCACGAGGTCCGCCGGGGTCTGATCGGCGACTGCTCCGTCGACTGGAAGACCGGCATAGCCCGCACGCTGTCCGAGCTGTTCGAGGAGTACCGCGACCGCATCGAGGCCCACGCCGGCGAGCACACGGCGGGGCGAGGAATGGAGCACTGACATGCGCAGACCCACAGACGCAGCGGCGCTTCAGCGGATGCTCGGCGCCGCTCTCGGCTCCCGCGAGCCGGTGGGGCCCCTGGCCCAACTGGCTGGAGGCAAGGGAGCTTTCGACTCCCTGGACCCCGCCGTACTGGAGCGCCCCACCCTGATCGGCGGCGGGGCCCTGTACACCCCGACCAGCCCCGCTCCCACCGCCCCCGCGGCCGAAGAGCTGGTGCGCCACGCCCAGGCGCTGGACGTGCCCCAGATCCTCGTGCCCAACGTGCGCCGTACCGACGACTCCCGCGCACTGCGGGCCGCGGGATTCCTCCCCTACGCCGCCGACCCCGAGTGCGTCGTGCGGCTGACCGGGGACGTGGACGAGCTCCTGCGCGCCCGCGTGGGCGGCGGCCGACAGCGCGCCCTGCGTCGTTGCCATGACGCCGTCTCCCGTGACCTCACCTGGGAGCGGATCCGCGTGAGCGACCTCGGCGGGCAGCCCTGGGCGCGGGACGCTTTCGTGGAACTGCACCGGCACCGGGCGGAGCGCCACGGCGGCGGCCACAACCCCTACAACGCCCAGGCCCTCGACGCCCTGGTCGACGGACCGTTGGCTGATCGCGCGGAGATGGTGGTGCGCCGCCGGGGGAGCACCGTCGTCCAGGTCGCGCTCACGGTCACGTCCCACAACGGCCGGGGGCTCTACCACCTGACGCAGGCCATCGACCCCGCCGCATACGACCCCGTCTCCGAGAGGGGCCTCCACGAAGCGGCCTTGTACGGGCTCTACCTCGACGCCCGGCGCGCGGGCCTGCACTGGGTCCACCTCGGCCCGGGGAACACCGACGGCAAACGCAGCCTCGGAGCCGACCTGTTCGTCCCCCTCGACCACTGGCTGCGCGCCGAAGGCGTCACGGTCCCGGAGGACACGGGGGAGGAGCCCGCGCTGTCGCGCTTCGCGGCTCCGCCCGTCACGACCGTGCCGGTCCCGGGCCCGGCACGCGCCCGCAACCAGCCACGGTTCGACACCATCGACCTGTCGAGCAACACCAACCCGTTCCTGGGCGCCGCCGGCCAGTACCCCCATCTCGACACGACCGAGCTCGCCCGCACCTACCTGGACACGATCTCGAAGCTGCCCGGCCACCAGGGCACCGGCGCACTGACACCGGACCATCTGCTGTTCTCCAGCGGGTCGGTCGACGGCGTCATGCTGCTCCTCGCGGCGCTGGCCTCGCCCGGTGAGAGCGTGTGTGTCACGCCGCCCACCTTCCCGCTCTACGCCCACTTCGCCCGCCTGCTGCGCCTGCCCCTGGTCGAGGTGCCCCTGGGCGGCGACGACCTGGCCGAGCTCGACACGGAGCGGATCCTGGCCGCCGATCCGCGGGTGACCATCCTGTGCGATCCGAACAACCCCGTGGGAACCAGGCTCGATCCGGCGCAGGTGCGGGCCCTCGTCGCCGGCGCGCGGGGCCTTGTCGTGATCGACGAGGCGTATGTCGAGTTCAGCGAGAAGCCCTCGTACGCCGGTCTCGTCGCCGAGCACGACAACCTCATCGTGCTCAGAACACTTTCGAAGGCATGGGCTCTGGCCGGCGCCCGTTGCGGGATCGCCCTGGCGCGGCCCGGCATCATCGACGCGCTGCGGCGGGTCCAAGTGCCCTTCGGGTTCACCGACGCGTCGCAGGCCGCCGTGCGGGACCGGCTGACGAACACACGACGGCCGCTCGCCGCCATCCGGCACATCCGGGCGGAGCGCGACCGGATGGCCGGACTGCTGGCGGATCACCCCGCGGTGGAGCGGGTGTTCCCCTCGGAGGCCAACTTCCTGCTGGTGCGGCTCCATCAGCACGAGCGCGTCATGGAGCAACTGCACCATGCCGGGATCGTGGTCGCCGACGTCAGCTTCCTCATTCCCGGCACCTGCCGCATCTCCATCGGCAACCGGCGCGCGAACGACGCACTGCTCGCCGCGTTCTCCGCGGCGCTATGAGGCCGATCAGGAGTCGGTGACGCCATCCGTCAAAGGAAGGGGCTTATTGGCCCCTTCCTTCATCTCGACGACCAGGAACGACAGAACACGGTCGCCGATATTCTTGAAGTCATGGAGGTGATGGCGCTCTTCGCTGAAAGTGAAATGCCGGGTCTGCCCGCGGACATACGAGATCTCTCGGCTGCTGCCGTCACTCGCGTGCTGGCGGGCCCGGCCATCGGTGAGGGCTATCCAGGTGTAGTCGAGGACGTGCCGGTGGACGGGAATTCGCTCGCCCGGCTGGAGATGGGTCTCCCACATCCGCAGGGAATCGGTCTCTTTCACCAGCGTCTGGCCCACGCGGCCGTTGTGGGCGTTGTTCTCGAAATCCTGGTGCAGTGGAGGGCTCCAGCGATCAAAGTTCTCTGCGACGACCGTGCTGGTCAGAGGGGTTGCAGCGGAAGAGTTGTGGCCCACGGAGCGGATCCTTTCGTCACGGGTGTCCGGCACCAGATTATGGCCGCCGGAATTGGAGTGGCAAGGTCGTGCGGCACTCCTATCTCACATGCATGCGGGCCAAGTAGCCTGCCGTGCACCGTTATTGTCATGCTGGGGAGGCTGAAGGCCCGTGATTGTTCTCGGTTACAACGGATTCACCAGGGGCGCGGAACTTTTCGGACGTCTCTACGGGGCGACCGGCGTCGGCCGTAATCTCCTTGTGGGGCACGACGCCGCGGCAGCCCTGACCATCGACGGCGAAGTCGTCGCCGCCGTCGAGGAAGAACAGCTGAGCCGGGTAAAGAAGACCTCCGACTTCCCGGCGAACGCGATCACATGGTGCCTGGAATCCGCCGGGGTGGAACTCAACGAGGTCGACGTCTTCGCCTTCCCCTGGCGGTTTTCGCCGACCGTGGCGGAGGAGATGATGTCGCGGATAACCGGCTCCGACATGCCGGTCGCGGCGAAGTTCGACGCGCTGCGGCGCACGGGCGAGCTCTACACCGACATGCTCAGCCGCGAGGCGGTGTACGGCGACTTCGTCCAGCGCACCGGCCACGCACTGGACCCCAACAAGCTCGTCCTGGTGCCCCATCACCTGGCCCACCTCATGTGCGGTGCCTACCTGGCGGGCGGGGGCGACGCGGCCTTCCTGGTGAGCGACGGCCGGGCCGAGACCCTCTCCTCCGTCATGGGCGAGCTGCGCGACGGCGTGGTCCGCGTCTTCGACGAGAGCACCGTCGACATGGCCAGTTCGCTCGGCGTGGCCTACGGACGGATCACCCGCTATCTGGGCTTCGTGCCCAACAACGACGAGTACAAGGTCATGGGCCTGGCCGCCTACGGCCCGCCGCCCCAGCACAACCCCCTGCTGGAACACGTGGTGCGCCTGCACGAGAACGGCTCGTACACCCTGTCCATCCCCAGCGACATCGGGGCCTATTACGCGCTCTTCGACAGCCTCTTCGACGGTGACAGCGAGAAGCGCGAGGAGTTCGACTTCCGGGTCAGGGTCGCCGGTCTCGCCCAGCACATGGTCGAGGCCGTCACCGCCCATCAGATGCGGAGCCTGACCGCCGCGTCCGGCATGGACACCCTGCTCTTCGAGGGCGGCCTCGCGCTCAACTGCGTGGCCAACACGAAGATGCTGGAGCGGTCGTCGTTCACCGGCATGGAAGTCAGCTTCGGGGCGAGCGACCCGGGCGTCGCCATCGGCGCGGCTGTCTGCACGGCCGGCCTCAGGAACCGGCCCGCGGACGCGGTCACCACGCCCTACCTGGGACCTTCGTACGACGAGCAGCAGATCCTCGATGTCCTGGGGGAGTACGCGGACCGCGTGGAGTGGCAGGAGGAGCCAGACGTCTCGTCGGCCGCCGAGCGGACGGCGGGGCTGCTGGCCGAGAAGAACGTCGTCGGCTGGTTCCAGGGCCGTGCCGAGTTCGGGCCGCGCGCCCTGGGGAACCGCAGTATCCTCGCCAACCCGGCCTTCCCCGACATCAAGGACATCATCAATACCCGGGTCAAGCACAGGGAGCCCTTCCGCCCGTTCGCGCCGGTCGTCCTCGAGTCCGAGGCTCCCCGGATCTTCGAAATGGGCAAGAAGACCTCGTCCCCGTACATGACGTTCGTCTTCCCGGTGCGCAAGGAGTACCAGGAACGGATCCCCGGCGCCTGCCACGTGGACGGCACGGCACGGGTCCAGACGGTCGACGAGCGGCAGAACCCCGCGCTCGCGGAGCTGCTGCGCGCCTTCACGGCACGGACGGATGTGCCCTGCCTGCTCAACACCTCCTTCAACGTGGCCGGCGAGCCCATCGTCTGCTCGCCGCGGGACGCCCTGGAGTGCTTCCTCGCCACCGAGATCGACCACTTGGTCATCGACCGTTTCGTGGTCACCAAGAAGATCTGATCCCAAGGTCTGATCCCGTGGAATCGAAGGCCGCGTACAACCCTTGTGCCCCAACCGGTGTCGAACAGGGCGCCGGACAAGGAACGGGCCCTTTCCGGACACCCTCGCGCCTGCCCGGCCACTTTTCTCCACAGGAGCCGCTCGTGCGCAAGAACCGTTCGGCCGCCCTCGCCGCGGCCTCATTCCTCCTTCTCACCGGGGCGGGCATCGTCGCCGCCCCCTCCGCCGTCGCGGGCACCCCCGGGGGTACGCACGCCGACGACCGCAACAGTGACTTCAACGGCGACGGATACGAGGACGTGCTGGTCGGAGCCCCGGGGGCGACGGTCAGCGGCCAGAAGGGCGCCGGGCTCGTCACGGCCCAGTACGGCTCCTCCGGGGGCATGAACACCACCAATGTCGGCCGCTTCAGCCAGTCGACGGCCGGTGTCGCGGGCGCCGCGGAGGCGGGCGACGGCTTCGGGAAGGCCGTCGCCACCGGTGACCTGGACGGCGACGGCTTCGACGACGCGATCGTCGGCATCCCCGGCGAGGACATCGGCGACACGGCGGACGCCGGTGGGGTCGCGATCCTGTGGGGCTCGAAGCAGGGCCTCAGCGGTGAGGCCAGCGACTGGCTGGAGACCCAGGAGCCGACCCAGGGCGAGCAGTTCGGCCTGAGTCTGGCCGCGGCACACCTCACCGGTGAGACGCCGGGCGACGTGCTCGCCGTACTGGACCGGGACGACCTGGAGCTTTTCGCGTACGACGCGGCGCCGCAACCCGGGCAGGCCCCGCTGAAGCGCCGGGCGACCGAGCGCCTTTCCGCGGTGGCCGAGGAGCGCGACATCACGCCGAAGTCGCTCACCACCGGCGACTACGACGACAACGGCTACGCCGACCTCGTCGTGTCCGGCGTGACCGTGGGCGACGAGCCGGGGCACGGCTGGTCCGCGTACTTCTCCGGCAACGCCGACGGACTCAAGTACGAGCACGATCTGCGCGGCGGGCCCGTGGCCGCGTCCGGCGACATCAACCACGACGGCTTCGACGACCTGGTGACCGGCGAGCCCAACTCCCCGGACGACGGCGGCGAAACGATGACCGGCGGCCTGGTGGGCGTCCGCTACGGCGACGAGAACGGCCTCAAGGACGAGGCCAAGTGGTGGACCCAGGACAGCGCGGGTGTGCCCGGAACCGCCGAGCGCGGTGACGGCTGGGGCGGCGACCTGTCCGTGGCCGACACGAACGGCGACGGTTACGCCGACGTCGCGATCGGTGCACCGGGCGAGGACATCGGCACGGTCGCGGACGCCGGTGCGGTCTGGGTGCTGCGTGGCGCGGAGGTCGGCCTGACGTCGGCCGGCGCCAAGTCCTTCGACCAGAACTCCGCGGACATCCCCGGCGTGGCCGAGAAGGGCGACAAGTGGGGTGCCCAGGTACGCCTGACGGACCCGAACCGCGACGGGCGCTTCGGTCTCCTGGCCGCCGCACCCGGCGAGAACGCCGGTGACGGCGTGGTGTGGGTCCTGTCAGCGGGGACGGGCGGCATCACCGCGGCGGGCTCCTGGACGTACGGCGGGGACTCGCTGGGCACGCCGGGCAAGGGCGCGGCGTTCGGCGCGGCGATCGACGAGTAGGAACCGGCGGCCCGCAAGGGCCCTCGGGCAGGCGAAGGGCCTTCGGGCAGGCATCCGAACGCGGTCGTGAGCGGCCGACGCGGCCTACGTATGATCACGGCCATGTGCTCACGACCGCGTTCGGAGGCTGAACAGGCATGACGGAGAGTCGAGTTGTCATCGTCACGGGCGGTGGGACAGGCATCGGTGCCGCCACGGCCCGGCAACTGCGCGCCGCCGGGCACCGCGTCGTCGTCTCCGGGCGGCGGCCCGAGCCGCTGCGCCGCGTCGCCGAGGAGACCGGGGCGCTGGCCCACCCCGCCGACGCGGGTGATCCCGCGGCGGTCGCCGGTCTCGTCGCGGCGGCCACGGAGGCCTACGGCCGCATCGACGGGCTCGTGCTCAACGCCGGGGTGGGGCGCAGCGGAGCGGTCGGCGATCTGTCCGACGAGGACTGGGACGCCGTGCTGAGCACCAACCTCACAGGACCCTTCCTCCTCATGCGGGCCGCGCTTCCCCACCTGCTCGAAGCACGCGGCTCGGTGGTCGCGGTCGCCTCGGTCGCCGCACTGCGCAACGGCGTGGCCAACGCCGCGTACGCCACGTCCAAGGCGGCGCTCCTCCAGCTGTGCCGCTCCCTGGCCGTCGACTACGGAAAGGCCGGGCTGCGCGCCAACACCGTGTGCCCCAGCTGGGTGCGGACCGAGATGGCCGACCGGCGGATGACCCGGTTCGCCGAGGAGGCCGGTCTGGGGGACGGCGGGGCTGACGCGGCGTATGAGGAAGCGACGCGGCTCGTCCCGGCGGGCCGGCCGGGAGAGCCCGAGGAGGTCGCCGAGGCGATCTCCTGGCTGCTTTCGCCCGCCGCCTCCTTCGTCAACGGCGCGGTGCTGACCGTCGACGGCGGGGTCACGGCGGTGGACCCCGGAACCTCCGCGTTCGACTTCAGCATCACACCGCGGGCCTGAGAATCCGGTAGGGGCGGCGAGCTCCGGGGTCGGCCGGTGCGCTCCACGCGGAGCTGGGCGCACAGGGGTGCGCGTTTCGTGTTCTTTTGTGTTCCACAGGGCTCTGCTCCCGCAGGACCATGCCAAGGTTCGAGGCTCGGCATGGAACCGAACTCGCTTTCGGTTCGTCGTCGTTGGGTGACAGGTGTGCCGCCACTTCCCTGAAGGGGGGACGCATGAGCGCCAACTCGGCCCGGACAAGCCCGGCGACGCCGGTCGGCCCGCAGGTCTGCCCGGTCGGCCCGGTCGTCGACATCGTGTTCAGCCGCTGGGCCACGCCGATCCTCTGGACGCTGAACGAGTACGGCCGCCTGCGCTTCGTGGAACTGCAGCGCGCCATCGCCGGCATCACGCCCAAGGTCCTGACGCAGCGGCTGCGGCAGCTGGAACGGGACGGCCTGGTGATACGCACCTACTACCCCGAGGTCCCCCCGCGCGTGGAGTACGAGATCAGTCAACTCGGGCGCAGCCTGGGGCCGTTGTTCGCCACGCTCGCCGAGTGGTCCACGGAGAACCTGGACAAGGTGGAGCAGGCACGGACAGACTTCGACGGCGACAAGTGAGGGGTGGACGCTACACATGACATCGAGCACCTTCCGTATCGGCGGTGAGATCGGCGTGCGCCGGATCGGGTTCGGGGCGATGCGCCTCGCGACCGAGTCCGGGGCGCCCAGGGAGGCCTCCATCGCGGTGGCCCGGCGGGCCGTCGAGCTGGGCATCACACTGATCGACACGGCGTACATGTACGGGTGGGGCGCCAACGAGGAACTGCTGGTCGAGGCGCTGTATCCGTATCCCGACGACCTGCTGATCGCGACCAAGGTCGCCATCGAACGGCCAAGCCCAGGCGAAGAGGCGGCGGTCAACGGACGGCCGGAGTTCCTGCGTGAGCAGGTCGAGCAGGCCCTGCGTCGGCTGCGTGTCGAGCGGATCGGGCTCCTCCAGATGCACCGCCTCGACCCGAAGGTGCCGCTGGCCGAACAGCTCGGCACACTACGGGAGTTCCAACTAGACGGCAGGATCGGCCACATCGGCCTCTCGGAGGTCACCGTCGACGAACTCGACGAGGCACGGCGGATCGCCGACGTGGCGAGCGTGCAGAACCGCTACAGCCTGCTCGACCGCGAGCACGAGGCCGTGCTCGACGCCTGCGACGCGGCGGGGATCGCCTTCCTGCCCTGGCGGCCTGTCCACCCGGCGGCATCGGCGGCCACGGCCGAGATCTCGGCCGTCGCGGCCGAACTCGACGCCACGGCGGCGCAGGTCGCGCTGGCCTGGCTGCTCGACCGTTCGCCGGTCGTGCTGCCGATTCCCGGCACCGCCTCGCTCGACCACCTGGCGGAGAACGTCGCCGCGGCGGATCTGAGGCTGAGCGCCGGGCAGCGCGAGCGCCTCGACCGGATCACGCTTCCCACTGCCGGATGAGCCGGGTCAGCGCCTGCGCCGCGGCACTGGTGTAGGCGCTGTCGCGGCGCAGGAGCACCACCGTGCGCGCGGGCAGGGCGGGAGCGAGCGGGACGGGGTGCAGGTGGGGGTGGTCGCGGGTGAGGGCATCGGGCAGGACCGTCGCCAGCTCGGTGCGCCGGACGATCTCGGTCAGGGCATTGATCGAGTTGGCCTCCACGGTGATGCGAGGCTGGACGCGGTGCGTGGCGAGGTAGCCGTCGATGTGTCCGCGCGTGGCGAAGTCGCCGCTGAGCAGGGCGAGTTCGACGCCGTCCGCCATCTCCCGTACCGGTAGCGCCCCCGCGCGCCCGCTGTGCGGGTGGCGGGAGCCGACGACGAGGCCGAGGGTCTCGGTGAACAGCGCCGTGGCGGCGATCCCGGGGAGGTGGTCCGCGCTGAAGGCGATGCCGAGGTCGAGTTCATCGGCGAGCAGCGCGGCTTCGATGCCGTCCTGGTTCATCTCGCGCACGTCGAGGCTGATCGCGGGATGACGCTCGTGGAACCGCGCGACGAGCGGGCCGATCAGGTAGGCGGTGAACGTCGGCGTCATCGCCAGGCGCAGATGACCGCGGCTCAGGTCCTGTACGTCGAGAACGGCACGTTCGGCGGCGGCGAGGTCGCGCAGGGCGCGGCGCGCGTGCGGGACGTAGGCCTCACCGGCGTCGGTCAGGCGCACGGTGCGGCCGGTGCGGTCCAGGAGCTGGACGCCCAGTGACTTCTCCAACTGCTTGATCTGCTGGGAGAGGGTCGGCTGCGAGATGCGCAGGTCCTCGGCGGCGCGGGTGAAGTTGCCGTGTTCGGAGACGGCGAGCAGATAGCGCAGGTGACGCAGTTCCAGAGCCATGACCCCAACTATAGATGTCATCGATGGCAGGCATGGGAAATGCGTCTTGGACGCTATAGGTACAGGTCATGCATGGTGGATCTCGTCGGACCCGCCGGGCCCGACGCCCCCACACAACTGAAGGGAGTGACCATGCAGGACCTCACCGAGGGTGTCGCGCGCTTCCGGCGCGACGTCTTTCCGGCGAAGGCGGACCTCTTCACCCGCCTCGCGGGGAACCACCGGCCGACGACGCTCTTCATCAGCTGCTCCGACGCCCGCGTGGTGCCGGAACTGCTCACACAGAGCGAACCGGGTGAGCTGTTCGTCATCCGGACCGCCGGCAACCTCGTGCCCGCCTACACGCCCGGTGCGGACGGGGTCGCGGCGAGCATCGAGTACGCCGTCGCCGTCCTGGGAGTCTCGGATGTCGTCGTCTGCGGACACTCCGCCTGCGGTGCGATGACCGCCCTCGCCGAACAGCACGACCTGAGCGGGCTGCCGGCCGTCGCCGACTGGCTGCGGCACGCGGACGCCTCCCGGGCCCGCGCCACCGGGGACGCGGCCGGTCCGGAACTGACGGGTGACCTCGTACGGGAGAACGTGCGCGCCCAGCTGGCCAACCTCGCCACCCACCCCTCCGTGGCCCGCGCCCTGCTCAGGGACGCGCTCACGCTGCACGGCTGGGTCTACGACATCCCCACCGGCACGGTCGAGGAACTCGACACGGCCGCTCGCGCCGCCTGAGCACCACGTCACGAAGTCACCACCTCACCACCCCACCACGTAAGGAAGTCTTCTCATGCAGCACGCCCAGTTCGACCCCGCCGCCCGCCAGACCCTGGCCGTCACCGCCGTCGAGGCCAAGGTGCGCAAGGACCTGTCCTGGCAGCGGATAGCCGATGTCACCGGCTACTCGGTGGCCTTCGTCACCGCCGCCGTGCTCGGCCAGCACGCCCTGCCGAAGCCCGCCGCCGAGGCCGTCGCGGAGCTCCTGGGCCTGGACGCCGACGCGGCGACGCTGCTCCAGACCATCCCGACGCGCGGCTCCATCCACGGCGGTATCCCCACCGACCCGACGATCTACCGCTTCTACGAGATGCTCCAGGTCTACGGCACCACGCTCAAGGCGCTGGTCCACGAGGAGTTCGGCGACGGCATCATCAGCGCGATCAACTTCAAGCTGGACGTGAAGAAGGTCGCCGACCCCGACGGCGGTGAGCGCGCCGTCATCACCCTGGACGGCAAGTACCTGCCGACCAAGCCTTTCTGACGGGCCGGACTCAGAGCTCCGGGCGGTCGATCCGGTAGAGGTAGTGGGCGCGGTCGTCGATGGGGTTGTCGGGTTCCAGCGACACATCGGCGACCCGCCGCAGGCCCGCCTTCTCCAGGATGCGCCAGGACGCGCGATTGCCCACGTGTACGGGTACGAGCACCGTGGTGGCGTCGGGGTGGTCGGTCCAGGTGGCCCGGACGACCTCCTGGATCATGCGGGTGCCGAGCCCCTGACCGATCCGCTGCGGGTCCCCGATGAGGTAGTCGACGGACATGGCTTCCTGAGGGATCTCCGCCTGGTGGGCCAACTCGCGCAGGTCCTCGGCGTAGTCGGCGAATCGGTAGCGCTGGACGAGGCCGAACGGTTCGCCGTCGAGCAGCATGAGCAGGTCCTCCGATGGCTCCTCGCCGCGGGCCGCCGGGCCGAAGTCGCGGGCCACCGCCTCGGGCGAGGTCTCGTGGTGCCACCAGCGCGCGACGTGCGGCTGCCGCAGCCACTGCCGCAGCAGGGGGAAGTCCGTTTCGTCGAGTCGACGCCAGCTGATCATCGGGCACCTCGGGGGTCGGGCTCGGGGGAGTGGAACGGTGGCAGCTGCGTCCATTGTCCCGTCCCCACGGCCCTGACCGCCCTCAACCCCCGTACGTGGCCTCGGACTCGCCGAGTACCGCGGCGAAGTCATCCGCGAAACGTGCCGCTTCCGCCACTTCGAGCGTGGCCGACGTGACCCGTACGGCCGTGGGCGTCGCGATGCGGAAGCGTGAGCCCGCGGCCACCCACCACCCCCGCGAGCGCAGTCCGTTGACCACCGCGGACTCGTCCCGCACCGGCACGGACACGTTCAGCCCGCTCGCGCCGTGTGCGGCGATCCCGCGCCGCGTGAGCTCACCGGTCAGCGCCTCGCGCCGCTCGGTGTAGACACGCGCGGCCCGCCCCACGAGCGCCCTCGCCGAAGGATCGGTCATCGTACGCTCGACCGTCTCCTGCAGCAGATGACTGACCCATCCCGAGGTGAGCAGCATCCGCCCCTCGTGCCGGGCCAGCGTGGTCGCGTCGCACGCCAAGGCCGCCCAGCGCAGGTCGACGCTCAGGTGCTTGGACACGGTCCGCACCTGGGCCCACCGTTCGAGCCCGCCGGACGCCAGCGAGTGCGAGGGCGCCCCCGCGACCTCCGCGTTGTGATCGTCCTCGATGACCAGAACTTCCGGGAAGCCGCCGAGTGCTTCGAGCAGGGCGTCGCGCCGGGCCTCCGAGAAGCAGCCGCCCACCGGGTTCTGACCGCGCGGGCTGCACACGACCGCCCTGACGCCCGCCCGCAGAGCGCCGCGCAACGCCTCCGGCCTGATCCCCTCGTCGTCCACCGCGACCGGCACCATGCGCAGGCCCAACGCCGGTACCAGGTCCAGGAGATGGTGGAATCCCGGGTCCTCGACGGCCACCGCGTCGCCCGGCTTCAGCTCCGTGGAGAGCAGCCGTGCCATGCAGTCGAGGGCCCCGTGCGCGAAGGTCACCCGGCTGTCCGGAATCCCGTCCCGCGCGAACCACTCACGGGCCAGTTCCTCGAGCCCCGCGCGGCGCGGCGAACCGCGGTGCGAACCGCTGACGGGTGCCACTCGCTCGGGCGGCAGCAGTACCGGCATCAGTGCCGGGTCCGGATGTCCGCCCGCCAGATCGCGCACCCCCTGCGGCACCTTCGGCGGCCGGCGCGCCCCGACCGCGGGGGCCTGGGCGACCACCGTTCCGCCACGCCCGCGCGTGACCACGATCCCGCGCTGCCGGAGCTCCTTGTAGGCCGTCGCCACCGTCCCCGCGCTGACCCCGAGCTCATCGGCGAGCCTGCGCACCGGCGGCAGGGCGTCGCCCGGACCCAACCCGCCTTCGGCCACGGCCTGTTCGACCGACGAGGTAATGCCCTTGGCGGTCGCGCCCTTGATCGCATATTGTGCTGCCACGTAACTGAGTATGTATCAATACAAAAGTCGGGTCAAGGTCGGATCAAGTGGGAAACCAAGGGGGAGTGGTGAGCCTCAGCCGTCGGCGGGTCGCACTGTACGCACGCATACCGGGGGGCCTCGACGGGCGCCGCATGCTCTGGATCGCCCTGATCAACAAGGCCGGGACCGGGCTGTGGATGGGCGCGGCCGCCCTTTACTTCACCCTGGTCACCGGGCTCTCCGTCGCCGAGGTCGGCGTGCTCATGGGAGCTTCGGGGGCCGTGGGCATCGCGGGGGCGCCGCTCGCGGGACACCTCGCCGACCGATTCGCCGTCACGCGCGTCATCATCGGCTCCCAACTCCTCCAGGCCGCGGCCCTGTTGGCGTTGCTGACGACGGAGAACTTCTCCCTGCTCCTGCTGTACTCGGCCGTGAACAGCCTCGCCGACCGCGGCGCCAACGTCCTCACCAAGCTGTACGCCGCCCGTATCGCGGGCCCGGACCGCACCAAGTACCAGGCGGTTCAGCGCACGGTGTCCAACGCGGGCTGGGCCATCGGCGGCCTGGCGGGGGCGCTCGCGCTCGCCGTCGGCACCACCCACGCCTACCAGGCCCTGCTCGTCGGGAACGTGCTCAGCTTCCTCGTCGCCGCGTTCCTCACCCTGCGCTGCGCGGAACCGCCTTCGCCGTCCCGGGTGGTCACGGACTCCGCGGCGCCCGCGCTCCCCGCGCCTCCTTCCAACCCGTGGCGCGACCGCCGCTACCTCCTCTTCACCGCCACCGAGGCGGCGCTGTTCCTCGACGACGCGGTGCTCCAGGTCGGCATCCCGCTGTGGATCGTCCACGCCACGGACGCGCCGCACGGCCTCGCGCCGCTGCTCATGGTCCTCAACTGCGTGCTCGTCGTCTGCTGCCAGGTCCCGCTGTCCCGCTTCGGACGTACGCCGGACGGGGCCCGAAGGCTCCTCGTGCCCCTCGCCGCCTGCTTCGTCGTCGGCTGCGCCGCGATGACCGTCTCGGTGGCGGGTGGCACCTGGCCGGCCGTCATCGCGCTCGTGTTCGCGGCGATCGCCTTCACCTTCGCGGAGATACTGCACGCCATCGCGTCCTGGGAGCTCTCGATCGCGCTCGCCCCTGATGACGCCCAAGGTGCCTACCTCGGTGTGCACGGACTGTCGTCGTCGGCCCAGCGCAGCGGGGGACCGCTCCTGGTCACCGCCGTGATCGCCGCGGGGCCCCTGGCCTGGCCGCTGCTCGGCGCGGGTGTGATCGTGACGGTCGCGGCGCAGAGCCGTCTCGTGCGCAAGCGGCCGCTCCGGCCGCGCGGACCGGTGGATGTGCCGCGCGCGCTGCCCGACCGTGAACGCGGTGAACGCGGTCAGCGGCTCGGGTCGTGACCCGCCGTACGCGAAGACGTCCGCCCGCCACGTGATCGTGGCGGGCGGACGAAGAGGTGAGGAACCGTGTTCGGGTCCGCGGAGGCTCAGCGGCCGATGCGGATGCGGTGCGCCTGGTCCTGGCCCTCGGGGCCGGTGCCGGACTTGTCGACGACGAACGCCGTACCGCCCGCCACCTGGATGTGGTTGGGGTTCGCGCCGGTGGCCAGGGTTTCGACGACGGCGCCCTTGGCGGGGTCGACGACCGTGACGGTCCCGGGGGTCCGGTTGGCGACCAGGACCTTGCCCGAACGCCGGTCGGTGGCGACGGACAGGGCGCCCGCGCCGGTCGGCACGGACTTCTTCACAGTGCCCTTCTTGAGGTCGACGACGGAGAGACCGCCCGCGGCCTGGTCGGCGGTGTAGGCGGTGCGGCCGTCCTTGGAGAGCGCGACGGAGATCGGGCCGTCGCCGGTCGGGATGAGGCGGGGGCTCTCGCCCTTCGGGGTGATCTCGATGATCCGGTCGCCGCCCAGGTCGGCGGCGTACGCGGCGCCGGTCCGCTCGTTCACGGCCAGGCCGGCCGGGGTCGACCCCTCGACCGTGACGCGCTTCTTCTCCTTGAAGGTGCGGGTGTCGAAGGCGACGACGGTGCCGTCGCCGAAGCTGCTCGCCCACGCCGTGTTGTGCCGGGTGTCCACGACGACCTCACGGGCGTGGTTCACGCCGGGCAGCGAGGCGAGGTGCTTGCCGGTGCGCTGGTCGTAGACGGCGACGGAGTTGTCGCGGGTGTTCGTCGTCCAGACGGTGTTGTGCTCGTCGTCTACGGCGATTCCGTAGACCGCCTCGACGGCGCCGGTCTCGGCGTTGGTCACCGGCGGCGTGTAACTGTCCTTCACCTTGAGCGTGCGCGGGTCGACCTTCAGGAGGCTGGAGTTGGTGACGGGCGGCCGGCCCACCGCGGAGGTGGCCCACAGCACGTTGTTCCGCTCGGAGTACGCGGACTGGTAGAGACCCTTCACGAGCGGCGCGGACTCGACGGTCGAGCCGGACGCTTTGCCGGAGGACTGACCGGGCTGCGCGGACGCGGTACCGGTCAGGGCCAGCGCACTGCCCGCGGCGAGGGCCACGGCAACTGCGGCGGTACGGCGGATGCGGCAGGTGAGAGAGGTCATGCTGCGTCAATCTCCTTGACTGAGGCGCCTCCAAGAGAGGCGATCACCCGATAACTTAGCTTAGCCTAACCTAAGCTTCGCGCCTTCAATCGTGTGGCCCCCGCCACATCCGACCCTCTCTCCCCTAGGGGGAAGGCAAGGGCAAACCCCCAGCCGAGTAGGCCAGTTGGGAGGATGTGGCGGCCGGGCGAGGGCGGCGAGGATCTTCCCCATGACGAAGATCAAGCGAAACGCCGCCCTGCTCGCCGCCTCGGCGGCCGTCCTCAGCCTCACCGCACCGCTGGCCGCGTCGGCCTCAACTCCCGCCGCCCCCACCGCTCTCTCCACCGCCCAGCCCCTGGACTGGCAGCCGTGCGAGGGCAGCGGCCTCGACCCCCGCCAGGAGTGCGCCACCGTCGACGTCCCGATGGACTACGCCGACCCCACGGGCAAGCAGATCGGCATCGCCGTCTCCCGCATCCCCAGCGAGAACCCCGAGGCACGCCGAGGCGCCCTGTTCCTGATCCCCGGCGGGCCCGGCGGACTCGGCCTCGACACCCCGTCGGGCAAGGGCCGGAAGCTGCCGCAAGCGGTCCGGGACACGTACGACCTGATCGGCTTCGACCCCCGCGGCCTCGGCCGCTCCACCCCGGTGAGCTGCGGCCTCGAACACGCCGACCTCGCCACGTCGAGACTGCGCCCCTGGCCCGCCGCCGACGGCTCCATCAGCGAGAACATGACCACCGCGCAGCGCATGTCGGACGCCTGCGCACGCAACGGCGGCGACCTCATCCGCCACATCACCACCGCCAACGAGGCCCGCGACATCGACCGCATCCGGGCGGCGCTCGGCGAGCGGAAGCTCTCCGCGTGGGGTGTCTCGTATGGCACCTACGTCGGGGCGGTCTACAGCCAGCTCTTCCCGCACCGCACCGACCGCGTCGTCCTGGACAGCAACGACGACCCTGACCCCACACGGGTCTCCCGGGCCTGGGTGGCCGCGCACGAGCGGGGAGTCGAGGACACCTTCCCGGAGTTCGCCAAATGGGCCTCGGCGCCGGGCAATCCGCGCCGCCTGGCCGCAACGGCGGCCGAAGTGCGCCCGCTCTTCCTGGAACTGGCCGCCGAGCTCGACCGCGAGCCGCTCCCCTGGCCCGGCGCCAACCCCGAGGAGCTCAACGGCAACGTCCTGCGCCAGACGCTGCTGAACACGCTCTACGACCCCGATGGCTTCCCCAAGCTGGCCGAGCTGATCCTGGCCGCACAGAAGGGCACGGTGCCGCCCGCGCCGCAGGGACCGCCGGAGGCGATGATGCAGAACGCCGTCGCGGTGGGCTCCGCGGTCCTCTGCAACGACGTCGAGTGGCCCAAGTCGGCGAGCGCGTACGAGAAGGGGGTCGCCGAGAGCCGGGCCAAGTACCCCCTGACGGCGGGAATGCCGCGCAACGCGATGCCGTGCGCCGCCTGGCCCTACAAGCCGAAGGAAGAACCGGTGCGGATCACCGACACCGGCCCGTCCACCATCCTCCTCGTCCAGAACGAGCGCGACCCGGCGACCCCGCTCAGCGGCGCCCTCAAACTCCGTACGGCCCTGGGCAAGCGCGCCACCATGGTCACGGTGAACTCGACCGGCCACGACGCCTACCTCGACAACGGCAACGAGTGCGGCGACCGGACCGTCTCCCGCTACCTGGCGACGGGGGAGCGGCCGGGGCGCGACACCTACTGCGCCTAGCCACCGGACCCGGCAGGGTCAGGCCAGCAGCTCCGCGGTGTCGAGGAACGGCCGGCCGAGCTCCTCCGCCCCGAAACCGAGCACGAAGAGCCCGGTCGACACCCGCTCGAGGAAGCCCCACTCCCAGACCGCCTGCCCGTCCACCCCGGTCCGGTCCGCCAGGAGCGCACAGTACGACCGCAGCAGAGAACCGGCCGCGACCCGGTCCCTGCCCCTCAACTCCGCGCACCAGTCGCGGAGCACGACCCCCAGGTCGTACGCGGGATCGGCGAGGAACCCGTCCGGGTCCACGAAGACGAAGCCCGCATCGGCCCCGGCCCGAGGCGCGAGGACCCGCAGCGCGTTGCCGGGGTGCGGGTCGCCGTGCACGACGACGCAACGGCCGGGGTCGAATGCGGCGGCGCGACGTCCGGCGTACGCCAGCGCCCGGGTCACCACCCGCTCCGAACAGGGGCGGCCGAGGCTCTCCCACAACCGTGCGACCAGATCGCCCAGCGTGCGGGCCTTCTCCTCGGCCGGATCGACGGTGAGCTCCGCGGCGCGGGGCACCCGCCAGGCGCTGCGCAGCATGACGCACAGCGTCTCGATCTGCTGCCGCGGAGCGAGGCCGACGCGGTCCATCGACGGGCCGAGCGCCTCCTGGAGCATCGCGTGACGACCGAGGTCATGGGCAAGGAGTCGCGCGTACCCCCGGCCCTCCGCGAGGCGCAGGGTGCGCACCTGGCCCGCGAAGTCCGGTGCGGGAAGGGAGACTTTGAGCACCGCGTCCCGCCCCTCGCGGGTCCTGGCCCGCGCCACGTACGAGGTGGTTCCGCCGGGCAGCGGCGCCCCGACCCCGATGGACCACCGCCGCTCCAGATCACCGAGGAGAGCGGGCAGCTCGGTCAGCCACCGCTCGCCGAGGGCTCCCATGCTGTGGGCCTTCCGGCGTACGAGCGGCTGGACTTCGACGGCGGGTTCGGTCACGGCAGCGGGCCGCCCCGGGCGGTGATCCACAGGTCGTACCACTCCTCGTGGGTGAGTTCGGGTTCGCGGTGGACGGCGTCCCGGCAGGCGAGGATGCGGTCCGGGCGGCTGGTGCCGATGACGGGGGCGATCCGCGCCGGATGGCGCTGGAGCCACCACAGCAGGATCGTCTCCGGGGTCGTCCGCTTGCGTGCGGCGAGATCGGCGACGAGCCGTGCGGTCGGGGTCTCGCCACCGCCGGTGAAGCGGCCCCGGGCGAGGGCTCCCCAGGCCTGCAGCTGGATGCCGTTGGCGGCGCAGTACTCCAGGGTCCCGTGCGGGAAGCCGCTGTCGGCGGCGGCCGGTGTGTTCACGAGCACCCCGGCCTCGACCCAGTCACGGCTCTCCAGACTCATCTCCAGCTGGTTGGCGACCAGCGGTACGTCGAGGTGCGCGCGCAGGTGCGCGATCTGCGCGGCGCTCATGTTCGACACGCCGAACCGGCGCACCAGACCCTGCCCGTGCAGCGAGGCCAGCGCCTTCGCGATCTCCTCCGGGCCGGTCAGCGGATCGGGCCGGTGCAGGAGCAGGACGTCGATCACGTCGGTGCGCAGCCGGGTGAGGCTCTCCTCGACGCGCTGGACGATGGTCGGCCCCCGCAGGTCGTACAGACCGGGCCGGTCGCCCTCGGCCAGGCGGATGCCGCACTTGGTCTGCAGGACGATGCGTTCGCGCAGTCCGGACGCCCTGGCGAGCACCTCGCCGAAGACCGCCTCCGACTTGCCGTGCCGGTAGATGTCGGCCTGGTCGAACACCGTGATGCCGGCCTCAAGTGCTGCTTCCACGGCGGCCTCGGCCGCGTCGATGTCCTCGGGGGCGTACGGCGTGGTGTCCCAGGTGCCGCCGAGTCCCATGCACCCGTACAGCACACGACCGGTGTGCACATCGGTCCGCGATGCCATGTCTCTTCCTCCGTCTCGCTCCGTGGTGGACCCGGCCATCGTCGCTCAGGCCCGCGGTGGTCCGGCGACCAGGGAGAGGAGTCGCTCCCTGCCGATGACGTCGGTGCGCGTGGCCGGGACGGTACAGGCGTACGCGCCGGCGATCGCGCCGTAGCGGGCGCAGTGCAGGGGTGGCTCGCCGGCCAGCAGACCGAAGAGGTAGGCCGCGGCGAAGGCGTCACCGGCGCCGTTGGAGTCCACCACCGGCGCGGGGGGTGTGGCGGCCGGCACGTGGGACAGTTCGCCGTCGACGAGGAGATGGGCGCCCTCGGCCCCGGCCGTCGCGACGACCGTCCGGGCCCGGCCCCGCGCGGCGATCTGACGCATGGTCTTCTCCGGGTCGGCCAGGGCGGCCGTCGAAAGGAAGACGAGGTCGGCCTCGTGCGCGAAGGCCTCGTGGTACGGCTCGGCTCCGTCCCAGTCGTGCAGGTCGGTCGAGATGCTCACCCCCGCCGCGCGCAGCGTGGGCAGGGCGAAGGCGCAGGGATGGGTGAGGGAGACGTGGGCGTGCCGGCTCACGGCGGCCAGGGCCTCGACCGTCGCCCGGGGCAGCCGGTCGGTGCCCTGCGCACGGC
Source organism: Streptomyces sp. NPDC032198 (assembly GCF_040636975.1). NCBI lineage: Bacteria > Bacillati > Actinomycetota > Actinomycetes > Kitasatosporales > Streptomycetaceae > Streptomyces > Streptomyces sp. NPDC032198. The sequence continues at coordinate 209,885 of NZ_JBEZVL010000004.1, read as the reverse complement.
TGTTGTCGTACAGCGAGAGGCGCCGCCCGTCGGGGCCGACGAGGTTCACCGCGCGCTTGGTGCCGTTGCTCTGGAGAGCCTCGGTGAAAGGGATGCCGCGCTCGCGGTGCAGCGCGCGGACCAGGTCGCCCTCGTGGTCCGCGCCGATGAGGTCGATGTGATGCGTGCGCAGCCCCAGCGCCCGTACTCCCATCGCGACGAAGTCGCCGGTCTGCCCGGCGCGCGTCTCGATCGCGGGCACCATGTAACTGTCGGCGTAGGGGAGGGGCAGCTCGGGGACGTACACGATCGAGTCCACGCCCGCGCCGCCGAGCACCAGCACGTCGATCTCGGTGTCAGTGGGCACGGACGCTCCTCGGCGCATTCGTCAGGGCTGGTCCGCGTGCCGGTCGGCGCGGCCCGAGGCCGTCGAGCCGCGGACCACGAGCTCCGGCATGAAGAGGAACTCGCTGTGCGGAGCGGGAGTTCCGCCGATCTCCTCCAGGAGGGTACGCACCGAGGCCTGGCCCATCGCCTGGACCGGCTGGCGGATGGTGGTCAGCGGGGGGTCGGTGAACGCGATGAGGGGGGAGTCGTCGTAACCGACCACCGAGATGTCCTGCGGCACCCGCAAGTCCCGTTCCCGGGCGGCCCGGACGGCGCCGAGGGCCATCATGTCGCTGGCGCACACGATCGCGGTGCAGCCCCGGCCGATGAGCGTGCCCGCCGCGGCCTGGCCGCCCTCCAGCGTGTAGAGGGAGTGCTCGATCAGCTTCTCGGAGTCCTCGGGTGACAGGCCGAGGACTTCGCGCATGCCGAGCTGGAAGCCCTCGATCTTGCGCAGAACGGGCACGAAGCGCTTGGGTCCCACCGCGAGCCCGATGCGGGTGTGGCCCAGCGAGGCGAGGTGCGTGACGGCGAGCCGGGCCGCGGCGCGGTCGTCCGTGGAGACGAAGGGGGCCTGCACCTTGGGGGAGAAGCCGTTGACGAGGACGAAGGGCACGCCCTTGCCGCGCAGCACTTCGTACCGCTCCATGTCGGCGGTGGTGTCGGCGTGCAGGCCGGAGACGAAGATGATCCCGGAGACGCCGCGGTCCACGAGCATGTCGGTCAGTTCGTCCTCGGTGGAGCCGCCGGGCGTCTGGGTGGCGAGGACCGGCGTGTAGCCCTGTCGGGTCAGGGCCTGGGCGATGACCTGGGCGAGCGCGGGGAAGATCGGGTTGTCCAGCTCGGGCGTGATCAGGCCGATCAGTCCCGCGCTGCTGCGCTGGCGCAGGCGCGTGGGACGTTCGAAGCCGAGCATGTCCAGGGCGGCGAGGACGGATTCGCGGGTGGCCGCGGCCACACCGGGCTTGCCGTTGAGCACGCGGCTGACGGTGGCTTCGCTCACCCCCGCCTGCGCTGCGATGTCGACGAGCCGTGCGGTCATGCGGGGACTGTACCGGTGATCCGCCGGATTGCACACCGGTTGTGAAAGCTTGCAGAAAGCTCCGTCCTTGCAAGGAGCTTGCGGTCCCCCCTGGTGCGATGAGGGAGGCCATCTGCCACCTCAGGGGCCTGTCAAGCGCGGCAAGAGCAACCGTAAGGACACATGGCGGTAACGATCAGCAGCTCTTGCAGAAATTTCTCGCAAGCTCTTTCGGGCTCTTTTCAATCCTGTTACGTTCCCTGGCAACCCGGCGCCGCGTCGAGTGCGGCTCGCAGGAGGCAGCTCAGCTGGGGTCCAGCTGGGGTTCCGCCTCCCCTTGTTCCGGGATCAGTTGAAGGAGTTCACATGCGGCGTGGCATAGCGGCCACCGCAATCGTCGCGGCCCTGGCCCTGACAGCGGCAGCGTGCGGTGGCGATGACGGTGACAGCGGCAAGAAGGCTTCGGGCAAGCTGTCCGGGACCGTCACTTTCTGGGACACCTCGAACGATGCCGAGAAGGGGACCTACGAGAAGCTCGCCAAGGGCTTCGAGAAGCTCCACCCGGACGTCAAGGTCAACTACGTGAGCGTCGCGTTCGGCGAGGCCAACGCCAAGTTCAAGAACGCCGCGGGCGGCAACTCCGGCGCCCCCGACGTCATGCGCACCGAGGTCGCCTGGGTCGCGGACTTCGCCAACCTGGGCTACCTCGCCCCGCTCGAGGGCACCCCTGCCCTCGACAAGGCGGACGACTACCTCCCGCAGGCCGCGGCGAGCACCAAGTTCAAGGGCAAGACCTACGCCGCCCCGCAGACCATCGACACCCTGGCGCTCTTCTACAACAAGAAGATGCTCAAGGAAGCCGGTGTCGAGGCGCCCAAGACCTTCGACGAGGTGAAGAGCGCCGCGAAGAAGATCAAGTCGAAGACCGGCAAGACCGGCCTCTACCTGCGCGGCGACGACCCGTACTACTACCTCCCGTACCTCTACGGCGAGGGCGGCGACCTCCTCGACACCAAGGCCAAGAAGGTCACCGTCGACGAGCCCCAGGGCGCCGCGGCCTTCAAGGTCATGAAGGACCTGGTCGACTCCAAGGCCGCCACCACCGACGCCAGCGACGGCTACAACAACCAGCTCAACGCCTTCAAGGACGGCGACGTCGCGATGGCCCTCGACGGACCCTGGTCCATCGAAGGAGCCATGCAGGGCAAGGAGTTCAAGGGCGACAAGGACAACCTCGGCATCGCCCCCGTGCCCGGCGGCAGCGACCGGCAGGCCTCCCCGCAGGGCGGCTGGAACCTCGCGGCCTACGCGGGCTCCAAGAACCTCGACGCCAGCTACGAGTTCATCAAGTACATGAGCTCGGCCAAGGTGCAGCAGCAGACCACCGAGAAGCTGAGCCTGCTGCCCACCCGTACCTCGGTGTACGACGTGAAGTCCGTCAAGGACAACCAGATGGTCCAGTTCTTCAAGCCGGCCGTGGACAAGTCCGTGGAGCGGCCCTGGATCCCGGAGGCCAACGCCCTGTTCGAGCCGATCCGGCTGCAGATGGAGAAGGTGCTCAGCGGCAAGACCTCGCCCGATGACGGGGCGAAGGGTGTCGGCGACGCCTACCGCAAGCTGCTGAAGGACTACAAGTAAATGGCTGTTGACAGCAGCCAGTCGCTGGCCAAGGCCGCGGATGCCCACGGCGTCCGCGGCCGCGGCCCGCGGACCGGCAAGACTCCGGGACGGCTGCGCAGGTCGCTGTCCACCCACTGGTACGCCTGGGCCATGGTCGCCCCCGTGGTGGCCGTGATCGGCGTGATCATCGGATATCCGCTGGTGCGGGGCCTGTACCTGTCGACGACGGACGCCAACGAGGCGAACGTCGAGCGCACCATCGGCGTCAACCACATCCCGGCGACCTACAAGTCCGTCGGCCTGGACAACTACACGGCGGTCCTCTCCGACGGCGTCTTCTGGGACCGGCTGACCTGGACGGTCATCTGGACCGTCTCCTGCGTCGCCCTCTCCTTCGCGCTCGGCCTCGCCCTGGCGAACATGCTCAACCGCAAGCTGGCGGGGCGCTCCCTCTACCGGATGGCGCTGATTCTGCCGTGGGCGGTGCCCGCCTTCGTCTCCGTCTTCACCTGGCGGCTGCTCTTCAACGAGAAGAACGGCATCCTCAACAAGATCCTCGCCGGTGGCGGCATCGACGCGATCCCGTGGCTCAACGATCCCACCTGGGCCAAGCTCTCGGTGATCATGGTCAACGTCTGGCTCGGCGTCCCGTTCATGCTCGTCGCCATGCTCGGCGGACTCCAGTCCATCCCCGGCGAGCTCTACGAGGCCGCGGAGATGGACGGCGCGAACGCCTGGCAGCGCTTCCGGCACATCACGCTGCCGGGCCTGCGCACCGTCAGCAGCACCGTGATCCTCATCAGCGGCATCTGGACCTTCAACATGTTCCCGGTGATCTTCCTGCTCACCCGGGGCGGTCCGGGCGACGCCACCGAGATCCTGGTGACGTACGCCTACCGGCTCTCGTTCGTCGTGAGCCCGCGCGACTTCGCGGGATCCGCGGCCTGGGGCGTCATCATTCTGCTGCTCCTTTCGCTCTTCGCGGTCGTCTACCGCCGCGCGCTCCGCAAGCAGGGAGAAGTGTGGTGACCACAGTGACCGACCCGAAGACCTCGTCGTCTGCGTCCGCCTCGGCCCCCTCGTCCGCGAGCCGGCCCAAGAAGGTCAGGGAGCGCGGCGAACGCGGGCCGCTGGCCTCGGTCGCGCTCCACGTGGGCCTGCTGCTCGCCTCCGCCACCGCGGTGCTCCCACCGCTGTGGCTTCTGATCACCTCGTTCAAGCCGACGAGCGAGGCGTTCTCCACCGACCTGGTCAAGGACTTCACGTTCCGCAATTACGACCACGTCGTCAACGACACCGAGTTCCTGAGCTGGCTCGGCAACTCCCTGTTCGTCGTGGGACTGACCACGGTGATCGGCGTCTTCATCTCCGCGACCACCGGCTACGCCGTCAGCCGCTTCAAGTTCCCCGGCATGCGGCCGCTGATGTGGCTCCTGCTGATCACCCAGATGTTCCCCGTCGCGGTACTCATCGTGCCGCTCTACAACCTTCTCGCCAGCCTGGGCCTGCTCAACCAGCCCATCGGCCTGGTCGTCACCTATCTGACGATCGCCGTGCCCTTCTGTGCCTGGATGATGAAGGGGTACTTCGACACCATCCCGGTGGAGATCGACGAAGCGGGGCGTGTGGACGGGCTCAACCCGTTCGGCACCTTCTGGCGGCTCATCGTGCCGCTGGCCAAGCCCGGTCTCGCCGTCACCGGCTTCTACAGCTTCATCACCGGCTGGGCCGAAGTCGCCTACGCCTCCGCCTTCATGACCGGCGAGGAGAACCTCACCCTGGCGGGCGGCCTGCAGACCTTCGTCAATCAGTACACCAGCGACTGGGGCTCGCTGACCGCCTCCGCCGTGATCGTCGCGGTGCCCGCCGCGGTGATCTTCGGCTTCGTGCAGCGCCACCTCGTCTCCGGCCTCACGGCCGGCGCGACGAAGTCCTGAGCGGCACACGCCTCTTGGAAGCGGCACACCCCCCTCGCACTCGACCTCTCGATCTCAGGGAAGACATGACCCAGCATCTCGCTGCCCCTGCGGCCCCCGCCTCCGGCACCCACACGGACTGGTGGCGTGGCGCGGTGATCTACCAGGTCTACCCGCGCAGCTTCGCCGACGGCAACGGTGACGGAATGGGTGACCTGGACGGCATCCGCGCCCGCCTGCCCTACCTCAGGGACCTCGGCGTCGACGCCGTCTGGCTCAGCCCCTTCTACTCCTCGCCGCAGGCCGACGCCGGTTACGACGTCGCCGACTACCGCGCGATCGACCCGATGTTCGGCAGCCTGCTCGACGCCGACGCCCTGCTGCGGGACGCCCACGACCTGGGCCTGCGCGTCATCGTCGACCTGGTGCCCAACCACTCCTCGGACCGCCACGACTGGTTCCAACGCGCCCTGCGCGAGGGCCCCGGTTCACCCCTGCGCGAGCGCTACCACTTCCGGCCGGGCAAGGGCGAGGACGGTGAACTCCCGCCCAACGACTGGGAGTCCGTCTTCGGCGGTCCTGCCTGGACGCGCACACCGGACGGCGAGTGGTACCTCCACCTCTTCGCCCCCGAGCAGCCCGACTTCAACTGGGAGCACCCGGCCGTCCACGACGAGTTCCGCTCGATCCTGCGCTTCTGGCTCGACATGGGCGTCGACGGTTTCCGTGTGGACGTCGCCCACGGCCTGGTCAAGGCCGAAGGCCTGCCCGACATCGGCCGCGGCGACCAGCTCAAGCTGCTCGGCAACGACGTCATGCCGTTCTTCGACCAGGACGGCGTGCACGAGATCTACCGCAGCTGGCGCAAGGTCCTCACCGAGTACGCGGGCGAGCGGATCCTTGTCGCGGAGGCGTGGACCCCCACCGTCGAGCGCGCCGCCGCCTACGTGCGCCCGGACGAGATGCACCAGGCCTTCAACTTCCAGTACCTGGGCACCCACTGGGACGCAGCCGAGCTGCGCGAGGTCATCGATGTGTCGCTGGCCGCCATGCGGCCCGTCGGCGCCCCGGCGACCTGGGTCCTCTCCAACCACGACGTCACCCGCCACGCCACCCGGTTCGCCAACCCGCCGGGGCTCGGCACCCAGCTCAGCACCGCCGGCGACCGCGCGCTGGGCCTGCGGCGCGCCCGCGCCGCGACGCTCCTGATGCTGGCACTGCCCGGCTCCGCCTACGTCTACCAGGGCGAGGAACTGGGCCTGCCGGACGTCACCGAGCTGCCCGACGAGGTGCGCCAGGACCCCTCGTTCGTCCGCGCGAGCGGCCAGGACGGATTCCGCGACGGCTGCCGGGTGCCCATCCCGTGGACCACCGAAGGCTCCAGTTACGGGTTCGGCGCGGGCGGCAGCTGGCTCCCGCAGCCCGCCGGGTGGGGCGAGCTCAGCGTCCAGGCGCAGACCGGTGACCCCGCCTCCACCCTGGAGCTGTACCGCAGTGCGCTCGCCGTGCGCCGGGAGCAGCCGGGGCTCGGCGCGGGGGACTCGCTGGAGTGGCTGGAGGCCCCTGAGGGCGTCCTCGCCTTCCGCCGGGAGGGCTTCGTGTGCACGGCCAACACCACCGGTGCGGCGGTGCGGATCCCGGCCCCCGGCCGGATCCTGCTGTCCAACGCCGAGGTGGAGACGGCGGACGGCAAGATCGAGCTGCCCGCCGACACCACCGTCTGGTGGGCGGTGTGACCCTCTCCCTGCCGCGGTCCGCCGACCGGGGAGACGGGGGAGACCGGGGCGTCCCGCGGCTCGCGGACATCGCGGCCCAGTCCGGCGTCAGCGAGGCCACCGCCAGCCGCGTGCTCAACGGCAAACCGGGGGTGGCCGCCGGCACCCGGCGCCGGGTGCTCGCCGCCCTGGACGTCCTTGGGTACGAGCGGCCGATGCGGCTCAAGCGGCACAGCGCCGGTCTGGTCGGCCTGGTCATCCCCGAGCTCAGCAACCCGATCTTCCCCGCCTTCGCGCAGGTCGTCGAACAGGTCCTGTCCGGGCACGGCTACACGCCGATGCTGTGCACCCAGATGCCGGACGGGGCGAGCGAGGACGAGCTGGTCGAGCAGCTGGAGGAGCGCCGGGTCAGTGGCATCGTCTTCCTCTCCGGGCTGCACGCCGACACCACGGCCGACCCCGCCCGGTACCTCGAACTGCACGCGCGCGGTGTGCCGTTCGTCCTGATCAACGGCTACAACGAGCACATCCCGGTGTCCTTCGTCTCGCCCGACGACCGCGCGGCCGTACGGATGGCGGTGCGCCACCTCGTCGACCTGGGCCACGAGCGGATCGGCCTGGCCATCGGACCCACCCGTTACGTTCCCTCGCTGCGCAAGGCGGAGGGGTTCACGGCGGCGCTGCACGCGCTGCTCGGCCTGGAACAGGGGGAGGCCGAACAGCTCGTGCAGCGCACCCTGTTCACCGTCGAGGGGGGCCACGCGGCGGCCAGCGCCCTCCTCGACCAGGGCTGTACGGCGATGGTCTGCGGCAGCGACATGATGGCGCTCGGCGCCGTCCGGGCGGCCCGCGAGCGCGGCCTGTCGGTGCCCGGCGACATCTCCGTGGTCGGCTTCGACGACTCGCCCCTGATCGCCTTCACGGACCCGCCGCTCACCACGGTGCGCCAGCCCGTGCAGGCGATGGCGAGCGCGGCGGTGGGCGCGCTGATCGAGGAGCTGCACGGAAATCCCGTACAGCACACGGAGTTCGTCTTCCAGCCCGAGCTGGTGGTGCGCGGCTCGACGGCGCAGGCGCGGCGCTGAGCGGGAGGTCCTCGGTGCCGGCCCCTGGTGGGGCAGCGGGGTGATGACGTGGCGCCGAGGCCTCTCCGTCCCACGCTCCGGTCCGAACGGCCGGGCGCGTGGGGCCCGTTGTACGGGTCCCCCGGCCGTCCGGACCGGAGTCGTGGTTGAACGTAACACCGCCGCAATGTCTTGCGAAAGGTTTTGCGGCGCGTGAACTCCCGGGATTCCGCATCTGACGCGAGAGTGTGCGCGGAGGGTTGACCGGGGTTCTTGAGGGTCGTACGGTCTCGACCGAAAACGGCGTTGAAATGTTTCTGCAACATCCTTCAACGGCCTTACGGGCACGGCGCGTTGCCGGACAAGGTCACACCTCACTCATGCAGGAGGCCCTCATGGCTGGCCGAAAGACCCGAGTCCGCAGACCTGTCGCCGCCGCCCTCGCCCTGGTCGCGGGAGCCGCGGGCGCCCTCGTCGCCGGGGCCCCGCAGGCGCAGGCCGCCCCGCCCGGCGGCAAGGACGTCACCGCCGTGCTCTTCGAGTGGAAGTTCGACTCGGTGGCCAAGGCGTGCACCCAGCAGCTCGGCCCCGACGGCTACGGATACGTCCAGGTCTCCCCGCCCCAGGAGCGCATCCAGGGTGAGGCGTGGTGGTCCGCCTACCAGCCCGTCAGCTACAAGATCGGCACCCGGCTCGGCGGCCGGGCCGCGTTCAAGAACATGGTCGACACCTGCCACGCGGCCGGGGTGAAGGTCGTCGCCGACGCGGTGATCAACCACATGACGAACGCCTCCGGCACCGGCTCGGCCGGCTCCGCCTTCACCAAGTACGACTACCCGGGCACGTACTCGGGCGCCGACATGGACAACTGCCGCTCGGCCATCAGCAACTACCAGGACCGCTGGAACGTCCAGAACTGCGAACTCGGCGGCCTCGCCGATCTCGACACGGGCGAGGAGTACGTACGGGGGCGGGTCGCCGCGTACCTGAACGACCTGCTGTCCCTGGGCGTCGACGGCTTCCGGGTCGACGCGGCCAAGCACATCCCCGTGGACGACCTGAAGAACATCAAGTCCAGGCTCAGCAACCCCGGCGCCTACTTCAAGCAGGAGACGATCTACGGCGCGGGCGAGGCGGTCTCCCCGAGCGAGTACACCGCCACCGGCGACGCCCAGGAGTTCCGCTACGGCTGGGACCTGAAGCGGGTGTTCAACGACGAGAAGCTCGCGTACCTGAAGAACTTCGGTGAGGGCTGGGGCTATATGCCCAGCGGCTCGGCCGCCGTCTTCGTCGCCAACCACGACACCGAACGGCACGGCCAGACCCTCAGCTACAAGGACGGCGCGAACTACACCCTCGCGCACGTCTTCATGCTGGCCCTGCCCTACGGCGCCCCGGACGTGCACTCCGGCTACGAGTTCAGCAACATCGACGCGGGGTCGCCCAACGGCGGCCAGGTCAAGGCCTGCTACAGCGACGGCTGGAAGTGCCAGCACGCCTGGCCCGAGATCAGGAGCATGGTCAAGTTCCGCAACACCGCCCGCGGGACCGGCATGGCCAACTGGTGGGACAACGGCAACGACGCCATCGCGTTCGGCCGCGGCGACAAGGCGTACGTGGTCATCAACCACGAGGGCTCCACCGTCGACCGGACCTTCCAGACGTCCCTCGCCGCGGGCAGCTACTGCGACGTCCAGAGTGGCAGGAGCGTCACCGTCAACGGCTCGGGCCAGTTCACGGCCGCCGTGGCACCGAACACCGCGCTGGCTCTGCACACCGGGGCGCGGAGCTGCTGAGCGCCGCCCCTTCCGCATGACCGGCCGCCCGGCGTTCGCTTCCCCGCCGCCGGGCGGCTCACCCCGAATCGGGATTCCGTTCCTCACCTGCGGACGGGCTGGTTCAGCCTCCGCCGCATTCACTCCCCGCACCCTGGTCCCACCCTTCACAAGGAGAAGCTCCCCTTGACCGGCTCCCCCCGCCGCACCCTCGTCACCACGGCCCTGGCCCTGCTCGCCGCGATCGCCCCACTGACCCCCTCGGCCACCGCGGCGCCCCGAGCACCTGCCGCGGCCGACGCGCCCGCCGCGCTCGATCTGTCCACCTCCCGGGCCCAATGGATCGACAAGAACACCCTTGCCTGGGACGTCCAGGGCGACGCCGCCTCCCAGGAGCTGGTGTATGCCCGCGACGGGCAGCTCACCCTCAAGGACGGCGAACTCGCGGGCAAGGGGCAGCGCATCCGTCTCGCCCCGGCCGAAGGCGGCCTCACCGACGCCCAGCGCAAGAAGTACCCCCACCTGAAGAGCTACGCGGCCTTCACCGTCGACCCGCGTGACCGCGACCGGGCCCGACACGCCCTCACCGGCCAGCTCGTCGCCACCCGCAGCAGCGCCGACGGCACCCTGCTCACCGCCACCGGCGTCCAGACCCAGGGCATCCTCGACGACCTCTATAGCCCCACCGCCACCAAGGCGGCCCTCGGCCCGCGGTTCCGCGACGGCCACCCCACACTCGCCCTGTGGGCTCCCACCGCCCAGTCCGTCAGCCTGGAACTCGACGGCAGGCGCGTGGCGATGCGGCGCGACGACACCAGCGGGGTGTGGTCCGTCTCCGGCGACCGGAGCTGGTCGGGCAAGCAGTACCGGTACGTCGTGAAGGTGTGGGCGCCCAGCGTCCAGAAGATCGTCACCAACAAGGTCACCGACCCCTACTCTACCGCGCTCACCGCCGACTCGGAGCGCAGTATCGCCGCCGACCTCGACGACCCGAAGCTGGCCCCCAGGGGCTGGGAGCAGCTCGAGAAGCCGAAGGCCGAGCCGCTGCGCGACGCGCAGATCCAGGAGCTGCACATCCGCGACTTCTCCGTCGAGGACCGCACGGCGCGGCACCCCGGCACGTATCTGGCCTTCACCGACACGGCATCCGACGGCATGAAGCATCTGCGCGAGCTCGCCAAGGCGGGCACCTCCTACGTCCACCTGCTGCCCGCCTTCGACATCGGCACCATCCCCGAGCGCGCCGCCGATCAGGCCACGCCCGGCTGCGACCTGACGTCACCCGCCCCCGACTCCGACGAGCAGCAGGCCTGCGTCACCAGGACCGCCGCCAAGGACGCCTACAACTGGGGGTACGACCCCCTGCACTACACGGTGCCCGAGGGCAGCTACGCGAGCGACCCCGCCGGGACCCGCCGCACGGTCGAGTTCCGGCAGATGGTCCAGGGCCTCAACGGCTCCGGCCTGCGCACCGTGATGGACGTCGTCTACAACCACACCGTCGCCAGCGGCCAGGCCGACAAGTCCGTACTCGACAAGATCGTGCCCGGCTACTACCAGCGGCTGCTCCCCGACGGCACCGTCGCCAACTCCACCTGCTGCGCCAACACCGCCCCTGAGAACGCCATGATGGGCAAGCTCGTGGTGGACTCGCTCGTCACCTGGGCCAAGGAGTACAAGGTCGACGGCTTCCGCTTCGACCTGATGGGGCACCACCCCAAGGCCAACATCCTGGCCGTCCGCGAGGCCCTGGACGCCCTGACCCTCAAGAAGGACGGCGTCGACGGCAAGAAGATCGTCCTGTACGGCGAGGGCTGGAACTTCGGCGAGACAGCCGACGACGCACGCTTCGTCCAGGCCACCCAGAAGAACATGGCGGGCACGGGCATCGCCACCTTCTCCGACCGCGGCCGGGACGCGGTGCGCGGCGGCGGCCCCTTCGACGAGGACCCCGGCGTCCAGGGCTTCGCCAGCGGACTGTTCACCGACCCCAACGCCTCGAAGGCGAACGGCACACCGGCCGAGCAGAAGTCCAGGCTCCTGCACTACCAGGACCTGCTCAAGGTGGCCCTCACCGGCAACCTCGCCGCCTACACGTTCACAGACTCCGCAGGAAAGCGGGTCAAGGGCTCCGAGGTCGACTACAACGGCGCACCGGCCGGATACGCGGACGCCCCCGGCGACGCCCTCTCCTACGCCGACGCCCACGACAACGAATCGCTGTACGACGCCCTCGCCTTCAAGCTGCCCGCGGACACCACGCCCGCCGAGCGCGCCCGCATGCAGGTGCTCGCGATGGCGACCGCCACCCTGGCCCAGGGCCCCTCCCTCTCCCAGGCCGGCAGCGACCTGCTGCGCTCGAAGTCCCTGGACCGCAACTCCTACGACAGCGGCGACTGGTTCAACGCCCTGCACTGGGACTGCCGGGACGGCAACGGCTTCGGACGCGGACTGCCCCCGGCCGCCGACAACAAGGACAAGTGGCCTTACGGGAAGCCCCTGTTGACGTCCCCGAACCTGAGCCCGGGCTGCGCCGAGATCAACGGAACGTCGGCCGCCTACCAGGACCTGGTGAAGGTGCGGGCGACCGAGCCCGCGTTCTCCCTGGCCACCGCCGGCCAGGTCCAGTCCCGGCTATCCTTCCCGCTCTCGGGCACCTCCGCCGAGACCCCCGGCGTCATCACCATGGAGGCGGGGAACCTCGTGGTCGTCTTCAACGCGACCCCGGAGGCACAGCAGCAGCGGGTGCCGGGCCTAAAGGACACGGCGTACCGGCTGCATCCCGTACAGGCCAAGGGCGCCGACGCGACCGTCAAGTCCTCCTCGTACGAGCGCAAGTCCGGCACCTTCAACGTGCCCGCCCGCACGGTCGCCGTCTTCGAGCGGGGCTGAACCTGGGGCTTAGCGCCGTTTGGGCGTCAGTGGTGCTCGCCGGCAACGGGAAGCTCCACGGAAGGCAGGTGGATCAAGCCTGCCTCCGTGGGGCGGAAGCCGCAGGACGCGAAATAGAAGTCCCGTAGCCCGGGCTCGAAGTCGACATGCAGCCACTCGCAGCCCGACGCCCGCACCTGTGCTGCCGCGAGGCCGACGACCGCCGTGGCGATGCCGCGATGCTGGTGCGTGCCGCGCGTCTTCGTGTCGATCAGGAAGGCGTGAGCCCCGCCGTCCCAGGCCACGTTCACGAATCCGACGAGGAGGCCCTCGCCGTCACGGGCCCCCACCCAGCCGAGACTGTGCTGCTTGATCGTGTCCCACCAGCCGGCGACCGCATCGCCGCCGTGCGACCTGACGAGGTCGCACATCTCTTCATCGGTGATGGGGTCACGCCATGCGTAGGAGATCGATCCGCTCATCGGGCCAGTATCGCCGAGCCGGTGCCCGAGCCCGAGCCCGTGGGTGACGTGGGGGTGAGCCGGTAGGCGTCGCCCTCCCGGATCACGTGGCCTGCGGTGGGGGGCGGGAAGTGGCTGCCCAGCAGGAGAGTTCGGGTGCCGGAGAGTGATGCCAGGAGTTCGTGGCGGGTCCTGGTCGCGGCGGCGGGGTCGATGTCCACGCAGCTGCCCAGGTCGGGGCGGACGAGCTGGACGGGGTGGTGGACGCAGTCCCCGGTGATGAGCGCGCTCTCGCCGTGACTGCTCAGTTCCACCGCCACCTGGCCCGGTGTGTGGCCCGGAGTGGGACGCAGGCGGACACCCGGCGCGATCTCGGCGTCATCGGAAGGGACGTCCACGAGGTCGAGCAGCCCGGCGTCCCTGATGGGGTGCACGGAGTCCCGGAACATCTGGCGCCGGGGTTCGTCCATGTCGACGCCCGCCCAGTAGTCCCACTCGGTGCGGCTCGTGAGGTAGCGGGCGTGGGGGAAGGTGGGCACCCAACTGTCCCCGTCCGCGCGGGTGTTCCAGCCGACGTGGTCGGTGTGCAGGTGAGTGAGGATGACGAGATCCACCGTCTCGGGCGCGAATCCGGCCTCTGTCAGCCGCGCCAGGTAGTCACTGTTCAGGTTGTCCCACGCGGGGTTGGCCCGCTGCTTGCCGTTGCCGATGCCGGTGTCCACGAGCACCCGCAGTCCGTTCACCTCGAAGGCGAAACTGTGGCTTGCCAGCCGTAGGACGTGCTGCTCGTCCGCGAAGTCGGGCCGCAGCCACGGGGATTGGGCCACGACCTCCGGGGTTGCGTCAGGCAGCAGCCAGGGGCCCGTCTGCGGGGGCAGCGGCACCTCGTCGACGCGGTGGACGGTGAGGTCTCCCACGGTCCAGGCCGCCGGGGCGCCGGGGAGGGGGGCGGCGGGGCGTGTGGTCGCGGACATGAGGGGCTCCTTCGGGTGGGTGAGCGAGGCGATTCCGAAGCTAAAAGCAATGCGTTTGCGTTAAGGCAGCATAGGACCTAGGCTCGCTCTAAAGCAAACCGTTAGCTTTTGTATGTCGAGAGGGCGTCCATGAACACCGCCGAATTCACCCCGCGGGAGGCGGCCCGAGGGGCGCTCCGCGCGGGGCTGCCGCTGGGGAGCGACCGTCACGAGGTGGTGGCGGCGACCGCCACGTACATCCAGTCCGTCGTCGCCACGCTGCGCGAACTGGACTTCGGCGACACGCCGCCCGCGATGAACTACACGCCCCGACAGGAGGACGTCGATGCAGCCGTTTGAGTTGTCCCTCGCCGACGCCGCCCGTGCCATGGCCGCGAAGGAACTCTCCCCGGTCGAGCTGACCGACTCGGTGCTCGACCGCATCGGGGCGGTGGAAGCGCGACTCCAGGCCTACGTCGGCGTCGCCGCGGAGTCCGCCCGGAGCGCCGCGGCCAAGGCCGAGCGCGAGCTGGCCGAGGGAAGGTCGCGTGGTCCGCTGCACGGAATACCCATGGGCCTGAAGGACCTGATCGACGCCGAAGGCATGCCCACCACGGCCAGCTCGCGCGTCAGGGAGGGTCATGTCGCCGGACGCGACAGCGTCGTCGCCGCGCGTCTGTCCGAGGCCGGAGCGGTGCTCCTCGGAAAGACCCACACCCACGAGTTCGCCTACGGTCTCACCACCCCGCAGACGCGTAACGCCTGGGACCACAGCCGCGTCGCGGGCGGTTCGAGCGGAGGCTCCGCCGTCGCCGTCGCGGCGGGAGAAGCCACCTTCGCGCTGGGCACCGACACCGGCGGATCGATCCGCGTGCCCGCGGCGCTCAACGGTGTGGTCGGCCTCAAGCCGACGTACGACCTGGTCCCCCGCGGCGGAGTGACCTCCCTGTCCTGGTCCCTGGACCACGTCGGCCCCCTCACCCGCACCGTGGAGGACGCCTCGCTCGTCCTCGCCGCGCTGGTGGGAGGCGCCGCCGCTCCGGACACCGGGACGCCGCCGGAAGGCGACCTCACGGGGCTGCGGGTGGGAGTGCCGCGCAACTACTACTTCGAGCGCGTCGATCCGGAGGTCGAGGAAGGCGTGCGCAGGGCCATCGGGCGGCTCCAGGAGCTGGGGGCCGAACTCGTCGAGGTCGAGATCCCGTTCACGCGCTACATCCTGCCCACCCAGTGGGGGCTGATGGTCCCCGAGGCGTCCGCCTACCACGAGCGGACGCTGCGCTCGGTGCCCGACCTGTACGCGCCGGACGTCCGCGTCCTGCTGGAGGCGGGCGAGCTCGTGTCCGCCGGTGACTACCTCCGGGCCCAGCGTGCGAGGACGCTCATGCGCGAGGCGTGGGCGAAGCTGCTGGGCAGCGTCGACGTGATCGCGGCCCCGACGGTGCCGATGACGGCGGCCGAGGCAGGTCGGGAGAGCGTGGAGTGGGCGGACGGCACGGTGGAGGCCGTCTCCGAGAGCTACGTCCGGCTCTCCGCGCCCGCCAACATCGCGGGGGTGCCGGCGCTGACCCTGCCCGTGGGGCAGGACGATGCGGGCCTGCCGATCGGCATGCAGCTGATGGGGCGCCCTCACGGCGAAGCGACCGTGCTGCGGGTCGGGCGCGCCTACGAGGTGGCCACTGCCGACACCGGCAGGGGTGTCGGAGCGGGGCGGCTGGCTCCGATCGCGGCCTGAGCGGTGGCACCACGTAGAAGCAACGAATGTGCGTTAACGGATTAGGCTGGAGTCATGAGTCCCAAGCCCATGGTTCGGCCAGGAGGGCGCAGCGCCCGCGTTCAGGAGTCGGTCCACGCGGCGGTCCGTGAGCTGCAGACCGAGCTGGGGCGCGAGGCGCTGACCGTTCCGCTCGTCGCGGCTCGCGCGGGAGTGACGCCGTCGACCGTCTACCGCCGGTGGGGAGATCTCCAGGAGCTCCTGTCCGACGTCGCGGTCGAGCACCTGCGCCCCGAGGTGCCGCCGGCCGACCTCGGCAGCCTGCGTGCGGACCTCGTGGCGTGGGCCGAGCAGTTCCTCGACGAGATGGCCTCCCCGCCGGGGCGCGCGTACATCAGGGACGCGCTCCTCGGAGACCCGGACGGGAGCAACGCGGGCCAGTGCTCCGCCTACGCAGCGGACCACCTCGACATCGTCCTGGCCCGTGCGTCGGAACGGGGCGAGGCCGCCCCGGACACGGAACAGATCATCGACCGGGTCGTGGCGCCGATGATGTACCGCATCCTCTTCCGCCCCAGCCGACTGGACGCCGCCTACGCGCGCGCACTCGTGGATCACGCCCTCGCGGAATCGTGACCACGGCGACCGCCGTCAGCGCCGGACATCATCCTGCGAACAGAAGCAGCGGGGAACAGGTCGTCTTCACGCACTCTCGATCGCCAAGAGGGGGCGCGGTGTCAGCTAGCTGTCGCTGTCTGCGGCGAAGCGCCGCCGTGAGGTAGGGACCGCTAGCGTATGGCCCGCACTTGTTCCCGTCGGGCCTTGTCGGCCCCGGAGGTGAGAGATGGCGGATGCCGCCGGCTCGGCGTCGGTCGGTACGATCCCGGTCCAGCATCTCCGGGCGGGCGACCACGCTTTCGTCAGTTACGCCGACGACGACGCGGGCCGCGACGTGGTGTCTGCCTTCGCGTGGGCGGGGCTCGTGAAGCGCGAGAAGGTGATGGTCTTCGCCGACCCGCACATGGACGACGAACAGGTGTGGGCCAGGCTGGACGCGCCGGGGGCCGTGCTGGGATCTGCCCGGGCGCACGGGCAGTTGGTGCTCAGCAGCATGCGTGCCCTCATCCATCCCCAGGACGCGTTCACGTCCCGTCGGCAGTGGGAGCGCATCACACAGGAGACCGACCTGGCCCTGGCCGAGGGCTACACCGGGCTGCGCACCTATATCGACATGCATTGGGTGGGGGAGCTGGGCGCCGATGTCGAGGTGATGATGCAGCGCGAATCCCACGCGGGGCATCTGTTCACCGACCGCCCGTACACCGAGATCTGTGCCTACGACAGCCGGTGGTTCGCCCCCGATGTCCTGATGGCCATGCACGAGGCGCACCCCTGTCGGCTGCTGCCCCGCCCGGGCGCCCTGCACGTGGAACAGGCGGAGGGAATGGTGCAGTTGGCCGGCGAGGCGGACCTTGCCACCCGGGAGCAATTCCTCGGCGCCGTGCGCGACGGGCTGCGCCGCCACGCGGATTCCGGACAGCCGCTGACCGTGGACCTCACCGGCCTCGTGTTCCTCGGCGTCGCCTGTGCCGTGGACCTGCTGCGGCTGGTGCTCGACCATCCGCACGGCCCGGTCCGGGTGAACTGTCCACCCACACCGGCCCGCATACTGCGCGGAGTCGGCGCCGACCAGGTGCCCCACATGGTGATCAGCGAGGTGGGCCGCTGATGGCGACCATGCCCGGCCCTCGCGAGCTGCCTTCCGTCACCCTGCTGGAGTCGCGTTTCACCCAGGACGATCTGCCCCGGCTGCGGATGCTCGTCGATCAGTACGCCGACCACCAAGGACTGCCCGAGCCGCGGCGCAGCGACTTCATCGTGGCCCTGGACGCGGTGGCGGTCAACGCGGTCGAGCACGCGGGCGGTGGTGGCACGCTGGTCCTGCAGCGCAGCGACGGCTGCCTCGCCTGCCACATCCACGACGTGGGCCCCGGGTTCAGCGCCGATGTCATCCCCGAGCTGGCCCCCGGCCTCGACGGCCACGCGGGCGGCCGAGGCCTGTGGCTCGCAGGCCTGCTCACCGATGAGCTCACCATTTCCGCGGGACCCGGCGGAAGCAGGGTCACCCTGACCGTGCATCTGCCCAAGCCCCGGTGAGGCCCCGCGGCAGAGAGGTCCGCGCACCGAGGCCTGTACGATTGATCGACGCGCGAACGACGCGACTGCCGCTGCGACAAGGGAGGTTGATGAATATGGCCCGCCAGACGCTTCATCAGCATGCCCTTGTCCGGGTCGCACCTCGTACACGGTTGGTGTGAGCGGCCCGGTCGTCTGAAACGACCAGGAGTATCGCGTGTCTTCTTCTCTCTCATCGTCCTCGTTCTCGTCGTCCGGCACGGACCTGACCACGGACCGCCTCGTGCTGCGGCCCTGGTCTCCCGACGAGATCACCGCCGTCCTCGGCGACCGCCGCCTGGCGCACTGGGCGGAGGACTTCCCCGCCGACGAAGGCCGGGTCATCGCCGGATTCATCGCCGGCCGGCCGGACGCGCTGGGCCCGTACGGGCAGCGGCAGATCATCGAGCGGGCCAGTGGCCTGGTGATCGGCGCGATCGGGCTGTTCTGGCCGCCGAACGACGGCGCTCTCGAGATCGGCTACGGCATCGTGGCCTCGCGGCGCGGCCTGGGCCACGCCTCCGAAGCCACCCGGGCCCTCACGGCGTACGCCCTGACCTCACCGGACGTGCACACCGTGTACGCCGATGTGGAACTGGCCAACCCGGCCTCGGTCCGGGTGCTGGAGAAGGCCGGACTGCGGCGCTGTGGCGAGGACGCGACCACGGCCCGCTTCGTCACCGGTCGAGGGGACGGCGCCGCAGTTTGACGGTGTAGTTGGTCCGCGTGGAGGGCTCCCCGTCGGGGGCCGTCAGGGCGTGCTCGTGGGTGTCGCACACGAGTACGTCCCACTGCCCGGCCGGAAGATCGAGGGCGGCGAGCACTTTCTGGGGGCTGGGGAAGTCCACGCCGGGGTGCGGCTCGGTCTCCCAGGCCGGGAAGCCCATGTGGCCGACGATCAGGAGGGTGCCGCCGTCGGTGACGGCCGCGGCGGCACCGCGCAGGATCTGCTCGCGCGGCATCTCGTGCAGGGAGTGCAGGAACTGGGCGGAGACCAGGTCGTAGCCGCCGGCCGGAAAGGAGGTTCCCAGGTCGTGCCGCTGCCAGTCGACGCGGTCGGCGACCTGCGCCCGGGCCGCGTGCTCGGCGGCGCGGCCGAGGGCGACACCGGAGATGTCGGTGGCGGTGACGCGCCAGCCCTGCCGCGCGAGCCAGATCGCGTCCCCGCCCTCTCCGCAGCCCAGGTCCAGGGCACTGCCCGGGGCGAGCCCCTCGGTCTCGCGGACGAGGGCGGCATTCGGCTCGCCGCTCCACAGGCGGCCGCTCTGCTGGTAGCGGTCGTCCCAGAACGCCTCGGCCGAATCGGCGGCGGAGGTGGTGTGGGTGCCGTGGGTGTGGTCGCTCATGTGGGCTCCTTCTGCTCTGCGGCAACCCTGCGCGCGGCCGAGGCGGCTTGACAAAGATATTTGCCGCCACAGCAAATAGCAGGATGAGCGACGACCCCGAACTCACGGATGTGCTGACCGCCGTCGGGCCGCGGCTGCGGGCCCTGCGCAAGGCGCGGGGCGCCACCCTGGCCCGGCTGAGCGAGGAGACGGGGATCTCCCTGAGCACGCTCTCGCGCCTCGAGGCCGGGCAGCGGGAGCCCACCCTGAAGCTCCTGCTGCCGCTGGCCAAGGCGTACGGCGTCCCGCTCGACGAACTGGTCGGCGCGCCCCAGACGGGCGACCCGCGCATCCACCCGCGGCCGTTCGTGCGGCACGGCGACACCTGGGTCCCCCTGACCCGCTACCTCGGCGGAATGCACGCCTACAAGCGGGTCATGCCGGTCGCCAGGGACGGCACCCGGTTGACCGCGCGCCCCGAGCAGGGCATGCACGAGGGCTACGGGTGGCTCTACGTCCTCTCCGGCCGCCTGCTGCTGGCCCTGGGCGACCACGACCTGGTGCTCACCGCGGGCGAAGCCGCCGAGTTCGACACGCGCACCCCGCACGGCTTCGCCAACGCAGGTGACATTCCCGTCGAGTTCCTCGCCCTGTACGGGGCCCAGGGCGAGCGCATGCACCTGCGCGTCAGGCCCGGCAGCGGCGAGGAGACCGAGGAGGCCTAGCGCCGTGGTCAGGCGGTGCGCAGCGCGGGGTCGCTGGTGCCGGGCTCGCCCGTCTCGACGTGCCCGGCGAGCCTGCGCAGGTAGGCGCGGTCGCTGTCGGAGCTGACCCGCAGGTCGTACCAGCGCTTGCTGTGGCCGAGGTCGACCCAGCGGGTCTCCCGGCCGCCTGCCGCGATCGTGAGCTCCGTGCTCCTGCCGCCGTAGGCATGGGTGACGGTGAGGCGGCAGGCGGTCTTGGCCGGGTTGGTGAAGGTCAGCCTGATGCGGCCGCTGCTCGCGTCGTGGCGTCCCGTCACCTCCGGGCTCGGGGTCGCGGCGCTGCCTTCGTACGTACGCAGATAGCCGTTGGGGCCGTGCACGGTCAGCTCGTACGTCCCGTCGGAGGCGGCGGTGCTCCAGGTGTCGGAGAGCTTCTTGCCCGCCTCGGCGGTGTAGGTCCAGGGCCCGTCGTCGCGGTTGCCGGAGGTCACGAGGAAGCAGGCCCCGGTCTCGTCGCCCGGCGTGAAGGTGAGCTTGACGGTGCCGCCGGAGGGCTTGACCGCCGCGGTGACGAGCGGCGTGTAGGGGAGGGGCCGGGTGGGCCTTGTGCCCTTCTCCTGCTTGGGCAGGGCGGGCGAGGCCGGCGGCGAGGGGGTGTAGCTGTCGTGCCGTTCCTGGTCGGGCGGCTCATAGGCCTCGGTGCTCGGCAGGTCCGCCCGCCTGGTGTGCTTGAGGCTGAAGTCGAAGGCCGAGGTGAGGTCGCCGCAGATGGCCCGGCGCCAGGGGGAGATGTGCGGTTCGTGGACGCCGAAGCGGCGCTCCATGAACTGGATGACGGAGGTGTGGTCGAAGACCTCGGAGCAGACGTAGCCGCCGGTGGACCACGGGGAGACGACGAGGGTGGGCACCCGCATGCCGAGCCCGTAAGGTCCCGCGCTGTAATCGCTGTCGCCGGGGAAGAGGTCGAGCTCGGTGTCGACAGTGGACGCGCCCCAGGAGGAGTCGGCCGGGGGATAGGGCGGCGGCACGTGGTCGAAGTAGCCGTCGTTCTCGTCGTACGTGATGAACAGGGCGGTCCTGCTCCACACCTCGGGATCGGACGTCAGCGCGTCCAGGACCTGCGAGATGTACCAGGCGCCGTAATTCGCGGGCCAGTTGGGGTGCTCGCAGAATGCCTCCGGAGCGGCGACCCAGGAAATCTTCGGGAGTTTCCCCGCCTTGACGTCCGCGCGGAGGTCGTCGAGAAGATGGCCGCCCTTCTTGACGTTCGTTCCCTTCCGCGCCTTTTCGTAGAGGGGATCACCGGGCTTGGAGTCTCGGAACGTGTTGAAGAACATCAGCGAGTTGTCGCCGTAGTTCCCACGGTAGGCGTCCTCCAGGGCACCCCACAGCCCGTCCTCGGTGAGTCCGTCGCCGATGTCCTGGTAGATCTTCCACGACACCCCGGCCTTCTCCAGGCGCTCGGGATAGGTGGTCCAGTCGTAACCGGCCTCCTCGTTGCCGAGGACCGGCCCGCCGCCCTTTCCGTCATTTCCGGCATGCCCGGAGTAGAGGTAATAGCGGTTGGGGTCCGTCGCGCCCATGAACGACGAGTGATAGGCGTCGCAGACCGTGAAGGCGTCGGCCAGCGCGTAGTGGAACGGAATGTCGTCCCTGGTCAGGTGCGCCATCGTGCCGGAGGTCTTGGCCGCTATCCAGTCGTCGTACTTGCCCTTGTTCCACGCCTGGTGGCCGGTTTCCCAGTCGTGGCTCAGCCCGGCGATGAACTGCATTCCCAGATCGTCGGCGTCCGGGTGGTAGGGCAGGACTTCCTTTCCGCCACCGGACTGATGCCATACGGACTTTCCGCTTTCCAGCATCAGCGGGCGGGGGTCACCGAATCCGCGGACGCCGTTGAGCGTGCCGAAGTAGTGGTCGAAGGAGCGGTTCTCCTGCATGAGGACCACGATGTGTTCGACATCGTCGATCGATCCGGACCGGGCGGAGGCGGGGATGTCGGCGGCGCGCATGATGCTGGCGGACAGAGCCGCGACACCCGCGGTGCCACCCGCTGCCTGGAGAAAGCGTCGACGGTTGAATGCGGGCATGAAGCTGTACCTCTGAAACGTGGGGGGTAGAGGGCCGGTCACCGTAGACCGACCCGCCCGCACGACGTCAAATGGTGCGTGGAAAAGGTGAAGGAACAGGAAGATTTCACCTTCAGGAGCAACGCGGCGGGCCGTTGGGGCATCGCCGCCCGACAGCAGCCGAGTACCGAACCGGAGGATCAGCGAGCCATGTCAGAAGAAGTCGCCCCCGTCATCCTGAGCAACGAGCCCGGCTCCTTCCCCAGGAGCGTGCTCGCCGAGCGGCACCCCGCGCTCATCAAGAAGGTGCGCGACGCCTTCCCCTACGGGCCGCGTCAGCATCGCGCCCTCGACGCCCTGCTGACGCAGGCCACGCAGGGGGTGATCGAACCCCTGGGGCCCGAGGCGCACGACCGTCACCTCTGGGAGGAATGGGGGAGCGAGTACGTCGGCATGTCCTGGTTCGACGTGCCCTTCCTGTGGGCCGAGAGCTACTTCTACCGCCAACTCCTCACGGCTGTCGGCTACTTCGAGGGCGGGCCCTGGCAGGGGATCGACCCCTTCCGACCGTTCAAGCAGGCGGAACTCCACACCGGGGAGGCCGACGAGGAGCTGGCCGCGCTCGACCGGCTGGCCGCGCGGCCCCGCGACGAGCAGCGTCAGGCGCTGCTCCTTGGCTCGCTGTGGGGCAATCGCGCGGACCTGGGCTTCGCCGCGGGCGGCGGCGGAGCCGGGGCCGTCGACTCGCGCCTCGTCGCCGACGACTCGGAGGTGCTGTGGTCCCTGCTGCCCGAGGGTGGCGCGGGCACGCTGTGCCTGGTCGCGGACAACGCGGGGCGTGAGCTGCTGCCCGATCTCATCCTCATCGACCATCTTCTGCTGCGGGAGCGCGCCGAGCGGGCCGTGCTGCACGTCAAGCCGTATCCGTACTACGTATCGGACGCCATGAACGCCGACGTGATCGACTGTCTGCGCCATCTGAACCGTGCGCGAGGTGCCGCGGCAGAGGTGGGCGAACGTCTGTGGTCGGCCATGGGCACCGGACGGCTCGCCGTCCGCAGCCACACGTTCTCCTGCGCCCCGCTGCCGTACGCGCGGATGCCCGACGACCTGCGCCAGGACTTCGCCGAAGCCGACGTGACCGTCATGAAAGGTGACCTCAACTACCGGCGGCTCGTCGGCGACCAACTGTGGCCCGCGACCACGCCGTTCGAGGAGCGCACCGCGTACTTCCCCGGACCGGTGGCCGCCCTGCGGACACTGAAGTCCGACGTGGTCGTCGGACTCGACGAGCGGACCGAGGCGGCCCTCGTCGCCGAGCACGGCCAGGGGTGGCGCACCAGCGGGACCCACGCCCTCATCCAGGCACGGCGGTGACCTGCCGCGAAGCTGCCGCCAGGCATGACCGGCCGGCGAAAGGGGCTCAGCGGGAGGTGGGGGTGACGGCCTCGGTGACCCACGGGAGGTCCAAGTGCCCTGCTACCAGGACGAGATGGGCCCGCGCCTGCTCCTCGGGCACCCGGCCGTCGGGCATGGCCTTCAGCCGCGTGTGGTCCGGGGCCTCTACCGGGCGGCAGCGGTCTGAAGCCGTCTGAAGCCGTCTGCAGCCGTCTGCCCCCGCACGCAGCCGCCTCAGGAACGGGCCGTCCGACGCCCCACGCGCACGCCCACCGCGTCCTGCTGCTCCACATCGCTGTCCGTCGCCACATGGACAGGGACGAAGACGATCATCCAGTAGAAGCCGAACAGCCAACGGCCGGTGAGCCGGACGAGGCCGGGACGCCGGCCGTCGGATGCGCGGACCACACGCAGACCCGCGAGCGCTTTCCCCACACTGGCCCTGACCGCCTGGGTGAGCAGGACGTGGTTGACGAAGGAGACTCCGACGGCCACGCCGAGCGCCAGCCCCCACACCGTGGGGGACTGCGGCCGGAGTTCGACCACTCCAGCACTCACCCGCACACCGGCCGTGGCTCCGGCCGCGATGCCGCACACCAGGGCGACGAGCGCGTCGATGACCGCCGCGGTCACTCTGCGGGCCTGCGAAGGGGGCACTACACGGGTGGGGGCGTACTGCTGATCGATCACGGCTCTGTTTCCCGGCCTCTTTCCCTGTCCTTGGTCCGAACAGGCCGGTCACCACCCGGCCCGGGCTGCACGCTACTGTCCGGGACCGCGTTGCCGCCCAGGGGGGTGGTGCGAGGCTCGGCGTGGTCAGTCGGTGGTCAGTCGCGCAGGGCCACCAGGACGATCGCGGCCGAGACCACGCCGAGGGCCACGGCAGCGACCCCGTGGGACAGACGGTGTGCGCGCGGGATGGGCAGGAGGCGGTCCACGGCGAACCTGCCGGGGCCGGCGAGCGCCAGGCTCACGGCGGCCGTCAGCAGGATCAGGTCGTACTCGATGCCGGCGGGGTTGAAGAAGCCGTTGCCCCACTTCATGGCGATGGCATTGAGCATGATCCCGACGATGCCCGCCCCGGCGAGCGGCGTGAGAAGGCCGATGGCGAGGCCGAGGCCGCAGAACGTCTCGGTCAGACCGGCGATCGTGGCCATGGTCTTCGGCGCGGAGTAGCCCTCGCTCGCGAAGAATCCCGCGGTGCTGTCGAGGCCGGCGCCGTTGAACCAGCCGAAGAGCTTCTGGCTGCCGTGGACGGCCATGGTCAGACCGACCGCGCAGCGCAGCAGAAGGAGGCCGATGTCACCGCCGGGGTGCGCGGAGGCGTAGGGGGAGTGGCCGCCGCCCAGGACGGCGGTGGATGCACGGGTGGAAGCGGAAAGGGGCATGCGGATCTCTCCTGTTGATCGGTGAAGGGGTGATGCGTCACTGCCGACCGGTCCTGTCGGCGGGGTGCGGGTGGAGAGATCCCGTCTACGTTCTGATGACCTGGGTTCTGTAGAGGTCCACGGACGTCGCGTCCGGGGGAGAGGCACCGGGGAGTTCGGGGGCCTCGTCCCGCGGCTCGTACGACGCGGGCGCCGCCTCGAAGGTGGGCGAACTGGTCCGCTCGGGAGCCGGCAACGCCCCGCGCGGGGCCCTGTTCTCGCCCTCGTGGCAGCCACGGCCGCCGTCGCGGGCTCGGTCGCCGTCACGGCTGTGGGTCGCGCCCTCGGCGTACGGGCCGAAGGCGACGGCCCTCGCGCCGCGATCCTCGGCGGCCCTCGTGACAGCGGTGCCCGACGCCCCGTCGATCCCGAGCAAGGGGACAAGGAAGAGGACGGCCATGGCGAACAGGGCGGTGCGCACCGCCCTGCCCCGGATTCGCATCTCCCGCCTGGCCACCGACTGATGGTAGGCCAGAGCGAGCGGCGGGCACAGGAGGGGACTGCGACGAGGCCGAGGTCGGTTCCGGTTGTGCGAGGAGTCGCCGCGCGTTCCCGGTGCGTGCGCGATGCTTGGCGCATGCTGCTGCCGTCCTGTGAGAAGACCGAGCTGATCGAGGTCGTCCGGCTCACCGGCCCTGTGGTGAACGTCGGTTCGGCCGACCTGATCGGCCAGGACGTCGCGCTGTGGGCGGACGGCCAGGCCCGCGACGCACTGGCTCTACTGGCCGGGATCCCCGACGACGAACTGCACCGCTGCTTCTTGCCGGGCTGGGGGATCAGGGCCCACAGCTCCACGGGACTGCTGTTCCGCATGGCGTTCTGCTTCCGGTGCCACGGCGCGCGCCTGTGGGGTCCGGGCGTTCCCGCCGAGCAGGAGGGACTGCGGGGCTTCGCCCCGGAAAGCCCCGCAGCGCTCGGCCTGCTCCGGCGCTTCCGGACGGGCTGACGGTTCGTCGGCCGAGGAACGGGCGGGCTACCGCCGGGCGCACGTGCTGTCATGGGCGGGAAGATCGCCCGTGCGCAGATAGTCGTTGACCGCGCGGTCGGCACAGGGAACGGGGCGAAGGCCTTCGAGGCCGCGGCCGTAGACGCCGTGGGAGCGGATGTCCGCGGTGATCAGCCGGGAGCCGGTCAGCCTGCGGTGCAGGGCAAGCGCCCCGGCATAGGGGACGTTGTTGTCGTGGCGCGCCTGGAGCATCAGTACGGGCACGTTGTTGGCGATGGCCGTGCCCGGTTCGCGGGGCTCGGCGGCCCAGAACGCACACGGGGCGATCATGCCGTTGACGTAGGGGCCGAACACGGGCTGGGTGGTGCGGCTGTGCTCACTGTTCTTCCAGTACGTTTCCGGGTCCTTCGGCCAGCCGCCGGCGGGCCAGCCGCCGTCGCCGCACATGAACAGCGCGCCGCCCACCATGCTGTCCGCCAGATCGGGCGAAGCGAGCAGCTCCAGCATCGCGGCGAGCTCGGGGCCCGGCTCGACCGGCTTCCCCGCCGCCGCGTCGGCCAGGTCCCGGACGATCGCGGCCAGCACCGGATCGTTCTCCGCGTGCTGAATGGGCTGCTTCAACAGCAGCCGCAGGACGGGGGCGTTGAGGCGCTGCCCGTCGACGGTGACCGGGTGACGCTCGGCCTGCGCGAGGAGCCGCTCGACACGCGTCCGTACCTGAAACGCCGTGCGGCCCAGCCGGTACGTCGCGTGGTGGCGGGCGGTCCAGGCGGCCCATGCGTCCAGTGCTTCCTCGGCCGGTTGGCCCGCGCTCCGGAACAGTTCGTACTGGGTGGACGCCGGGTCCGTCGAGGAGTCGATGACCATGCGGTCGGTGCGGCGGGGGAACATCTGGGTGTAGACGGCGCCCAGGTCGGCGCCGTAGGAGATGCCGTAGTAGGAGAGTTTCCGCTCGCCGAGGGCGGCCCTGATCACGTCCATGTCCCGGGCCACGTTCCGAGTGGACGCGTGCGGCAGGAGTTCGGCGTTGTCGCCGTGCTCCTGGCAGCGCCGTGCCGTCTTCCGCGCGTCTCGCACGGATGCGTCGAAGTCCGCGCGGGGTGAGGTCGAGGGGCCTGGCGGGGACGGCGGGCCGGCCGGGCCGCAGGTGATCGGGGAACTCTCGCCGAGGAACCGCGGGTCGAACCCGATGAGGTCGTAGCCGTCCGCCGCTCCCTTCAACGCGGGCCGCAACGCAAGGGTGTTGGCCAGTCCGGTGCCGCCGGGGCCACCGGGGTTGGACAGCAGGATGCCGCGGCGGTGGGACGAGGACGTGGCCTTGACGCGCGAGACCGCGATGTGGAGGGTGCGGCCGCCGGGGGCGGAGTAGTCGAGGGGAACGGTCACCTTCGCGCACCGCGCTCCCGCGGCGTTCAGCTCCGTCTGCGCCTCCGGGCACGGGCCCCAGCTCAGCCGCTGCTGCTCGTAGGCCGGGGCCGGGGCCGGGCGGGTGCCACGGGAAGGGGTCGCAGTCGAAGGCACGGCTCCGGCGAGCAGTCCGGCCAGGCTCAGGCCGACCGCGAGTGAACCGACCGCGAGTGAAGGGGCGACACCGCGCATGGTGCTCCTCTGGATCATGTGGCTCGAAGAAGAGTGACCCGCGAAGACGGGCCGGAGCCGACGTTAGGAGCACGGGCGGTGACAGAACATCAGGTCACCTGGCCGATGCCTGCGGGGGCTACCCCCCCGCCCCGCCCGTAGCGTCCGGGTGTCGTCCCCACGTGGCGCGCGAAGTGCCGGTTCAGGTGGGCCTGGTCGTGGAAGCCCACGGCGGTGGCGACCTCGGCCGGGCGGTGGCCGTCGAGCAGGAGCCGGCGTGCGCGGTCGATGCGCGTGCCGGTGAGGTAGGCGTGCGGCGGCAGGCCGTAGGTCTGCCTGAAGCAGCGGATCAGGTGGGTGGGATGCGCGTGCAGGATGGTGGCGGCCTGGTGCAGCGAGAGCCCGGTGGCTGTCCGCGCATCCAGCAGCTCTCGCAGCCCGGCCGCGAGCCGGTTCGCCTCACGGCCGGGAGCGCGGGGCCGCAGCGCGTCGAGGTGGACGTGGAGCCGCTCACGGATGAGGGCGAGACGTGACTCGGCCTCGAACGCGTCTCCCGCGTGGCCGAGGGACATGTGGAGCTGGTGGATCCGATGGCGCAGCAGGGCGTCGTCCAGGACCGGGCCGTCCACCGCACCGCCGACCAGCCTGTGGGGGAGCACGGAGTCATCGAGGTAGAGCACGCGTTTGCGGAAGCCCGATGCGGTGACCGTCCGCCCGTCGTGCGGCACACCGGGAGGCAGCAGAAGCACACGGGCGGTGCTGGTCACGTCGTGGCGGCGGCGGTCGAGCGCAAAGTCGACCGCCCCCTCGTCGAGGATCATCAGGTCCCACGTGTCGTGGGTGTGCGCCGGATACGCGTGGTCGGTGAAATGCGCGTGGAAGACCTCCGATATCCCCGCGACCGGCGGCCGCCAGGCGCTGACGGACGTGCGGGGGCGCTCTCCGTTCATGCCAGGAACGTACAAGACCGGCGAAGTCCCGCGGCGGGAGGCTCATGGCACAAGCCGGACAGCGCGGGGCCCTCGGATTGACGGGTCCCGGGCCGCCGGTCACGAAGGGAAGAAGCGAGGACCGCATGTCCGAGAAGCCCAAGAAGTCCGTGCCCGTCAACATGGCCGCGAAGCTCGCGGAGTTCAGCGAGCTGTGGTCGCAGAAGACGGTGGCCGTCCTCAACGACTACGAGGTCAAACTGGCCAAGCTGCACGGCGAGTTCGTCTGGCACAGCCACGAGGACACCGATGAACTGTTCATGGTCCTCAGCGGGCGGCTCACCATCCAGCTCAGGGACGGCGACGTGGACCTGGCCCCCGGCGAGCTGTTCGTCGTCCCCCGCGGCGTCGAGCACTGCCCCGTGGCCGAGGAGGAGACCGCCATCCTGCTCTTCGAACCCGCCGGAACGATGAACACCGGTGACGCCGGTGGGCCGATGACCAAGGCGGCCGAGCTCGTCGACTAGGCAGTTCGGGAAAGCTGTGTGCCCGGCATCCCCGGACCATCCGCACTTCGAGCTGCTTCAGTGAGCCTGCGTGCCCTCTGCGTGCCCCCTGCGTGCCCTGAGTGACATGCACGACAGGAGTGACATGTGCGACCACGGGGCAGGCGTCCGGCGCCGGGAGCGGGCGGTACCAGGAGAGTGACGAACGCCACCTGCCCGGACATGGGCAGGCCATCGCTTTGTATCCTCGGCAGGCAGTGCCGATACCTCCGGCGCAGGCACGGGCAGCTCACCGGCCCGGTCGGCGCCGACAACGTAAGGACACAGACACCATGACCACCGAGCTGAGCCCCGACGCCGTGACCGGGCTCCTTGAGCGGGCCCGCCAGGACTACCAGGACCTCGCGGGACGAGGGCTCTCGCTCGACCTCACGCGTGGCAAGCCGGCGCCGGAGCAGCTCGACCTCTCCGAGGACATGCTGAGCCTGCCGGGCGGTCGGCACACCTCCGCCGACGGCGCGGACGTACGCAATTACGGCGGTCTGCAGGGTCTGGTGGAGCTCCGGGAGATCTTCGCGGACGTCCTCCAGGTGCCTGCCGGGCAGCTCCTCGCGCTCGGCAACTCCAGCCTGGAGCTGATGCACGACTGCCTGGTGCACGCCCTGCTGAGCAAGGTGCCGGGAGCCGAGTCGCGCTGGGTGGACCAGGAGCGGATCGCGTTCCTGTGCCCGGTTCCGGGTTACGACCGGCACTTCGGTCTCTGCGAGCGGTTCGGGATCGACATGATTCCCGTGCCGATGACCGCCGAGGGTCCGGACATGGACGTCGTGGAGCGGCTCGTCGCCGAGAACCCGGCGGTCAAGGGCATCTGGTGCGTCCCGAAGTACAGCAACCCCGACGGTGTCTGCTACAGCGACGAGACCGTCGCCCGCCTCGCCTCGATGCAGACCGCGGCGCCCGACTTCCGGATCTTCTGGGACAACGCGTACGCCGCCCACCACCTCACCGCGGAGCCCGTCGAGATCGCCGATCTGCTCACCGCCTGCGCGGACGCCGGTAACGAGGACCGGGTCTTCGTCTTCGGCTCCACCTCGAAGATCACCGTTGCGGGTGCGGGCGTCGCCTTCTTCGGCTCGTCGCCCGCGAACCTGAAGTGGCTGCTCGCCAACAACGCCAAGCGGTCGATCGGCCCGGACAAGATCAACCAGCTGCGGCACGTCATGTTCCTGCGGGACGCCGACGGTGTGCGGGCCCACATGGAGCGCCAGCGCGCCCTGCTCCAGCCGAAGTTCGAGGCCGTGGCCCGGATCCTGGAGGCGGAGCTCGGCGGCACCGGACTCGCCCGCTGGACCGACCCCAAGGGCGGCTACTTCGTCACCCTCGAAGTGGCCGACGGCTGCGCCAAGGAGGTCGTACGCCGTGCTGCCGACGCGGGCATCGTGCTGACCCCGGCCGGTGCGACCCACCCGTACGGCGACGACCCGCGCGACGCCACCATCCGCATCGCGCCGAGCTACCCGAGCCTGGCGGAGCTCGAGCAGGCCATCGCGGGGCTCGCCGCGTGCGTACGTCTCGTGGGGTACGAGCAGAAGGTCGCCGCCTAGGTTCGCGGACGGACCAACGACAGCCGAACCGTCGCGTCAGGCGCGGCGGTTCGGCTGCCGGTCACCGGCTTACCGGCTTATGGGTCTGCCGGCCTTCGGCCGCGATCCGCGAAACGCGCATATCGGAGCAACCGGCCGACGTATGCCCCGCGTTCCCGTTCCCTCTCCTCTGCCCGGTGACGGAGTTCCGGTTCCGGCCAGTAAACTGCGCCCGCTCAGAAGCGTCGCAGGAGGCAAGGGGGAACCGTGGCACACGGGGGATATCAGGGCTGGGGACCAGGGAACGGCCAGCCGCAGGGCGGTGGTCCGAACCCGTACGGACCACCGCAACCCGGTCAGCCCGGTCCGTACCTGCCTCCGCAACCGCAGCCGTATCCATACCCGCTGCCGCCGCAGCCCGTCCGGCGGGGGCGTTCCGGATGCGCGCTCTTCTTTGTCTCGCCGCTCATCCCGTTCATCCGTTCCGCCCGCCGCCGGGCCGAGGCGATCTTCAACCAGCCCGGTGCCGGCCGCGTCGAGGATTCGCTCGTGACGAAGGTGCAGCTGGGGCGCGCGATCGCCGGTCTATCCGCAAGCCTCCTCCTCGTCTACACCTACGGGGCGGACGAGGGCTGGAGCGGGGTCGCCAATGACGGCGTCGTGAAGCTGATCCTCGCCCCGCTGCTGCTCATCTTCACCGGGCCGCTCGTCGTCTTCGGCTTCATCCGCTACGCGCCCGCAGCTCACCGGAGCGTGCTCCGCTCCCGGCTGCGTGCGCCGCTCAAGGCCGTGGGCTGGTACATCGGCATCTTGGTGGGCGTCGGCCTCGTGCTCGCGGGCAGCGCCCTGGTGCTCAAGCAGAACTACGGCACGCTCGTGAACGGCCTCATCGCTCTGGCGCTGCTCATCGGGCTCGTCTGGCTGCTGCCGTTCCTGCTCTTCGCCTCGGCTTTCGCCGCCCGCTATGCCTTCAACACGTCGAACGTGCACGCCGCTCTGCCGGCCGCGCTCACCGTCGTACTCGTCTGGGAGCTGATGCTCTCCAGCCTCGCGCTCGAAGGCGGTTTGCCGCACGGGCCTCCCCTCGCGCAGTGGTGCGCGGTCCTCGGCGGGCCGATGTCCGTGACCGCGGTGGCCCTGTGGGAACTGCACCGCATGCGCACCCGCCACGGCGTCCGCGTCCGCCACTAGACCGAACCGCACTGGGGCCGCTGGGCCCGTTCGACTCCGCTGAACCCCGTTGGAGACCCCCCATGCTCGCGCGCACCGTCCTGATCCTTCAGCACGTCGAGGTCGAGAAGCCCGGCCTCATCCTGGAAGCCCTGGACGGCAGCGGGCTCCACGTCGATGTCCTGACCTGATCGACGCGCCGGGCGCCTTGGCCCGCGATCTGCCGCCGGTGACGGAGTTGGCGGGCCTTGTCGTGATGGGCGGCCCCATGAACGCCGACGACCTGGCGGCGCACCCGGCGCTGAAGCTGGAGAGGGACCTCCTGGCCGACGCGCTGCGGGCCGGGGTTCCGACCCTGGGCGTGTGCCTGGGTGCGCAACTCCTGGCCCGCGCCCAGGACATGCCGGTGCGGTCCGGTGCCGCTCTTGGCCGGGGGAGCGAGATCGGCTGGGCTCCGCTGCGCGACGTGGACCGCGACGATCCGGTCGTCGGTCCGCTGGCCGACGCCCCTGGCGTGCTCCACTGGCACGGCGACCGGATCATCCCCGCCGACAGCACGCGCGTCCTGGCCTGGACCGACACCACGGAGTGTCAGGCGTTCCGTGCCGGGCCTGCCGCCTGGGGGCTCCAGTTCCACCTGGAGGTCACTCCGGAGCTCCTCGACGACTGGCTCGCCGACCCGTCGTTCGCCACTGAAGCCGTGGACGTCCTCGGTGCCGGTGCCGAGGACCGGCTGCGGGCCGACGCCCGTGCCGTCGTCGCCGACCTGCGTCCGCGGGCCGAGCGGAGCCTGGCCCATCTGAGGGGCCTCTTCGTGGGACGCGCAGGCCTTTAGGAACTCTGCACCTGCTGGGAACTACGGCAACTGCTGCCCGGCCGGAAAGCCGTGGGCGGAGTCGGACGCACCCGTCCGCTCACCGAGAACCATCTCGCGCTCCAGCTTGGAGGGATCGCCCTTCATCGGGACGGTCACCCCGGAGCGCGCGAATCCGAACCGCCGGTAGAACGTCTCGGCCCGCGCGTTGTCCTCATGGACGAACAGGCGCACCCGCGCCACGTCCGGCACCGACCGTGCCCACTCGACCGCCGCCTCGAAGAGCGCATCGATCACTCCGTTTCCGCGGTGCTCGGGGCGGACGAAGACGCCGACGACATGCGCCTGGCGCCGCTGAATCGCCCCGCCGAACACGTCGTCGCTGTCCGGTTCCTCGATGAGCACGCTCACCGTGCCGCTCCAGGTCCCGTCCGGGCCCTCGGCCACGAACTGGCGCACTCGCGTCCCGTCGGCTGCCCCCTCGGCCCGCTCCTGCCAGAAGGAGTCCGGCTTCGCGGCGGCCTCTTCGTACGTTTCGAGAAACGCGATCGGAGCCACCGGGTCCTTCAGCGCGGCGAGCCGCAGTTCCTTCACCTGGGGCCACTCATCGGCACGTATCGGACGGACGGCAGCACGGGAAACCTGGTTCATGCTGCCGCACCCTACGTGAACGCCGCCCCAGAGGTCTGCTGCATTTCCGCAGGTCCCCGGGATGGAGAGCGGTGCGTCGACGGGGTTGGTCCCGCGCGGCTCACTCCTCCGGCTCGGCCGCCACTACCTCCAGGAGCCCGGGGAACCGCTGCTCCACCTCTGCCCTGCGCAAGGTGGCCATCCGGCTGTTGCCGCGCGAGACCTGCTGGATAAGACCGGCCTCGCGCAGCGCGCGGAAGTGATGTGTGACGGTCGCTTTGGAGACCGGCAGCGCGAAGGAACTGCACGTGCGCGCCGTGCCGTCGGGCGCGACGGCCAGCTCGCGCACCACGCGGCGGCGCAACGGGTCCGCCAGCGCGGCGAGCACCGGGCCGAGCCGCATCTCCTCGACGGTCGGATGACCTTCGTCGTCGGGCATGCCGGGCGCCTCCCTTTGAATGCGGCTGTTAGGTACGGCTTGCATCGTACCTGCGAGCCCGCTAGCGTCCGTCCGGCATCGAGGTACGAGATAATTCGTACCTACCTGTCGGTGCGTCTACCGACGTCTGTCGAGGAGAGAACCTGCATGGGCCAGATGGAAACGCCGTTCACGCTCGTCGGCACCGCCCGCCCCAAGCCCGAACGCGCCGCCGAACTCAAGGAGCTCCTGCTCTCGTTCGTCGAGCCGACGCGGCAAGAGCCCGGCTGCCTGGAGTACCACTTCCACGAGGACCGGGACGAGCCCGGCGTCTTCGTCTTCTACGAGGCCTGGCGCTCCCAGGCCGATCTCGACGCCCACCTGGCGCTCCCGCACATGCGGGCCTTCTGGGAGCGGCGGATGGACTACCTGCGGTCCGACCTCGACATCCGCTTCCTGACCATGCACAGCCCCTACCGGCCCGCTGTCGAGGCCTGAGCGCGGGGGCGGTTCCTTGCGGGTGCCGGGATGGTCAGGTGGCCTTCCAGGCCGCCTCGACCATCAGAAAGATCTCGTCCACCGCGGCCTCCGGGTCGGGCGCCTCGCGGGCCAGCGAGAACGCGTCGATCGCGAACCTCGCGATCGCCCGGCCGGCCGTCGTGGACTGCGACAGGGCGGGATCGGCGGCGATGGCCGCGGCCAGTGACTCCGCGTGGCGCAGCCTCATCGATCCCTCGTACTCCCGCAGGGCGGGCGTTTCGTCGATCAGGCGCCAGATGGGGGCCGCGCCCTCCGCCGTGCAATGTCGCACCAGGGCGAGGATCTCGCGGTGCAGTGCGGGGATGAGCGGCTCGCCCGCCGCCCGGTCGGTGGCCGCCTGTACGAGGCGCTGCTCGAAGTCCGCGTCCAGGTCGAACACCAGGGCCTCTTTCGAGGCGAAGTGGGAGAAGAGCGTGGTGACGGCCACATCGGCCTCGGCGGCCACGTCGCGGATGCCCACCGCGTCGTACCCGCGCTCCAGGAAGAGGTGCAGGGCCGTGTCGGCGATCTTCTTGCGGGTCGCGGCCTTCTTGCGCTCGCGGCGCCCGGACAGCTCGGTCATGCCCGCACGCTAGCAAATACAAAATCAAAACGGTTATGAAAAACTAACGGTTAGTGTTACGTTCGCTCACATGAAGAGAGTGAGCTTCGCCGAGTTCGGCGGTCCGGAAGTCCTGCACCTCACCGACGCCGAGGAGCCCCACGCGGGCCCCGGCCGGATACGCATCGCCGTGCGGGCGGCGGGAGTGAACCCCGTCGACTGGAGAGTTCGTGAAGGCCAGGTCCTTGGGGCCCATCCGACCGTGTTGCCCGCCGGGGTCGGCCTGGACGCCTCGGGGACGGTGGACGAGGTCGGTGAGGGCGTCGAAGGGGTCGCGGTCGGCGACCGTGTGTTCGGTGAAGGGGCGAGCACCTACGCGGAGTTCGCCGTGCTGTCGGCCTGGGCCCGTATGCCCGAGGGCCTGACGTTCGAAGAGGCGGCCGGTTATCCCTCCGTGGTCGAGACCGCGCTGCGCATCATCCGCGAGGTCGGAGTGCGGCCCGGGCAGACGCTGCTGGTCAGCGGCGCGTCCGGGGGAGTCGGATCGGCCGTGCTGCAGATTGCCCGCGACCGCGGCATCACGGTGATCGGCACGGCGGGGGCCGCGAACCAGGACTACCTGCGCAGCCTGGGCGCTGTGCCCACCACGTACGGCGAGGGCTGGGTCGAGCGGGTGCGGCAACTCGGCCAGGTCGACGCGGCGCTCGATCTGGCCGGCTCGGGAGTGATCCGCGAGCTCGTCGAGCTGACCGGAGACCCCCAAAAGGTGATCACCATCGCCGATCTCGGTGCGCCGGAGTTCGGTGTCCGGTTCTCCGGCGTGGCCGGGAGCGTGCCCGACGCGCTCGCCGAGGCCGTCGGCCTCATCACGCGGGGAAAGCTCCACATCCCCGTCGAGAAGTCCTACGCCCTCGCCGACGCCGCGGCGGCGCACATCGACAGCCAGGCCGGTCACACACGCGGGCGCCGGGTCATCGTCGTCTGAGCCGTTTGCCGGGCGCTCGCAGGGCTCCCGCGCGTGCGGGCTCCCGCGTACTCGCAAGGGGGGGCGCGGACCGCAGTGGTGATCAGTCGCAGCGCGCCCCGTCGGTCCGGGCCTCCAGTGCGCGCAGTACGGCCACCATGTCCTCGCCGCCGTGGCCCTGCGTCACGGTCTCCTCGAAGAGGGCGTGGCAGACGTCGAGGAGGGGAGACGCCAGACCGGCCTTGCGGGCGGCCTCCGCGATCAACTGGTTGTTCTTCAGGACGTCTTTGGCCGCCGCCTGGACGGCGAAGTCGCGGGCGAGCAGTTTCGGCGCCTTCACGCGGGACACGGGGCTGGCCATCGGGCCCGCGTCCAGTACGTCCAGGAAGCGGCGCCGGTCGAGTCCGTGCCGGTCGGCGAAGTGGAAGGCCTCGGCCAGACCGGTCACCAGCGTGATCAGGAAGAGGTTCACCGAGAGCTTCATCTGCAGGGCGCCGGGAACGTGTCCGCAGTCGAACGTCTCCCGGCACATGGGCGCGAGCAGGGGCCGTAGGGCGTCCACGGCGTCGGAGTCACCGGCCAGCATGGCCACCAACTGGCCCTGCTCCGCCGGGACTCGGGAGCCGGAGACCGGGGCCTCGACGTAGCGCCCGCCCGCGGCGCGGATGTCGTCCTGGAGGCCGCCCGAGTACGCCGGTGACGTCGTGCCCATGTGGACGATGACGTGCCCGGCGACGCGCGCGGCGAAGTCCCGTGTCCCGCGCCCCAGGACCGCGTCGACGGCGCTCTCGTCGGCCAGCATGAGGATCACGACGTCGGCCCGTTCGAAGACATCGGCGGGGCAGGCCGCGATGTCGGCTCCGGCGGCGCGCAGGGGTTCGCAGCGGGCCGGGGTGCGGTTCCAGACGAGGAGGGGTGTTCCCGAGCGGGCGAGGTTGAGTGCCATGGGCTGGCCCATGACTCCTAGTCCGACGAAGCCTGCGTGCACGACGTACCTCCGCTTCCGGCCTGCTTCCGGCTCACGCGGAGGCGTCACCGACTATGACAGTGGTCATAGTAGTGCACTCTATGACGGTGGTCATAGAGTGAGTTCCTGAAGTCAGTGAAGTCAGTGAAGTCAGGCACAAGGTGACGTCGGAGAACGGTGGAGGTCGGGCATGGCGGTGTCAGGGCGTGGGCCCCGCGAGCGGATGGTCTTCAGCGGGGCCCAGCTCATCCGGCGCGACGGGGTCGCCGCCACGGGGATGCGCGACGTCGCCGCTCACGCCCAGGCGCCGCGCGGATCGATCCAGCACCACTTCCCTGGGGGCAAGGAGGAGTTGGTCAACGAGGCGGTGGGCTGGGCGGGCCGCTACGCGAGCCGCCGCATCGGCCGTTTCCTCGCTGCCCTGCCCGAGCCGACGCCCAGCGGGCTGTTCGCCGAGATGGTGCGCCAGTGGACCGATGAGTACCAGAACGCTGGGTTCGAGGGCGGCTGCCCCGTCGCCGCCGCGACGGTCGACTGCGCGGAGTCCACCGAGTCCACGCGGGAGGCCGTGTCCGCCGCTTTCGCCACCTGGAGCGGCTCGGTGGCCCGAGCCCTGACGGACATGGGCGTCCCGGAGGCGCGGGCCGACGCGCTCGCCACCCTCATGATCAGCTCCCTGGAGGGGGCGATCCTGATGGCCCGGGCCGAACGGGATGTCCGTGCGCTGACCGCCGTCGCCACGGAACTCGGGCCCCTTCTCGACGCCGCCATGACCACGGCCGACTGACCTTCCCCGCCGCCCAGTTCGGCGAAGAGAGTTCGTTCCCCTCCCTTGACCCGTGCCCTGGCCCGGGCGGAGTAGCGTCAGTCGCGCTGCGGGGTGTCGGTCGGCTTGCTGTCCGAGTGGGCCGTGGGCGCCGACGAGGGCGGCCAGACGGGGCGGTGCGAGGGCGGCAGGGTCAACAGGGCCTGGCCCACCGTGAGGTAGCGGGGGAAGGCCTCCGTGCTGCCGGTCAGCGTCAGCAGTTCGGCCAGATGTCTGCCCGCTCCCGCCAGCAGAAGCTGGCCCTCGCGGCGCCGCAGCAACCACCGCACCCCCAGCAGGCAGTTGAGTCCACGCGAATCGCAGAACACCAGCGCCGTCACATCGAGTACGAGATGCCGATGACCGGCCATGACGGCGGCACCGAGGGTGCGCAGGAAGAACTTCTCGCCGCTCCGGTCGAGTTCACCGCTCACACGCAGCACAGCACACTCGTCGCACCGTGCGAGCTCGTGGATGATGAGGCGATGGGTCTGCGTCGACATCGCGCCTCCCTGTGATCGTCGAACGGAAGCCCGGGTGCATGCCGCTGCGTGGTCTGCGTTGCTCCCGGGTCCCCCGTTCCCGCCGCCCTACGCCTCGCTGCTCCCATCGGGACGGGGACTTGGCGCTGCACGGTGATCCCCGTGTGAAAGGCCTTCGATCCGATCAGCCTCAGCCACGAACTCGCACACCGGCGTCACGGGTTCGCTTCGTCGGTGACGTCGTTGGCCCGGCGGATCGTGGGCCAGCAGGAGGAGCACAGGTCCAGCCAGCGGTCTCCGGCGGGGGAGTGGACGATGACGGCGCAGCTCGCCGTGTGTCCGCAGCCCAGGCAGGGGTGGTGTTCGTCGTGGACACGGCGCAGCAGGGTGTCGCCCTCCGCGTCCTGCGGCGCCGCGGGGAGCAGCGTCGGCTCGGCGGCGATCAGGTGGAGCAGGCCGGTGGCCGCCGCGGTGTTCACGGCTGTACCACCCGAGCCGGGGCGGCCTGCGGGGTGCCCAAGGTGTCTGTCCCTTCTGCCGTGGCCCGCCTCGGTCGAGGGGCAGGCTCATGTTCCTGCGCGTGCGGAAACTCCGGTAGCAGTCTCAGGCGAGGTCCTCCAGCGTGACGCGATGACCCGCCCGACGCCGTACGAACCCGCGTCGTCCCGCAAGCAGCGCGATGCCCGTCCATCCGGCGACGCCCACGGCCAGAGTGCCGAGTTGGCCCCCGGGGTCGACGTCGGATGCGGCCTCCATCGGGACGACGCCTTCCGGGTCAGTGATGACGTCGAGCCGCTCGCCCACCTTCCAGCCGGGGTTGTCCCCGCTGTAGGTGAGGGGCTCGTCGAGCCTGCCTTCCGGGCCGACGAGGGTGAAGCGGTGGTTGTTCGAGCCGTCGGCTTCGGCGCTGTCGGCCGTGATGCGGACGCTCGTGCGCACGCCCCGGGCGTCGAGCGCTGCCTCGGGCGCGTGCTGCACCGAGCCCACGAGGACGCCGATCGCCGGCAGGAAGGAGGCGAGGGCGAGCCACCGGGCGTTGTGAAGGAGGGCCACGGGGACCGCGAAGACGAAGCACCCGATGACTCCGGTCGTGATCGGGATCCAGTCCGTGCCCACCGCGAGATAGGAGATCCCGGTGTTGGCGGCCGCGAGGGCCCAGCCGACTGCGATCACGAGGAGGGTGAACACGAAGTACATCCCCCGGGTCACGGTTCCGCTCGTCCCGCTCGTTGACTTCTTCATGTCCACAACACTCATCCGGGCACCTTAGACAGTCCCCGCGCAGGGCGTGGCGGGCGGGGCGCATGCCGCGCGCACGAAAGCGGCCCGATGGTAAAGTCGTCGGCGTTCGTGTGATCCGGATCGAGGATGTTGGGGGGTGGGGTTGATGACCGCGCTCGAGGCCACTGCCGTGCGCACCGCCCGGACCACCCTCACGTCCCGGGTTGTGGCCTGACCTCAGTCGGATCGGATTCGCCCCGCCGGAAGCGTGAGCCCGCGGGGCCCCACCCACACGAACCCACCATGAAACGGATCTCCATCCATCATGAGCAACGCCATGAGCAACAGCATGGGCAACTCGTGGATCACGCGCGCCGAGACCAGCGCTGACATCCCCGCCGTCCGCTCCGTCGTCGCCGCCGCGTTCGACACCCCGGCGGAAGCCGACCTCGTCGACGCGCTGCGCGCCGACACGGCGTGGATCGACGGGCTGTCCGTCGTCACCACCGACCAAGCGGGCAAGATCGTCGGCCACGCGCTGCTGACCCGCTGCCACATCGGGGACACCCGGGCCCTGTGCCTGGCCCCCGTCGCCGTACTCCCCGAGCATCAGAAGACCGGTGCGGGCTCCGCGGCGATCCGTGCCGCGCTCGACGTGGCCACGGACAGGGGTGAGCGCTTCGTCACCGTCCTCGGGCACCCGGCGTACTACCCGCGGTTCGGCTTCACCCGTGCCTCGACGTACGGCATCGGCATTGGCATCGACGTCCCGGACGAGGCCATGATGGCGCTCGCCCTCGACGCCGGTCACCCGCTGCCCAGCGGCATGGTGCGCTACGCCGCGCCGTTCGGTATCTGACCGCCCGGCACAGCCGGAACTCTGCCGTGCCGGGGCTCTCGTGGCCCCGGCACGGCCCCGGAAGGCCCGAGCATGGTCCCGGAAAGCCCCGGCACGGCCGCCGGAAACGTCCGTTGCGGACCCGGCTCCCGGCATCGGAGAGTGGCTCCATGACCGTGCCCACCACCCTCCCGCCAGGCCTTGCCGTGCGCCCCGCGACGGTCGACGACGCGGCGGCGGTGTGTGCGCTGCTCAATGAGATCGACCTGCTGGAGGTCGGTCGCGCGGACACCGAACTCGGCGCTGTCCAGGCAGACTTGAAGCACCCGGAAGTTGACCTGGAGCACGACTCCTGGCTGCTGTTCGACGACGGGCGGCTGGTCGCGTACGGCCTGCTGTGGGACGAGTCCGGCGGTCAGCAGATCGACCTGGAGTGCTGCACGCTGCCCGGCCGGCCCCAGGCCTCCCAGCGCCTGCTGGACCTGATGGAGGCGCGCGCCGCCGAGCGGGCCGCCGCCAACGGAGCGGACCGGGCCGTGGTGCACCTGCACCTCAACATCGCCCCCACCATGGATCTGCGCGCGCTACGCGGACGAGGCTGGACGCCGGTCCGCCGCTACAACTCGATGGTCCGCCCCCTGTCCCGGGACGCGGACCGGTTGCCCGAGCCGCCACCCGGTGTGACCCTGCGCCCCTGCCTGGCCGAGCCGGACCGCCGGCGCGCCCACGCCCTGCTGCAGGAGACCTTCGCCGACCACTTCGACTTCCACCCGCGCACGTACGAGCAGTGGCTGGACGACCTCGACGCCGAGCGCGCCGACTGGTCCCTGATGTGGATCGCGCACCTCGACGGCCTGGGTGACGCGGCGGTGCTTCACACTCAGAACGACCGCACCGCGATGGCCTGGATCGGCCACCTCGGAGTGCTGCGCAAGGCCCGGGCGAACGGCCTGGGCAGCTACCTCCTGAGTCATGCCTTCGGTCACTACGCGGCGCTGGGGCGTGAGCGGATCGGCCTGGCTGTGGACACCGACAACAGCAGTGGCGCCCTCGCCCTGTACGAGCGCCACGGCATGACCCTCGACTTCGCTGTTCAGGCCTGGGAGTTGATCCGCCCCGTGGCGGCCCGCTGACAGGGCGGCTGGGGAGGCGGCGATCCGGCGGGTCCCTATACGGCTATACGGCGGCCGGGAAAGCGAACCGTACGTCGGTCAGTTGCTCCGACAGCTCCCACAGCCGCCGCCCGGTCTCCGTGTCTGCCGCCACGGGGGCCAGCTGCACCCGGGTCGGGGCGCCGCGCAGTTCGGCCAGGCCGCCGGGGCCGATGAACTGGCCGCTCTCCACCTCAGGGTCGGTCGCCGCGTACAGCTGGGGGAGCGCGCCGTCGGCGGGCCGCTGGGCGAACAGCGGGTTGCCGATGCGGCCGAGCAGCACCCGCCACAGGCCGGTCGGCGTGCCCATCTGGAGGTTGGTCGCGGTGTAGCCGGGGTGGGCGAGCACGCTGCGTATCGGGCTGCGGGAGTCGGTGAGCCGCAGGTGG
The DNA here is from genome assembly GCF_040636975.1 of Streptomyces sp. NPDC032198. Taxonomy (NCBI): domain Bacteria; kingdom Bacillati; phylum Actinomycetota; class Actinomycetes; order Kitasatosporales; family Streptomycetaceae; genus Streptomyces; species Streptomyces sp. NPDC032198. Next base: position 168,842 of record NZ_JBEZVL010000004.1, on the reverse strand, counting down.
AGTTCGCGGCCGAAGACGGCGTTGGCCAGCTTCGACTGGTTGTAGTGGCCCATGGGCTTGTAGCCGCGCTCGCCGGTCAGGTCGTCGAAGCGGATGTGCCCCTGCCGGTGGTTGATCGAACTCACCGTCACCACCCGGGGGTCGCTCCCGGCGGCCAGCAGGTCGAGCAGCAGTCCGGTGAGCGCGAAGTGGCCGAGGTGGTTGCAGGCGAACTGCAACTCGAGGCCCTGCCTGCTCAGCGTGTGGGGCGGCGCCATCACCCCCGCGTTGTTGATGAGCACGTCGACGTGTGTGTGGTCGGCGTGCAGCCGATCGGCGAAGCCGCGGACCGATGCGAGGTCGGCCAGGTCGAGGCGGCGCACCTCCAGACTCGCGTCCGGGTGTGCGGCGGTGATCTCCGCTGCCGCCCGGTGGCCCCTGGCCTCGTCGCGCACCGCGAGGATCACATGCCCGCCCTTCGCGGCGAGCGCCCGGGTGGTCGCGAGACCGAGGCCGCTGTTGGCTCCGGTGACGACGAACACCCGCTTCGTCTGGTCGGGGATCTGCTCGGCTGTCCAGCGCTGTAGCTGCGTCATGCGGCACATGTTGTCGCCCGTGGCACTCAGTGTCAAGAGGTGCCTGGAGTGTCATGGAAGGCATGGTGTGTATGGCTGGCGTGTAGCATGGCCAGGGTGAGCTCCCGCCCCGAAGTGACCATGGCCGAGCGCAAACGACAGCTCGTCTCGAACGAGTTGACCGAAGCGGCGCTGCAACTCCTTGCCCGGAAGGGGTTCGACGCGGTCACGATCGACGAGATCGTGACCACCGCGGGGGTCTCCCGCCGGACGTTCTTCCGGTACTTCGCGTCCAAGGAGGACGTGGTCGTCCAGTTCCTGGCGGACATGGGCGTCGGCATCCACGCGGAGCTGGCGGCCCGCCCCGCCGAGGAGCGGCCCTCGGTGGCGCTGCGGCACGCGGTGTGGGTGCCGCTCGCCGCCTGCGGCGACCACTCCGAGCGGGTGCTGCCCGTGGTGCGGCTGATCCTGCGCACCCCGGCCCTGCGCGCACGCTTCCTGGAGCACCAGGCGCAGTGGGGCGACGACCTGACGGGGGAGGTGGCGCGCCGTCTGGGGCGGGACGCGGGCGTGGACCTGTACCCGCGGCTGGCCGCTGGAATGGCGTTGTGCGCCTTCGACACCGTCCTGCAGCGGTGGAGCGACAGCGACGGCGTCGAGGATCCCGCCGAGCTGACCGACCGGGCCTTCGCCGTCATCGCCCCGGCGCTGGACGCCCCCGGAACCTAGGGTCCGGCGGGCAGGCGCCGGAGGGGCGGTGGCCTTCGGAGCACTCCGAGGCTGGCATCATCGAGGGATGTCTGACTTGATCATCGCCGCCTGTGACGGAGCCGCGAAGAAGAACCCCGGTCCTGCGGCCTGGGCCTGGGTGGTCGCCGATGCCGACGAGCGCCCGCAGCGGTGGGAGGCGGGACCGCTCGGCGACGCGACCAACAACGTGGCCGAACTGACCGCGCTGGCTGAGCTGTTGGAGTCCACGGACCCGGCCGTCCCGCTGGAGGTCCGCATGGACAGCCAGTACGCGATGAACGCGGTCACCAAGTGGATCGCGTCCTGGAAGCGCAACGGCTGGCTGACCGCGTCGAAGAAGCCGGTGGCCAACAAGGACCTCGTCGTGCGCATCGACGCACTGCTGCAGGGCCGGACGGTCACCTTCCGGCATGTCGCCGCCCACCAGGCGGACGGCGACCACCTCAACGCGATCGCCGATGTCGCGGCGAGCGACGCCGCGACGACGCAGCAGCCCGCCGGAACCGTCCACGGGGCGCTCACGATCCCCGAGCCGCGGCCCGAGCGCATGACCGCCTCACCCGCCGCCCGGCCGCGCAAGAGCTCGACGGCGCGGACGGGCAAGGGGAGCTCGGGCGGGGTCATCAAGGCCAAGTTCCCCGGCCGCTGCCACTGCCAGAAGTCGTACGACGCGGGTGAGAAGATCACGAAGAACGCACACGGCTGGGGCCACGTGGAGTGCAAGGACTCCTGAGTCTCAGGAGGGGTCGTCGGGCACGGCGCCCAGCAGGCTGCGGACGACGGGACCGGCCGAGGCGCCGCCGGTGACGCCCTTCTCGACGACGCAGGCCACGGCGACATTGCCGCGGTGGGCGACGAACCAGCCGTTGTTGGGCGCGTCCTCGGAGACCTCGGCCGTACCCGTCTTCGCGCCCACATCGCCGGGCAGGTCGGCCAGGATCGAGGCCGTCCCGTCGGTGACGGTGGCGCGCGTCAACTCGCGCAGCTGCGTGACGATTTCACGCGGCAGCGGCGTGGTCCTGGTCGTGTCCTTGCCGCCGCTCGCCAGGGTGGGCTGGTGGAAGGTGCCGGACACCGCCGTCGCCGTGACGGACGCCATGATCAGTGGGTTGGCCTGCACCCTGCCCTGCCCGATCATCGATGCGGCCTTCTCGGTCTGGTCACGCGGGGTCGGGACAGACCCGTCGTACGACGGAATGCCGACGCTCCACTTCTGCCCGACCCCGAAGTACTTGCCGGCGACATCGCCCAGTTCCTCGTCACCGACCTTGTCGCGCAGGCTGATGAAGGCGGTGTTGCACGAGGTGGTGAAGTCTTTCCGGAAGGTGGCGCCCCGGTGCTCGGAGGTCTCGACGTTCTGGAACCGCTTGCCGACGGTGAGGTACTTGGGGCAGTCCACGACATCGCCGGGTGCGACCGCGTCCTTGAGCAGCAGCGCGCTGGTGGTGACGATCTTCCAGGTGGAGCCCGGCGCGTAGGTGCCCGAGACGGCGCGATTGAACCCGGAGGAAGGGGAGTTGGCCACGGCCAGGACCTCCCCGTCGTCGATCCGCAGGGCGACGAGCGCGGCGTCCTTGCCGTCGGTCTCGGCGGCCAGGGCCTTCTCCGCGGCGGCCTGCCAGGTGGCGTCGAGGGTGGTGGCCACGGGCCGGTCGGCGGGACGGTCGGACTTCTTGCCGAACGAGGCTTCCGTGGCCTTGACCTTGCCTGTGGCCCGGTCGACGAGCCGCACCGCGCCACGCGGTCCGCCCCCCGCGCCCCTGGCCATCTGGGGGAGGAGCGGGCCGAGGGAGGGGTATTTCTCGCTCGACAACGCGTTCCCGTCGCGGTCGTTGATCTCGGGCCCGGCGGTGTCCTCCCGCTCAAGACGGAACTTCTCCGTGGCGCTCAGCTTCGGGTGCACGAGGGACAGCGCCCACTCCACCTTCCAGGTGCCGTCGTCCTGCTTGCGCAGGGGCACGGCGGAGGAATAGGTCCAGGTGCCCAGCTCGGTGACGGGCATCTTGGCGGTGAACGCCACGGTCACGGCGCCGTCCTCACCGGCGGTGACCGCCCCCGGAGTCAGCTTCGGCCCGCTGATGTCGAGCCCGGCGGTGAAGCTGTTCAGGACGCGCTCCGCCTGCTCGGGCCGTGAGGTCAGCGCAGCCGCCCGCGACATGTGGCCCGCCTCCCAGTCGGCGAGGAAAGCGCGTGCCTGCTTCGTCGCCTCGGGGTCGGGTATCGCGGGCCCCGGGTCGAAGGGGCCGAGCTCCGCGGCGTACCCGATGCCCGCGGCGAGCGCGAGCGCAAGGCCCGCCGCGACCACGACGCGGGGCGCCTTCCTCGTGGGCCCGCGGCCGGGGCCGACGGGTCTCTGGCCGGGGCCGGTGAGCGGTGCGACATCCGTCATCGGGGGCTCCTTGTCATGGGTTCCCGCTGCGGACAGCGGAACGTCGGGGAGGGGCGGTGCGCACGCGGCGGTCCCGTGCGGTGCGCACCGCATGCTTCCTTCAAGGACGGCGAGGCGTTCTTTTCGCTACGACAGCGAGTCGACGGCCACGGAGGCCGCTTCCGCGATCAGCTTGTCGGAGGGCTCGGCGTCCTTCTTGCCACGGTTCGACAGGATCGCCATGACGATGGGGGCGCCGTCGGGCGGCCACACCACGGCGATGTCGTTGCGGGCGCCGTAGTAGCTGCCGGTTCCGGTCTTGTCGCCCACCACCCAGTTCTCGGGCACACCGGCCTTGATGGTGTTGTCCCCGGTGGTGTTGGTCCGCAGCCACTTGGTGAGCTGCGCGCGTTCCCCCTTGCGCAGAGCGTCCCCGAGGACGAACGCGCGCAGGTCCTTGGCCAGCGCCCGCGGTGTGCTCGTGTCCCGTTCCTCGCCCGGGACCCAGGTGCTCAGGTCGGGCTCGATGCGGTCCATCCGCGTGACGTCGTCGCCCATCTTCTTGAGTACGGCGTTCAGGCCCTTGGGGCCGCCGAGCCGGTCGAAGAGCAGGTTGGCGGCGGTGTTGTCGCTGTAGCGGACGGCGGCGTCGCACAGTTCGCCCAGCGTCATCCCGGTGTCGACGTGCTTCTCGGCCACCGGCGAGTTGGCGACGAGATCGTCCTTGGAGTACGTGATCTTCCGGTCGAGGCCGCTCAGGGAGTACTTGCGCAGCACGGCTCCGGCGGCCAGGGCCTTGAACGTGGAGTTGTAGGCGAAGCGCTCCCCGGCGTTGTAGGCCACCTCGCGCCCGGTGCCGGTGTCGAGGGCGTAGACACCCAGGCGCGCGTCGAACTTGCGCTCAAGTGCCTTGAATTCGCGGCCGGACGCCTTCGTCGCCCCCGCGGGCTTCGTGTTCGCCGCGGGCTTCGTGGTCACGGTGGACGGTGACGACGAAGCCGATGAGTCGCCGTCCGCGCAGGCCATGAGCGGGACGATGCAGAACGTGGCGAGCGCACCGAGAACGGCGCGACGGGCACGAGTCTGCCGCAGACGGGCACGGGTGAGCTGCATGGGCAAAACCTCCGGGGCGCCCTGGGGGCAGGGCGCATAGGGGACGGGGCGGCACGGCTCCGTCCCGGTGCGTGGTCGTGAGTGCCAGAGCCACCCTCGCCCTGGGGTGCGTATGCGGTCCAATACGCTCATGCGCGGTTCCATGCTGATCTGGCATAGGATCCGGGGCGTGGATCTGGTGGGAGCGTGTCGCGCGTTCGTGAGCGTGAGTGAGTACGGCAGCTTCACCGACGGAGCGGCTGCGGCGCGGATGTCCCAGTCGGTGGCCAGTCGTCGCGTCGCCGCGCTGGAGGAACGCTTCGGCGAGCCGCTGTTCGAGCGCACCTCCCGGCGCGCCGTCCTCACCCCCTTCGGGCGCGACATGCTGCCCACCGCCCGGCAGCTCGTGCAGGCGGCGGACGTGCTCCTCGACGAGGCGGAGGCCGTCAAGCGCAAGCCGTGGCGGCTGGCGGTGCCCGGCATCTGCTCCACGGTCGGTCTCGCCCGCCTCGTCGCCGAGGCGCGCGGTCACGGGGTCACGCTCGACCTGCGGGTGGCGGCGCCGACCCAGCGCACGGAGCTCCTCCGCGCCCAGCAGGTGCGCGCGGCGCTGCTCGCGGTGCCCGCGGACGAGGCGACGTGGTCCGTGCCGCTCGGGCTCGCCGGTGCGCAGGACCCCGGCGTGCGGCGCGTCTTCCTGGAGACGCTGCGGGTCGGCCGCGCCTCGCCCGGTCCGGCCCGGCGCGTCTGGATCCAGCCGGAGGACGACGTACCGCACATCCGCGATCCCCTGACGCGCTTGCGCGACGCGCTGGGCCTGCGGCCCGCACAGCTCGTCGCCGCGGCCGACCTGACCACTGCCGCGGCCGAAGTCCTGTGCTCCGGCGACCTGTTGCTGTGTTCCCTGGCGCAGGCCGAGGAACTCGCCCTGACCTGGCGGCCCATGGGCGAGGTCACCCTCGGCAGGGGGTACGCCCTGGCCGCCGCGGCGGACGGCAACCCACAGCACATCGAGGCACGCCTGGGCGCCGCCATCGCCCGTTGCCTGGGCGCGGGGGCACCGGCGGGGACCTCGATCGGGACCCAGGTCGGCACCCAGGCAGAGCTCATGGGAGGGGCGGCACGATGATCCGGAGTGTGGGCGGCCGCATGAATGCCGGCCCGCGGGATGGCGCGGAGGCCGCCACCGGGGATGGCGCGCGGATACTGGCACGGGGGACGGCGCAGCAACTGACATCGGCGGTGTCATGAACGCCGGCACGGATGGCGGCACGGACACCGGTACGGGGGACGGCATGGACGGATACACGCGAGGCGGCGCACGCACCGAGACCCTGCTGCGCGAACTGCGCACGCAGTTGCGCGACGGCGGTCTGCACGGATGTCTGCTCGTGCGGGACCTGCACACCGGCGACGAGTTGGGGATCGAGGCGGACACCCACCTGCCCTCCGCCTCCCTGGTCAAGGTCCCGCTCGCGCTCGCGACGCTCGAGCGGATCCGGCGGGGCGAACTCGACGGAGCGATGACGCTGGAGGTGCAGCCGGGCCGGGTCACCACGCCCGGCCCCACCGGGCTGAGCCGGTTCCGTCACCCCGCCCGGATCGCGATCGACGACCTGCTCTACCTGAGCACCTGCCTGAGCGACGGCATGGCCGCCGACGCACTGTTCGAGCTGACCCCGCCCGCCCAGGTCACCGGCATCCTCCACGAGTTCGACATCCGCGGCATCGCCGTCCGGCACGGCGTCGGCGAGCTGTCCGACACCCCCGTGGAACGCTTCGACGCCGACCAGGTCCATCTCGCCCACGCCCTCGCCATCGACGCGGGCACCAGCGGCCGTGGCCACCGGGTGCCGCAGCTCGACACCACCCGGGCCAACACGGGCAGCGCCCGCACCTATGTCGACCTGCTGCAAGCCCTGTGGACGCCGTCGAAGATCCACCCGGACGTGGCCCAGCGGCTGCGCGACCTCATGGCCCACAACGTCCTGCGGCACCGGCTCACCCCGGACTTCCACTCCGACGCCAGCACCTGGTCCTCCAAGACCGGCAGCCTCCTCAACCTGCGTCACGAGATCGGAGTCGTGGAGCACTCCGACGGCCAGTCCTTCGCGGTCGCCGCCTTGACCGAGTCGCTCGTGCCGGCCGGTACGCAGCCCGGCGCCGACGCCCTCATGGCACACGTCGCGCGCAGCCTGCGCGACCACCTCCGGCAGCTTTAGCCGCAGGTGTCCCGCAGCCCCGGCCATGGCCCGACCACTGCCCCCGAGAACTCCCTCACCAGGCAGAACAGTTGACCTTTCGACCTGTAGGCTCGGAAGATCCTCGCAGGCTGGGTCGGGGGCACGGCGCCCACCGCACAGTGAAACCGGTCGGACACGTAGTGGAGCCATGGATGACTGCAGACGACGCCAACGTCCACATCGACACCAGCAAGCCGCATCCGGCGCGTGTCTACGACTGGCTGCTGGGTGGCAAGGACAACTACCTGGTCGATCAGGAGCTGGGCGAGAAGCTGCCGCCCGAGGCGCGCGCGAACGCGGCGCGGAACCGGGCGTTCATGCAGCGCGCCGCCGCCTGGCTGGCTGACAACGGTGTCAGGCAGTTCCTCGACATCGGCACGGGCATCCCCACCGCGCCGAACCTCCACCAGATCGTCCAGGCGATCGCTCCCAGCTCCCGCGTCGTGTACGCGGACAACGACCCCATCGTGCTGCGGCACGCCGAGGCGTTGCTGGTCAGCAGTCCGGAAGGCGCCACGGACTATGTCCAGGCGGATGTGCGCCAACCCGAGGCGATCATCGAGCACGCTCGCGAACTCCTGGACTTCAAGCAGCCCATCGCGCTCTCCCTCATCGCCCTGATGCACTTCATCACCGACGATGAGGGCCCCTACGCCCTCACGCGCACCCTGGTGGACGCGCTGCCTTCCGGGAGCTATCTGGTGCTGTCCCACGGCACCACCGACGAACATCCGGAGCTCGCGGATTCCGTCACCGATACCTACAAGAAGGGCCAGGTGCCGCTGAGGATGCGGCGCCGCGCGGAGGTGGAGCGCTTCTTCGAGGGACTGGAACTGGTCGAGCCCGGCCTCGTGACGGCGACGCACTGGTACAAGGAAACGCCCGCCCCGCAGGCCGAGTTGAGCGGCTTCTACGTCGCGGTGGCCCGCATTCCCTGAGGTGGGAAGCGGGCCTTGTCGGCGCGGGGTCAGGAGAACATGACCGACCGCATCTTCAGCCGCTCGCTCGCGCCGCCGGTGTGGGGGCGCAACGTGAACTCGTCGCCGGTGCAGTCGGCGTTCGTGAAGACGATCGCGTAGGCGTCGGTGCGGTTCCTGGGGGAGTGGGCGGGCGGCTGGTCGTACTCACGGGCCGCCTCGGCGAGCATGATGCACTCGCCGCTGTTCGGGTCGTGCAGGGTGGCCTGCTCCTCCTCGCCCGTGCTGTCGACGTACGTGTAGCTGAAGTCGCCCTCGGCCGCGCAGGCGGAGCCGGGCACGGTCAGAGTCAGCACGGCGGCACCGGCCGCGGCGGCCAGTGAGTGACGAAGACGCATGGATCTGCTTCCTTTGCTGGGAACGGCGAAAGGCAGGTGGACGCATCCCGCATTCCTGCCCTGACCAGCAGTGATACCTGAACGCACAGAGCTCCACGGCAAAACCGACCCACCCTCACCCGTTCGGTCCCGGCTGGGTTCCATGGCGGCGCTCCGGAACGGATTCAGCAAGCACGCAAACAGAACGCAAGAATTGCACTATTCTTGCGTGCATGACACGACGACTTGCTCAGGTGGCGCGGAAGGTCGGGGTCAGTGAGGCCACGGTCAGCCGGGTGCTCAACAACAAGCCGGGGGTCTCCGACGCGACCCGGCAGTCCGTGCTCTCGGCCCTGGACGTTCTGGGGTACGAGCGGCCCACCCAGCTGCGCGGCGAGCGGGCCCGGCTCGTGGGGCTCGTGCTGCCCGAGCTGCAGAATCCGATCTTCCCGGCGTTCGCGGAAGTGATCGGCGGGGCGCTCGCCCAGCAGGGGCTGACCCCCGTTCTGTGCACCCAGACCAAGGGTGGGGTCTCCGAGGCTGACTACGTCGAGTTGCTGCTGCAACAGCAGGTGTCCGGCGTCGTGTTCGCCGGTGGGCTGTACGCGCAGGCGGACGCCCCGCACGACCACTACAAGCGGCTCGCGGCGCGCAAGATCCCGGTGGTCCTCGTCAACGCGGCCATCGAGCGGCTCGGTTTTCCCGCGGTGTCCTGCGACGACGCGGTCGCGGTCGAGCAGGCCTGGCGGCATCTGTCCACCCTCGGCCACCGCCGCATCGGCCTGGTGCTCGGGCCCGCCGACCACATGCCCTCGCAGCGCAAGCTCGCCGCCGCCCGCGCACTCGCCGAACAGGCGGGCGGCGAGCTGCCCGACCAGCACGTCTCACGGGGGATGTTCTCGATCGAGGGCGGCCAGGCCGCCGCCGCACGTCTCCTGGACGCCGGGGTCACCGGCATCGTCTGCGCGAGCGACCCCCTCGCGCTCGGCGCGGTACGCGCCGCCCGCCGCCGGGGATGTAGCGTCCCGCAGGACGTCTCGGTGGTCGGCTACGACGACTCGGCGTTCATGACCTGCACCGATCCCCCGCTGACCACGGTGCGCCAGCCGATCGAGGCCATGGGGCGCGCCGCCGTCGAACTGCTCGCGCTGCAGATCGCGGGAAGCGCGGTGCCCACCGAGGAACTGCTCTTCGAGCCGGAGCTCGTGGTGCGCGGCTCGACGGGGCAGCCGCCGCAGGAATAGCCGCAGGAAGGGCCGGGCCGACCGCCGGACGAGCAGCGCCTCGCGCCGTCCCCTCGTACTGTCAATTTCTTTCAATCATCGCGCGAGATATTGCGTTGATCTGTCGACGGTGCTTGAGTGAGCGCCGCCACACAGTCCGCGCAGCTGTGGGCTTCCTGCTCCTGCCATGCCGTCCCTGCCCGCACGGGCAGGCGGCGCTGTCCAAAGGGGTCCACCGATGAGCAGCTACCGGATGCCACTTCGCCGTATCCGCCGCCGCACCACCCTCCGCACGGCCGGCGCCCACCGCCGCCGTACGGCCACGATCGCCGTCGCCTCCGCCCTCGCCCTCACCGCCCTGGCCGCCTGCGGCACGAGCAGCAGCAGCGACGGTGACTCCGACGGGGACAACAGCGCCAACGCGGCCAACGCCGCGGCCCCGCTGGACCCGAAGGCCAAGGTGACGCTCACCATCGACTGCATGCCGCCGGCCACCGAGAAGGCCGAGCTCAAGCAGTGGAAGGAGGACGTCAAGGCGTTCAACAAGAAGTACCCGAACGTCACGCTCAAGGGGAAGCAGACCGACCCCTGCCTGGAGCCTCCCCGCTTCACGGCGATGCTGAAGGCGAAGTCCCAACCGGACGTCTTCTACACCTACTTCACCGACCTGCAGCAGGTCCTGGACAACGACGGCGCCCAGGACATCAGCGCGTACGTCAACGACAAGTCCATACCGGCGCTGAAGGACATGGACCCGCACGTCCTGGACGTCCTGAAGAAGGACGGCAAGACCTACGGCCTGCCCTACAGCAACTACACGATGGGCCTGCTGATCAACCGCAAGCTCTTCAAGAAGGCCGGGCTCGACCCCAACTCGCCGCCGACCACCTGGGCGGAGGTCCGCACGGCCGCCAAGAAGATCGCAGCCCTCGGTGACGGCGTCTCGGGCTTCGGCGAGTACAGCGCCGGCAACAACGGCGGCTGGCACTTCACCGCCACCACGTACGGACTCGGCGGCGACATCGTGTCCGACGACGGCACCAAGGCCGCCTTCAACAACGACACCGGCAAACGAATCGTCGACAACCTCAAGGCGATGCGCTGGGACGACGACAGCATGGGCAAGACCCAGCTCCTGAAGTGGGGCGACCTGCAGAAGCAGATGGCCTCCGACAAGCTCGGCATGTTCCTTGCCGCGCCCGACGACATCACGTACATGGTGCAGAACCTCGGCGCGAAGTACGACGACTTCGGGATGGGCCCGATCCCCGGCCAGAAGGCCACCCTCTTCGGCGGCAACGACTACATGATCAAGAAGGGCAGTTCGCCCGACCAGATCAAGGCCGCGATCGCCTGGATCAACTTCAAGTTCCTCAGCGTCGGCAAGGGCCAGTTCGACTGGGCCCGCACCAAGGCGGACGGCCTGCCCGTCGGTCTTCCGCAGCCGAACTTCTGGACCGGTGACAGCAAGGCCAAGGACGACAAGGCCCGCACGGCCAGTTCGACCATGCCCGTCGAGAACTTCCAGGCGTTCACCGACAAGCCCGTCACGGGCAAGGCCGAGCCGCCGAAGGCCCAAGAGGTCTACAAGGTCCTTGACACGCTGATGTCGGCCGTCCTCACGAACAAGGACGCCGACGCGGACAAGCTCCTCAAGACCGCCGAGCAGCAGGTCAACCAGGTCCTGGCCAACCAGTGATGTCCGCTCCCACCCTCTCCAAGCGCAAGGCCCGGCCGCCCGCACCGACGGACAGCCGGGCCGCCCGCCCCGAACCCGGCGCGTTCCGCCAGGCGTTGAAGCGCAACCTGACCGCCCACGCCTTCCTGATCGGCGCTCTCCTGTGCTTCTCGCTCTTCTCCTGGTATCCGATGGTCAGGGAATTCATCCTGGCCTTCCAGAAGACCGAGAACGGCGAGACGGTCTGGGCCGGCTGGTCCAACCTCACCTACATCTTCAACGACCCGGCGTTCTGGCAGGCGTGGCGCAACACCCTCCTGTTCACCGGACTCGCGCTGGTCCTCGGCTTCGCCGTGCCCTTCGCCATCGCCCTGATCCTCAATGAATTCCGGCACGGACGCGGCTACTTGAGGCTGCTCGTCTACCTCCCGGTGATGCTGCCGCCGGTCGCCTCGGTGCTGCTCTTCAAGTACTTCTACGATCCCGGATACGGCCTGTTCAACCGCATCCTGGAAGCCGTGGGCCTGCCCGGACAGGCCTGGCTGCAGGACACCGACACCGCGATGCTCTCCGTGGTCGTCGCCGCGACCTGGATGAACATGGGCGGCGCCACGCTGATCTACCTGGCCGCGCTGCAGTCGATCCCGGGCGAGCTGTACGAGGCGGCCGAGCTGGACGGCGCGGGCGTCTTCCGCCGGATCTGGCACGTCACCATCCCGCAGACCCGGCTGATCCTCTCGCTGATGCTGCTCCTGCAGATCATCGCCACCATGCAGGTGTTCGTGGAGCCGTTCCTGCTCACCGGCGGCGCGGGCCCCGAGGGCGCGACCCTGACCGTCGTCCACCTCATCTACCAGTACGCGTTCACCTTCAACAACTACGGCAGCGCGGCGGCGCTCGGCCTGGTCCTGCTCGTACTGCTCGCCGGATTCTCGGCGGCGTACGCGCGACTGAGCCGCGCAGGCAGCGAAGACTAGCCGGGGGAGACGACCGACATGAGCACACGCACCCTGATCTCCCCGGCCCAACTGGCCAGGCCGCGCGGCAAGTTCCTGTACTGGACCGCCTTCACCGTGGTGACCGTCCTCTTCACCCTGGTCTTCATCGGCCCGCTGTACTGGATGGTCACCAGCGGACTCAAGTCCCCGCAGGAATTCGCCCAGACGCCGCCCACCCTGATCCCCGACGCCGTCCATCCGAAGAACTACGCGGACGCCTGGGGCGTGATGGACCTGGCCAAGCTCCTGTTCAACACCCTGTACTACGCGTTCGGCGCGCTCGCCTTCCAGCTGGTCTTCGACGTGGCCGCCGCCTACTCGCTGTCCAAGCTGCGGCCCGTGTTCGGCAAGGCGATCCTCGGCATGATGCTGCTCACCCTGATGATCCCGGCCACCGTCCTGGTCGTACCGCAGTACCTCACCGTCCTGGACGTGCCCGTCGTGGAGCGCAACCTCATCAACTCGCCCTGGGCGATATGGCTCCCGTCGGTCACCAACGCCTTCAACATCTTCCTGCTCAAGCGGTTCTTCGACTCGATCCCGCGCGAGCTCCTGGACGCCGCCGCCATCGACGGCGCCTCCTCCCTGCGCACCCTGCGCTCCGTGGTCCTGCCGCTGTCCCGGCCGATCCTCGGTGTCGTGTCGATCTTCGCGGTGGTGGCGGTCTGGAAGGACTTCCTCTGGCCGATGCTCACCCTGCCCGACCCCGGCAAGCAGACCGTCAACGTCGGCATCTACTCCCTGGCCGCCAGCGTCTCCGAGAACTGGCTCCTGGCCGCCCTCGCCATCGCCTCGCTGCCGACCCTGATCATCTTCCTGATCTTCCAGCGCAACATCATGAGCGGCCTGACCGCCGGCAGCCTCAAGGGCTGACCCCCGGGCCCACCCCCGCACCCCGCACGCCGCCACCGCAACGAGCCACGGCGGCGGGGTCCCACCTGCCCGAAAGGAACCTCACGTGGCAGTCACCTCCCCGACCGATGCCTCCTGGTGGCGCTCGGCCGCCATCTATCAGGTGTACGTACGCAGCTTCGCGGACGGTGACGGCGACGGCACCGGAGACCTCGCGGGCGTCCGGGCCAAGCTGCCCTATCTCGCCGAACTCGGCGTCGACGCCCTGTGGTTCAGCCCCTGGTACCTCTCGCCGATGGTCGACGGCGGTTACGACGTCGCCGACTACCGCGTCATCGACCCGGCCTTCGGCACGGTCGCCGAGGCCGAGAAGCTGATCGCCGAGGCCCGCGCGCTCGGCATCCGCACCATCGTCGACATCGTCCCCAACCACGTCTCCGACCAGCACGTCTGGTTCAAGGCGGCCCTGGCAGCAGGCCCCGGAGCCCCCGAACGCGAGCTCTTCCACTTCCGCCCCGGCCGCGGCGAGCACGGCGAACTGCCGCCCAACGACTGGCCGTCCCAGTTCTCCGCGACCGCGTCGACCTGGACCCGCGTCGAGGACGGCGAGTGGTACCTCCACCTCTTCGCCCCCGAACAGCCCGACCTCAACTGGGCCCATCCGGCGGTGCGCCAGGAGCACGAGGACGTCCTGCGGTTCTGGTTCGAGAGGGGCGTGGCAGGCGTACGGATCGACTCCGCGGCCCTGCCCGCCAAGGACCCCGCCCTGCCCGACTTCACCGAGGGAGTCGATCCGCACCCCTTCATCGACCGCGACGAACTGCACGACATCTACCGCTCCTGGCGAGCCGTCGCCGACGAGTACGCGGGCGTCTTCGTCGGAGAGGTCTGGCTCCCCGACGCCGAGCGCTTCGCCCGCTATCTGCGCCCCGACGAAATGCACACCGCCTTCAACTTCTCCTTCCTGTCCTGCCCCTGGGAGCCGGCACAGCTGCGGACGTCCATCGAGGCCACGCTCGCCGAGCACGCCCCGGTCGGCGCCCCCGCGACCTGGGTGCTCTGCAACCACGACGTGACCCGCACGGTGACCCGCTACGGCCGCGACGACACCGGATTCGACTTCGCCACCAAGGTGTTCGGCACCCCCACCGACCTGACGCTCGGCGCCCGCCGCGCCCGCGCCGCGGCCCTCCTGGCCTTCGCACTCCCCGGCGCGGTCTACATCTACCAGGGCGACGAACTCGGCCTGCCCGAGGCCGACATCCCCCGGGACCGCATCCAGGACCCCATGCACTTCCGCTCCGGCGGCACCGACCCCGGCCGCGACGGCTGCCGGGTACCCCTGCCCTGGACGGCCGCCGAACCGCACGCCGGCTTCGGGTCGATGACCGCCCCCTGGCTGCCCCAGCCCGATGGCTGGCCCTCGTACGCCGCCGACCTCCAGGCGGCGGACCCCCGCTCCATGCTCATGCTCTACCGCTCCGCCCTGCGCCTGCGCCGCATCGAACCCGGCTTCGGCGACGGCCCGTTGACGTGGCTGCCGGCCGCCGATGGCGTGCTGGCCTTCGTACGGGAGCCGGGCCTGGCCTGTGTCGTCAACCTCACCCCCGAGCCCTGCGAACTCCCCGCGCACACCCGCCTGCTGCTGGCCAGCGGCCCCCTGGACGAGTCGGGCCGCCTCCCGCAGGACACGGCGGTCTGGCTGCGCATCTGACGCGACCGCTCGCCCCCAAGTCCGAGCACTGACCTCCCCACCCACAAGGAAGGTGCACCACCCCATGATCAGACCTGACAGGAGCACTCCAAGAACGGTCCGCAAGTGGTACGCCGCCGTGGCCACCGCGGGCCTCGTCGGCACCCTCGTCACCGGCCTCCAGGCCACCGGCGCGCAGGCCGCCGAGTCCGCCGCGGGCGCCACCCTGCCCTTCACCTCCGTCGAGGCGGACAGCGCGACCACCAACGGCACCAAGATCGGCCCCGACTACACCCAGGGCACGGTCGCCTCCGAGGCGTCGGGCCGGCAGGCGGTACGCCTCGCGGCGGGCCAGAGCGTGGAGTTCACCCTCCCCAAGGCGGCCAACGCACTGAACGTCGCCTACAACGTCCCCGACGGCCAGTCGGGCACCATGGCCGTGTACGTCAACGGGCAGAAGACATCCAAGACGCTGGCCGTCACATCCAAGTACAGCTACGTCGACACCTCCTGGATCGCGGGCTCCAAGACCCACCACCTCTTCGACAACGCGCGGCTGCAACTCGGCCAGAACCTGCAGTCCGGTGACAAGGTGAAACTGGAGGCGACCTCCACCCAGGTCACCGTCGACGTGGCCGACTTCGAGCAGGTCGCGGCGGCCGCGTCGAAGCCTTCCGGCGCGCTCTCGGTCACCGACAAGGGTGCCGACCCCAGCGGTCAGGGTGACTCCACCCAGGCCTTCCGCGAGACCATCGCGGCGGCCAAGGGCGGCACGGTTTGGATCCCGCCGGGCGAGTACAAGCTGACCCAGTCGCTCAACAACGTGGACAACGTCACGATCCGCGGCGCGGGCAACTGGCATTCGGTGGTGCGCAGTTCACGTTTCATCGATCAGTCGAACGCGCCCACCGGCAAGGTGGGCCTGCACGACTTCGCGGTGCTCGGCGAGGTCACCGAGCGGGTCGACAGCAGCCCGGACAACTTCGTGAATGGATCACTCGGCCCGAACTCCACCGTCGCGGGCATGTGGCTGCAGCACCTCAAGGTCGGCTTCTGGCTGACGGGCAACAACGACAACCTCGTCGTGGAGAAGAACCGGATCCTCGACATGACCGCCGACGGGCTCAACCTCAACGGCACCGCGAAGGGCGTCAGCGTACGCAACAACTTCCTGCGCAACACCGGCGACGACGCCCTGGCGATGTGGGCCCTCAACACCACCAACAGCGACTCGACCTTCGCCGGGAACACCATCTCGCAGCCCAACCTCGCCAACGGCATCGCTATTTACGGCGGCCGCGACATCACCGTCAAGGACAACCTGATCCTCGACACCAACGCCCTGGGCAGCGGCATCGCCATCTCCAACCAGAAGTTCCTCGACCCGTTCTTTCCGCTGGCCGGCACCATCACCGTTTCCGGCAACACCCTCGTGCGCACCGGGGCCATGAACCCCAACTGGCAGCACCCGATGGGCGCGTTGCGTGTGGATGCCTACGACAGTGCCATCGAGGCCACGGTGAACATCACCGACACCACCCTCACCGACAGCCCCTGGAGCGCCTATGAGTTCGTGTCGGGCGGCGGCACCGGCAAGGCGGTGAAGAACGTCAGCGTCGACCGCTCGACCGTCGACAAGGTGGGTACGGTCGTCGTCCAGGCCGAGACACCCGGCGCGGTGAAGATGGCGAACGTCAAGGCCACCGGCGTGGGCGCGGCCGGCACGTACAACTGCCCCTACCCGACCGGATCCGGCACCTTCACCCTCACCGACGGCGGGGGTAACTCCGGCTGGGACAGTACCTGGGACGACTGTTCGACCTGGCCGAAGCCCGGCGCGGGCAACCCCGACCCGGACCCGGGCCGCAATCTCGCCAAGGGCCGCCCGGCCACGGCCACCGGCTCGGCCGACGTCTACACACCCGCCAAGGCCGTCGACGGTGATGCGTCGACGTACTGGGAGTCCACCAACAACGCCTTCCCTCAATCGATCACCGTGGACCTCGGCAAGGCCGAACCCGTGCGCAGGCTCGTCCTGAAGCTGCCGCCGCCCGCCGTCTGGGGAGCCAGGACCCAGACCCTGTCCGTCCAGGGCAGCACCGACGGCACCACCTTCAGCACGCTGGCCGAATCGAAGGGCTACCGCTTCGACCCGGCCGACGGGAACAAGGTGACCATCACCCTGCCCGCGTCCGCTCCCGATGTCCGTCACCTGCGGCTGCGCGTCACGGCCAACACGGGCTGGCCCGCTGCCCAGTTCAGTGAAGTGGAGGCCTACTTGTCCTGACCTCCCGCCTCCTGACTTCCTGCCTCTCCCGCGCCCCGCACCTCCCGCGTATACACGCCCCGCTCGCTCACGGCTGTGGCCTGAGCGAGCGGGGCGCGCGGTCTCTCGGCCAGGGGTGGCCAGAACCCAGTGGGTTGTTCGGATAAACCCCCCGCCAAGCAAGATCACCGCTTCGAGTGCTGCCGAGGGGCTTATCGGGCGAGCAGGGCGCAACGGCCGTTAAATGGTTCCTGGATCTGGACGAAATCCTCGTGATTCGCCTCTAGTTCCGCTATCTCCGGTTGGTGTGCCTATGCCGGTCAAGCCCCCTGCGAAGGAGAGCCCGCCCGATGACCGTTGAGACCGGCCCGGAAGCACAGCTGGAGCCATCCAGGCAGTCCAGCCTGAGCACCGCGGCTGCCCGCAACCTCGCCCACACGACCAAATCCGCCCCGCAGATGCAGGAGATCACCTCCCGCTGGCTGCTGAAGATGCTCCCCTGGGTGGAGACCAAGGGCGGCGCCTACCGGGTGAACCGCCGGCTCAGCTACACCGTCGGAGACGGGCGCATCGAGTTCGTCCAGGACGGCGGCGACATCCGCGTGATCCCCCGGGAACTCGGCGAACTGGCCCTGCTGCGCGGCTTCGACGACGTGGAGGTGCTGACCGCGATCGCCGGCCGGTGCGTCCAGCGCGACTTCCGCGCAGGAGAGGTGCTCGTCGAGCGTGGCACCCCCGCCGACGAGCTCCACCTGATCGCCCACGGCAGGGTCAACCAGAAATCCGTGGGCCAGTACGGAGACGAGGTCGGCGTCGCCGTACTCGCCGACGGCGACCGGTTCGGGGAGAACGCCCTGCTGGACACCGATGCCAGATGGGACTCCACCGCGACCGCCGAGACCGCCGGCACCCTGCTCACCCTGTCCCGCGCCGACTTCGCCGCCGTGCTGTCCACGGCGCCGAACCTCCGGTCCCACCTCGACGAGTTCAGCCGCATCCCTAGGCAACGCCAGAACAAGCACGGCGAGGCCGAGATCGCGATGTCGGCCGGCCACACGGGCGAGGTCGCACTGCCCGGCGCCTTCGTCGACTACGAACTCAAGCCGCGCGAGTACGAGCTCTCCGCCGCCCAGACGATTCTGCGGGTCCACACACGGGTCACCGACCTCTACAACGGGCCGATGAACCAGCTGGAGGAGCAGCTCAGGCTCACCATCGAGGCGCTGCGCGAGCGCCAGGAGCACGAGCTGATCAACAACCGGGAATTCGGCCTGCTCCACAACGCCGACTTCAAGCAGCGGATCCAGCCCCACTCGGGACCGCCGACCCCGGACGACCTCGACGAGCTGCTCTGCCGCCGCCGCGGCACCAAGCTCTTCCTCGCCCACCCCCGGACGATCGCCGCCATCGGGCGCGAGCTCAACGCTCGCGGGATCTACCCCGATCACGTCGACCTCGGCGGGCAGCAGGCACCGGCGTGGCGCGGCGTCCCGATCCTGCCCTGCAACAAGATCCCCATCACCAAGGAACAGACCAGCTCGATCCTCGCCATGCGCATCGGCGAGGACAACCAGGGCGTCGTCGGTCTGCATCAGACCGGCCTGCCGGACGAGTACGAGCCGGGCCTCTCGGTGCGCTTCATGGGCATCAACGAGCAGGCGATCACCTCGTACCTGGTCAGCACCTACTACTCCGCCGCCATCCTGGTGCCCAACGCGCTCGGTGTGCTGGAGAACGTGCAGATCGCCCGCAGGCCCGCCTAGAGGATCCGCCGTAAGGCCATGACAGCCCGGATCGCCCCCGGGCCGGGCCTCCATGCCCGGATCCGGGACAGCACACCCCTCTCACCAAGGAGCCGCGGATGCCCGAACCCGGGTCTTCCCCTCTGCAGCCGAGCCCCGCACTGGAACGCATCCTTCGCGGCCCCAGCGGTCTGGGCACGGCGGGCCTGCACCTGGGCCGACGCGTGGAGCTGCCGGAGCCGCGGGAACCGCAGGCGCCTCCGGCCGCCGAGGCACCCGCGGCTCCCGCGGAGGCCCTCCAGATCCCGGGCCTCTACTACCACCCCGTCCCGGAGCCCGACCCCGCGCGGGTGGAGGAGGTCAGCCGCAGGATCAAGGACTGGGCGGTGGACGAGGTCGAGCTGTTCCCCGACGAATGGGAGGGCCAGTTCGACGGCTTCTCCGTCGGGCGCTACATGGTCGCCTGCCACCCGGACGCCCCGACCATCGACCACCTGATGGTCGCCACCCGTCTCATGGTCGCCGAGAACGCGGTCGACGACTGCTACTGCGAGGACCACGGCGGCTCACCCGTCGGCCTCGGGGGACGCCTCCTCCTCGCGCACACCGCCCTCGACCCCCTGCACGTCACGAAGGAATACCAGCCGCAATGGGCGGAGTCGCTGCATGCGGACGCCCCGCGCCGCGCCTACCGCTCCGCGATGGAGTACTTCGTCCAGCAGGTCACCCCCTCCCAGGCCGACCGCTTCCGGCACGACATGGCGCGGCTGCACCTGGGGTATCTCGCGGAGGCAGCCTGGGCCCAGACGGACCACACCCCTGAGGTGTGGGAGTACCTGGCGATGCGGCAGTTCAACAACTTCCGGCCGTGCCCCGCCATCACCGACAGCATCGGCGGCTACGAACTGCCGACGGACCTGCATGCCCGGCCCGACATGCAGCGGGTGCTCGCGCTCGCCGGGAACGCCAGCACCATCGTCAACGACCTGTACTCGTACACCAAGGAACTCGCCAGTCCCGGGCGGCACTTGAACCTGCCCGTGGTGATCGCCGATCGCGAGAAGGTCTCCGACCGCGAGGGCTATCTGAAGGCGGTCGAGGTCCACAACGACCTCATGCGGGACTTCGAGGCCGAAGCGACGGCCCTGGCCACCGCCTGCCCCGTCCCCAGCGTGCTGCGCTTCCTCAAGGGCGTCGCCGTATGGGTCGACGGCAACCACTACTGGCACCAGACCAACACCTACCGCTACAGCCTGCCCGATTTCTGGTAAGGACGGAATCCACTGTGACCAGCACTGAAATCACCACCGTCAGCGGTGCCTCCGCGTTCGTCCCCGCCCCGGCGACGCCCTACCAGGGCGACATCGCGCGCTACTGGAACAACGAGGCGAGGCCCGTGAACCTGCGCCTCGGCGACGTCGACGGGCTCTATCACCACCATTACGGCATCGGGGACGTCGACCACGCCGCCCTGGGGGATGTCGACGACAGCGAGCACGAGAAGAAGCTGATCACCGAGCTCCACCGCCTGGAGTCGGCGCAGGCCGAAGTGCTCCTGGACAACCTCGGCTCCATCGGGCGCGACGACACGCTCGTGGACGCGGGCTGCGGCCGGGGCGGCTCGATGGTGATGGCCCACCAGCGGTTCGGCTGCACGGTCGAGGGCCTCACCCTGTCGGCCAAGCAGGCCGAATTCGCCAACCAGCGAGCGCAGGAACTCCGCATCCAGGACCAGGTGCGCGCCCGGGTGTGCAACATGCTCGACATGCCCTTCGAGACCGGACAGGCCGCCGGCTCGTGGAACAACGAGTCGAGCATGTACGTCGACCTGCACGACCTCTTCGGAGAGCACTCGCGGATCCTGGAGGTCGGCGGCCGCTATGTGACCATCACCGGCTGCTGGAACCCGCGGTACGGCCAGCCGTCGAAGTGGGTCTCGCAGATCAACGCGCACTTCGAGTGCAACATCCACTCCCGCCGCGAATATCTGCGGGCCATGGCCGACAACCGTCTCGTGCCGCAGGCCGTCATCGACCTGACGCCCGCGACCCTGCCGTACTGGGAGCTGCGGGCCACGTCCTCGCTGGTCACCGGCATCGAGGAGGCCTTCATCAACTCGTACAAGGACGGCTCGTTCCAGTACGTCCTGATCGCGGCCGACCGCGTCTGACCGCGTCTGACCTCGTCCGACGGGAGGGCCGGGCCCGCCATCCGGCGGCCCGGCCCCTTCGGCGCGCCAAGTGCATTGCTGAGGCGCCCTGTTGCGTGCCGCTCCCGCTCCCCTACAGTGCGTGACGCCCGTCCCGTCCATGTCGACGTCCAGCCGCCGATCAGGAGCAACCCCGTGGCCACCCACGCCGTACCCGAGTTGGACCCTGCCCTCGTCGGGCAGTGGCAGGCCGGGGGAGGGGACATCATCGATCTCCTCACCCAGGCGCGCGAACAGCTCGGCGGCGTCGCCGCCTTCCGGCTCGGCCCGCGTCCGACCGTCCTGGTCACCGATCCCGTGGCCGTGCAGCACGTGCTCGCGCTCCATCCCGGCCGGTACGTGAAGCGTTCGCACCGCGCCAGGCTGCTGATCGGCGACGGGGTCCTGGCCGCGACGGGCGAGGCCTGGCAGCGTCAACGGCGGCTGCTGCAGTCCCAGTTCACCGGCCGGGGCATGCGCCGTTACGAGCAGCGGATCACCTTCGCCGCCCGGACGTCGGCGGCACGCTGGGCCGAGTACGCCCGCACCGGGCAGGTCTTCGACGTCGGCGAGGAGATGCGCCGCTTCGCCCTGGACACCATCTGGCGTTCCCTGACGGGGCATCCGCTCGACCCGGCGACGGAGCGTGAACTGGCCGCCGTGCCCGCCGTGGTGGCCGCCCTGCCCAGCCTGCCCGCCGACAGCACCGCACCCCAGGGGACGGTCGCCGCCGACCTGGCCGTCATCGACGCGCTGGCCGGCCACGCCATCGCCGCCGCGCGGGACAAGGAGGCCGGGCCCGACGGCCCCGGCCTGCTGCACGTCCTGCTCGACGCGGCCGAGACACGCCCCGAGTACACCGACGGGCTGATCCGGGACGAGCTCGTCACCCTGCTCGTCGCCGGGCACGAGACCACGGCCACGACCCTGACCTGGCTCTATCTGCTGCTGGACCGCAACCCGGAGGCGCGGGAACAGGCCCTCGCCGCGGGCGCCGACGGATCGCCCGAGCGACGGCTCGCCATTCAGGCGCTGGTCCATGAGGCGCTGCGGTTCTACCCGTCCGCCTGGATCCTGCCGCGCAGCGCGGCGGAGGACGACATCCTCGCCGGGTACGAGATCGAGGCGGGCACCGACGTACTGGTCTGCCCCTACCTCACCCACCGGGACCCCCAGCTCTGGGACGACCCGGGCCGTTTCGACCTGACGCGCTTCACGGTTTCAGGGCGACGCCCCGTCCACCCGGGGAGCTACTTCCCGTTCGGCATCGGACCCCGGGCCTGCCTGGGCCTGCAGTTCGCCCTCCGGGAGTCGACGGTCCTCCTCGAACACCTGCTGCCTGCCCACACCCCGCGCTTCCGCTCCATCCCGGAGGGGGCCGCCTACAGCATCACCGTCCGGCCCGACGGCCCGACGCCCGCGGTACTGGGCGATCAGGCGGCCGATGCGGCCCGCCGGTAGTAGTCGAACTGGGTCACCCCGTGGTAGCCGTAGCTCTCGGGATGCAGCTCGTGCAGCGCGACCCCGCACCGGGCGAGCGGCCCGAGGACGTCCGTCAGCAGCTGATCGGCCGCGGCGATGAAGGCCGCCTTCTCCGCGGCACTGTTGGTGCCCAGAGTGATGCTGACCTCGACATGCGCGTCGATCCCGCCGGTCAGTGACCTCCCGTCGACGAAGTACCGGTCGGCCGGCACCAGGTCGATGTGGACGATGGTGCGCGCGCGGGACTTGCCAAGGGCCGAGACCGCGAGGCCGGTGAGGCCCTCGGCCAGGGCGCGCTGCGTGGCGGTGGGAAGGTCGGCATCGGTCACGGTGACGCGGATGTGCGGCATGGCTCTCCTCGGTACAGGCTGCTACGCGCTCGGTGGGTGCCGACCGGGGTCGGTGGCACACGGCAAGCCTCGCCGACCTGCGACGATGGATCCAACGCACCCACGTCATAGCTCTATGAGGCCGCCGCATGACCGTGAATCTTCCCCAGCTGAGGGCGTTCCTCGCCGTGGTCGAGGCGGGCGGCTTCAGTGCTGCCGCCGACGAGCTGGCCATGAGCCAGTCCGCGGTGTCGCACGCCGTCGCCTCCCTCGAACGCGAGCTGACGGCTCCGCTGCTGATCCGCGCCACGCCGGTACGGACCACGGCGCTGGGGGAGCGGATCCTGCCGCACGCCCGCACCGCCCTGTCGGCGGCCCGGTCCGTGGAAGAGATCGCGGCCGAAGCCGCCGGGGCGCTGACCGGCACCGTACGGCTGGCCTGCACGCCGACGGTCTGCCGGGGGCTGCTCCCGGACCTGCTCCGGCACTGGGCCGAGTACCAACCGCGGCTGACGGTAAGGGCGTTCGAGGGTGACAGCACGGACATGTCCGCCTGGCTGGCGGACGGCGTCGCCGACGCGGCCATCCTGATCGACCCGCCGCCCGGGCCCGGCATCCACCTGGCCGAGGACCGCTACCGTGCCGTGCTGCCCAAGGATCACCCCCTGGCGGACGAACCACACGTGGACATCGGGGAGTTGTCGGACGACCAGTTCCTGATCTCGCCCGACAACTGCGAGGCCCGCATCCGTACGATCCACACGCGGGCCGGGCTGCCCTTCACTCCCGCACGCCGCGTGCGCGACCTGGCGACGCTGGTCAGCATGGTGCAGGCGGGCATCGGCGTGACCGTCCTGTCCGAGGTCTCCCGCTCCCAGCTCCCACCCGATCTGGTCCTGCTGCCGCTGAAGCCCGAGGTGTCCCGCCGCCTCGTGCTGACAGGACCTCAGGCCCGCCGCTGGCACCCGGCGGTGCGCACGTTGGCGGAGTCGGCCGCCGCTCACCTGGCGCGGTCACAGTAGGGTCGTCAGTCGCAGGGCGGCATAAAAAAGCCCCGGTCCCTCACGAGGGACCGGGGCTTCGCTTTGAGCGCTGGGCAGGCCTTGCACCTACATTTCCCCGCAGGAAGCGGGGCGTCTTTCCTTGGACGACCAACGCATGGCCCGCTGCCAGGAGTTCCTGGCCACAAGCGCATGATCGACTCTAGCGCATGGGGCGGGCCCACCGCACATCCGCGCCCGCGCCCGGTCGCCCGCGGTCGGGTCGGTCACCGCACTCCGTGCGGCCGGAACTGGATGCTGATGCGTCCACCGGCGGCCCGGGTCGACTTGGGGATGGCGTGTTCCCAGGTGCGCTGACAGGAGCCGCCCATCACGATCAAATCGCCGTGGCCGAGCGGGCGCCGGACGACGTCGCCACCGTGGCGCCGACGCAGCAGCAGGTCGCGCGGTGCTCCCACCGAGAGGATGGCGACCATCGTGTCCTCGCGGGCGCCACGGCCGATGCGGTCGCCGTGCCAGGCCACGCTGTCGCGCCCGTCGCGGTAGTGGCACAGGCCGGCCGTCGTGAAGGCCTCGCCGAGCTCGGAGGCGTAGTGCGTCGAGAGGGCGTGCCGGGCCTCGTCGAGCACGGCGTGGGGGAGGGGCTCGCCGGCGCGGTAGAAGGCGAGCAGGCGCGGGACGTCCACGACCCGTTCGTACATCTGCCTGCGTTCGGCCTTCCACGGGACGTCCGTGGCCAGCCGCTCGAACAGGACGTCGGCGCCGCTGAGCCAGCCCGGCAGGAGGTCGATCCAGGCACCGTCACCGAGAACGGTCCGGCGGATTCCCTCCAGCGGGCCCAGGCGCACGTCATCGCTCTGGTCGAAGAGTGATCCCTGCAGCTGGTGCGTTGCCATGAGGCCAGCGTACCGAAAGATTCGAACGTACGAGCTAATGCCTAGCGGGATCGCTCCCCGGTGAGCAGGCGGTAGATGATCAGGACGATCACGGAGCCGATGATGGCGGCGATCCAGGTCGACAGGTGGAAGAACCCGTTGATCGAGTGGACGCCGAAGATCACCTTGCCGAGCCAGCCGCCGAGCAGCCCGCCCACGATGCCGATCAGCATCGTCACCAGGCAGCCTCCCGGGTCCTTGCCGGGGGTGAGGGCCTTGGCGATGGCTCCCGCGATGAGACCGATCAGGATCCAGGCGATGATGCCCACGAGAATGTTCCTTTCCCTTGTCTGTGTGTGCCTGTCGGCGTGTGATCTGCCGTCCGACACTCGGACCCATGTCCGTCAGCGGACTTCGTACACGGGACCAAGGTCCCCCACCACGGGCCAAAGGTCATTCCTCCGCTGTCCGACCGGGTGACGGCCGCCCGGGGACCGTTGAGAACCATCGGAAGTCATGGATGTGAAGAGAGCGTTGCAGGCTCTCCATATCCTCGGGGCCGTGGGCATGTCAGACGGGGGCAGGCGAGAAGGGAAGCCGCGAGGAGGACGCTGCCGATGCTAGTTGTCGCACTCATGCTCCTGCCGGCCATGGGACTCCTGATCATCGCCATGGACCGCATCGAGGACCGGATGAACGGGGAAGCGCGGCCGAGAACCGATCGACGCGTACGCCACCTTCGTCTCATCCACGGGGAAGGCCACACGGGACGTCATCGAGCGTCCGCCGCCGCGCAGCACAGCGACGCGGCCTGACCACGGCCTGACGCAAGGCGAGAGGGTGCCGGGCCCGCCTCCACGGAGGCGGGCCCGGCACCCTCTCGCTTGGGGCCCGGAAGGGACCTAGCGCGCCGTCTTCTCGGCGAGCTTCTGGAATTCGCCCAGGTCGTAGTTGGCCAGGGTGGAGTCGAGATTGGTGAGGGCACCGAGGTGTTCGATGAATCCCTTGGGGTCGTACTCGATCTGGAGCGTCACCCGGCTCGTCGTGTCGCTGAGGCGGTGAAAGGTCACCACGCCGGCGTGCTCCACCCCCTCGATCGTGTGCCAGGCGATCCGGTTCTCGGGCACCACTTCGGTGAGCTCGGCGACGAAATTCTTCTCCGCGCCGGGCAGCTCCAGCTGCCACGCGAAGCGTCGCTCGTCCATCGGCTCGACCAGCCGCACATGGCTGAGGAAGGAGGGCCAGCGGGCCACGTCGCTCCACAGCTGCCAGGCGACGGAAACCGGTGCCTGCACATCGACGGACTCGAGCAGGGACGCGGACATACGCACCTCTTTCTGGACGGGGAGTGGCCACGGATTCTCCGGGCCGGTGAGGCATGGATCTCCGGTACCCCTGATGGGACGGGCCATGCGAAATCGCCACTCCGCTGCGCGGGTGTCAGGTGTCAGGCCTTCTGGCCGCCTGCGGCGAGCTTCTTGAGGTCCACGGTCTCGCCGGGTGCGGGTGTCTCGGGGCTGACCGACTTGCCGTAGTCGCTGAAGGTGGCGGTGTTGGGTTCCTTGCCGCCGGTCGACGTCGAGCGCAGGATGTAGGGCTTGCCCTCGGTGGCCACGTACAGCGTGAGGGTCTCGCCGCCGGAGGTCTTCTTGGTCAGCCGGATCGTCTCGTTGCCGTCGACGGTCGCCGTCGAGCCCTTCTTCATTCCCTTGCGTTCCGACGTGTCCTTGTCCATGGAAGCCATCAGCGCGTTCTTGTCGCACAGGCTCTTCGTCGTCGTGTCGTCGGCCGGGGCCTTCACCCATTTGTCGGCGATCTTCGGGACGATCTTGTCGCTGCCGGCCTGACCCTTGAGGGCCTTCTGCCAGTACTTCTCGTCGCCTCGCAGGTAGAACGTCCCCTTCGCGTTCCGCACGTCCGCCGACGCGCCCTCTGCCTGGATGCTGCCGTCACAGTTCTTGCTGTTGTCCACCGACAGGTCGACGGTCGTGGAGGAACCCGCCGACTGCTGCACGGTGCCCTTCATATGCATCGAGTCGGCCTGCTTCGTGGCCTTGACCGCGTCAGCCGCGATCTGGTCGGCGCTCTTGCCCGCGAACGGCTTGCTGTCCCCGGAGCCCCCGCCCGAGTCGTCCCCACCGCACCCCGACAGGGCCACCAACGCCGTCCCGGTGATCACGGCCGCCATCGTTCTGCTGCCCTTCACCACGTCTGCTCCTTCCTGAGGACGCGCCTGCGCCCTTCGCTCGCCCGCGGCCGTCGAAGCCGCGGAACACCCGGTTACCCCGCTGTTCCGGTAGATCACCGGAAGGGTGATGTCCACTTTCTGCGGGGAGGCGACGGCCGCGCGCCCGGGGCCGCCGGCGCTTATGGTGACCGAGCGGCATACGGAGACATCCATGACGTCAGCCAAGAAGTCAGACATCGACCTGGAACAGCGCCTGTTCCTGACCGGCATGGGCAGTTTCGACTGGGACCTGGAGAGCGGTGAGCTCGGTCTCGACGCCAGTGCCCTCGCGGTGCTCGACCTGCGTCCCGACGAGTTCCACGGCCGGGTCACCTCGTTGCGGAAACGCGTGCCCCCCGAGGAGGCCGTGCGCATCAGCTTCGCCGTTACGGAGGCGGACACGACGGGTGCCGACGTCTACGGCGTCTACTTCCGCGTCCGTCACGGCGACGGTTCGGTGCACCTCGCGCACGCCCGCGGACGCATCCTGCGCGACGACGCCGGCCGGGCCGCGCGCGCCGTCGGAATCGTGCGGACCGCCGCGAACGACGGGTCGGAGCTCGCGGCCACCGACCCCCGGGAGGAGCGCCGGCAGGGCGTCGCCCTGATGGTGCAGGGCACCACGCAGGCCCTCTCCCGGGCCGTGACGGTCGACGACGTGGTGGCGGTGCTCTCCGGCGCGAGCGGCCTTGACCGGTTCGCCGCCGACGGCCTGGTCCTCGGCCTGGTCGACGGGGAGAACCTGAAGCTGATCGCCCTGGTGGGCCAGACGATGCAGGCCCTGGACGAACTCAAGCTGCACAAGGTCGACGAGTCATTGCCGCTGGCCGAGGCCGTCATGACCAGGCAGCCCCGCTTCGTGGGCTCGTTGCCCGACCTCGGGCTGCGCTTCACCCGCCTCGGGCCCTACATCAAGCACATGGAGCTCGACTCGGCGGCGTTCCTGCCGCTGGTCGCGCAGGACCGCGCCATCGGCGGACTCGCGCTCTTCTACCGCGGCCGGAAGGACTTCACCGACGCGGACCGCAACCTCTGCATCGGCCTGTCCGGCATCGTCGCCCAGTCGCTGCAGCGGGCCATGCTGTTCGACGAGGAACGCGACCTCGCCAAGAGCCTGCAGGCCACGATGCTGCCGCGCGGCATCCCCGACGTCGCGGACTCCGAGGTCGCCGTCCGCTACCACGCGGCCTGGGGCGGGCGGGACGTCGGAGGCGACTTCTACGACGTCATCACCCTGCCCCGCGGGCGCATCGGCGTGGTCGTGGGAGACGTACAGGGACACGACACCCACGCCGCGGCCATCATGGGGCAGCTGCGCATCGCCCTGCGGGCCTTCGCCGGTGAGGGACACCCGCCCGCGACGGTGCTCTCGCGAGCCTCCCGCTTCCTCGCCGAGCTGGACACCGAGCGCTTCGCCACCTGCACCTACGCCCAGTTCGACCCGGCCACCGGCATCGTGCGCGCCGTACGGGCCGGACATCTGCCGCCTCTCGTGCGGCATGTGGACGGCCGCGTGGGCGTGCCCCGGGTCCATGGCGGGCTGCCGCTGGGGCTGGCCACCGAGTTCGGCATGGAGGACTACCCCGAGGTGCGGCTCGACCTCGTGCCGGGCGAGACCATGGTGCTGTGCACGGACGGGCTCGTGGAGGACGCGGGCCTCGATCTCGACACCGGGATGCAGAACCTCGCCGAAGTGCTGGCCGCCGGCCCCGAGAGCGCGGAGGACCTGGCAGACCATCTCTCACGCGCGCTGTGGGAGAGATGGGGCAGCAGCGACGACGTGGCACTCCTGGTCCTGCGCCGCCTGCCCGACCCCGGGACGCTCCAGGAGCCGCGCATCCACCGGTACGTCCACCAGGCCGACCCCGAAGGACTCGCCGACGCGCGCGCGGCCCTGCGCGAACACCTCGCGGCATGGGGTCTTGGCGCGGTCGCCGACGACGTCGAGGTGGCGGCGGGCGAACTCCTCGTCAACGCCCTGGTCCATACCGACGGCGGCGCGATCCTCACCCTCGAGGTGCTGACCGGGCCGCCTCGGCGTGTCCGGCTCTGGGTGAAGGACCGCTCGAGCACCCGCCCCCGCAAGAGGTCCCCGGTGGAGACCGCCACCTCGGGCCGTGGCCTCCTGCTGGTGGAGGCCGTCGCCTCGCGCTGGGGAATCGAGCCGCGAGGCGAGGGCAAGGCGGTCTGGTGCGACTTCGGCGTGCCGGGGGAGTGATCGGCTCCTGGCGGCCGTGCGGCGCCCGTCGCACCCGGGCCGATGTCCATGACCCGCACGAACGCGTCGGCCGCTGCCCCCACGGGCAGCGGCCGACGCGCTGGATCGGTCAGGCCTGGATAGACCCCGTCAGACCCCGTCAGGCCTTGTTCTGCATGCTGCTGCGAGCGGGGTTGGCCTGTTCCGCGGCCTTGGGGTCCTTCTCGTCCGCCTTGGAGCGCACGCCCTGCTGGATGCGCTCACCGATCGACTTGTCGATGTTCGACCAGTACTCGAAGGCCCTGACGAGGACGGGCTCGGACACTCCGTTGAGCAGGTGCCCCACGACGTTGTCCACGAGGCGGTCGCGCGCGGCGTCGTCGAGGACCTCGCGCACCATCGTGCCCGGCTGACCCCAGTCGTCGTCCTCCGCGTGGTCGACGTAGGCGGCGCGGGTGATATCACCGTCCGCGTACCAGCTCGGCGGAGCGTAGCGGCTGGTGTCCGCCGCCGGGCCGCCCTTGGAGTTCGGCGCGTAGACCGGGTCCTCCGTCTTGCGGTACGCCATCGCCCCGTCCTTGGAGTACGTGCGCACGGGCGAGATCGGGGCGTTGACCGGGAGCTGCTGGTAGTTGCCGCCGATGCGGTGGCGGTGTGCGTCGGCGTAGGAGAACAGTCGCGCGAGGAGCATGCGGTCGGGGCTCGGGCCGATGCCGGGGACCAGGTTGTTCGGCTGGAAGGCCGCCTGCTCGATCTCCGCGTGGTTGTCCGTGGGGTTGCGGTCCAGGGTCATCTTGCCGACCTCGACCAGCGGGTAGTCGCCGTGCGGCCAGACCTTGGTGAGGTCGAACGGGTTGAAGCGGTAGGTGGCCGCGTCCTCGTAGGGCATGAGCTGCACGTACAGGGTCCAGCTCGGGTACTCGCCGTCCCGGATGTGCTCGAAGAGATCACGGGTGTGGTAGTCCGTGTCGGCCGCGGCCATCTGGTCGGCCTCGTGCTGCGTGAAGTGCTCGACGCCCTGGTCGGTCTTGAAGTGGTACTTCACCCAGAACCGCTCGCCCTGCGCGTTGATCCACATGTAGGTGTGCGAGGTGTAGCCGTTCATGTGGCGCCAGGTGCGCGGGATGCCGCGGTCGCCCATCAGCCACGTGACCTGGTGGGCGGACTCGGGCGAGAGGGTCCAGAAGTCCCACTGCATGTCGTGGTCGCGGAGGTTGTTGTCCGCCCTGCGTTTCTGGGACCGGATGAAGTGCTGGAACTTCATCGGGTCCTTCACGAAGAAGACCGGGGTGTTGTTCCCGACCATGTCGTAGTTGCCCTCGGTGGTGTAGAACTTCACCGCGAATCCGCGCGGGTCACGCCAGGTGTCCGGGCTCCCGCGCTCACCGGCGACGGTGGAGAAGCGGGCCACCAGGTCGGTGCGGGTGCCCGGCTGGAAGAGGGCGGCCTTCGTGTAGGAGCTGACGTCCCCGGTGAC
Source organism: Streptomyces sp. NPDC032198 (assembly GCF_040636975.1). NCBI lineage: Bacteria > Bacillati > Actinomycetota > Actinomycetes > Kitasatosporales > Streptomycetaceae > Streptomyces > Streptomyces sp. NPDC032198. Next base: position 138,313 of record NZ_JBEZVL010000004.1, on the reverse strand, counting down.
TTCGAAGTGGCCGAAGGCGCCGCTGCCCTTGGCGTGCGGCTGCCGCTCAGGAATCCGCTCCCGGTTGAACTGCGCCATCTGTTCGATCAGATAGGAGTCCTGGAGAAGGATGGGGCCACCGGCGCCGACGGTGAGCGAATGCTCATCGCTTTCGACCGGAACGCCGGCGTCCGTGGTGGTCGCCTTACCTGTGACGTCGCTCATGAGGTACGAGTGCCTTTCGGTGGGTGACGTTCTCTGCGCCGCGACGGCCGGGGCCCGCGGCTGCGAAGGGCTGTGTGTCGAGGGTCTGTCCGTGGTGTGGCGGATTCGGCGGCGTGCTGGCGTCGAGTCCATCTTGCGGCTTTTCTGCCGGTGTGGCCATTTGTTCGTGTTGCGCTCGTTGTGCACCTGCTTCCGCCCGGCGCGGGCCGACGGGGGGTGGATCTTTCGCCGGACAGTCACCGAGTGCCCGACTTGGCGCCGCCAATACGTGGCGAACGCTTCCGGTTCCGGCCGGGGCGCGGGAAGTGGCGCACTACCGCCGGGGGGCGGCGTCCTCGCAGCGGGCCGTGGCGGGCGCTCGCTCAGTGGCCGCCGGGGCTGGTGAGGTTCTCGCGGATCTTGGCGATGGCGAATCCCCAGCCCTGCTGGATGGTCGGCTTGCCCGGCACGGCGATCTCCTCGGGGTTGGTGAGGACGTCCAGGAGGACCGGCCCGGGCGTGGCGAAGGCCCGGCCGACACCCTCGGCGAGGTCCTCGGCACGGCTCACCCGGATGCCGGTGATGCCGAGCGCCTCGGCGACCGCGGCGAAGTCCGGGTTGTCGAGTTCGGTGCCGAACTCCGGAAGACCCGCCTGCTCCTGCTCCAGCTTCACCATGCCGAGCCGCTGGTTGTCGAAGACGACGAGCTTCACCGGAAGCTGCCGGCTGCGGATGGTCATGAGGTCGCCGAGGAGCATCCCCAGCCCGCCGTCGCCGCAGAAGGCGACGACCTGCCGGTCGGGGTCCAGGAGCTGTGCGCCGATCGCCTGCGGCATCGCGTTGGCCATCGAGCCGAGGTTGTACGAACCGAGCAGGCGGCGGGAGCCGCGCATCTCGACGAAGCGCGAGAGCCATACGGTGGCCATGCCGGTGTCCGAGGTGAACACGGCGTCGTCGGCCGCCAGGGCGTCCACCGCCGCGGCCAGCGCTTCAGGACGTACGAGGTGGTCACGGTTGTCGAAGGCGGAACGCACCTTGCCGATCAGCCCGTGGTCGTGCCCGGGTGCGGCGAGCCGCTGCTGTCCTTCCTGCCACTTGACGAACTCCTTCCGCGCGTCCTCCAGGTGGTCGCGCTCCGAACGTCGCTCAAGACGCTCCAGGAGACCGCGCACGGTGGGGCCGACGTCGGCGGCCAGGGCCACGTCGACCGGGACACGCCTGCCGATGTGCTCGGCGACCCGGTCGACCTGCACGACCTTCTTGCCCTGCGGATACCAGTCCCGGTACGGAAAGTCCGTGCCGAGCAGCAGCAGCGTGTCGGCGTGGTCCATCGCGTGCGCGGCGGCCGGGTTACCGATGAGCCCCGTCTGGCCGACCTGGTAGGGGTTGTCGCCCTCGAAGCCCTCCTTGGCCTTGAGCGTGAGCACCATGGGCGCGGCCAGCCGGTCCGCGAGGGCGAGGACGTCCTCGCGGGCCCCTCGAGCTCCGCGGCCGACCAGCATGGTGACCTTGCCGCCGTCGGAGATGGCGGTGGCCGCCTCGTCGAGGATCGGGTCGTCGGGCCGGTTGGCGGACCCCGTGACGGAGAGCCGGGCCGGGCGGTCCGCCGGCAGCTCCTGGTCGCCGATGTCGCCGGGAACCGTCAGCACGGCCACACCGCGGCGCCCGATCGCGTTGCGTACGGCGATCTCCAGCAGGCCGGGCATCTGCTCGGGGGAGGTGACGGTGGCGCGGAAGACGGCGACGTCACGGAAGAGGAGGTCGTTGTCGACCTCCTGGAAGTAGTCGGTGCCGACCTCCGCGAGCGGCACCTGGCCGGCGATGGCGAGGACCGGGGTGCCGCTCTTGGCGGCGTCGTACAGCCCGTTGAGCAGATGTACGGAGCCCGGTCCCACGGTGCCCATGCAGACCCCGAGGGTGTCGGTGAGCTGTGACTGGGCGCCGGCGGCGAAGGAGGCGGCCTCCTCGTGTCGGCAGCCCACCCATTCGACGGACTTGCTGCTGCGGATGGCGTCGGTGAAGGGGTTCAGGGCGTCCCCCACCACGCCGAAGACGTGGCGCACTCCGAGTTCTTCCAGGGCGTCGATCGTCACGCGGGCAACGGTGCGGGTCATCAGGTGTTCCTTTCAGAGTTCGAGACGTTCGAGACGGTGGGTAAGGGCGGCGGTCAGGGGGGCGGTGACGGCAGGGATGTGGTCGTCAGACGGCGAAGGTGTCCGGATCCGCCGCCCGCCAGTCGGCGGCCCAGCTCTCGGGCGGCGCGGCGAGCAGTTCGCCGGGGGACAGCCACTCGTACAGCTCGGCGTAGGACCGGAACTCGCCGTGGTCCTCGCGCCGCCGCAGCAGATGCGGGCCCAGTTCCGCGGTGTCGCGGACGCCCATGGCGGCCATGATCTGCAGGGCGCTGTGGACGGTGGCCTGTTGGTAGCGCGTGACGCGTGCGGCCTTGTCGACGACGTCGAGGGCGCGGGCCCGGTGCGGGTCCTGGGTGGTGACGCCGGTCGGGCAGCGGTTGGTGTGACAGCGCTGGGCCTGGATGCAGCCGACGGCGAACATCATGGCGCGGGCCGCGTTGGTGTAATCGGCGCCCAGGAGAAGGCGCTTGACGATGTCGGTGCCCGTCGCGACCTTGCCGCTGGCGCCGATGCGGATCCTCTCCCGCAGGCCCGCGCCGGTCAGGGCGCTGTGCACGGTGAAGAGGCCTTCGCTGAGCGGCATCCCGAGGTGGTCGGCGAATTCCAGCGGTGCCGCTCCCGTGCCGCCCTCCGCACCGTCCACGACGATGAAGTCCGGGGTGATCCCTTCGTCCGCCATGGCCTTGCACACGGCGAGGAACTGGGTCCGCGATCCGGGGCACAGCTTGAAGCCCACCGGCTTGCCGTTCGTCAGCTCCCGCATCCGGGCGAGGAACCGGACGAGTTCACGCGGGGTGGAGAAGACGCGGTGGTACGGCGGCGAGACGACGGTCTCACCTTCGGGCACGCCACGCACGGAGGCGATCTCGGCGTTGACCTTGCTGCCGGGCAGGACGCCCCCGATCCCCGGTTTCGCGCCCTGCGACAGCTTCAGCGAGACACAGCGCACGGAAGGGTGGGCGGCCTTCTCGGCGAACTGCCGCGCGTCGAACTCCCCGTCACGGGTGCGGCAGCCGAAGTAGCCGGTGCCGATCTCCCAGACGAGGTCGCCGCCGGGCCGCAGATGATGGGTGGACAGGCCGCCCTCGCCGGTGTCGTGGGCGAAGCCGCCGCGTGCCGCGCCCGTGTTCAGAGCCACGACGGCGTTGGAGGAGAGCGAGCCGAAGCTCATCGCGGACACGTTCAGGAGGGCCATGTCGTACGGCTCGGTGCAGTCGGGGCCGCCTATCCGGACGCGGGGCGGCTCGTCGGGCACGGCCACCGGCGCCATGGACGGCACGAGGAACTCGTAGCCGCGGGCGTCCATGTCGCGCTCGCTGCCGAACGGTTCCTCGGCGGCGACCCCCTTGGCCCGCTCGTAGACGATGCTGCGGGTGTCGCGGTCGTAGGGCCTGCCGTCGTAGTTGCGCTCCACGAAGTACTGCTGCAGTTCCGGGCGGAGCGTTTCCATGAGGAACCGCAGATGGCCGAGCACGGGGTAGTTCCGCAGCACCGAGTGCCGCCTCTGCACCAGGTCGTAGACACCGGTCAGCGCCACGACCAGGAGAGGAGCGGCGGCGAACCACCACCATGGGGATACCAGGAGGGCGAGGAGCACACCGCCCACTGTGCATGCGATCAGCAGGCCCACCGTTGCGAAACGCGTCATGCACGTCGTGTGACCTGATTTCAGCTGGTCACACGTTTCTGTGATCAACGCGTCGTTGAGTGCGCGCGGGCTGGTTGCGCGCGGGTGCCTGTTGCCTGCAGTTACTTGAGGAACGCCGCGGTGGTCGCCACGAACCGCTCGGCGTCGTCGAGCCAGGGATAGTGTCCTGCCGCCGGCTGCACCACGAACGTCGTGTCGCGAAACAGCTCCGCGAACTCCGCCACGGCTCGCGGCGGGCTGTTCATGTCGAACTCTCCGGTGAGCAGCAGCACCGGCATCTCACAGCTCGCGAGCCCCGCACGCGTGGCCTCCGCGTCGAAGGCACCCTCGGCGGCGAAGCCGGCGACAGCCTCCTTGTTCTCCGGCTGACTGGTGGCGTGGTGCTGCCGTGCGGCGGAGTCCCACCGGCCGTAGAAGAAGGGGCTGATGGCATCCCAGTCCGTGCCGGTGCCTTCGGTGATCGCCTCCAGGGCGGCGAACGCGGATGGGAACCATGGCTCGCCCTTCCGTGACAGCGCGAGCTCACGTCGCATCTCACCAGGGATGGTGAGGCCGACGGCCCGGGTGCCGGGGCCGATCAGCGCGAGCCTGCTGACCCTGGTGGGGTGGCGGGCCGCGTATTGCGTCGCGATGTTCGCTCCGCCGGAATGGCCGAGCAGGTTCATCCGGCGGAGCCCGAGGTGCTCGCGCAGGGCCTCGACGTCGTCGACGAGCCGGTCGCACCGGTAGGAGGAGGGGTCCTCGGGAAGCGCGGACCGGCCGGTGCCGCGGGTGTCCAGGACGATCAGCTGCCGGTGCGCGGACAGGCCACCGAGGTCGCCGAGATAGCGCGAGTCGGCGGGGCCGCCGGGGACGCAGACAACGGGGCCGCGGTCGTCATGCGCTTCGTCGTGGGCCTCTCCGTATACGCGGTAGGCGAGCCGGGTTCCGTCGGACGCGACGTACGCGGACGAGGACTCGGGCGAGGAGGACCGGGGCGAGGAGGACTCAGATGCGGAGTAGGTGGGCATGACGGGGATACTGGCACTCATAACCGTGTTATACAACCCGGTTATGCCGTCGAGCGTGCCGAGCTGTATAACCGACCCATGGCGGGTAACGAGGACACTCACGAGGGCTCAGGGGCGCTGACCGAGGGGCAGGCCGAGCGGATGCTGGCCGGAATGAACGAGGTCATCCGTGCGGGCGAGGAGATGCGGAAGCTGCGGGCGGAGATGATCAAGCTGTTCGTCGACCTCGGCTGGACGCAGGACAGGATCGCCGAGCTCGCGGACATGAGTCAGCCCGCCGTGTCCAAGCAGGTGGCGAAGTACAGGACGAGCGGTGAGCACAAGGCGGGCGGCGACCGGCTGCCGTCGATGGAGCTCCACCTCGACCAGCGAGACCAGCCGTGGCTCGAAGGGCGGCTGTGGGGCGTTGCCGAGGTGGTCTCCGAGACCCTGGACGACAGCGCGCACTGCACCAACTACGTGAATGCGCTGGGCCGGGGCAAGAAGCGCTTCACGCCGCAGAACGTGGACGAGCTGCGGCGCCTCCTCGAAGCGGACCTGAGGGAGCATCAGGCTCAACTGCCGGGCGGCTGCCGGGGCGCGTACGACGAGATCAGCCGCCGCCTCGACGTCCCCGCGAAGGCGAAGGCGACCGCCACCGCTGCTACCGGCTCGGCCTCCGTGCGGCGGGCAATCGCCCATGAGATCCAGCGGGATCGGCTCGGAAACAGCGGGCTCAGTACGTGAATTGACCCTCTTTTCCAGCACTGAATTGCACTCGGGTGAGGGTCTTTCGGAACCATAAAGTGGTGTTCACAACGAGGCGAGAGACCGCCGCGGAACCGAAGGGGACACCACCATGAACAGCAACAACGCGGACTTCGCCGCCCACCTCACCCGCGCGTCGGAGGCCGAGACCAGCGCCGACCCGAGCAGCGTCATGACCCTGCTGGCCGACACGGACGGGCCGGGCGGCGGCTTCACCACCTACCGTTCCACCTTCACCGAGGGAGCCGTCGGCGCTCCCGCGCACTTCCACACCAAGGCCACGGAGCTCTTCTTCGTGATCAGCGGCTCCCTCCAGGTCCTGGTGGGCGACGAGATCACCGTGCTGACCGCCGGTGACTTCCTCGCCGTGCCGCCGCACACCCCGCACGCCTTCGCCGCCGCCCCGGGCTGCGAGGCGGACGTCCTGTTCACCTTTACTCCCGGCATGGCCCGCTTCGACTACCTGCGTCTGCTCGGCAGCGTGATGCGCGGTGAGACCGACCCGAAGAAGATCGCGGAATCCTCGGAGCGTTACGACAACCACTACGTGGACAGCCCCGTCTGGCGCGAGGCACTCGCGGCGTCGTGAACGCGCGCGCCGACCCCGCGGAAAAGCGCTTCGTCCGGTGATGGGGTAGCGGGCCTGGAAAAGCGGAGGCGCGGGTAGCGGGCGGCGCGGGAGACTGGGGGTGTGTTGATCATGGATGCCGTACTGGAGACCTATGAGGCCAGGGACTTTGCTCTCTGGCCTGTCTCCGAACCCGTTGAGGACCCTCTTCTGAGTCTGTCCGGTGGGCTGTCGTCGCGTCAGGTCGGTACGGCCATGGCGGTCTTGACCAGCTACAACAAAGGGCGCCGTACCCGTGGGGAGCGCATCGCCGGAGACGGCGTGGAACAGGTACGCCGTCTGCTGACGGCCGAGTGTGTCGTGGCGCCAGGCGGTCTGCGGGTCCGGGACACCGCCACCGGGGTCACGGCGTCGCCCGGTTGCTGTTTCGGGCTGGAGAACTGGCGGGACTGGCTCGGCCTGGTGGAGGGTGGCGTGCCCTGGCTCGGCCATGATCCCGAGCCGCGTGCCGAGCACGTGGGGGCGATAGTCCGGCTGTGGCCCGACGCGGCCCGTCAGGAAGGGCTCCCCATCGACATCCCTCGGGCGGAGCTGCGCGAACTCCTGGGCTCCGTCCGGGACGACCTCGCAGGGTTCCTGAAGTCCGTGGAACGGTGGGCTTCCGGCGGCTTCGCGCCCGTCACGGCTGCCCTGGTCGCGAGGCTCGACGAGAGCCTGGACGTGTCCGCGCCGCTGGACTGGTCGCCCCGGCACTCCAGCGGTCGTCCGTGAGGACCTGTGGGGCAGAGTAGCGCCCATGTCTACCTACGAGACGATGTCGTTCCACCTGGAGACCGAGCGGCTGATACTGCGGCCCTGGGCCGAGTCGGACGCCGCCGAGTTCAGCGCGCTCCTCTCCGAACGCGGCAAGGGGACACCCCCGGTCGAGCGCATCCGGACGTCCATCGCGGAGCTGCTCGCCGCGACGGCGACGACGGGGATCGCCCTGCTGCCCATCCAGCGGCGCGACGAAGGCGACTTCATCGGTTATTGCGGGCTGATCATCGGCCGCTCCACCCTGGAGGAGCCCGAGATCGCCTTTGAGCTGTTCCAGCGAACGCATGGGTGTGGCTACGCCACCGAGGCGGCCGGCGCGGTGCTCGATGCCGCCACGGCGACCGGGCGGAAACGGATCTGGGCGACCGTCGGCACCTGGAACACACCGTCGCTCCGTGTCCTTGAGAAGCTCGGCTTCGAGCAGGATCGCGTGTCCACGGAAGACAGCGGCGAAGTGGCTTGGCTCACCCGCTTGTTGGCGTGACATGGAGTCGGGTCGTGCACCGATGAGTTTCCTGCCCCGCAGATCACCGAGTTCATCAAGCGGGTGAGGGGGTGAGGGGGTGAGGGGGCGAGGGGGGGCGGGCAAAGGGCTGGCAGGGGTGAGCTTGTCGTTCGAGTGACTTGGTGTCGAAAGCGGGTGCGAGTACCGCGGGTAACGTCTGCGTCCTTCTCCGTTCCCGAATGGAAGTCGCTCGAACTTCTTGTTTCCCGCGAGTCGGCTGTGCCAAGGTGAGCTTCCTCGCGCTGAGGCGATGAACAGGCTCACCTTTCTCGTCCGAGATTCGTGCCGCCGACCCAAAAGGTCTTCAGGCTGGCGCATTCGGACGGTTCCGCGGTTTGTCGATCCATTTTCCTGTCTCGGTGAGCCTTAGGTATGCACCAATCAGACGCCCCATTTCGGCGGGTGTGATTTCCGTGCGCCGTCTTGTGGCTTGGAAGGAAAAGGTTCTGTGCAATCCCCGCACCCCCCGCATCCCCCACGCCCCACTCACCCTCCTCGTCCGGGTGTGAACCCCGATGAATCCGACACGAGTCTCGCCGCTCGACTGCGTGGTCGGTCGGAGGGGGAGTCGGATCGCCCCGTCGCGCTCCTGCTCGCGCGGCACTGGCAGGCGACGTACGACTACTCGACCATCTGCCTTGCCGCTCGGTCTGGTTCGGCCTCCATTGTCGCCACGGCGTCCTTCCATCAGGTGCTCGGGCATCTGGCGAGTGGTGAGCCGGGCGGGGCCCTGCGTCCGTACCTCCTGGTGACCGTCCGGGAGACGGTCAGGGAGTGGACCGTCGACGACCGCATATCCGCCCTCATGCCGGAACTCCGCAAACCGACCGGTGGTCGCGGTATGCGGGCGGCGACCTCCATGACACCCGAAAAGCGACGCCTCGCCGCGCGCTCCTTCTGGGCTCTTCCCGGAGTTGCTCAGTGCCTGTTGTGGCACACGGTAGTTGAAGCCGAGCACATATCCATACCCGCCGGTTTGTCGGGCTTGAGCGCCGACCGTGCGACTGTCGCGCTCGAGCAGGCGCGTGAACAATTCCGGGCAGGTATCGTCCGCGGTCACCGCGAACTCGCACCGACCAAGGAATGCCCCCTTTACAACCGAATCCTCGACGTCACGATTCGCCGCGGCGGCGCCTTGCTGCCCGATGCGCGGCAGCATCTGGAGGGGTGCCGCCACTGCCGTGATGTCGCCGATCAACTCGGCTGCTTCGAGCGGGAGTTGGGCACTCTTCTCGCCGAAGCGGTACTCGGCTGGGGTGCCCGTCGCTATCTGGAGTCGCGGCCGGGGCGCGGGGGCGCCCCGAAGCACACGGCAGGGAGCACGGGCCTCGGTGGCAGGCACTCGGGCGGCGGCGGACGGCATCGTCCGGCGTCACACATCGCCCCGCGGGGAGGGCCGTTCGCTTCGGCACGCACACACTCCGGGGCGCTGCGCACCGGAGCGGCCCTGGGAGCCGCCGCCCTCCTCGCGACCGTACTCGTCATCACTCTCTCGTCGGGCGACGACAACAGCGGCGAGACCGAGCCCCCGACCGGGATGACGGGGATGACCGGGAGCCGTGACACCCCTCCGGGTGCTGGCGGCGAGACGCCGTCCGCCGGAGCTTCCGCGACTGCCCCCACACTCACGCCCACACCCACCTCCGCGGAATACCCCGGCAGTTCCGGTCAGGGCAGACTCCGCAATGCGGCGGCGGATCTGTGCCTGGACGTCCGGGGCAAGGTGGAGCCCGGCGCCGAGGCGAAACTGGCGAAGTGCTCGACCGCGGGGAGCCAGCAGTGGTCCTACGACAAGAACGGACTGCTCAGCAGTGTCACTCGTCCCGAACTCTGCCTCGACTCCCACCGGAACGACGGGGTGATCGTCGTCGGCACGTGCGTGGCGCCTTCGGCCGCGCGAGCCGACGAGGTGCGTTACGACCTGACTGTGCTGGGGGAGTTGCTGCCCCGGTGGCACGAACGGCTGGCGGTCGCGCCCGCCTCCGTGCGCAAGGGCGCGGATGTCGTGGTCAAGGTCCGTGACGGGTCGCCGAAGCAGCGCTGGATGCTCGATGACTCGGCGGCCTCTACGGCGCCCAAGGCCGGTCCGACGGCCGGTCCGGGGGTCGGTCCCCATTCCCGCTCGATCAAAGGGAAGAGCGAGCCCTCCCTGAAGCCTTCCTCGAAGCCCTCCCTGAAGGGCGGACCTGACGCGCCGCGCAGGGATGGCCACGCCTGCACCGGCTCGACGACGTGTGAGCCGCTCTCGCCCCACGAGCAGAGGCAGAAGCAGAAGCCGGGGACGGGGGCGGGAGCAGGGTCGGGGTCGGTGGAGAGCCGGAAGACACCGGACTCGCCCCGGCGGGGAGAAGCCGCGGAGCGGTATGCCGAAGCCGGTTGCTGTGAAGTGCCATCGGATGGGGTGTCGACCCCGCCCACTGAAGGCAGTTGGTGACCGCAGGCGCGCGTGGGGGTGCCGCGTGGGCAAGACCGCGGGGTATTTAGGGTCGGGGCCATGACGAAGACCACACCGCCGCGGCCCCTGGACGTCGAGGCGCTCTTCCCGGAGCTCGCCGCGTATCGGGGCACCACCACCCGGCTGCACCCAAGGCCGGGCAGCCCCGATATGGCGGCCAGTTCCGTGGGCGGACCGATGCTGTGGCCGGCGGACGAGCCGTGGCCGGTGTGCACCGAGACTCACCCTCGTAGGAGTGGCCGACGTCCTGCGGACATCCACCGAGGGCGGCAGATCCTGGACCGCGCATGGGCCCGCTCACCGTTCCGGGGCCCCACGGAGGAGGACCGGCAACTCCTGGACGAGCTGAGCCGCAGGCACCGGATACCCGGCCTCTCCGACACGGATCCGCTGCCGCTGGTCGCCCTTGCCCAGCTGTACCGGCGGGACATCCCCGACCTGCCGGCGGGCCCGGATGACTGTGACCTGCTCCAGGTGTTCTGCTGCCCGTTCGACGCGCACGGGCCCACCCGGTACGGCATGCTGCTCCACCTGCGCTGGCGCAGGTCGGCGGAGGTCGGCGACGTGCTGGCCTCACCGCCTCAGCCGCAAGTCGTCGGCTCCGACGGCTATGTGCCCGAGCCTTGCGTGCTGCAGCCGGAGCAGGTGGTCACGTACCCCTTCGCCGGGCTCCTGCCCGAGGACCTGTGCGACAGGATCTACGCCCGGGAGGACGCTCTTGAGGAGGCACTCGAGGAGGAGGCACTCGATGAGGAGGCCGAGCAGGAGGGAACGGAGTACGACAGCGAGGGCGGTGGCGGAGACGACGACGAGCTGATCCGCTACCAGTACGACCTGTCCATCCCACCCGGATGGCGCGTCGGCGGCTTCGCGTCCTGGCACACCACCGATCCTTCCCCCATGGACTGCCTGACGTGCACCGCCCCCATGCGGTTGCTGCTGACCATCGACAGCTCGGAGTGGGACGGCGGCAGCGGAAGCTGGAAGCCGACGGAGGAACGAGACCTGGCCCCGCACCCGTTCGCCACGCCCACCAAGGTCATCGTGGGCCGCGCGGGCGAGGCCAACATCTTCGCCTGCCCCGCCGATCCCGGCCACCCGCACCGCTGGAGCATCCAGTAGGCCGTTGCTGACGTCGCCGACGACCCACCGGTCCGCCTCGCGGGCGAAGCCGATCGCGCCGGCGCTCAGGACTGACTCACCGCCGACGCAGGTCACAGGCTCGCTTTCTCGCGTGCCAGCGAAGCACACCATCCCTGCCGACCGCGAAGGTCAGACGCCCGTGCCGTACAAGGTGGTGCCCACTTCCCGGGCGAGACGCGCCGTCCACCGGACGGTGTCGTCGCGATCTGCCGTACCCGCGACGCCCATGACCGCGACGAGCACACCGCCGGCGCGGACGTGAGCGGCGTACTCGGTGCGGACGCTGCCCTCGTACTCGATCTCGTGGATCTCCAAGTACGCCTCGTCGCCGAGCCCTCGCAGGGGCTCCACGGAGTAGGTCTCGTCCGCCGTGCCCGCCTCCATGTCGGAGGAGAAGGAGCGGCAGTGTCGTCTGATGTCCTGTTCGAGGCGCATGTAGTCGCGGGCCGAGGCCACGGGCAGCGACACGAGATGCTGTACGGCCACCGCCTCGCCCTCGTTGCCGACGACGCGCAGCGTGTGGGCCGCCGTCTCCGTGCCGCGGTAGGTGGCCGGGCCCAGCCAGGCCGGGTTCGCGTCCCCGGGCAGGCAGTACTGCCAATGCTCCCTCCGCTGCTCGCGGTTGCTTGCGAAGGCCATCGTGTATTCGTCGCCGCGCTCCAGATGCCGGCCGAAAGTGGAGTCCGGCAGGAGTGCCTTCTTCAACTCCGCTGCGGTGAAAACCCGTTGGGCGTTCGCGACGGAGTCGCGGCCGGGGGCGGTCGCCGGGCCCGTGGGCGACAGGATCTCGGGGGCGGGGCTCTCCCGCGTACGCGAGGGGGAGGACGAGGACGGCGGGGGCGCGGACGGGGACGCCTTGCCCTGCCCCGCCTGGGTCGTGTCATGGCCGCAGCCCGCGAGAGCCGCCGTGAACACCACCGAGGCCGCCGCAAGCACCGGCACCACGCGTCGTCCGTCCACCGATTCCCTTCCCCCTCATGCGTCAAGCCTCAAGCCTCACGTCTCGAACCAGCCGATCATCGGCCGCGTCAACCTAGCCCAGTTGTTCGGATTTGGCTGGCGGCGTCCATGGAACCGATGACAGACTGCGCCGATGATCGACGTTCTTCCTGGTGGTCTGACGGCACGGCACCTTGTCGAGGGGGATCACCCGCGTGTGCTCGCGGTGCTGGACACGTGGTGGGGCGGTCTGAAAGGGCCAGCAGGGGCGTTGGAACGTTCACTGCTCCTGCCGAGGCTGTACTTCCAGCACTTCACCACCACCAGCTTCGTGGCCGAAGGTGACGAAGGGAAGGTCGCCGCCTTCCTGGTCGGGTTCCTCTCGCAGACCGAGCCCGACGCCGCGTACGTGCACTTCGTCGGTGTCGACCCGCAACTGCACGGGCAGGGCGTCGGGCGAGCCCTGTACCGGGCCTTCTTCGCACTCGCCCGCTCGCACGGACGCCGCTACGTGCACTGCATCACCAGCCCGCAGAACACCGCGTCGCAGGCCTTCCACGCCCGGCTCGGCTTCACGGTCTCGACGCTGAAGCCGGACTACGACGGCCCCGGGCTCGACCGGGTGGCCTTCACCATCGACCTCGACGCGCACCCGGTCCACCTCGCTTCTGAGTGACGCGACCGGCCGGCAACCGGGCCGCAAGGCCGCCCTACCGTCGACAGCCGCGGCAACCTCCGGGGCGCGGCCACTTCGTGATCTCCAGGCCTCCCCGTTGATCGCCCGCGCTACCGTGGGTCGTCTGATGCCGTGTGTGCCGGTGCGAGGGGCGGGAGTTGCCTGTGAGTGCTGAGTCGTCGGGTTCATCGGGTGCGTCGGGTCAGTTGGGTGCGTCGGGTTCATCTGGATCGGGAGAGCCCTCCGGTCGGCGATTCGCCGGTCGTTGCGTCGTCGTCAGCGGGGGAGCGCAGGGGATCGGCGCGGCGACTGCCCGGCGGCTGGCGGCCGAAGGGGCAGGGGTGGTGATCGCCGATGTGGATGTCGAGGAGGGCGAGCGCACCGCACGTTCCATCCGTGAAGAAGGTGGGCATGCGTGCTTCGAGCCCTGTGATGTGGCGGAGGAAGAGTCCTGGGTGCGGGCGGTGGCGGCCGCCCGCACCCGCTTCGGTCCGGTCTCCGGTCTGCTCAGCAATGCCTATATGGTGCGCGGCGGCGCGGCCGACGTGATCGAACCGGCCGACTGGAACCGGCAGTTGGCGGTGATGCTCACCGGCGCGTTCCTCGGCGTACGGGCTTGCCTGAACGACCTGCGTGCCACCCGGGGCGCGGTCGTCTTCGTCTCCTCGGTGCACGCCCTCATGGGTCTGCCAGGACGTCCCGCCTACGCGGCGGCCAAGGCGGGCCTGACCGGCCTGGCCCGTCAGCTCGCGGTGGAGTACGCGCCCGACGTGCGGGTCAACGCCCTTCTGCCGGGGCCCGTCCTGACCCGGGCGTGGGACACGATCGGCGCGCGTGACCGGGAGCGCACCATCGAGCAGACACCGGCGGGCCGACTGGGCCGCCCCGACGAGATCGCGGCGAGCGCGGCGTTCCTGCTGAGCGACGAGGCGTCGTTCGTCACCGGGGCCGGCCTCGTGGTGGACGGCGGATGGAGCGTGTACAAGACGTCCGCCTGAGCTGACCGACCTTCTCGTCCCCTCTTCGGCTGCACCCGGCCCGCTCCGTCATCCGCCGTGCCCCTCAAGGAGGTTGACCCCGATGAAGATCACCCGTATCGAGACGTTCGCAGTGCCGCCCCGCTGGCTGCTGTGCCGCGTGGAGACCGACGAGGGAGTGGTCGGATGGGGCGAGCCGGTGGTCGAGGGGCGCGCGGCCACCGTGCGTACGGCCGTCGGCGAGCTGGCCGAACTCCTCATCGGCAAGGACCCGTCGGGCATCGAGGACCACTGGCAGGTGATGACGAAAGGGTCCTTCTACCGGGGCGGCCCGGTCCTTTCCAGCGCGGTGGCCGGGCTCGACCAGGCGCTGTGGGACATCGCGGGCAAGCGCCTCGGCGTGCCGGTGCACGTGCTCCTCGGCGGCCCGGTCCGTGACCGGGTACGCGCCTACAGCTGGGTGGGCGGTGACAGTCCCGCCCACATCACGGAGCACGTGACGGCCCAGGTCGAGGCGGGCTTCACCGCGGTGAAGATGAACGCGAGCGGCCGCATGAACCGGCTGGCCACCGTCGCCGACGTCGACGACATCGTCACCCGTGCCGCGGCGGCCCGCGAAGTCCTGGGCCCCGGAAGGGACTTCGCACTGGACTTCCACGGCCGTTTCCACGCCGCGAACGCCCGCGGGCTGCTGCCCCACCTGGCCCCGCTCGCGCCCATGTTCGTGGAGGAACCGCTCCTGCCGGAGTACGGTCATCTGCTGCCCGACCTGGTCGCCTCGTCGCCGGTGCCGATCGCCACCGGTGAGCGCCTGTACTCGCGCCAGGACGTGCTGCCGGTCCTGCAGGGCGGCGTCGCGGTCCTGCAGCCCGACCTGTCCCACGCGGGCGGCATCTCCGAGGTCCGGCGCATCGCCTCGCTGGCCGAGACCTTCGACACGCTCATCGCCCCGCACTGCCCGCTGGGCCCGGTGTCGCTGGCGGCGAGCCTCCAGATCGCCGTCAGTGTCCCCAACTTCCTCATCCAGGAACAGTCGATCGGTATCCACTACAACACCGGCGCCGACGTCCTGTCCTACCTCGCCGACACCGAAGTGTTCCGGTTCCATCAAGGTCATATCCTGCGCCCGACCGGGCCTGGGCTCGGCATCGAGATCGACGAGGCGGCGGTGCGTGCGGCCGACGACAGCGAGGCCGACTGGCACAACCCGGTGTGGCGGCACGAGGACGGCTCGTTCGCCGAGTGGTGAGGGCGGCGGGGGAGCGGGACGCAGGTAGCTTGGTAGGCGTGGACCCTGTTCTGCACGAGGGTGACCGCCTGCACGAAGGTGACCACCTCTACGAGGGTGACCGCCTGCGCGGGTGGGAGGTCGCGCGCCCGCGCCGCGCGGCGCCGCTCGACGGCGTGGAGATCGCCGGATTCCGCGACCGGGCGGCGGCCGGGCTGGACCTGCGGGTCTTCCCCCAACCGGTCCTGACGATCGTCATCGAACTCGGCGACGACGCTCTGGTCGTCGAGAACACCGGCGGCAGCAGGGCGCTGTGGAGTCTGGCCGCCGGAATGTCGCCGGGGGCGGTCCGCGTCCGCGCGGAGCGCGTGGACTGCGTGGAGGTACACATGTCCCCGGTGAGCGCCTACTCGCTCCTGGGCGTCTCACCCACCGACCTGCACGGCGGCGTGTTCAGCCTGGGAGAGCTGTGGGGGCGTCATGAGCCCCGCCTCCGCGAGCAGTTGACCACCGCCAAGGAGTGGGACGACCGCTTCGCGCTGCTGGCCGACTTCCTGGTGCGCCGCCATGCGTCGGCGCCGTCGATGGACCCGGAGGTCGTGGTGAGTTGGGAGCGCATCGTCTCCCGCCGGGGCCAGGTACGGGTCGGCGACCTGGCGGTGTTGTGCGGGTGGAGCCGCAAGAGGCTGTGGTCGAGGTTCACCGCCCAGGTGGGCCTCACGCCCAAGCGCGCCGCCATGCTCGTACGGTTCGACCGCGCCGTCCGAGGCCTTTCGACGGGGCGCGGCGCGGCCGAGGTCGCCGTGGTGTGTGGCTACGCGGACCAGTCCCACCTGCACCGGGACGTCGTGGCTTTCGCCGGCTGCACGCCGGGCGCACTGGGGCCGCGGGTGGACGCGGACCCCGCGTCCACGACGTGAGGTGCCGTCAGCCGCCGACGTTCACAGAGGCAGGGCGCGCTCGTTCACCACGTGCTTCATCACGAGCGTCGAGCTCAGGCGCTGCACGCCCGGCAAGGTGGCCAGCTTGTCGTCGTAGAGCCGCTGGAAGGCGGGCAGATCCTTGCTGACGATGCGCACGAGATAGTCGGGGTCCCCGAAGAGGCGCTCGGCCTGCAGGATCTCGGGGATCTCGGCGAGCGCGTGCTCGAAGGCGGAGACGGTGTCGCGGTCCTCCTGGCGCATCGTGACGAAGACCAGCGCCTCGAAGCTCAGACCAACGGCACGCGCGTCCAGGATCGCGTGGTAGCCGCGGATGGCCCCGCTGCGTTCGAGTTCCCGCAGCCGACGGTGGCACGGGGAGAGGCTCAGCCGCACGCGGGCCGCCAGTTCCGTGACCGTCAGACGGCCGTCCGTCTGGAGCTCCGCAAGAATCTTCCGGTCCACATTGTCCATGGGGAAGATTCTGCCACCCACGCCGCCTCAGCTGGGAATACTTGGAAACACCTTTGGTCTCTTCGGAACTAATCTCCTACTCAGAACCTGTTTGAGAGGGAGAAGTACGTCGTGGCAGTCAGCTCCATCACCGCCTTCTGGGCGGTCTCAGTCCTGCTCATCCTCGTGCCGGGGGCGGACTGGGCCTATGCGATCAACGCCGGGCTCCGCGATCGGTCGGTGGTCCCGGCCGTCAGTGGTCTGCTGCTCGGTTACGTCGCGCTGACCGCCGTGGTCGCCGCCGGGGTGGCGGCGGTGGTGGCGCGGACGCCGTCCGTCCTCACCGCTCTGACCGTCCTCGGCGCCCTCTATCTCGTGTGGCTCGGCGCCACGACGCTGGCCCGGCCCGCCGTCGCCGGGACCGCCTCGCAGGAGGAGGACAGCGGAGCGGTGGGGGCCCGCGTTCTCAAGGGGGTGGGCATCAGCGGCCTCAACCCCAAGGCACTGCTGCTCTTCCTGGCCCTGCTGCCGCAGTTCACCGCCCCGCACGGCAGCTGGCCGCTGGCGGCCCAGATCGGCACGCTCGGCCTGGTCCACACGCTCAGCTGCGCGGCGATCTACCTCTGCGTGGGCGTACTGGCCCGCACCATCCTGCGGGCCCGCCCCACCGCCGCGCGCGCCGTCACCCGGGTCTCGGGCGCCGCCATGATCGTGATCGGCGTACTCCTCCTCGCGGAACGCCTCGCGGCCTGAGGCGCGCACGGTACGCGGTCGCGATCCGATGCGCGTGGGTCAGGCGGCGTCCTGCCCGTCCTGCCACTCGTGCGCGAGCAGGGACCAGATCTCCATGTCATGGCGGACGCCCTGGTACAGCGACTGCTCGCGCAGGGTGCCGTCCAGATGCATGCCCATGCGCTGGGCGACGGCTCGGCTGCGGGTGTTCCCGGCGCTGTTCCACCACTCGACGCGGTGCATGCCGCGCTCGCCGAACGCGTACGTGATCAAGTGCCGGACCGAGGCGCTGATCAGACCGTGGCCCTCACCGGCCGGCTCGGCCCATACGCCGATCTCGCAGTTGCCCCTCTTGGCGTCGAACTGCACGAACATCACGCCGCCGATCAGGATGCCGTCCCGCCAGATCCCGTAGATCCGTCCGGAGTCGGCGGCCTGCTTGTCCGCGTAGTTCTGGAGGGTGGCACGGGCGGACTCCAGGTCCGTGGAGCGCGAGGCCCAGGGGATCCATGGGTCGGTGTGGGCGCGGGCCCGGTCGATGTGGGCCAGGAACTCGGCGTCCTGCCAGGGCTCCAGCATGCGGAGCTCAGCATTCTCGGTCAGCGGTATGGCGTACATGGCGGGTCCTATGCGGTGGTCCGGCTGGGCGCGGGCAGGTGGACGGCCGGGTGTCCGGACAGCGCGCACCAGGTACGTAACGAACGTTGGGTATGTACTCTAACGGCTATGACACCGCCGGCCCGAACAGATCATGACGCCCGCAGGACCGAGGTCTCCCAGGCGGTGTGGCGGGTGCTCGCCGCCCATGGCTTCGGCGGCCTCACCCTGCGTGCGGTCGCCGCGGAGATGGGGGCCACCACCGGCCTGCTCACGCATTACTTCCCCAGCAAGCGCGCGCTCCTGAAACACGCCCTGGAGGTACTCGACCGACGCTCGGCCGACCGGCCGCGGCCGGCGGCGGAGCGGGCCGGGGAGGCCCCCGGTCTGGTGATGCTGCGGGCGACGCTGCTCGACATCCTGCCGCTGGACGCCGAGAGCGCCGCGAGCAACCGCATCTGGGTGGCGTCCTGGGACGTGGCGCTCGCCGACCCCGAGCTGGCCCAGGAGCACGCCGAGCGCTACCGCCGTGCGCGCGAGCGGATGTCCGGGCACGCCGCGCGAGCCCAGGAGCTGGGCGAACTGCCCCCCGGCCCCCGGCCCGAGGACGTCGCTGCCGCTGCCCAGAGCTTTGTGCTCGGCCTGGTCGTCCAGGCGCTGTTCGCGCCTCAGGAGTTTCCTGCGGAGCGGCAGATCGCGATGGTCGACACGTACTTGGCGGGGCTGGCCGTCGGGCGGCCCGATGAGCCGCGGGTACGAGGGTGAAGAGCAGTACTTCATCACCGCGCAACCAGCGGAATCCACCCGTGTGGTGCTCGCGGCGGCGCGGACAGGAACACGACGATGTCGGTGTCGTGGCCCGGCAGGGGCTCCGGCTGGTGCCAGCCCATCCGGGGGAGAACGCGAGCGTCTCGTGGGCCTCGTCCCATGTCAGCAGCCAGGCCCGGCCGTCGGGAGCGGCGGTGGTGAGGGCGGACAGCAACTGCCGTCCCAGGCGGTGCCGCGAGCACGCGCGCGTACGCCCAGCTCATCGATCTCGAAAGCGCCCACCAACAACCCCTCGACACGGTCGGGACCGCGGCGGCGAGTCACCTTGCCGTAGGCGCGGTCGGCGGGGAACGGGGCCTGCGTGATTCACCCGGTGACGAAGCCGTCCACCTCGCCGCTTACCGAGAGGCGTCGGTGAGACGGTCGGCGAGGGTGAGGATGTCCGAGCCCAAGAGCCATGGCCGGTGAATGCAGCGGTTGCGGCAGGATGGCGTCCCATGACGTGTGGGGGAGATGAGCTCGCGGAGCTGTTGCGCCGGGCCGGGCTGGAAGTCGTGGGGGACGGTCGCGGCGAGAACGTGCTGCCGACGCAATCCGCGTGGCGGTGGACCGGTTCGCCAGAAGCCCGGACTGTCGTTGCCGTACGCGCGGGCCGGCCCGGCCTGAGTGCCGAGGTCGACGCGCGGTGGCATCGGCTCGCCGTCGAGCTGGGGATCATGGGCGCGGACGGTGAGTTCCTGATCGATGTCGCCGGGAAGTGGACGTGCTGCTCGCCCCAGCGCTGGACCCGGGTACGGCTCACACCGGACTGGAGCCTTGCCGCGCTCCTGGGTGATGGGGCGGAGCGACCGGAGTTGGCCACCGGGTTCGTCACGCTCTCCCCGAGCGGGGGTGCCCTGCTCGCGGTGACCACGGAGGGGGCGGAGGTCCGGCTCGTCACGGTGAGCGGCGTGCGTGAGCGGCAGGAGGCAGCCGCCCATGCGCAGGCCCGGGAAACCCCGCGGGAGCGGGCGGCGGCCTGGGCCTCACTGTTCCGGGGGGAGAAGCACTCCGCCGGGGTGCGTGAGGCGTGGGCGCACGGCCTTGCTCTCAACCAGGCCACACCGGACGACCTGCGGGGTGATCTGCTGGGACTGTCGCATCACCTGCTGTGGCGTCCGCTGCCGACCGTGGTGGTGGAGGCGGCCATTGTCCACCCGGACTGGAAAGTAAGGCAGTTGCTCGCCGAAGCCCAGCCGGGTCTCACGGCCGACCAGTGGACCCGGCTGATCCTCGGCGAGGAGAACTCCCGGCGGCGGTGGATCCTCGCCATGATCGCCGCGGACCGGCGGGACGTGCTCGACGAGGCCGTGCAGCAGCGGCTCGCTGCCGATCCGTCCGCGCAGGTCCGCGAAGAGGCCGCACGGCTCACCGGCCTGCCCGCACGGATCCTGACCGCCCTGGCCACCGACCCCGAGCCGGCCGTACGCGCCGAGGCCTGCCGCGCGGCCTGGCCCCACCTCGACGAGCCGGCCCGGCGCCGGCTCCTGACCGACCCCGACAGCAAGGTCCGTGCCACGGCACTGCTGCGCCACCACCAGGATCACCCGCTGTCCCGGTCGGTCTTCGATGCCGAGGGGCTCACGGATGGCGCGCTGGGCAGCTGCCTGCTGGAGCGCGACCTCGCCGAGCACCTGGCCCACCACGGGGATGAGGCCCAGCGCGGCTCCCTCGCGGGCAATCCGTGCCTGGACCCGGACCTCGTCGCCCTCCTCGCCCGGGATCTCGACGAGCGCGTCCGTGACGTGGTGGCCAGGCGACCCGACTTCACCGAAGAACAGCGGGCGGCCATCCCCCTCACCTTCGATCCGGGTACGCACCACCACTCGCTCGACTGGGTCGAGGCCCTCCATCACGACCCCGCGGCCATGCGCCGCCTGGCTACCTCCGCCCACCCGCTGGTGCGCAGAAGCGTGGCCCGGGCCCGCCGCCTTCCACCGGACGTCGTCGAGCTCCTGGCCCGGGACGAGGACCGCGTCGTACAGCTCTTCCTCGCCGAATCCTGCGACGACGCGCCCGCCGCCATGCTCCTGCGGGTGTGGCAATGGTGGACCGGCAGCCTGACCGCCCCCGACCGCCCGCGCGGCCACCCGAACTTCCCCCGCACCGGCCTGCTGCGCTACGCCGACGACCCGAATCCCCGCATGCGCCGGCTGGCTCCGGACGACCCTGAGTCGACACCTGAGCTGGTGGAACGGCTGAGCCGGGACCCCAGTGAGGAGGTGCGCCATCGCGCGGCCACCGACCCCCGGCTCACGGTCGCGTCCGCGATACGGCTGCTCGACGACCCGCGGGATTCCGTGCGCCACGCCGCCGCCAGGCACCCGCGGCTGCCCGCGCTCGTGCTGGTCCGGCTGCTCGGCGACAGGAACACCGCGCAGGATGCGGCCCGGCATCCGGCCCTGCCGGTCGCCGTGATCCGGCAGATGATCGAACACCTCCGGGGCTGAGCGGGCCTCATCAGCCCTTTGGTGTGCGCGACCGGTGGGCCGCGACGCCGGTGAGGCCCGGTGCGATCTCCGGACGAAGGACGAGTGCGTCGTCGTAGTCGCCGCCGTGCTCGTGGCGGTAGGGGAGCGGCTCGGTGACCGGCAGCGCGCGGAGCCGCTCGCGGAGTTCTGCCGCGCGGTCGCCGTAGCCCGCTTCGTCGAGGCGGTCGGCTCCGTAGACCACGTACGGCGGGAGCGCGTCCATTCCCGTGTACCAGAAGGTGCCGTGCAGCACGGGGAACAGCACCTCGTCGAGCTGTCCGTGGACGCCGCGCGGCCCGAAGCCCGACTCCCGTGCGCCGACCGAGGTGATGACCATGGCGCGCTTGCCTGCGAGTCCGCCGTCCCCGTAGCGCAGGGTCCGCCCCGAGTCGTCCTGGAGTCCGAAGGCGAAGCCCTGCACGAGCACCCGGTCGAACCACCCCTTGAGGATCGCGGGCGGACCGAACCACCACAGGGGGAACTGGAACACCAGCGTGTCGGCCCAGGCGATCTTCTCCTGCTCGGCGGTGATGTCGTCCGTCAGCTTGGCCGCGCTGTAGGCGTGCTCCTGCTCGGCTCCGACCAGCAGCCGGTCGATCGATTCGCGGTGGAAGTCGCCGGAGTCCACCACGGGTTTCCAGTCCATCGCGTAGAGATCGGACTCGCGGACCTCGTGCCCGAGAGCGCGCAGCTCCTGGATCCCGTCGTCACGCAGGGAGCCGTTGAGGGACTGCGGTTCGGGGTGTGCGAATACCCAAAGAATCTTCATGCCATCGATCCTGCGCCGCGGCCCGATGAGGGACGAGTGGCCAGATGGTCAGGCAGTGCAAGGATCTGGCCACCCGGCGGCTCATCACTCCCCAGGCGAGGGCGCAGGGGTCAGGACGGTCTCGCAGTCCTGCCAGGCCACGGGGGTGAGGAAGGGGCGGAGCCTGGTGCACAGCTTCAGCAGGTCGGCGCCCCGTCGGGCGCGGAAGTCGCTGTCGATGCGTGCGATGTCGAGTTCATTGGCCGCGGTGAGTTCGGCGAAGTCTTCCCACCGGCGACGGGTGGGGACGAAGGTGCGGTCGGTGAACCGGTCCCGGAAGTGGGGGGCCTCGGCGGTCAGCGTGGAGTACGTGGCTCGTCGGTCGCAGCTCGCGTAGAAGTGCACGAGGGACTCGGCTTCGGGGCCGATGATGCCGGTGGCTTCCGTGCGCCGGTCGAGCGGCAGCAGCGCCGTGGCGAAGCCGTCGGTGCCGTACAGCGCGTGGCACAGTCCGGCCAGTCGCAGCGTCGGCCGCGCGTTCCAGTGGGCGAGTTGTCGGCGTACGCGGTCGAGGTGGGCCAGGAGGGTGCCGCCGGGGTGGTCGAGGGTCTCGGCGCCGAGGTCGTGCAGGAGTTGCCGTGCGGCATGGGTGCGGCGGTCGATGGGGGCGTCGGGCATGGGCGCGGATTCCCTCCGGTCGGTGGGGGCGACTTCCCGTCCACTCCCCGACGCCGGTCCGTGGAACAGCGTTGGGGGCGCGGTGGGTTGCCGCCTCTGGACGCGCAGAGAGCGTCCCGTCCGCCCGATACCCAAGTCAATCCTCGGGTTTCCTTGCAGGCACCCAAGCGTCGGCTTCGGCCACCGAGCAGCCCCAGCCGCAGCCCCGCTGGCTCAGCACCCGCCTCGTGCGCCACCCGGCCGCGTACTCTCCCGCACCACCAGTTCGTATCCCGCTGTGAGGCGTGTGTGCGGGGCCATCGCGCCCGCGTCGATCCGGCGGAGCAGCGCGTCCACGGCCAGTTCCGCGATGCCTCGCTTGTCGGGGGCGATGGTGGTCAGGCTCGGGACGCCGTAGCGGGACTCCTCCACGTCGTCGAAGCCGACCACGGCCAGGTCGTGCGGGACCCGCAGTCCGTGTTCGTGCGCCACGCGCAGCGCACCCGAGGCCAGCAGGTCGTTGAAGCAGAAGACGGCGTCCGGCGGGTCGTCCAGCGTCAGCAGCGCCCGCATCGCGTCGGCGCCTGCCGCGCGCGTGAACGACCTTGTGGCCGGGGCGAGTTGAGGATCGTGCGGGACGCCCGCCGCGTGCAAGGCCGTCAGATAACCGTGCATGCGCTGGACCGTCGTCGCATGAGCGGGGCCCGATGGCTGCCCGATGACGGCGACGCGGCGTCGGCCGAGGGACAACAGGTGGCCGGTGGCCTCGCGCGCCGCCGCCGAGTTGTCGATCAGGACATGGTCGGCGGGGATCTCGTACGACTGCTCGCCCAGGAGCACCAGCGGTACGCGGCGTTCGCGGGCGGCGAGGACCTGCTCGTCGAGGCGCAGGGGGCTGAGCAGGACGCCGTCGATGAGCGGGTCGCTGAGGCCGCAGGCGATACGGAGCTCCTCTTCGGCGTTGCCCCCGGTGTCCTCGATGAGCACCGTGCAGCCGCGTTTCTTCGCGGCCGCGATGACCTGCGCGGCCAGTTCGGCGAAGTACGGCGCGACGAGCTCGGGCACGGCCAGCGCGATGATGCCGCTGCGGCCGGTGCGCAAGTGGCGTGCGGAGGCGTTGGGTTGGTAGTCGAGGTCGGCGATGGCGCGCAGGACGCGCTCGCGTGTCCGGTCGGCGACCCTGGTCTCGCCGCGGACGACGTTCGACACCGTCTTGATCGATACCCCGGCGCGCTCCGCGACGTCCTTCAGGCGGGTGCCTGCCACGGTGTTTCTCCCTCCCCCGACAGCAGCAGCGTACGGCATGGTCCAACGTTGTAACTCGGGGGAGTCGTTGGGTCTTCGTCCACGACTGAACGAGTACATGAACAGGTAATGCGTGCCTAGGTGTTGACGCCGTATTGCCAGCTGAGTACAACGTTGTAAACGCAGCGGATAGCCAGGAAGCGTGGTTGCCGCTGATGTGCATTACAACGTTGCACTCCGTGTCAGCCTGTCCGCCGTGGAAGGACGCATGCCCATGCGGGACCGCATACCGACCCCGTCGCCGCCCGCCCCGTCCCGCCGCCGTGTACTGCGCGGAGGGCTCGCGCTCGGTGCGGCAGGCACCGCCGCGCTCACCGTCGGTGGCTGCGGCAGCACCCTCGCGCAGGGGTTCACCGGCGGCGCTCCCTCGCCGTCGCGGCTGAACTTCTGGAACCCGTTCACCGGCGGCGACGGCGAGCGCATGCTGGCGATGCAGGACGCCTACCGGGCCGCGCACCGCTCGACCGAACTGAAATCGGCGACGTTCCTGTGGGGCAACCCGTACTACACGAAGCTGACTCTCTCCACGCTCGGCGACCGGCCGCCGCAGGTCGCGGTGGTCCACCTGTCGAAGTTGCCCACGCTCGCCGAAGCGGGCCTGCTCACCGAACTGCACACCGAGGATCTGGCCCGGCACGGGCTGACCGAGGACAAGTTCGACCCACGGCCCTGGCGCAAATCCCAGTTCGGCGGGGCGCCGCACGCCGTGCCGCTCGACACCCATCCCTTTGTGCTCTTCTTCCGCACGGACATCGCCGAGAAGGCCGGACTGCTCGACGAACAGGGCCAGTTGGCCGACGTGGACGGGCCCGACGCCTTCATCGACGCGCTGCGCGCCGCGAAGGAGGTGACCGGCGCCTGGGGCGGTTCGGTCGCCTCGGTGAAGGAGGCCTCGATGCAGTTCCGGCTGTTCTGGTCGTTCTACCGGCAGGTCGGCGGCGGGGATCTCGTCGCCGACCAGGGCAAGCGGGTGGTGATCGACACCGCTGCCGCGGCCGAAGCACTCGCGTACATCCGCCGCCTCAGCCAGGAGAAGGTGATTCCCGCGAACACCGACGGGAAGGGCGCCATCACGCTGCTGACCACGGGCAAGGCCGGATTCCTGATGGACGGCGTCTGGCAGGCGCTCGCGGTCCAGTCGGCGAAGGTGAAGTTCGACATGCGGCCCCTGCCGCGCGTCTTCAAGGACGCGCCCTACGCCTGTGCCGCCGACTCGCACGCCCTGGTGCTGCCCAAGGCCCCCACCGAGACGGCCCAGCGCCTCGATCTCTCCCTGGGGTTCATCGCGTCGATGCTGCACTCCAGCAAGTTGTGGGCGGAGGGCGGCCATGTGCCCGCCTGGCTGCCGACGCAGCGTTCACGCGCGTACAAGGAACTCGTTCCGCAGTCGCACTACGCCACGGCCGCCGACGGCGCGGTCTACGACCCGGCCGCCTGGTACGGCGGCGCGGGAAGCACCATGCAGAACGTGGTGGGCGACGCCGTGACCTCCGTCTTCACCGGTGACACCAGCCCCACGGCGGGCGCCGCGCGATTGCGCCGCGATCTGCGCGAACTGGCGTCGCGCCCCGCCCCCGTATGACCGGGCCCGCCCCCTGCCGACGCCCGACTCAGCACGCACCACCCGCCCTTGGATCCCGTACGCCTTGACCGAAAGGCCGAACCGTGGCCACGACGACCGCTCCCTCCTCGACGTCCAGCAGACGCGACCGCTGGGCAGGCCCGGGGATGCTGCTGCCCTTCGCCCTCTTCTATCTGGTGTTCCTGGTGGGGCCGCTCATCTACACCGTGGTCGCCGGATTCTTCGAGACGAGCCTCCTCAAGAGCGGTCTCGGTGACTTCGCGGGCCTTTCCAACTACTCGGCGGTGCTCGGCGACGCGGAGTTCTGGCGGACCCTGCGCAACACGCTGTGGTTCACGGTCCTGACCACCGTGCCGCTGGTGCTGCTCAGCCTGGCCCTCGCGCTGCTCGCCGACCGGTTCGTGCGCGGCCGCTGGTTCATCCGCTTCGCGTTCTTCGCGCCGTTCGTGCTGCCGTCCGCGGTCGTCTCGCTGCTCTTCATGTTCATCTACGCCGACCAACTGGGCCTGGCCCAGGAGGTGGTGAAGTGGTTCGGCGTCGACACCCCGCCGTCCTGGCTCGGTGACCCGGACTGGGCGATGATCTCCATCGCCGCGGCCACGGTGTGGTGGACGATCGGCTTCAATTTCGTGCTCTATCTGGCCGGTCTGCAGGACGTGCCGCGCGAGGTGCACGAGGCCGCGGCCATCGACGGGGCCGGGCCCTGGCAGCGCATCCGGCACGTGGTCGTGCCGATGCTGGGCCGTACGACGACGCTGGTGACGGTGTTGCAGGTCATCGCCTCGCTGAAGGTCTTCGACCAGATCTACATGATGACCAGCGGCGGACCCGACGGCAGCACCCGCCCCTCCCTTCAGCTCATCTACGACACCGGCTTCGTCGAGGGCCGCGTGGGCTACGCCTCGACCGTGTCGCTGCTGCTGTTCCTGGTGATCCTGTTCGTCTCCCTCGTCTGGTTCGCCCTCGTACGCCGTGCCGAGAAGGAGAACTGACCATGACCGCGATCGCCACGCGCCCCGACACCGGACAGCGCGGCACCACCGCGCCACCGGCCCGCCGCCGCGACTCCGAGCGCCTCTTCAACCGGGTGGCGCTCGGCACGCTCATCGCCCTCGCGCTGCTGTGGCTCGTGCCGCTCGCCTGGGCGCTGGCCACCTCCGTGCGGCCGGCCCAGGAGGTCGTCACCAACCCGACCGGCTGGTTCACCGCGCATCCCACCCTGGACGCGTACGGGGAGATCTTCGACGCGGGCAAGCTGCCCTACTGGTACGCCAACAGCTTCATCACCTCGATCCTCACCACGGTCCTCACGGTGATCATGGCGTCCCTGGCCGCCTTCGCCCTCTCGCAGACCCGTTTCCGGCTGCGCCGCGCCGCGTTCGTGATGCTGCTCGCCGGGATCATGATCCCGGGGCAGGTCCTGATGATCCCGCAGTTCCTCGCGCTCCAGTCGGCGGGACTCCTGAACACCTACTGGGGCGTCGTGCTGCCCCAAGTGCCCAATGTGGTGGCGGTGTTCGTCTTCAAGCAGTTCTTCGACGGGATCCCGCGGGAGCTGATCGACGCGGCGCGCGCGGACGGCGCGGGCTGGCTGCGCACCTACTGGCAGATCGTCATGCCGATCTCCCGCCCGGCCGTCTCGGCCGTCACGATCTTCGTGTTCGTCGGCGTCTGGAACAACTTCCTCTGGCCCCTGCTCGTGGTGACCGACCCCGAGATGATGACGCTGCCCGTCGGACTCACCTCCGTCCAGGACGTGTTCGGCGTGCCCTACGCCCAGCTCATGGCGTCCGCCGTGCTCGGCGCGATCCCGCTGCTCGCCGTGTTCGCGCTGTTCCAGCGCCGCATCGTCGAGGGCATCGCCGGCACCGGCCTCAAGTAGCCCACCCCTGCCCGAGTCAGCAAGCCGCACCACAGAGAGGCACCAGAACATGCCGCACACCGCACGGTTCGTCATCGACCCGGAGTTCAGCGTCGGAGACGTCGACCCGCGCCTGTACGGAACCTTCGTCGAGCACATGGGACGCTGCGTCTACACCGGCATCCACGACCCCGAGCACCCCACCGCCGACGCCGACGGATTCCGCGGCGACGTCGCCGATCTCGTACGCGAACTGGGCACCGGCCTCGTGCGCTACCCGGGCGGCAACTTCGTCTCCGGCTACCACTGGGAGGACGGCGTCGGCCCGGTCGCCGACCGTCCGCGCCGCCTCGACCTGGCCTGGCGCTCCATCGAGACCAACCGCGTCGGCACCAACGAATTCCTCGGCTGGGCACGACAGTTGGGCCTCGACCCGATGATGGCCGTGAACCTCGGGACGCGCGGCATCGACGCCGCCCGCGCCCTGGTCGAGTACTGCAACCACCCGAGCGGCACCGCCTGGTCGGACCTGCGCATCAAGCACGGCGTGACCGCACCGCACGACGTCAAGTTGTGGTGCCTGGGCAACGAGATGGACGGCCCCTGGCAGACGGGCCACAAGTCGGCCACCGAGTACGGGCGGCTCGCGGCCGAGGCCGGAAAGGCGATGCGCCAGGTCGACCCGTCCATCGAGCTCGTCGCGTGCGGCAGCTCCAACTCGCGGATGCCGACCTTCGGCACCTGGGAGCGCGAGGTCCTCGAGCAGACCTACGACGAGGTCGACTACCTCTCCTTGCACGCCTACTACGAGGAGTTCGACGGCGACCGCGCCAGCTTCCTCGCCTCGGGCGCGCACATGGACCAGTACATCCGCGATGTGGTGTCGACCGCCGACCACGTGCGGGCGGTGCGCGGCGCCAAGAAGCACATCAAGCTCTCCTTCGACGAGTGGAACGTCTGGTACGCCGCCCGCTTCGTCGGCGAGCGCAACCTGGAGACCGCCGAGACGCCCCGGCTCATCGAGGACACGTACAGCGTGACGGATGCCGCGGTCGTCGGCTCGCTGCTCATCACGCTGCTGCGCAACGCCGACCGCGTGGCCATCGCCTGCCTCGCCCAGCTGGTCAACGTCATCGCGCCCATCCGTACCGAGCCCGGCGGTGCCAGCTGGCGCCAGACCATCTTCCATCCCTTCGCCCAGGCGGCCCGGTTCGCCACCGGACGCGTGCTGCGCACCGACGCCACCGGGCCCCGCATCGACACACCTCAGTACGGCGACGTGTCCGCCCTCGACACTGTGGTGACGCACGACGAGGAGACCGGCGCGCTCACCGTCCTCGCCGTCAACCGCGACCAGGAGCAGCCCCTGCTGCTCGAAGCCGCCCTGCGCGGGGAAGCCGCCGGATACCGGGTCGTGGAGCACCTGGTCCTGGCCGACCAGGACCCCGACGCGGTCAACACCGAGGCGGAGCCGGACCGGGTGGTGCCGCGCCGCGCGTCCGGTACGCACATCACCGCCGAGGGCACGCTGACGGCCGAAATCCCGCCGGTTTCCTGGAACGTCATTCGGCTCGCGCCCCAACGCGACTGACAGCAGGCCCAGTTCGCTCCCCCAACCTCCCCGTGCATCATCCACCGCAGAGTCAGGAGAGGCCCATGTCCGCGCACGGCCCCGCACGACCACGTCTCCTCCGCCCCACTGTCCTGTTCCCCTTGCTGCTCGCCTTCCTGGCGGCGCTGTTCGTCACGCAGTCAGGGTCGTCGGCCGACGCCGCGACCGGCACCTTGCTGCGCGATGGCACCGGCCTGTACCCGCGCGCCGTCAGACTCGCCCACAACGGCGACGCCAACGGCCGCGTGCTGGCCTCGGTCGTCACGTTCGACGGGAACAACGGGCTCGGCGCCATCCACGAGAGCACGGACGGGGGCGCGTCGTTCATCGAGGTCGGCACCGTGCGCGATCCCGAGGCCGCGGGCGGGCAGGGGCTTTGCTGCTCGACGCTGTACGAACTTCCGCAGCGCATCGGCAAGTTGCCCGCGGGGACGCTGCTGTGGGCGGCGTCGGTCGGGCAGGACGAGCCGAATCGGCGCATGGCCCTGCGGGTCTTCAAGAGCAACGACGTGGGCCGCAGCTGGAGCTACCTGTCCACCATCGCCACGGCGTCCAACGACAAGGGGCTGTGGGAGCCGGAGTTCTCCGTCGACGCCTCCGGGCAGCTCGTGGCGCACTACTCCGATGAGACGGATGCCGCGCACAGCCAGAAGCTGGTGGCCGCGCGCACTGCGAACGGGGTGAACTGGACCGGCCACCACGACACCGTCGCGAGCACGCTCGCCTCGGACCGGCCGGGCATGGCGGTGGTGCGCAAGATGGGCGACGGGACCTACTTCATGTCGTTCGAGATCTGCGCGGCCGCGGGCCAGTTCCAGTGCGTCGTGCACTACCGGACCTCGTCCGACGGCTGGAACTGGGGCTCCACCACATCCCTGGGCATCCGCCCGGAGACCGCCGACGGCAAGTACTTCAAGCACGCGCCGAACCTGGCGTGGGCGCCGCAGGCGGGCAACCCGAAGGGCAGACTCTTCCTCGTCGGCCAGGTCATGTACAACCGCGACGGCAGCAAGGCGGCCGGGAGCGGGCGCACCGTCTGGGTCAACAGTGCGGGTGGCGCCGGAAGTTGGCGGGAGATCCCCGCGCCGGTCGCCGTGGAGTCGACGACCGTCGACTACTGCCCCAACTACAGCTCGAGCCTGCTGCCGTCGGCCGACGGGAACAGGCTCCTTGAGATCGCCACGGACTGGTCGGGCTCGGTCTGCAAGCCGTACTTCGCCACCGGGGCGGTACCCGCCGCCTGAACGTGGACCTGCCGCGCACACCCCGCATCCAGCGGGGTGTGCGCGGCGAGGCGTCGGCCCCGCCGGTGTGCGGCCACACGGGGGAGCCCGCAGCGAGCCTGCGCCGCGCCGGCCTCGGCAGCCGTTACCGAGAGATCATGACCTACGACCCACTCGACGTGATGTTCCGGCGGATCGACCTGACGCAGGCCATGGAAGAGCAATTCGGCATCAGCCGTGACTGGCCCCTGCGCCTGCGTGCCGCTCACGCCCAGCTCGAGCAGTTGCGCGGACTGCTCGGCGACGCCCACTACGAGACGTTCACGCAGAGCGCCGTCGAGGCCGTCCGGCGACACGCGGAGAGCCAGGGCCCCCGCGACCTCCACAGCCAGTACCTCGGTCAAGAGCTCCACGAGCAGGAACAGTTCCTCGGAGAGGACGCCGCACACGTCGCCTGGGGCATCGCCTGCGGGCTCACGGTCCTGCTGGACGACGAGTTGTACGAACAGGTCATCGAGACAGCGGCAGCGGCATGCCGCACCGGCGTGCGGAGGGAGGGAGCACTCACATGAGTGCTCCCTCCCTCCACCGTCAGGTGCCCTGGTTCAGGGCGTTCTGAGGTGCGTCAGTGGCGCGGGCCCTGCTTCCGGTCGCGCCAGCCTTCGCCCTTCGCGCCGCGCTCGCCCTTGGCGTCGTCGAACTCGATCTGTTCCTTGCGCACGGTGTCCGAGACCTCCTGGGTCTCGGTGACCTTCTCGGTCTCCAGGCGGACACGCTCGACCGGCACGGATTCCTTGCTGACCACTGCCTTCTCGGCGTGCAGGGTCACCTCGGTCTGCTCCTCGCCGATGTTGGCGCGGGTGCGGTCGCCGTCGCGGATGGGCTCGCGTACGACACGAACCTCCTCGTGCGAGACGGGGACGGAGGTCTTCACGTCTTCGGTGACGACCACCTTGCGCAGTCGGGCCTGCCCGACCTCCTGCTCTTCCGTCCCGACACGCAGTCGCTCCTCCGAGCGGATCATCTCGTCCCGCTTGGAGTCGTCGCCGACGCCGGAGCGCGTCGCGAACTCGCGCGCGCCCGCGTTGCGCCCGTCGCCCGCGCCCATGCCCATTCCGGCGCCCGCGCCGGCTCCGGCCATGCCCGCGGCACCGCGGTTACCCGCGGCCGGGGCGGAGCGCGGCGTGCCGGTCCGCTTCAGCCCGTAGTGGGTGTAGAGGTCCTGCTCCTCGCTCGGGTCGAGGTGCTGGTCGGCGTCCACGCGCGGAGCGTCCTTGACGGCCTCCTTGGTGGCCGTCACGTGAAGCTCGTCCTGCTGACGGCGGGCTCCGGCGAGCGGCACGAAGCTCTGCTTCATGCCGAAGAGACCGGTCTTGACGGTCACCCACTCGGGACGCCCAGTTCGGTCGTCGAGATACACCTGCTCGACGCTGCCGATCTTCTCGCCGGTCCGGTCGTAGGCCGTAAGGCCCGCGAGCCCATCGGCGCTGGTGAAGGCCTCGCCCTGAGTCATGGGTGATCACTCCCTCGCAGCGCGCGACGGGCGAATCGAATCTCGCCACGGACGCCGCACGCGTCCTCTCCATCCCGCTCCGGACCGGTGGCCGACGCAACCAGGAGAGTCACTGAGCGTGCACGGACGGCGAAGATGAGGACCGTCGGCGGGCTGTTTACGGCGATCGGGGCGATTTGACCCGCTGCTCGCGGGATTAGCCCGTACGAGTGAACCGCTCCGGGGCGGAGCAGGCTAGGGCAGGGCTGCCCGTACCAGGACCTGTTCCGTCTCGGACGGGAAGAAGCCGGTGATTCCCTGCAACAGGCGCAGCGCCGTGTTCACGCGTCGGGGGAGAGGCCGCGGCAGACCCGCCGGAGCGAGGGCCGCCACGCACGGCTGGGTCCGCGCCTGGTCCAGTTCGTGCTGGGCGCGCTGGTCCTCGCCGTTGCGGATGTGGACGAGCGCGCGCCGGACGCTGCCCGATGCCTCTTCCGAGACGCTCAGGAGCGCGGTGATGCCGGACGCGTCAGGATCGGCGGCCGGCCGGGTCAGGGTGGCTGTCGCGGTCTCGGCGAGGGCGGACTCGCGGGCGGCCAGCCGCAGGTGGATGCTTGCCTGGTCCAGGATTTTGACGATCGCGCACAACCGTCCCGTGTCGAACGAGGCCATGGGATGACTCCTCTTCGATGCCGCGTGGGCGAACACGCGCACGAGTAGTTTGTCCTTCAGGCCTATCACCGGTGCGAGCCGTGCCCGAACCCCTACGGGGGGAGCGCACGCGGCGCGCAGGGAGGAACGGACTCGGGCGCGTCGGCCGGTATTTCCGCCCGGGGGCGCACACCCCGCCCACGCCCCACCCCGCTCGCAACCCGCCCTGTCCGTGACCCGGCGCGCCCTGGCCGGGCGGGCCTCAGGACTCGGGCGCGGTGACCGGCACGCGGGCCATCTCCACCGTGAACTGGGCTCCGGCCAGCAGCGCCAGATTCGACATCCAGAGCCACACCAGGAAGACGACCACCCCGGCCAGCGAGCCGTAGAGCTTGCCGTAGCTTCCGAATCCGCTGGCGTACAAGGTGAACAGGCCCGAGGACAGGAGCCACAGCAGCGCGGCGAGGAAACCGCCAGACAGGCTGCGGCGCCATCCGCGCTCCGAGGGCGGCGCGTTGCGGAAGAGCACGAGGACGAGCAGGACCGCCAGACAGACCAGAGCGGGCCATTTCATGACATTCCATACGGTCTGTCCCGCGTCGCCGACCCCGATGCGCCGTCCGACGGCCGGGACGAGAGAGCCGCTCAGCACGAGCAGAAGCGCGCTGGCGGCCAACAGTGCGAGCAGCGCGACGGCGGTCATCAACACGCGGTGCGCCTTGCGCCACACGGGCCGGGTGTCCTTGACGCCGTGCATCGCGTGCAGCGCGCGCCGGAAGACGGCCGCGTAACTGGAGGCGGACCACAGCGCGCTGACCCCGCCGGCGATCACCACCGTCACGGCGGCGGACCGTGCGTCGGCCATCTCGGTGAGCGCCTCGTGCAAGGCGCTGCCCGACTGTGCGGGCGCCCAGTCGGAGACCTCGGCGATGAGCGTCTGGGTGGTGCCGGGACTGACCAGGCTGATCAGGCTGACCGTGACCAGGAGGGCGGGGAGCAGGGCGAGAATCGCGTAGTACGTCAGTGCCGCGGCCCAGTCCGACACGTCGTCGTTCCACATCGCCACCGGCGTGCGGCGCAGCGCGGCGCCCCGCCGCGCCCACGCCGAGGAGGCCCCGGCCCGCCCCGCGGGGGCGCACAGTGCGCCCGACCCGTCCGATACGCGGGCGGAAGCCGCACGCGCAGGCGTCGCGGAACTGTCCATGGGCTACTCCTCGTTGTCTCTGTTGTCGACGGCGCACCGCGCCGTCCTCCCCGCTCGATTCCTTGGACTCCGGTTGCCCGGGCCCGTTACGCGGAAGCGAGCGGAATTCAATCTTCCACTGCCCTCCGCTGCTCTCCCGCAGCCGCCCCGGCATGCGGGCGCCGGGCGGTACACCTCCTGGAGGTGCGTCTTCCCGCGCAGGGCGGATGCAAGGGTGCGCACGGGCCGGGCACCGCCGTTGCCATGCGGTGACATTGCGGACAGGGCTGTGACGGGGGAGAGGGCAACGGACGCGGGGTGTCGCAGGTCGTATGTGGTGTGAGGGTCGGGCAAGCTGACCTTTCGACAACGGGGAGTTGACGATGATGAGCGTTCGCATGAGCCGAGGACTGTGTGCTCTGGGTGCAGCGGTGGCCGTGGCGGGTGTGGTGGCCGGCACGAGCCCGGCGTCCGCCGCCGGATCGCCCCGGTTCCTCGCTCCGGCCGAACTGCCGCCGCACGCGTCGTCGGCGTGGACCGCGGGTCCGGTGACCTCCGGACAGCCCGACCCGCTGCCGATGTGCGTGGGGGAGGCCCTGCCCTCGATCTCCGTGCACCGCGCCTATCGCACGGACCTCGACACCAGCGCCCTCCAGGTGACGGTGGTCGAGCGCAGCGAGCAGCGCGCCAAGGACTTCGCGGCCCTGCTGCGCAAGGACCTGGACGGCTGCGCGAAGAAGGTGATGCAGGAGAATCCCGACATCACCGCGACGCAGAAGTACTACGGCAAGCTGAACGTCGAGGAAGGCGCCCACGTCTACGGCGTCCACACCGAGTCCACCGGGGGATCCTCCGACATCAACATGTTCTCCGTCGGCCGGGACGGCACCACGGTGACGCTCGTCAAGTGGGGACAGATGGGCAACTTCGCCAACGCCCAGGTGGCCGACTTCAAGACCACGACCATCAAGGCGGTCAACAAGCTGTACTGACGGTCCAGCTCCACCGGTGCCGCCCATCGTCTCGGACGATGGGCGGCACTCGTGCGTAACGGGGCTGCTGTGGAGGGTGGTTGAGGGGAAGCGGAGCTGATCGCCGGGGGAGTGGCGTACGCGCTTTCCTCCCGGGTCCGGACCCCTTACTTCCAGCCAGACTAAGGTTAGGCTAACCTTCACGCCGTGAGATCAGGTGAACGCGCAGGTAGCGCAACACGTCCGCGCGGTCACGAACTGTCCGCCGAGCACATGACGGTGTCGTACGACGGCGTCGACGTCGTCCACGACGCCGCCATCCAGCTCAGGCCCGGCGAAGTGACCGCTCTCGTCGGCCCCAACGGGAGCGGGAAGTCGACGCTGCTGCGGTCCGTAGCCCGCCTCCAGGGCGCCCGGCACGGCACGCTGACCCTCGATTCCGGCACGGCCGAGGCCGCCGACGGCTTCGACCTCACCGCCCGCCAGTTCGCACGCCGCGTCGCGCTCCTGACCCAAGGGCGCCCCACACCGGGCGGCCTGACCGTCCGTGACGTCGTGGAGTTCGGCCGCTACCCCTACCGGAGCCGCTGGGGTCAGGCCGACGCGGGAGGCGCCGCCGTGGTCGAGCGGGTGCTCACCATGACCGGCGTCGACGGCTTCGCCGACCGCGCCGTCGACCAGCTCTCCGGCGGACAGCTGCAGCGGGTGTGGCTCGCCAGCTGCCTCGCCCAGGAGACCGGCGTACTCCTCCTCGACGAGCCGACCACCTACCTCGACCTGCGCTACCAGATCGAACTCCTCGACCTGATGCGTGACCTCGCGGACGACGGCGGCATCGCCGTCGGCGTCGTTCTGCACGACCTCGACCAGGCCGCCGCCGTCGCCGACCGGATCGCCCTGCTCGACGCCGGGCGCATCGTCGCCGACGGCGCCCCCGAGGACGTACTGCTGCCGGAGCGCCTCTCCGCCACGTACGGCATCCGCATCGAGGTCGACACCGACCCCCTCACCGGCCGGCTGCGCACCCGCGCGATAGGCCGCCACCACAGCAGAAGCGAAAGGCTCCACACCTCCTCATGAGACGCCCCCTCATCGCCGCGACGGCCGCCACCGCCGTGGCTCTCATCCTGGCCGGCTGCGGCTCCTCCGAGCCCGCGAAGACCAGTGCGGAAAAGAAGTCCGAGCCGATCACCCTCACCGACGCCAACGGCAAGACGGTGAAGCTCGACGGCCCGGCCAAGAAGGTCGTGGGAACCGAGTGGAACGTCGTCGATTCCCTGGTGACCCTCGGCGTCGACCCCGTCGGTGTCGCGGACGTCAAGGGCTACAAGGCGTGGGACTCGGCCGTTCCGCTGAAGAACGACCCCAAGGACATCGGCACCCGCGGTGAGCCGAGCATGGACACCCTCGCCGGTCTCACCCCCGACCTCATCGTCACCACGACCGACATGTCGGCCTCCGCCGTGAAGCAGATGAAGAGGGTCGGCCCCGTCCTCCAGGTCAAGGCCGCCGACGCCTCCGACCAGGTGGGCCAGATGTTCGACACCCTGGACGTCATAGCCAAGGCCACCGGCACGACGGACGAGGCCAAGAAGGCCAAGGAGTCGTACGACGCGAAGGTCGCCGAAGGCAAGAAGGCGCTGAAGGAGGCCAAGCTCGACGGCTCGAAGATCGCCTTCGCCGACGGCTACGCCGCCTCCAACCAGGTCTCCCTGCGCGGCTACACCAGCACCTCCCTGCTCGGCGCCGTCAACGAGGACCTCGGTCTGAAGAACGCCTGGAAGATCAAGGGCGACAAGGACTACGGCCTCGCCACCACCGACGTCGAGGGCCTCACCGCGCTCGGCGACGACGTGCGGTTCGTCTACATCGGCAACAAGGGCGACGACAGCTCCGACGTGTTCACCGACGAACTCGCCGACAACTCCGTCTGGAAGTCGCTGCCGTTCGTCAAGGACGACGAGGTCCACCGACTGGACGACGGCATCTGGATGTTCGGCGGCCCCGGGGCGATGGAGGCGTACATCGACGCCCTCGTCGACACCCTGACGAAGTAGGAGACCGTGGTCGTCACCGCAACGCCCTCAGCCACGCCCGAGCGCGCGGTCGCGTCCCCATCGGGCGCGGTCGCGGTGACGGCCGGTCTCGTTCTTCTGGTCGCCGTCCTCGCCGTCGTCGACATCACGCAAGGCACCGCGTCCGTCGGCCCGGGCGAGGTGTGGCGGGCCCTCACCGGCCAGGCCGAGCGGGGCGACTCCTCCGTCGTCATCGCCTCACGCATGCCGCGCATGGTCGCCGGGATCCTCGTCGGCGTCGCCCTCGGCGCGGCCGGCGCCGCACTCCAGGCCGTCAGCCGCAACGTGCTCGCGGCACCGGACACCCTCGCCGTCAACGCCGGTTCGTACCTCGCGCTGACCCTCCTGGTCGCCAGTGGCGCCACGGCGCCGCTGTTCGCCTCGTCGGGAGTGGCCTTCATCGGCGGCCTCGGCGCCGCCGCCATCGTCCTCGCGCTCGCCGGACGCGGCGGCGGCACCGTCCGCCTCGTCCTCGCCGGCAGCGCGCTCGCCCTGGGGCTCAACGCCATCACCGAGGCGCTGCTCCTGCTGTTCCCCGAACAGACACAGGGGATGTACCAGTGGGGCCAGGGAAGCATCAGCCAGAACGGCTTCGACGGAGTGGCCGAGATGGCACCGGTCGTCCTGGTCGCGCTGGCGGGCCTGCTGCTCATCGCCCGCCGCATCGACGCCCTGGCCCTGGGCGACGACGCCGCGCGCGGCCTCGGCATCCCGGTCCGCGGCACCCGCGTCGCGGCCGTCGTCCTCGCCTCACTGCTCTCGGCGGGGTCGGTGACGCTGGCCGGGCCGATCGCCTTCGTCGGGCTGTGCGCACCGGCCCTGGTACGGCCGGTCGCCGGCCGCGTCCGCGGCCTCCTGCGCCACCGGACCCGCATCCCGGTGGCGGGACTCGTGGGCGCCGCCCTCGTGCTGGGCTCCGACGTGCTGCTGCGCGCCGTGACGTCCTCCCAGGTCGCGGTCACCGTGCCCACGGGCGTCATCACCAGCGTCGTCGGCGCCGTGTTCCTCGTCGTCATGGCGATGCGCACCCGCGACGGCGCCGGTGCCGCGGCGCCGGACAAGCTGCGCATCCCGAGCCGGGCCGCCTACCTCATCACGGTGGTACTCCTCGTGGGCGCACTGGTCGGCGTCACGATCGCCGCGGTGCTCGTCGGCGACAGCACGTTCCTGCTCGGCGACGTGGTCAACTGGGCCCGGGGCCAGTCGGGTCAGGCCATCACCTTCGTCCTCGACACCCGCGTGCCACGGGTGCTCGCCGCGCTCCTCGCGGGTGCCGCACTCGCCCTGTCGGGCACGCTCGTGCAGTCGGTGACCCGCAATCCGCTCGCGGAACCCGGCGTCCTCGGCGTCTCCGGCGGGGCGGCGCTCGGCGCCATCATCCTCGTCACCTCGGCGCCGGGCGCCGGATCGTGGAGCATCGCGGGTGCCGCGTTCGCCGGCGCCGCGGTCAGCTCCGTGGTCGTCTTCGGACTCGCGGCGAAGGGCGGCTTCCAGAACACCCGGCTCGTCCTCGTCGGCATCGGTGTGTCCTCGGGAACGATGGCGCTCATCAGCCTGCTGATCGTGCTCACCGACCGGTTCAGCGCGACCAAGGCGCTGATCTGGCTCTCGGGTTCCACCTACGGGCGGACCGGCACCGACATCCTGCCGGTCGCGGCCGTGCTCGTGGCCGGGGCGGTCGTGGCCCTTTCCCGCCGCAAGGAACTCGACCTCGTGTCGCTCGACGAGGACACCCCGCGCCTCCTGGGCCTCGACCTGGCCCGCGGACGCCTCGGCTTCCTCGTCGTGAGCGTGCTGCTCAGCGCCACCGCGGTGGCCGCGGCCGGCACGATCGGCTTCGTGGGACTCGTGGCACCGCACGCGGCACGCGCGCTGGTGGGCCGACGCCACGTACGGGTCGTCCCGGTGGCGATGCTGCTCGGCGCGTCCCTCGTCTGCCTCGCCGATCTGCTGGGCCGCACGGTGATAGCCCCGGCCCAACTGGGTGCGGGCCTCATGACGGCGGTCGTCGGTACGCCGTACTTCGTGTACCTGCTCGTACGCAGCCGCCGATAGCGACGGTCCCGCCGCGACGGGGGGACGCGGCGGGACCAAGTAGTCGGGTGCCCCGGAAAACGCGGGTCACGCCTAAGAGTTTCGCCGGGGATCCCGGGCCGGAGTCACTGATCGGCGGTATAGATGCATACAGCCCCGTCTCCATACAGCCCCGTCCGCCGGCACCGCGCACGAAGGGACATCGGTCTTGGCCATCGTCGTCACCACCCCGACCGGACACGTCGGCACGCGTGTCGTCCGGCTCCTGCTGCAGGCAGGGGTCCGCCCGCGTGTCATCGTCCGCGACCCCGCCCGACTGGATGCCGCCACCCGTGCCCTGGTCGACGTACGCCAGGGCGATCTGACGGACGCCGACTTCGTCCGCCAGGCGACGGAAGGCGCGCGCACCGTCTTCTGGGTCGACCCCACACCGCACACGGACCCCGAACCGGTGGAGGCCTCACGCGCGGTCGGTGCCGGATACGCGCGGGCGATGCGGGACAACGGCATTGCCCGGGCCGTCCTGCTGAGCAGCATCGGCGCCGAGCGGCGCGACGGAGTGGGGCACATCGACGGCCTGGCAAGGATCGAGGAACAACTGGACGCCACGGGCGCCGATGTCCTCCACCTGCGTTGCGGCTACTTCTTCACGAACCTCCTGTTCGACCTGGATGACCTGGCCCGAGGGGTGCTGGCCAGCACCGCCGACCCGCACGCCGTCATGCCGTGGGTCGACCCCCGCGACATCGGGGACGTGGTCGCCGCCCGACTCCTGAGCGACAGCTGGCGGGGCCGCGTCGTCCAGGCCGTCCATGGCCCGGAGGACCTCACGTACCCGCGCGTCACCGAGATCCTCTCCGGGGTCCTGGACTATCCGGTCAGGCTGGAGACCCGCACCGACGACGATGTACGCGACGCACTCCGCGCGGCGGGGCTGCCGCCCGGCGCGGTGGAGGGGATCGTCGGCATGACCGCCGGATCGCGCGATCTCGTCCCCGAGCAAACACGCGACCTGACGACAACGACCCCCACGACTCTGGGGAGTTGGGCCTACCAGTACGTGCGCCCGAAGCTCCTCGCCGCAGCGGACGAGCCGACCGTCTGACGACGGCGAAGACAGCGACGAGCGATGGCGGTCATTCTCCCGTGCCCACCTCGTTGAAGCGCACGATCTCCTCGATCGTCTTCTGCAGTTCCAGCTCGTCCGGGTCGGAGACAATCGCGTGCCCCACCTTCCCGTACGGCCCGAGCGGCGTATCGGGTGACGAGGAATATTCGATGTCGTCGAAGCGGAAGCGGCGTTCGAAGTCTTCCCGCGTCAGTGTCCCGCCGTCGGATCTGCGGAGAAGTATGTATCCATGCAGTCGCTCCGGTGTGGCGTGCTCCAGGGGCTGAGTGATGTCCTCCCCGAGCGCGAGACTGATCTCCGCATCGAAGAGGTCGACGCCGAAGGTCAGTTGATTGATCTGCGGGGACAGTGCGCCGGGAAGGCGGATGGCGCACTCGCCGAAGGTCAGCCCTGCTTCTTCCGTGAAAGCCTCCATGTGGAAGACGCAGTCGGGTGCGCCGAGACTTCCGAGCACCTGATCGGCGAGTGTCTCCATCTGGTCGAACAGTTCCGGATGCCGCCCTCTGTCCAATAGGTGCGCGGCCAGGATGCTTCCTTGTGCTGCGCTGAGCGGTGACAGGTGATAGCGGGTCATGGACGACCAGCGAAGAGATCCGTCCTGCCAGATGCCGTCCATATAGACTTCCGGCGCATCGATGAAGGACTCGGCGACGATCTCGACATCCGACCGGCCGGAGAACAACTCCAGCGCTCGTGCGTACTCTTGGGGAGAACGGACGATGTTCGTGCGAAGGGATCCGGCTCCGGTGGCCGGCTTGACGACGAAAACCTCCCCCAGATCTCCGGCGAGATCTGTGAAGGATGTGTCGTGTGACGCGTACCGGCAACGCGCGCGCCTCACTTGAGACGGCAGTCGGCTCTTCTGGAGGAACTTGTCCCGGAAGTAGAGCGCCGCCCGGGAATCCGTATTGCCGGGGAGACCGAGTTGCTGCCGCAGGTACGTCGCCCCGAACACGCCCATCTCATGGACGGTGAGGACGCCTGCCGCATCGCCGGTGCGGGCGGCCAGCACGGCACGCAATATCTCCTGGGCGTTCTCCATGTCGGCGACGTGCGTGAATCCACGATCCGCGGGTGGGGCCGATGGTGCCTGCACGATGTAGTGAGGGCTGATGCCCCGGCGTTGCAGTGCCTGGTCGAGATCCGGTCTGTATCCAATGACAACCATGGTCGGCATGCTGTGTCTCCATGAGTTACGGCTTGGATGTGCGCCACCCGCCTCGGGGTCCGTCGTCCGTTGCGGTGATCGAGGTCAACTCGGTGGCATGGTTGCACAACTGCCGTCACGCCAGGGGGACATGACTGCGGATTCGGAGATTGCAGGTTTGATTCCTGCCGAGTGCGCAGCAGAGAATCCCGGGCAGGCCACGTCATCCCCAGCCGCTGTGTCGATGCATCGCTCGGAGCAGGTGAGGCACTGGCCCACGTGGCGCACGGTCGCTTCCCTGTCGGATCTGGGCGTCCACTCGGCAAAGCGGTAGATGCCGCGCGAGGGTCCGCCCGCGCTCATCCGAATGCCTCAGCCGGTAGTTGTGGACCATCCCCGTCGTCGGGATCGTCGTCCTCCGCTTCGTGTCGGGCAGTGCCTGGCTCATGCAGGCCAGGGCGAATCGGAGTTGCTCAGAGTGGCCTTGCCGTCGGTGACCAGCTCACCGACATGGTCGAGCAGGTCGCCCGCCATGCCGAACTGCTCATCGGCGCACACCCGAAGCGCCCCGGAGGGCCACCGCCGGGATCACCGCGACGGCCAACGTGCCCGCGGCCATCGCCAGAAGCGGATAGCCGCCGCCCGCCACCACCAGGCCCGAGGCCATGCCGCCCGTCGCGCCCGCCAAGGACATGCCCACGTCGGCCAGGCCCTGCACCGAGGCACGGCTGTCGGCGGGGGCGGCATCCGTGATCAGGGCCGTGCCGCTGACCAGGGCCAGGTTCCAGCCCACGCCGAGCAGGACCAGTGCACAA
This sequence comes from Streptomyces sp. NPDC032198, assembly GCF_040636975.1. Classification (NCBI taxonomy): domain Bacteria; kingdom Bacillati; phylum Actinomycetota; class Actinomycetes; order Kitasatosporales; family Streptomycetaceae; genus Streptomyces; species Streptomyces sp. NPDC032198. Next base: position 96,818 of record NZ_JBEZVL010000004.1, on the reverse strand, counting down.
GCCAGCAGCGGCACGCTGTCCGGCGGGGCCAGCCCGGCGAGCACACCCGCGCTCAGCAGGACGGCCCCGGACGCAGCCGCCACGGGCAGCCGGCCGATCCGGTCGGCGAGCAGACCACTCAGCGGTGAGGGCAGGAACATCGCGCCCACGTGCAGCGCGATGACGAACCCCGCGGCCTGAGTGCTGTGGCCGTGCCCGGTCATGTGCAGGGGAGTCATCGTCATCACGGCGATCATCACCAGCTGGGCGGTGATCATCACGGTGGCGCCCGTGACGACGCCGGGGGAGAAGCGCTCCGGCGGCCGGGGTGCGCTTGAGGTGGGCGTCGCCGTGTCCTCCGGCACTGGTACGGGTGCGGCCGTGGCGTCGTGCGGCGGCTGGAGGCGGGCCAGGAACAGGGGGTCGGGGCGCAGCCACACGAGCAGCACAAGACCCGCGGCCGTGTAGGCGAGTGCCGCCAGCAGGAAGGGCCCGGCCAGCCGCGGGATGCCGTAGGCGTGTGCGAGCACGCCGGTCGGGCCGACGAGGTTGGGGCCCGCGACCGCGCCCAGCGTCGTCGCCAGCAGTACCGTGCCGGTGGCGCGGCCCCGCCGCTCGGGCGGTGCGAGGTCGGCGCCCGCGTACCGGGCGAGCAGCCCGGTGGCCGTACCCGCCCCGTACACGAAGAGCGACACCAGCAGCAGACCCGCCCACTGCCCTGCGGCCGCCGCCACGACCCCGGTGCTGCCGAGCGCGGCGATGCCATGGCCGAGCGCAAGGCCGGGGCGTCGCCCCAGGCGTTGCGAGACCCGCCCGATGAGCGCGGCGCCCAGGGCCGCGCCCGCGGTGAACAGCGCGGTCGGCAGTCCGGCCAGGCCCGTGGAGCCGAGCAGATCCTCGGCGAGCAGCGCGCCGACCGTGATGCCGGCCGCCATGCCCGCGCCGCCGAGTGCCTGCGAGAGGACGAGTACGGTCAACACACGCCGCAGTACGCGGGGCGACGCCCCCTCTCCGGGCCGCGTAACGGTTGCGGTCATGCCGCTCCCGGCACGGGCGCCTGCTCGCCGACGTCGAGAGCCGCGATCTGCGCCAGGGACAGGTCGAGTTCCTCGTGCAGGAACCGTACGACCGTCCAGTGCGGCAGGGCGTCCTCGTCGAACGGCCCGAATGCGGCGGTGTAGAGGGGGATCCACCGCAGGGCCTCCTCGGCGGCCGTCTCACGCCCCGGGTCCGCCTGGTACGCGTCGTACGAGATGCTGCGGTGGTGGATGAAGTGGCCGCCGGGCAGCCGCTGTTCGCACAGTTCGCGGTACTCGTGGGTCTGCAGGATGAGGTAGTGCCAGATCTCGTCGATGTCCTGCTCGACAGGGAGGAAGAGGCCGCCGAGCCGGTCGGGATGGCGCGAGACCAGGTAGAGATAGCGCAGACACTCACGGACCTGGTGGGTGACGACGGAGGCGGCCGGAGCGCCGGGCTTCGCCGCGAAATGCGCCACCACCTCATCGTGCAGAGCACTGCCGAGCAGCTCGTGGGCGATGGGGGCGGGTGTGGGTGCGGCAGATGTGTGCATGGCGTTGTCCTGTCGGCGCTGCGGGCGGGAATGAGGCAGGAGTCGGACCGGTCCGGTGTCAGGCAGGGCCTGGCGTCGAGAGCCAGGCGTACTTGCCCGAGTGTCCGATCGGCACGTGGGTGCGGTGCTCGACGTGGCACGTGCGGCCCGTCAGGACGCCGACCGATGCCGCCAACTCGCTCCGCTCGCCGGGCGTCAGTGGCGCGCCGTCGAACGTCGTGCACCACAGGCGGCACTCGTTCTCGCCGGTCAGCCGCAGTTGGTGCAGGAAGACGCGGGGGCAGACGGCGGCGATGCGGGCGTCGAGGTCGGCCTGGGCGACGGGGCCGCCGGGCGTGGACAGCAGTTCCTTCTCACGGCCGCAGAAGGAGACGATCTCCTGCGGGTCGGTGGAGCCGTCGCGGGTACGGACGCAGTCGCCGGACCGGTAGCGCACGAGCGGCATATAGGGATTGCGGATGCTGGTGACGATGAGGCTGTGGATGCCACTGCCCGGCTCCACCGGAATCAACTCCACGCTCATGCCGTGCAGATAGGGCTGGTAGCGGCCCTCGGCATCGCTGTAGAAAAGGTAGCCCAGCTCCGTGCTGCCGAAGAGGTCGACCACCGGGCAGTCGAAGTGGGCGCGCAGATGGGCGCGGACGTTCAACGGCGTGTACTCATACGCATGGACGATGCCGGCCGGTTGCGGAAAGCCGTCCCACAGGTCCCACTCGGTGACTTTGCGGACCAGATGCGCCAGGTGATAGCCGGAGCAGTCCAGGAGATACGTGCCGTCGGGGTGTGCGGCGCTGACCTCCCGGATCTCGGCGAGCATCCGCTCGACCTCCGGACGCTCCCAACCGGCAGGGTCCAGGCGCTGGTTGAGGTACAGGGTGCGCTCGTCGAGCCAGCGTTCGCCCGGAGTCCCGCCGGGCTTGCGCGCGTTGACCCGCGCGACGTGCTCGGTGGCCAGGACGGTGGTCAGTGAGATCCGCCGGGCGCCCGCGTGCCAGGTGGCGCCGAGGTCGGGGTGTTCGCTCCACAGGCGGTAGTAGGAGCGGAGCAGGAAGTACGGCGGCCGGATGATCTGCATGCGGGCGTGGTTCGTCCCGGTGGAGAGCACGAACTCGGCCTCGCCCGTCTCCAGGGCGCGGGCCAGCTCGGGGGTCATCCAATTGTCGGGGAAACCCCGGGCGATGTCCGGCTTCTCCAGGACGGGGAAGTCGCCGCGCTCGGCGGAGGCGCGGTAGAGGGGGATGTCGCGTACGCGGTCCAGGACGTCGGCGCTGGGCAGGCGGTTCACGGCGGCTCCGGTGCAGGCGGGGGTGGGGAGCGGGGCGGGGCCGCCACCGCGAAGGGTGCGGCGGCGGCCCCGTGGCATCAGCGGGTCAGGAGATACAGCCGCTCTTGCCGGTGGCGCTGATGCAGCCGCTCTTGGGCGCCGAGCTGATGCAGCCGTCCTTCGCGCCCTGCTCGGCGCCTGTCTGGGCCGAGTTGGTGGCGACCCACTTCTGCCACACGGACTCTTTGGTCATGCGCTTGATGAGCTGCTCCATGCTGGAACCTCCCTATTGGTTCGCTATTTCGAAATAGCTGAGGATTCAGTGAAATCGACAGGAACGAATGGATTACTCAGCTTTCGTCCCCATCCCCTTGAACGTAAAGAGATAGTCAAGAGAGTGTCAAGGGGGGCGGACTGGATGGCGTAAACCGCGTGCGAGTACCCGGCTGTTGCCCGGATGCGGGCATGCCGACGGACCCCGCACCGTCTGCCGCCGGGGCGGGCGGCAGACGGCGATCAGGGGTGGACGCCGGGCGTCCGTGCGGTCAGTGCCAAAGGATCCTCGGCGTTTGTGCAGTCAGTGCCGGAGGATGCCCGGCGTCAGTGCGGTGACCGCGCCTGTTCCTTCGCGGCGGGGCTCTCGGCCCCGGAGGCGGCGACCGGAGACGTCTTCATCCGGACGGCCTCCGTACCGCTGTCGTTGTGCCGCAGCGCCCAGTTCTCCAGCGTCGTACGGCAGGCGTGGTCCAAGTGGCGCACGACGGTCAGGTCCAGCTCTATGGGCCGGTCCTTGGGCAGGGCCTCCAGCGTCTCCAGGATGCGGGGCAGCCGCAGGAACGTCGCGTTGCCCGTGAGGGTCACGACCAGCCGGCCGCCGGTCAGTTCCCGGACGTCCACGTTGATGTGGGAGGTTTCCCAGGCGGACTTGACCACGGCGAGGATCAGGCCGAGTACGACGCCCTCGAACATGTTGGTCACCACGATGGCGATCGCGGTGACGGTCAGGACGACGGCCTCGCCCCGGTGGGCGCGGGCGAGCGGGACGATCTCCTTGGCGGGGATCAGTTTGCAGCCCGCGTGCACCAGGACACCGGCGAGTGCCGCCAGCGGGATGATGCCGAGCGCGGTCGGCAGCAGCACGGCGAACAGCAGCAGCCACGCGCCGTGCAGGATGCGCGAGAGCGGGGTGCGGGCACCGGCCTCGACGTTGGCCGAGCTGCGGACGATGACCGCCGTCATCGGCAGCGCGCCGAGCACACCGCACACCGTGTTGCCGACGCCCTGGGCGACGAGCTCCTTGTCGTACTGCGTGCGGGGTCCGTCGTGCATGCGGTCGACGGCTGCTGCGCTGAACAGCGATTCGGCGGAGGCGATCAGGGTGAACGCCAGGACCGTGCCGAGCACGGCCACACTGCCGAGCGCGGCCAGGTCACCGAACCCCGGCGGCTGAATGGCGTCGACCAGGCCGCGCACCGTCACGTTCGCGACGTCCAGGCCAAGACCGGCGGTCACGGCGGTGGCCAGCGCGACGGCCGCCAGCGGGGCGGGCACCACGCGTGCGGCGGCGGGCAGCTTCGGCCAGAGCATGAGCACGGCGATGGTGCCGAGGCCCACGACCGTGGCGGTCAGCGCCGTGGTGTCGCCCAGCATGTCGACCAGCAGTCCGGGGAGCCCGGCTATCTTGTCGACGCCGGAGCGCGGCTGCTCGGCCCCGGCCATGGTGTAGAGCTGACCGAGGATCAGCACGAGGCCGATGCCCGCGAGCATGCCCTGGACCACGGACACGGAGATGGCGCGGAACCACCGGCCGCAGCGCAGCAGGCCGAGGACGATCTGCAGGGCGCCGGTGAGCAGCACGATGGCGCCGAGCATGCCGAGCCCGAACTCCTGTACCGCCTCGAAGACGAGCACGGTCAGTCCGGCGGCGGGTCCGCTCACCTGCAGGGCGCTGCCCGGCAGGAGGCCGACGACCAGGCCGCCGACGATGCCGGTGACCAGGCCCAGTTCGGCCGGTACGCCGGAGGCGACGGCCACGCCGACGCACAGCGGCAGGGCGACGAGGAAGACGACGAGCGAGGCGAGGAAGTCCTGGCGCGCGACGCCTGGTTCACGCAGCGCGCGGAAGGGGGCGGGGAGGGAGGAGAGGAAGGAGGACATGAGGGTGGGGGGTCCTGTCGTGGGAGCGGGCCGGGCGGTGGGGCGTGGCGGCTCTCACAGCGGACCGAACGCCCGCTGGTCGTCGGACGAGGGGCGATGGGTGGTGACCGTGCCCGTGTGCACCTCGTAGTACCAGGCGTGCAGGGTCAGTGAGCCGTCGTCGACGCGCTCTCTCACGCAGGGGTACGCGCGCAGCCTCTCCACTTGCGCGAGCACGTGTGTCTGGACGGCTTCGGCCACGTCCGCCGCGTCCTCGGAGGACGGGGTCAGGGACCGCAGGGCGGCGTCCGGGGCGACGGAGTGGTCCAGCCAGTCGCGCACGGCCGGTACGGCCGAAAGGTCTTCGCCTCTCACCAGGGCGCCCACCGCTCCGCAGTGCGAGTGTCCGCAGACGACGATGTCGCGGACCCCGAGCACGCACACCGCGTACTCGATGGTGGCCGCCTCGCTCATGGGGCGGTTGTCCGGGCTGACCTCGTCTCCGGAGGGGTAGGGCGGTACGACGTTGCCCGCCGTACGGAGTTCGAAGAGTTCGCCGGGGCGTGCGCCGGTGATCAGGGCCGGTACGACGCGTGAGTCGGAGCACGTGACGAACAGGGCTTCGGGCGATTGCCCGGCCCCCAGGGCCTGGAAGGCCGCCGTGTTGTGCGGGGCCGCGACGTGCGTCGCGGCGAAGGAACGGGCGTTGTCGATCAGGGACTTCATGCTGGCCTGCCTCCTGCGTCTCTGCGGCGGAGCCGGGACGCGGTGTGGTCGGGTCGATGGTGACAGTGAGACGGCGTGGATGGACCGCTGCCGAGTGACAGCGGGCACCGCGTCGCCCCGCGAACAGCCTGTACGGGAGCTGTGACTCCCACTTTGCCATTGCATTAACCTCTGATGACAGAGCAAAAATCTGCCAAAGATTGAGTAATAAACGCCCCTGAACTGCGAGTTGGTCGAATCCTCAACCGTTGGTCAAGGGTTCACGTGGAGATCATGTGAACCACATGCGGCTTTTCCCTTCACAGAGCCTTGCAGTCGCGATGCCTCGGGACGTGGGACGTACGAGGGGGAGCCCCGACGCCGCTGCCGTTCGCGCGTGCTCGGTCCCGAGCGGCAGCGGCGCGCAGGTTGCTACGGGTGGACTGTCGGGCGGAGTACCCGTTCGCACCACTGGCGGAAGTCCGTCGGTGCGGACTCGGGGGTGCTGGGGGCGGAGGCGCCGTAGAAGCCCTGCGTGTTCAAGGCGTCCGTCATGTCGGCGAGGCCCTGTGCCCAGGCTTCGCTCGCGCCGTAACGCAGCATTGTCGCCTTGTAGTCCGCGCTGCTGGTCCGTTGTACGCGTACCGCGTGGCCGAGGACTTCGGAGATGACCTGGGCCATGCCCTTGGGGGACAGGTCGTCCGGTCCGACCAGCGGGACGTCCTCCTGTCCCGTCCAGGAGTCGTCCAGGAGCAGTCGGGCCGCCGCGGCGGCGATGTCGCCGGTCGCGCAGGTACGTAGGACGGCGTCCTCCTCCAGCGCCAGGAAGAACGCACCCGCATCGCGCATCGCATCGGCCTGGCCCAGCAGATTTTCCATCAGGAACGGCGGGCACAGCGCCCGGTAGTGCACGCCCGTGGCCGCGATCGCCTCGTCCATGGCCAGCGACGCCGAGATGAGCCCCGCGTTCTTCGCCACCGAGCGGCCCAGCGTCGAGACGGCGACGACCCGGCGAATGCCCTGGTCTGCGATCGCCTCGCACAGTGGCTCGGTGAAGGCGCGGAAGTGGCCCTCGACGCTGTCGGCCAGAGGCGTCGGGGGCACCAGCCAGAACACGCGGTCGGCGCCCGCGCAGGCCTCCTTCAAGATCGTGGGATCGGCGTGCGAGCCCTGGACGACCTCCGTCTGCGCGCGCACCCGCGCCGGCAGGCGGGCCGGGTCTCGGGCGATCACCCGGATTCCCCCGGTTGCCTGAGGGGAGTCGAGCAGGAGGTCGAGGACCTCGCGGCCGATCTGGCCGGTGGGGGTGGTGACGACGATCATGGGTGACTCTCCAGGGGTTGCTTCACGGGTTCAAGAGTTCAAGGGATTGCTTCGTCAGACGCCCTCGAGCCTGCTGCGTCCCACGCCCGAACTGAAGGATCGATCCGCTCCGGCTTGTTACCCTCAGGGCAATACCCGGGAGTGTGGAGTGGAGGAGGCGAGCGTGGAGTCCCGCCCGCTGCGCTATTTCCTCGCCGTCGCCGAGGAACTCAACTTCGCCCGCGCCGCCGAACGGCTCGGCATCTCCCCGCCACCGCTGTCCCGCGCGATCCGCCAGCTGGAGACGGAACTAGGCGTCACCCTCTTCGAGCGCACCACCCACAGCGTGGCGCTCACCCCGGCCGGCACGGTGCTCCTGGCGGAAGCGAGGATCGCCCTGGACGCGCTGCAAGCCGCCGGGCGGCGGGCCCAGCGGGCGGCGTCCTCCGACCCGAAGCTGGTCCTGGCGGTGAAAGCCGACGGGGACGCGGGACTCCTCGAGCCGATTCTGGCGCGCTTCGCGGCGGAACCGGCCGCCCTGCCCGTGGCCGTCCGGCTGTGCGGCTGGCACGAGCAGCCACGGCTGCTGCGCCTGGGCGAGGCCGACGCGGCCCTGGTCCACGAGCCGTTCGACCGCACCGGCCTGGACGCCGAGACACTGGTCGCCGAATCACGCGTCGCCGCCCTCGCCGCCACCCATCCGCTCGCCGACCGTGACCGGCTCTCCCTCGCCGACCTCGACCTGCGCCCCGGCGATGTGCACCAGTACGTCGAGGACATTCGCACCGAGAGCCGCGACCTGGCCCAACTGCTCACGCTCGTCGGCCTCGGCGGCCCGATCCCGCTGCTGCCCGCCTCGGTCGCCGCCCGCTATCCCCGCCCGGGTGTCGTCTACCGCCCGGTCCAGGACGCGCCGCCCGTGACCCTGGCCATTGCCTGGCCGCAGCAGTCCTGTTCGACGGCCACGGCGGCCCTGGTCCGCGCAGCCGCGTCCGTGGCCGAGGAAGCGCGGGAGGGCGGGGCGGACGCTTAGGGCCGGGCGCTTCCGCCGAGTACCCCGTGCCCCTGCCATCGCACGTGCCACTCTGGTTCCATGGACAGGGAAGTGCGCCCGGCCACGGTCTTCGAGGACGTCCGGGCCGTGCTCGGCCCGAAGTCACCCACCGCCAACGTCTGCTGGTGCCTGAGCCACCGCGTCCCGTCCAAGCTCAACAACGAACTCCGCGGGCCGGACCGCGGCGAGTACGTCGCCGCACTGTGCCGTGCGGAATCCGCGCCGGGGGTGCTCGCCTACGACGGTGACGAACCGGTGGGCTGGGCTGCCGTGGCGCCGCGCGCGGAAACCGCCTTCGCACGCAATCGCAAGATCCCCCACGTCGACGATCTGCCGGTCTGGTCCCTGTGGTGCGTCCGGGTGCGCCCCGGTCATCGGAAGCAGGGGATCTCGCACGCCCTCATCGCCGGCGCGGTCGAGTTCGCCCGCGCCCAGGGCGCACCTGCGGTCGAGGCGTACCCGCTCGACAGCGGCGACGCCAAGGTCGACCTGACGATGGCGTACGCCGGGCTCCGTAAGAACTTCGAGCGCGCCGGATTCACCGACGCCGCCGACACGGCGTCCGTGCTGGCCGGTCATCCCCGGATCCTGATGCGGCTCGACCTGCGCTGACGGAAGACAACCCCCGGTCAGCCCGCGGAGTCCCTCGCGTCGGCGTCACCGTCGATGACATGCACCGCGGCCTCCTCGGCGGAGGCCGCTCCGCCGTCGATGCCCATGTCCTCGCCGACCATGTCCTGTTCGGCGTCGTGCTCCGGGTCCCCGTTCGCCCCTTCGTCCGGGGCGAAGAGGCGCCCGGCGCGGGCGTCTCCCACCTCCGCCTCGTCGATCGGCTCGCCGTCGGTGTCGGTCGTGTCCCCGATGCCGTCGTCGTCCGCGGCCGGATCGGGGACTTCGAGCGTGGGGTCGGGCCGCTCCTCGGAGAGGCGTTCGGCCAGGCTCTCGCCCTCCTGCTGCTCCTGGGCGGTGGTACCGGTGTGGGCCACTCCGAGGGGCCTCTCGGGAGGCGACCAGCCCTCGTCGTACGGATCCGCCCCGCGGTCGCTGAGCGTGTCCTCCGCATCGAGGATGCCCTCGTCCTCACGGACCTCCTCGGCGTCGGGCTGGTAGACCTCGTCGCCCATGACCTCGTCGTCTCCCACGGTGCTCGTCCTCCTTCATGCTTCATGCTTCATGCGCGACTGATGCTGTGTTCTGCCGTGTATCCACCCTGATCCAGAACACACGTTCCGGCACGTGGGGGAGTGCGGCAGAAGCGAAGAGCCGCAGGTCACGGCGTTCCCGGCGGGCGCCACTCCAGGAGCAGGAGGGTGGCGTCGTCGCGCAGTTGGTTGTCCTGCCGGTCGAGGATGGAGTGGATGAGCTGGCGCAGGGCCTCGGGTGCCGGTTCGCCCGCGGCGGTCGCCCGGATGATGCTGTCCGTGAACCGTTCGAGGCCGAACTCGGCGCCGCCGCCGATGCGCAGCTCGGTGACGCCGTCGGTGTACATCAGCACCCGGTCGCCCGGTTCGAGCGCCTCCTCGTGGATCTCCCACGTCACGTCGGCCAGCAGCGCGGGCGTCCCCATGGGCGGCTGGGACGGCCGCTCCAGCGCCCTGTCGAGCACGCGGTGGTCCCGGATCAGCAGGGGCGGCGGATGGCCGCAGTTGCACCAGCGCAGCACCCCGTCGGCCAGGTCGAGCTGGGCGAGGATCCCCGTGCAGAACTGCTCGGGCAGCCACCCGGCCAGCGCGTGCTGGACGGTTTCGACCAGCTCGGGCAGCGGTGCCTCGGCGCGGCGGGCATTGCGGCAGCCCGCCATGGCCACGGCGGTCGTCAGCCCCGACGCGAGGTTGTGGCCCATGGCGTCCAGGATCGCCACGTGCAGGGTCGACGGGGTCAGCGAATGGTCGAAGGCGTCGCCGCCGATCTCGTACGCGGGTTCGAGGACGGCGGTCGAGATCACCCGGGAGTTGCCGATCGTCCTGGGCGGCAGGAAGGCCCGGAGCATCTCGGCGGGAAGCTGCATGGGCTCGGAGCGTGTCCGGCGCGCGAAGCTGTCGCTCGACGCCCGCTTCGAGGTGATCGTCATGGCCAGGACGGAGGCCAGCATGCGGCAGCGGCGCAGCAGCGCGACGTCGATGACCGACGCCGTGGCACCGATCACACCCAGGCGCTCGGCGCCGTCGATCAGCGGCAGCCAGGCGACGATCCTGCCGTGGGGCAGTTCCTCGATCCGCAGCGCGTGCGCCCGGTAGGCCGAACCGGCGACGGAGGTGTCCACACCGAGGCTGGGCGGCCCCTCGCCCAGCGGCACCAGATGGCGCTGCTGGAGGTCCACGAGGTACACGTCGACCCCGTCGAGCCCGACGGCGGCGGCGAAGCGCTGCGCCAGGGCGGGAAGCTCCATCGGCGCCGCCGCGTGCGCCGAAGCCAGCAGTTGCTCGAACAGCTGCTCCCCGGGACCGGGCTGCCGGGGGTCATGCTTCCCGGGGCCGGGGTCACCGGGGCCCGGGGCACCGGGCTCGGGCTCCCTGGGATGGCTCGACATCTGTGATCACCGCCTCACCAGCAGTCTCACATCGGCCCCCGGATCCCGCCCGGCTTCGGGCGGGCGGGGCGCGCATCTCCCGTACACCCGCCGGATTTCCGGCCCACCCGGGCCCTCCCGGGTTCACCGGGGCGGCCGTCTCAGCGGTCGACCCCGGACTGCGGAAGCCCGCACGCGCAGCGTAAGGTCGCGGACCGGCCGCCTGCGGCCGAACTGAACCATTACAGTCACCCGACCAAGGAGCTGCTGGTCATGCCAGCCAATGACGCCGCTGAGGCGCCGATCTACGAAACCCTCGTCCAGGAGCACGGCGACGTCCTCGCGACAGCCCGCAAGGCCGCCGAGGAGACCCAGCAGAGAGCCGAGGCCGTGCTGGACTTCAGGGGACCTGTCGCGGCCATGCCCGACGAGCCCTCCGCCGAACCCGCGGCGTAGGCCCCACCCGGGGGCGGGGAGGGCTCCGGCCCTCACATGCCCCGCCGCCGTTTGTGGGCGACGCTGGAAGCACACGTACGCCGTCGTGGTCCCCGACGGCCGGAGGTGCTGATGGATCCCGTCGAGGCGCTGGAACGGATCGCCTTCCTGCTGGAGCGCGGCCGTGCCCCGACCTACCGTGTGCGGGCCTTTCGCACCGCGGCCGCGGTGGTGGGCGCTCTCGCCGACGGTGAGGCCGCGCGGCGCGTCGCCGACGGGTCCCTGGAGTCGCTCAAGGGGATCGGCCCCAAGACCGCCGGTGTGGTCCGCGAGGCGCTGAACGGCGATGTGCCGGGATATCTGGAGCGGCTCGAGGGCGAGGCGGACGCGCCGCTCGCCGAGGGCGGCGCCGATCTGCGGGCGCTGCTGCGCGGCGACTGCCACCTGCACTCCGACTGGTCCGACGGCGGCAGCCCCATCGAGGAGATGGGGCGCGCGGCCCAGGCGCTCGGCCACGAGTGGGCCGTGCTCACCGACCACTCGCCGCGGCTGACCATCGCGCGCGGCCTGTCGCCGGAGCGGCTGCGCGAGCAGCTTGCGGTGGTGGCCGGCCTCAACGAGCGCTGGGCGCCCTTCCGGCTGCTCACGGGCATCGAGTGCGACATCCTCGACGACGGCTCGCTCGACCAGGAGCCGGAGCTGCTCGACCAGCTCGACGTGGTGGTCGTCTCCGTGCACTCCAAGCTGCGCATGGACGCCGCCGCGATGACCCGGCGCATGGTCGCCGCCGTCAGCAACCCCCGGGCGGACGTGCTCGGCCACTGCACCGGACGCCTGGTCACCGGGCGCGGCAGGCCGGAGTCGCAGTTCGACGCGGACGAGGTGTTCGCCGCGTGCGCCGCCGCGGGCACGGCGGTGGAGATCAACAGCAGGCCGGAGCGGCTCGACCCGCCGCGCCGGCTGCTGCGCCGGGCCGTGGACGCCGGAGTGCTGTTCTCCGTGGACACCGACGCGCACGCGCCGGGGCAACTCGACTGGCAGGTGATCGGGTGCGCGCGGGCCGAGGAGTGCGGGGTGCCCGCCGAGCGCGTGGTGACGACCTGGACGGCGGAGAAACTGCTGGCCTGGACGCGGGAGAAGCGGGCCGCGGTATGACCACCGCGCGTCCTGCACCCCTGCGGGTCAGAGACCGCCCGTCAGCACCCGGTCCGGCGTGAGGGGCAGTTCACGCAGCCGCAGGCCGGTCGCGTGGTGCACCGCGTTGCCGATGGCCGCGGCCGTTCCGACGATGCCGATCTCACCGATCCCCTTGCTGCCCATGGGGTTGAGGTGGGAGTCGTCCTCGTCGATCCAGTGCGCCTCGATCGCGGGCACGTCCGCGTGGGCCGGTACGTGATAGGCGGCGAGGTCGGCCTCCGTGAAGTCGCCGAAGGCCGCGTCCATGGTGCTGCCCTCGGTCAGCGCCATGCCGATGCCCATGGTCATCGCCCCGATGAACTGCGACCGCGCGGTACGGGAGTTGAGGATGTGCCCGGCCGCGTAGACCCCGAGCAGCCGGCGCACCCGGACCTCACCGGACACCGTGTCGACGCCGACCTCGGCGAAGTGGGCGCCGAAGGAGTGCCGGGCGTAGTCGCTGTCCGCGTCGGCCTCCCCCGCGGTGTCGGCGCTGGCGCCGACACCCTCCGGGGGCAGCTGCTGGCCCTGCTGTCCGGCCAGGCGTGTGGCGAGCCGCGTACAGGCCTCGTGGACGGCCCAGCCCCAGGAAGCCGTCCCCGAGGAACCGCCCGCCAGCGGCGCGGACGGCAGGTCGCTGCTGCCGATGTCGGTGCGTACGGAGTCCAGCGGGACGCCGAGCGCGTCGGCGGCGACCTGGGCGAGCACGGTGCGGGCACCCGTGCCGATGTCGGTGGCGTTGACGCGGACCACGAAGCTGCCGTCCGGGTAGGCGTGGGCGCTGGCCTGGGACGGGGCGACGACCACCGGGTAGGTGGCAGCGGCGACCCCGCTGCCCACCAGGACGGGTCCTTCGGCGCGCGAGCGGGGGCGGGGGTCGCGCTCGGACCAGCCGAAGCGCCGGGCGCCCTCGCGCAGACACTCGGCGAGGTGGCGGCTGCTGAAGGGCTTCGAGGTGTCGGGCTCCGTGTGGGTGTCGTTGCGCAGGCGCAGCTCCACCGGGTCGATGCCCAGGGTCGCGGCGAGCTCGTCCATCGCCGACTCCAGTGCGTACATGCCGGGGGCCTCGCCCGGGGCGCGCATCCAGGACGGGCTCGGCACGTCGAGCGGCACCACGCGATGGGTGGTGCGGGCGTGCGCCGAGGGGTACATGACGCGCGTGGCGGCGGCGGCCGTCTCGACGAACTCCTTGACGTGCGAGGTGTGCGTGGTCACCTCATGGATCACCGACGTCAGCCTGCCGTCCCTCTCCGACCCCAGCCGCACCCGGTGCAGGGTCGGCGCGCGGTGGCCCACCACGGCCGCCAACTGGCGCCGCGGCAGCGCGAGTTTGACGGGCCGGCCGGTCACGCGGGCGGCCATGGAGGCCAGCACCACGTGCGGGCGTGGCGTGCCCTTGGAGCCGAAGCCGCCTCCGACGTGCTCGGAGACGACCGTGACCTGCTCCTTGGGCAGAGCGAACAATTTTGCCAGGACGTCGCGGACGGTGGTCGCGCCCTGGCTGCTGTCGTGCACGGTCAGCCGCCCGTCCTGCCACCGGGCGGTGGCCGCGTGCGGCTCCATGGGGTGGTTGTGCAGCGGCGGCACCCGGTAGGAGACGTCGACGCGGGAGGGAGCGGAGGCGAACGCGCCCTCCGCGTCGCCGCGGACGTGTTCTCCCGAGGTGCCGTCCTCGTCCTCCGGAACATAGGCCTCGGGATGATCGGCCTTCAGGGTGACGTCGTGCGGTTCCTCGGCGTAGGTGACGCGGACGGCCGCCGCGCCTTCGCGTGCCGCCTCCAGGCTGTCGGCGACGACGAGCGCGACGTACCAGCCCCGGTGCGGCACCCGCGCGTCCTGCAGTACGGCCAGCGTCGCGTCGTCCGGCTTCTCCAGGCGCGGCGCGTTCAGATGGGTGAGGACCTCGACGACGCCGGGCAGCTCACGGGCCGCGGTGTCGTCGACGGCGGTGACCGCGCCGCGCGCCACCGTGGCGGGCACCGGCCAGGCGTAGGCGCATCCCTCGGGGGTGTGCTCGGCGGCGTACCGGGCGGCCCCCGCCACCTTCTGGGGGCCCTCCCTGCGCTCGGCGGGCGCCCCGAGGGCGCTGACGGTGTCCGGCATGGGGTTCTCCCTGGAAGCGGAGGTCGGGCGGGGGCTGGGTTCAGGACGCGGGGGGCGCTGCCGCGAGGCGCCCGAGGACGTCACACGCGAGGTTGCGGGCGAGGCGCACCTTGAACGCGTTGTCCCGCAGCGGCTCGGCCGCGGCGAGCTCGGCGTCCAGGGCCCGCAGGAACGCCTCGTCGTTGGGCGGGCAGCCCAGCAGCATCTCCTCGGCCTGCCGGGCACGCCAGGGCCGGTGGGCCAGGCCGCCGAACGCGATCCGCACGTGGCGTACGACGGCGTCCTCGACGTCCAGGACCACCGCCACCGAGGCCAGCGCGAAGGCGTACGAGGCACGGTCGCGGGCCTTGCGGTAGGCAGAGGGCAGCCTCGCGGACCCGGGAGGCAGCAGCACGCCGGTGATCAGCTCGCCGGGTGCGAGCTCGGTGTCCTGGTCCGGGCGGCCGCCGGGCAGGCGGTGGAACTCGGCGGCGGGCAGGGTGCGCCGGCCCCGTACGCCGTGCAGCTCCACCTGGGCGTCGAGCGCGGCGAGCGCGACGGCCATGTCGGAGGGGTGCGTGGCGATGCACTGCGGTGAGTGGCCCAGGACCGCGTGATCGCGGTGGACGCCGTCCCGTGCGCCGCAGCCGGTGCCGGGCTCGCGCTTGTTGCACGGTTTGCTCAGGTCCTGGAAGTAGGGGCAGCGGGTGCGCTGGAGGAGGTTGCCGCCGGTCGTGGCCATGTTGCGCAGCTGGCCCGACGCCCCCGCGAGGAGCGCCTGGGAGAGCACGGGGTAGCGGTCCCGTACGAGAGGGTGGGCGGCGAGATCGCTGTTGCGCACCGTCCCGCCGGCCATGACGGACCCGTCGGGCAGCTCCTCCACCGTGTCCAGCGGCAGCCTGCTGACGTCGATCAGCGTCCCGGGGCGTTCGACGCCCAGCTTCATCAGGTCGACGAGATTGGTGCCGCCGCCCAGATAGCGGGAGCCGGGGCGGCCCGCGTGGGCGGCGGCCGCCTCTTCGATGCTGTAGGCGCGCACATACCGGAAGGGCTTCACGGCTTCACGTCCTCGACGGCCTCGACGATGTGCGGATAGGCGCCGCAGCGGCACAGGTTGCCGCTGAGCCGCTCACGGATCTCGTCCCTGGTCAGCTCCACGGGGGCACCGGTGTCCGCGCCCGGATCCGTCACGTGCGATGCGTTGCCCGCCGCGGCCTCCGCCAGGGCGCCGACGGTCGAACAGATCTGGCCGGGGGTGCAGTAGCCGCACTGGAAGGCGTCACGCTCCAGGAAGGCACGCTGTACGGGGTGCGGGCCCCTGCCGTCCTCGGCGTGCAGCCCTTCGACGGTGGTGATCTCGCACCCTTCGTGGGCGACGGCAAGCAGCAGACAGCTGTTGGCGCGGCGGCCGTCGACGAGGACGGTGCAGGCACCGCACTGGCCGTGGTCACAGCCCTTCTTGGCGCCGGTGAGGCCCAGCTGTTCGCGCAGGACGTCCAGCAGCGTCGAACGGTTGTCGACGGTGGGGCGGCACGGCGTGCCGTTCACCGTCAGGGGCACTTCCGAGCGGAACACATCGGTCCCCATGGTGCTGCTCCCTTGTCGACGCGTGGTCTGCGGTGTGACCGCGTAACCAGCCTGAGCCAGGACACACGTTCCGGCATGCCGGGCGCGTGCAGGCGGGGCGGCCCCGCGAGCCCCGGGCCCGCGAGACCGCCCCGTCACGGCGTCACGACGTCAGGCCATCACGGCTTGCGGGCGAGGCCGCCGTGTTCGCCGATGGGGTCCTGGGCGGGGGCGTCGGGGGCCGGGCGCCAGAGGGGGACCGAGACGACGCCGGGGTCCAGGAGTTCCAGGCCGTCGAAGAACGCCTCGATCTGGTCGACGGGTCGGAGGAAGTAGGGGACCGCACCGGTTTCGTTGTAGGCGTCCTGGGCCTGTTCGTAGTCGGCGTCGGTGCCCCGCGAGCCGTCGTTGATGGAGAGGTAGCTGCCGGAGGGCAGGCCCTCCATCAGGCGGGTGACGATGGCGCGCGCCTGGTCGTAGTCGGCGACATGGCCCAGGATGTTGCTGAGGATCAGCGCGGTGGGGCGGGAGAGGTCGAGCGTCTCGGCCGCGGCCGCCAGGATGCGGTCGGGGTCGGACAGATCGGCGTCGACGTACGCGGTCGCGCCCTCGGGCGTGGAGGTGAGCAGGGCGCGGGCGTGCGCGAGGACCATCGGGTCGTGGTCGACGTACACGATCCTCGTCGAGGGATCGAGCTGCTGGGCCACCTCGTGGGTGTTGTCCACGGTCGGCAGACCGGTCCCGATGTCCAGGAACTGACCGATGCCCGCCTCGGAGACCAAATAGGTGATGTTGCGGCGCAGGAAGGCGCGGCTGCTGCGGGCGACGGTGACGATGCCGGGGAAGACGGAGCTGTAGGCGTCGCCCGCCTCCTCGTCGACGGGGTAGTTGTCCTTCCCGCCCAGCCAGTAGTTCCAGATGCGGGCCGAGTGCGGCACCGAGGAGTCGATCTTCTGCTGCGCCGCAGGTCCGGGCGTCGTGGCGTGGTCGGTCATGGGTAGCGTCCGTCTTTCCACCGAGGCGTGCGTGACTGTTCAACGCACAACCTACGTCCCAACGGTCCGGACGCGTACACCAGTTCACGCGCTCGGCGCGTTCCCCGGTCGCGGCCGAGCGGAGCGGAGCTACTTGTTCCGGCTCTCCCGCCACGCCAGCAGGATCCCGATCACGATGAGCAGAAGGATCGGGATCATCAGCCATGTCGGCGTGCTTTCCACGCCCTTGTACGCGAGCGCGGCCATGCCGTCGGGAACCTGCATGGATCCTCCCGGGATTCGGTTGCTCCTCCGGGTGCCCACGGTGGCGGGGGACACTCCTTGGTACCGGGAGTCGGCCGTCTACTGGTGAACTGTCTACGGCCGGGCAGCGACCGCTGGGCCGATGCGGGAGAGGGCCGTCCGGACCGCTGGCGGTACGTCGCGCCGAGGGGATGGCGGGACCTCGGGGCCTCCGCGAGGATGACCCCCTTCGCGAGAGGGGTACGGCGGGCCTCGCGCGGCCGGGAGGAAGGGCATCGCGATGGGAACACACGCGGCGGCGAAACGACGCAGGCCGGTCGTGTTCGCGGCGCTCGGCACCACACTGCTCGCCGCCCTGCTGTCCATCCCGAGCGCGGGGGGAGCGCCGCAGCCGGCCGACGCCTGCGGCAGCGCCGGCACCGAGCTGCCGCGCGGCGACTGCGGGCCGTTCTGGCAGGTCGTCGCCGAGGACTTCAACGGCGACCGGGTGCCTCTGGGCGCGTTCAGCGACTGCGACCATCACGCCGACACCTCGGCCGCGTACTGCGATGGTCTCAAGGGCTCCTACCGCGACAACTGGTGGGCCTACCCCACCGGTTGGCGCGACACGTCCAACGACCGGGGCCGTGACGTCGTCGGCGTCTACCACCCCGAGGACACCGTGAGCGTGGGCCCTGCGCAGGACGGCGACGGCCGGATGCGCATACGGATGTGGCGGCCGTCCGACGGAGGCCCGGTCCACGCCGCCGCGGTCGTACCACGCGCCGTCATGCAGATGAAGTACGGCAAGTACAGCGCCCGCATCAAGGTGACCAAGCCGGCCCCCGGATACAAGTCGGCCTGGCTGCACTACGGCGGGGGCTGCGAGATGGACCACCCCGAGGGCAACTGGGCCGGATCCCTGACCGCCTTCCACCATCCCTGCGGCGGCGGCGAACAGGGCTCGTTCCGCGGCGCCGACGAGTGGACCGAGTGGCACACGGTGTCGACGGAGTGGACCCCGGGGCGGGTGCGCTTCTTCGTGGACGGACAGGAGACAGGACAGGACACCCGGGGCGTGCCGGACCAGCCACTGTCCTGGGTCCTGCAGAACGAGAGCGCGCTGGAGGGCCCGGGGGCGGCGCCCGGCAGCAGCGCGCAGCTGGAGATCACCTGGGTCGCCGCCTACGCGTACAACTGGAAGTAGGGCCGCTGGACCGGTGTGCCGCCGGAAGACGGCCGGAGGTGACCCGAGTGGCCCCGCGTGGCGTGGGCAGCAGACTCACGTGTCCGCTGACGGTGATGTTTCAGCGGGAGCCGTTCGGCAAAGCGTACAAATATGGTGCAAATCGGCTACACGATGATGACCGAGCAGGCGGGCCCCCGAGCCCTCGTCGACGACCTGGTCGCGGCGGAGCAGGCGGGGTTCGACTTCTCCGTCACCTCTGACCACTACTTCCCCTGGCTCGACTCGCAGGGCCACGCGCCCTACGCGTGGAGCGTCCTGGGCGCGGCGGCGCAGGCCACCTCACGGATCCCGCTCATGACGTACGTGACCTGCCCGACCGTCCGCTACCACCCCGCCGTGGTGGCGCAGAAGGCCGCGACGATGCAGCTTCTCTCCGAGGGCCGCTTCCGGCTCGGCCTCGGCTCGGGCGAGAACCTGAACGAGCATGTGACCGGCGAGGGCTGGCCCTCACCGCAGGTCCGCCTCGACATGCTCGAGGAGGCGGTGGAGATCATCCGCGCGCTGTTCACCGGCGACAACGTCAACCACCAGGGCACCCACTTCGACGTGGCGAACGCCCGCCTGTGGGATGTGCCCGACGAGCTGCCGCCCATTGGAGTGGCGGTCTCCGGAGGGCGGTCCTGCGCGCTGGCCGGGCGCCTCGCCGACCTGGTCATCGCGACCGAGCCCAAGGCCGACCTGATCGAATCCTTCGACCGGCACGGCGGTACCGGCAAGCCGCGCGTCGGCCAGCTGCCCGTCTGCTTCGACACCGACAAGGACGCGGCCGTCGCCCGCGCGCACGACCAGTTCCGCTGGTCGGTCGGCGGCTGGCCCGTCAACTCCGAACTTCCCGGTCCTTCCGGCTTCGCGGGCGCCACCCAGTACGTCACCCGCCAGGACATCGCGGACCAGATCCCGTGCGGCGACGACGTCGACGCCTTCGTGGACGCCGTACGCCCCTACGTCGACGCGGGCTTCACAGAGGTCGCCCTCGTCCAGGTGGGCGGTGACCAGCAGCGCCCCTTCATCGACTGGGCGGAGAAGAAGCTGCTGCCCGCGCTGCGCGAGCTCTGAGAGCCGCTGCGACCTTGAGGTGCTGTTGCCGGCCGCCCTCTGAGATACCTGCCCCCACATCGGGTACCCGTGATCACACATCAGGCCCCGCGAACCCACTGGAGCACAGCGTGAACGACACACCCGACCCGACCGCCCCCACCGCACAGTCCGACTCCCCGGACCTGGTGCAAGTGGTCCTCGGCGAGTGTTCCGCGGCCGACGCGGACGCCGTCTTCGGGGTGCTGCGGGCCCACTTCCCCTCCGACCGCGGGGAGGAGGCGCCCCACCGGACGGAGCAGCCCCGTCCCGCCGTCTGGACCGGAGCCTTCATCGCCGCCGAGAGCACGGGGCCGGTCCGGGGGGTGCTGCTGGCGGGGCCGGTCACCGCCGACCTGCAGGGCAGTCCGGTGGCGGTGGACCGCCTGCGTGCCACGCTCGAATCGGCTTTCGTCGTCTCGGCCAACGGCACCGCGTCCGGGGACCAGGAAGTACAGCTCCAGCTGCGCCTGACCGGCGCAGAACACGGCGAGCCGCCGCTGCCGGGCCACTGAGGCCGTGTGCCGGGGGCTACTCGCCTCCGGTGAACATGGTGATCAGGCCATGGGGCGCGTCCTCGCCGAAGAGGAGCTCATGGAGCTCGGCGCCGTCGGCGGCGGCCGCGGCGCTGCGGGGGAACATGGCCTGTTCGTACGCGGTCAGTGCGGCCTCGATGCCGTCCGGGTGCGTGGCGATGGCCTTGCCGAGGTCGGCGCCGTCGTACATGGCGAGGTTGGCGCCCTCGCCGTTCGGGGCCGCGACGTGGGCGGCGTCGCCGAGCAGGGTCACACCGGGCACGCGGTCCCACCGGTGCCCGGTGGGCAGGGCGTTGAGGGTGCGCAGCACCGGTGCGGTCTCGCCGTCGGTGATCAGCGCGGTGAGCTCCGGCGCCCAGCCCTCGAATTCCTGCGCGATCCGCGCGGTGGCCGCCGCGGCATCGGTGAAGTCGATGGCGGCGAACCAGTCCTGCGGCTTGGTGAGCGCCACATAGGTGTGCAGGGTCCCGCCGCTCTCCCGGTGGGCCTGGATCCCCTTGCCCGGTGCGAGCGCGAACAGCGACCCGCCGCCGACTGCTTTCGCGCCGGCCGGGTGCCGGGCGTCCCCGTCGAACAGATAGGTCTCGACGAACGATCTGCCGATGTACTCGGGCTTGGCGTCGGAGAGCAGCGGCCGGACTCGCGACCAGGCGCCGTCCGCGCCGATCAGCAGGCTCGTGACGGCAGTGGTGCCGTCGGCGAAGGCCACTTCGTGGCGGCTGTCGCCGAGGGTGCGGACGCCGCTGACCTTGTGGGCCCACCGGACGGTGCCGGCCGGAAGTGAGTCGAGCAGCAGCCGGCGCAGGGCGCCGCGCTGCACCTTCACGGCCGCGTGCGCGCTCCTGAACTACATCCTCGGCGTGGGCGGACAGAACGCGGCCGACGCCCGCGCCCACCAGGCGCGTCGGCCGGACACGGGCCGCACCGAGTTCCTCGACGCCGCCGCGACCGCGTGGGCCGAACTCGACGCCGGCGAGTACGTGTTCCTCCGCAGCGTCGCCGACCGGCTACGCGATCACGACGACCGGACGGAGTTCCTCGGCGGCATCGACCTCATCCTGGCCGGCATCAGCGCCGGCCGGCACCGTCCCTAGCCGGCGTACTCAGCCCTTCGCTTCCGACGGGCCGAACCACACCGTCGTGGCGTTGCAGAACTCGCGGATGCCGTGGCCCGCCAACTCCCGTCCATAACCGGAGCGCTTGATGCCGCCGAAGGGCAGGCCGGGGTGGGAGGCGGTCATGCCGTTGAAGAAGACGCCGCCCGCCTGGAGGTCCCGCACGCAGCGTTCGATGTCCGCGTCGTCGCGGGTCCACACATTGGAACTGAGCCCGAACGGCGAGTCGTTGGCCAGCGTCACGGCTTCGTCCAGGTCCGCCACGCGGTAGAGCGTGGCCACCGGGCCGAACGCCTCCTCCCGGTGGATGCGCATCTGCTCGGTCACGTCGGCGAGGACCGTGGGGGAGTAGTACCAGCCCCGCTCCTGCTCCTTGGGCCGCTGTCCGCCGCACAGCGCGGTGGCGCCGCGGGCGAGCGCGTCGTCGACGAGTTCCTCCAGGTCACTGCGGCCCTGTTCGGTGGAGAGCGGGCCGACGTCGGTGTCCTCGCTCGCCGGGTCACCGACGGTCAACTCCCGCATGCCCGCGACGAATCGGTCGCGAAAGTTGTCATAGACGTCGGTGTGCACGATGAAGCGCTTGGCGGCGATGCAGGACTGCCCGCTGTTCTGCACCCGGGCGGTCACCGCGGTCGCGGCGGCGCGCTCGACGTCGGCGCTCGGCAGCACGAGGTAGGGGTCGCTGCCGCCCAGTTCCAGGACGGTCTTCTTGATCTCGTCGGCGGCGGTGGACGCCACCGAACGGCCTGCCGGTTCGCTGCCGGTGAGGGTCGCCGCGGCCACCCGCTCGTCGCGCAGGATGCTCTCCACGGCGCCCGAGCCGATCAGCAGTGTCTGGAAGCAGCCCTTGGGGAACCCGGCGCGGCGGAAGAGGTCCTCCAGGTACAGCGCGGTCTGCGGCACGTTCGACGCGTGCTTGAGCAGGCCGACATTGCCCGCCATGAGGGCGGGCGCCGCGAACCGTACGACCTGCCACAGCGGGAAGTTCCACGGCATCACGGCGAGCACCACGCCGAGCGGGCGGTAGCGGACGATGGCCCGGCTCGCGCCGGAGTCCTCCACGTCGGCCTGCGCGGGGTGCTCGTCGGCGAGCAGCTCCTCGGCCCGCTCGGCGTACCAGCGCATGGCCTTGACGCACTTGGCCGCTTCGGCCCTGGCCGCCTTGATGGGCTTGCCCATCTCGGTGGTCATGGTCCGGGCGATGAACGCGTTGTCCTCTTCCAGCAGGTCGGCCGCCCGGTTCATGAACCGGGCACGCTCGGTGAAGGTGCTGGTGCGGTACTCGCCGAACGCGGTGTGGGCCGCCGCCACACGGCGCTTGACCTCCGCGTCCTCAAGCGGCTCGAAGGTTTCGAGCGTCTCACCGGTGGCGGGGTTGACCGTGGCGATGGGCATGCCGTTCCTCCTCGGGACGCCTAGCGCGACTGCGGAGGGCCGCCGTGGGGCTCCTCCCAGGAATCCGCGCGCGGCTGGGGCTCCTGCGGTGGGTTGGGGCGTCGGGTGACCTGTCGCCGTCCGAACCAGAAGAGAGCGAGCAGTCCGACGACGATCACCACGCCGACGATCAGCATCAGCGACGTGGTTCCGCTTGCGGCGAGGGGCATGTACGGCCTCCAGTAGGGCCCGAGGCCGGCAGCCCCGGGGCGTAGCGGGCCCCGGCATTCACCCTAGAGCGACACTCCCGGGTAGGCATGCGCAGGACCGGACGGATCTAGCGAGTGCCCGGACATCCGGAGCGCACACGTCCACTGGCGGAGGTTTCCGGATCGGGGCCGATGGCCGCGGCCGGTTTTGAGCGGCACGGACGGGGGCTCCCCGTGCCGCTCCCCGTGCCCCTCAGAGGATCTCCAGCGGCTGCTTGCGGGCCGGCGCAGGGAACGCGGCGTCCAGGGCCTCGAGGTCCTCGTCCGTCAGGGTGATGTCGAGGGCGGCGTGGTTCTCCTCCACGTGCGCCGTCGTGGAGGCCTTGGGGATGGCGATGACGTCGTCGTGCCGCAGCACCCAGGCGAGCGCCACCTGCAGCGGCGTGCTCCCGTGCGCCGACGCCACGGACTCCAGGGCCTGCCGGCCGAGGAGGCGCCCCTGCTCCAGCGGCGAGTAGGCCATCAGCGGCACCGAGCGTGCGCGGGACCACGGGAACAGGTCGTACTCGGGGCCGCGGCGGGTGAGGTTGTACAGGACCTGGTTCGTCTGCGGGAGGGCGCCATCGGGCAGGTCCTCCAGGTCGTCGACGTCGAGGTTGCTCACGCCCCAGGCGCCGATGCTGCCGCGGCTCACCAGCCCTTCGAGGGCCTCGACGGTCTCCGAGAGCGGCACACCGCCCCGCCAGTGCAGCAGGTACAGGTCGATCCGGTCGGTGCCCAGGCGGCGCAGGCTCGCGTGGCAGGCGTCGACGGTGCCGCGGGCGTCGGCGTTCGACGGCAGCACCTTGCTCACCAGGAACACCTCGTCACGCCGCCCGCGGATCGCCTCGCCGACCAGTTCCTCCGCGGCGCCGCTGCCGTACATCTCGGCCGTGTCGATCAGCGTCATGCCCAGGTCCAGGCCCCTGCGGAGCGAGGCCAGCTCCTCGGCGCGGCGCGAACGGTCGTCGCCCATGTGCCAGGTGCCCTGGCCCAGGGCGGGCACGCTCACACCGGAGGGGAACGTCACTGTCTTGGCCGCTGCCATCGGGGATCCCTTCTCGTCTCTCTGCGTGTGCGGTCCGCGCACGACAGCGCAGGTGCCCGGATTCATCCGTGCCCATGCCGCGCGGTCACGCCAAGAACATCACCACGCCCTCGTGCCTTCGCACAACCGATCAAGATCACCACCAGTACGCGGGATAGCGCGGCGCACTGGGACGGGCACACGAAACGGCCCACCCCGCGAGGACGACCACGACGACCGCCCCGGCGAGCAGGGGCACGAAGGTCATGGGCCGAGGATGGTGCAGGACGATCACGACGGCGGTGGCGCAGGCCGGCGAGTGCGGGGTGCGCGCCACGGTCATCACGGCCAGGCCGATGCCCGCCGCCAGCGCCGCGGCCCACGGGGCGCCGCCCAGCGCGCCGAGGACCGCGTAACCGACCCCGGCGCACAGCAGATGGCCCGCGATCACGCTGCGCGGCTGGGCCAGCGGCAGCCGCGGGACGCTGTGCACGATCGCCGCGGATGCCGCCAGCGGGGGTATCAGGACCGGCTCGTGCACGACGGAACCGACCGCGACCAGGGCCAGCAGTACGGCGGTGACGGCGCTGATGTTGTGCAGGGCGGTGCCCGTCGGCGGCGGAGCGGGGGCGCGGCCCACGAGGCGGGGCAGGACGCGGGTGCGGACGGGGCGAAGCGGACGTGGGTGGGCGGGCGCGGGTGGCGCCTCGATGATTTCGTCGGTGCTCAAGAGAAGGACGTTCCGGACTTCAGCCGCCGGGAGACCCGGACGGCGGGGTGACAGAGGGCAGGAGTTGCCACGGTCGCCCGTGCGGTCGGCAGGGGCGCGGGCAGCATCGGCGGCCCGGGGTCTGGGCGTCCGCGTACTCACCCACGATCTTACGAAGCCCGGTCGTGCGGGCTGCGACCAGGTCTGATGATCACCGTTCTGACCAGCTCTGATGCAGCTACTGCGGGGCTCACACCCCGGTGGTGACGGCGGATCCGGACGGGTCGGCCGGGGGTGTTTCCGCCTCCGTCAGGTCCAAGGAGGCGTGTGGGGCGGGCGAGGGGCTGGTGCTGCCCGCCCCGCGCAGGAGGGCGAGGGAGAAGAGGCCCGCCGTGGCCATGACCGTGGCCGCGCCGATCGCGGCGTAGCCCATCCCGTGGGTGAAGGCGTCACGCGCGGCCGTCAGCACGGTGTCCGCTGTCGCGGCGGGGAGGTGCGCGGCCACGGTCGTCGCCCCGCCCAGGGTTTCGCGTACCGCGTCGGCCTGCGGAACCCCGGCCGGGAGCCTCTCTCATGTCGCGGCCGTACACCGCCGCGCCGACGGAGCCCAGGATCGCCATGCCCAGGGCTCCGCCCAGCTCGATCTGGAGCTGAGTACGCTCTTCGAGTTCGGTCTCGAGCGGTTCCTGGACGGCGTCGAGGTACTCATCGCACAGACACGATCCCGCGGAGCGTCCCGGTCCGGGAAGTGAAGGATGCGCACCGCGGCCGTCACCGCACCAGGCAGGGACGCTTGTTGTCGAACTGCCAGTCGGGTATGAGGTAGCGCATGCCGGTGGCGTCGTCGCGTGCGCCCAGGGCCTTCTGCCGGTAGAGGTCGTGGGCCGCCAGGAGACGGTCCATGTCGAGCTCGACGCCCAGGCCCGGGGCGTCGGGTACGGCGATCTCCCCGTCGACGATGCGGGGCGGGGCGGTGGTGAGGCGCTCCAGGCCCTCCTGCCAGATCCAGTGGGTGTCCAGGGCGTTGTAGTCACCGGGGGCCGCGGCCCCGCAGTGGGTGACCATGGCCAGGGAGATGTCGAAGTGGTTGTTGGAGTGACAGCCCCAGGTGAGTCCCATCGCGTTGCAGAGCTGCGCCACGCGTACGGAGCCCTGCATGGTCCAGAAGTGCGGGTCCGCCAGGGGGATGGAGACGGACTGCAGGGCCAGGGCGTGAGTGAGCTGCCGCCAGTCGGTGGTGACCATGTTGGTGGCGGTCGCGAGACCCGTGGCGCGGCGGAACTCGGCAAGGACCTCGCGGCCCGAGTAGCCGCCCTCGGCGCCGCAGGGGTCCTCGGCGTAGGCGAGCGTGTCGGTCAGGGGGGCGCACAGGTCGATCGCCTCGCGCAGGGACCAGGCACCGTTGGGGTCGAGGGTGATGCGGGCCTGGGGGAAACGGGCCTTCAGGGCGCGGACGGCCGCGACCTCGTCGGCACCCTCCAGGACGCCGCCCTTGAGCTTGAAGTCCCGGAACCCGTAGCGGTCGTAGGCGGCTTCGGCCTGCCGGACGATCGCCTCGGGGGAGAGGGCCTCTTCGTGCCGGACGCGGTGCCATTCGACGGGGGATCCCGGTTCGCGGACGTAGTCCAGATCGGTGCGGTCGGGATCGCCGACGTAGAAGAGGTAGCCGAGGACGCGGACGGAGTCGCGCTGCTGTCCGTCGCCGAGCAGCGCCGCGACGGGCACCTCCAGGTGCTGGCCGAGGAGGTCGAGCAGCGCGGACTCGACGGCGGTCACGGCGTGGACGGCGGTGCGCAGGTCGAAGGTCTGGGCGCCCCGCCCGCCCGCGTCACGGTCGGCGAAACGGTCGCCGATCTCCCGCAGGACGCGCTTGTAGTCACCGACGCGGGCGCCGACGACGAGGGACTCGGCGTCGCGCAGGGTCCGGGTGATCTTCTCGCCGCCCGGCACCTCGCCCAGGCCGGTGCGGCCCTCGGAGTCCTTCAGGACCACGATGTTGCGGGTGAAGTAGGGGCCGTGGGCGCCGGAGAGGTTGAGCTCCATGCAGTCCCG
The DNA here is from genome assembly GCF_040636975.1 of Streptomyces sp. NPDC032198. Lineage (NCBI taxonomy): Bacteria > Bacillati > Actinomycetota > Actinomycetes > Kitasatosporales > Streptomycetaceae > Streptomyces > Streptomyces sp. NPDC032198. The sequence goes on along the minus strand of NZ_JBEZVL010000004.1, from coordinate 70,439 downwards.
GCCGGCGACCGGGTAGACGCTGAACGCGGTGACGGTCGGCTGCCTGTTCATGATCAGAGATTCCTTGGGTTAGGGACATGCGAGTTGAAGAGACGCCGAAGGGACGTCAGAGGCTGAGGACGTCCAGGGCCCACTCCACCGCGAGGACGCCGCCGAGGCCGAGGATCGCGAGCACCGTCGTATAGGTGGTGCGGACCTTGATGGCCTCGATGACCGAGAGGTTGAAGTACTCCTTGAACAGCCAGAACCCGGGGTCGTTGACGTGGGAGAAGGCGATCGATCCGCAGGAGACGGCGAGCACGAGGATCTCGGGGTGCACGCCGCTGCCCGCCAGGAGCGGCAGTACGACGCCGGAGGCGGTGACGACGGCGACCGTGGCGGAGCCCAGGGCGATGCGCAGGATCACCGCGATGAGCCACGCGAGGATGAGCGGTGAGATGGCCCAGCTGTCGGTGGTGTCCTTGATGTGGTCGGAGATGCCCCCTTCGACGAGGACGTTCTTGAAGGCGCCGCCCGCACCGATCACCAGCAGGATCATCGCCATGGCCTGGGCAGCCGACGTACAGGACGCGCTGACGTCGGACAGGCTGCGGCCGATGCGCGGCCCGAACGCCCAGACCGCCAGGAAGAGGGTCAGCAGCAGGGCGATCGGTGCCGAGCCGATGAAGGCGACGAAGTGCAGGAACGGGCTCTCGCCCGACGTGGCCATCTCGGTGACCGATGCACCGGCGATCAGTACGACGGGGAAGAGGGCCACGGTCAGCGACCAGCCCAGGCCCGGCATCTCCGCGTCGGTGAACTCGCGCTCGCTGACCAGGCCCTTGGGGATGGAGGGATTCATCGCCCTGATGAACGGAAGCCTCGGCCACACCAGGGCGATCAGCGCGCCGGCGGGTATCGCGATGAACAGGCCGTAGACCAGCGTCAGACCGACGGAGGCGTGGAACGTCGCGGCCACGGCGGTGGGGCCGGGATGCGGCGGCAGGAAGCTGTGCATCGTGGAGAGCGTGATGGACATCGGAAGCCCGATCCACAGCAGCTTCGCGCCGGTGACGCGTACGAGGGTGAACGCGATGGGCACGATGATGATGAAGGCGACTTCGTAGAACATGGTGACGCCGATGAGCATGGACGTGACGACCATGGCCACTTGGACCCAGCGCGGTCCGAACGCGTCCAGCATCTTGTTGGCGATGCGCTGGGCGGCACCGGAGTCCCCCATGACGCGGCCGACCATGGCGCCGAGCCCGATGACGAGCATCGTGTCGCCGATCTGGCCGCCGATGCCCTCCGAGAGGACGTCCGGGATCGTGGCCACCGGAATCCCCTGCACCAGCGCGACTCCGACGGCCACCACGAGGAGGGCGGCGAAGCCGTTCAGTTTCAGGCGGGTCATGAGGAACAGCAGGATCACGACGCTGACCCCGACTACGACGAGCGGCATTTCAGTTCCCCTTTGAACTGTGGAGCAAGTGGCTCAGAGCGTTCGGGAGACGGTTCAGGCCCTGTGTCGCGGCGCCGAGACGAGATCCAGTCCGGCGTTGAGCACCTTCTCCAGGTCGGCGACGTCGCCGGGGCGGGGGTCGGTGAGGGGAGCGCGCACCGGGCCGACCGGCAGGCCGCGCAGCCGGGCGGCGGCCTTGACGAGCGAGACGGCGTATCCCGGTGCGCGGTCGCGCAGCTCGACCAGCGGGACGTAGAACTCCCTCAGGAGCCGGTCGACCGCCGCGTCGTCCTGCTCCCGCAGCGCGGTGAGGAAGGCGCCCGCGATCTCGGGGGCGAAGGCGTGGACCGCGGACGAGTAGGCGGGGACGCCGACGGTGGCGTAGGCGCGGGCCTGGATCTCCGCGGTGGCGGCGCCGTTGAAGAAGAGGAAGCCGTCGGGGGCGGCGAGGGTCAGGCGCTGCAGCCGGTCGAGGTCGCTGTGCCCGTCCTTGAGGCCGATCACGGAGGGGATGTCGGCGATCCGCCGCAGGGAATCCGCGGTGAAGGTGACCTGACCGCGCTGATAGGCGATGAGGGGCAGCGCGGTGCCGGCGGAGATGCGGCGCAGCTGTTCCACCAGACCGTCCTGCGAGGCCTCGACCAGGTAATGGGGCATCACCAGCAGGGCGTCCGCGCCCTCCTCCTGCGCGATCCGGGCGAACCGCAGCGACTGGGCCCACCCGTATCCGGTGCCCGCCACCACGGGCAGCCGGCCGTCGGCGACCTCGACCGTGACCCTGACGACCTCGCGGTACTCCTCCTCGTCGAGCGAGAAGAACTCGCCGGTTCCGCAGGCGGGGAACACCGCCCCCGGCTCCGTCGCCAACTGGGCCGTCAGATAGGCCCGGTAGGCGTCCGCATCGAGGCTTCCGTCACTCCTCATGCTCGTGAGGGGGAACGACAGCACGCCGCGTGCCATGCCCTCCCGCAGCCGCTGGGCAACGTCCTGGGGCGTCGTACTCGTGCTGAGCTTGTTCATGAATCTCATCTCTATATGCAGATGGCGTCCACGTATGAGAATGGAGGCTAGAGTCATGAACGAAGGGGGTCAATGGCCCGGACGCCGCGGATCTACGATGGGCGCATGTCGGAGAGCGGAACGGACCGCGGGGCGGGCGCGGGTGTTCGCGGGGTGAAGTCGGCGCTGCGCACCGTCGCGCTGCTCGAACTGCTCGCCGAGCGCGCCGACCGGCCGGCCCGCCTGGACGAGCTCGCCGAGGAGTTGGGCGTACCGCGCAGCAGCATGTACCAGCTCCTTCGGACCCTGACCGACTGCGGCTGGGTACGCACGGACACCACCGGATCCCTCTACGGCATCGGGATCCGCACCCTGCTCACGGGCACGAGCTACCTGGACGGCGACGAGCGGGTGCGCGCCATCCGCCCGTATCTGGACGAGGCCTCGGACGCCCTGGGCGAGACGATCCACCTGGCACGGCTCGACGGTCCGCACGTCGTGTACCTCGCGACCCGGGAGTCGCACGAGTACCTGCGCACCATCAGCCGGGTCGGCCGCCGCGTCCCCGCGCACGCCGGAGCCCTGGGGAAGGCGCTGCTGGCCGAACGCCAGGACAGTGAACTCCCGCTACCCGAAGGCCCGTTGCCCGCCTTCACGCAGAGCACACACACCGACCGGGCTGCCCTGCTCACCGACCTCGCACTGGTACGTGAACGCGGCTACGCCATCGACCGCGAGGAAACGGTGACCGGCATCGCGGGCTTCGGCTTCGCCCTGCGATACGACACCCCGGCCGTCGACGCCATCAGCTGCTCGGTGCCGGTGGCCCGCCTCACCGACGCACACCAGAGCCGCGTCGTGTCCGTCATGCGGGAGATCCAGACAAAGATCGAAACCCTCCTGACCCCCGCCCCCGGCGCCCCTGACTGGCGCTGACCGGGACCCTCCGGCCTGGGGCTGTCCCGGCAGGCGGTCTTCCAGCACCTGGCCGTGCTGGAAACCGCCGGACTGGTCCGTTCGCGACGCGAGGGCCGCTACAAGTTCCACGACCTGAACACCGAACCGCTTGAGGTCATCGTGACCCGATGGCTCAGGCCCGAAGCACCGGAGCGCACCTCATGAGAATCCACCTGACCAGCGTTTTCGTCGATGACCAGGAGAAGGCGGCGCGTTTCTACACCGACGTGCTCGGCTTCGTGAAGAAGCACGACGTCCCCATCGGGGACGACCGGTGGCTGACCGTGGTCTCGCCGGAGGATCGGGAGGGAACTGAACTGCTGCTTGAGCCCTCCGGTCACCCCGCGGTCCAGCCGTACAAGACGGCGCTGGTCGAGGACGGCATCCCGGTGACCTCCTTCGCCGTGGACGACGTGGCAGCGGAGTTCGAGCGGCTGCGCGCGCTCGGAGTGAAGTTCACCCAGGAGCCGCTGGAGATGGGCCCCGTCACCACCGCGGTGTTCGACGACACCTGCGGCAACCTGATCCAGATCCAGCACAGCAAGTAGGAACGCCCGGCCGCGAAAGTCGGTGGCGCGCCGGGTCCTCACCCGCGACCATGTCCCGCATGAGCGACCAACCCGAACGATGGAGTCAGGCGACCACCTACCCCGACATGTGGGCGGACCCGGACGACGACCCCCGCAACAGCGACGGAGTCAGCCCGGACGGCGAGTTGGCGACGCTGCAGGACTTCCTGACGAGCTACCGCCTGACCCTGAAGATGAAGTGCGAGGGCCTGGACGCGGAGCAACTGGCCCGGCGGTCGGTTCCGCCGTCGACGATGTCCCTGCTCGGCCTCGTGCGCCACCTCGCCGAGGTGGAACGGGACTGGCGCAACTGGATCAGGAACGGCGAGCCGCTGCCGAAGCTGTACGGCGAGCGCGACGCGGACTTCAACGGGGCGGTCGGCGACCCGGCCCTGGTCGATGCCGCATACGCCGACCTGGCACGCGAGCAGGCGGCGCTGGACGACGAACTGGCCGGACATCCGGATCTGGGCGAACGCCTGGGCAAGGAGGGCTTCGCAGTCCGGGAACTGATGGTGCACAGGATCGAGGAGTACGCCCGGCACTGCGGGCAGGCCGACCTGTTGCGCGAGTGCATCGACGGCCGGGTGGGCCAGTGACGACTGCCCGGGTCACGAACTGACGGCACGGCCCTACTCGTAAACCTTTCCGGTACGCGCCCCTCGCGGGCGTTCCCGCCCACGCCTTGCCCGCACCCCGACCGCACCCGCCGCCCGGCAGCAGCCCGCCGACCTCTACGGTCGGCTACCGAGTGGTGTGTGCGTTGTGCGAAGATCCGGAGACCGTACGACGACCACGGTGGCGGAACCGCCGCGGAAGTCGACGGTCGGCAACGGCCGCATGGCCAGGCGGACTTACCGGGTGGGGAAGGCGGGAGAAGAGCGGTGGCGTCACAGCCATGGACTTCCGGCATGCGTTCAGCCATTGAGAGTGACGCCGCGACGGCCCGGCAGCTGCCGCCGCCGCTGGTACTGCTGGTCGAGGACGACCCCGGCGACGCCCTCCTGGTCGAGGAACTCGTCGCCGACAGTGCGCTGAAGATGCGTCTGCAATGGGTGCGTTCCATGGCCGAGGCGCGAGCGGCGCTGGCCCTGGAGGTGCCGGACTGCGTGCTGCTCGACCTGCACCTGCCGGACGCCCAGGGCCTTGAAGCGGTGTCCATGATCCGTTCCCACGCCGAGCAGGTCGCGGTCGTGGTACTCACGGGCCTCGCCGAGGAGGAGACCGGCTCCGCCGCCGTGGCGGCGGGGGCCCAGGACTACCTCGTCAAGGGCCGCGTGGAACCGGAGCTGTTCGGCCGGGCCGTGCGCTACGCGATCCAGCGCAAGCAGGGCGAGCAGGCGGCCGTCGCCCTGCAGGCCAGCCAGATGCAGGCCCAGGAGAACGCCCGGCTCGAACGGGGGCTGCTGCCGAGGCCGCTCCTCAACAGCGCGGGCGTGAACGTCGTGGCCCGCTACCGGCCCGGCCGCGCCCAGGCCCTGCTGGGCGGCGACTTCTACGACATCGTCCAGAGCGCGGACGGCACCGTGCACGCCCTCATAGGGGATGTCTCCGGTCATGGACCCGATGAGGCGGCGCTCGGCGTGGCACTGCGCATCGCTTGGCGCACGCTGGTGCTCAGCGGTGTCACCGGCGCCGAACAGGTGGGCCGGCTCGAGGAGATCATGCTGGCGGAGCGCGTGAAGCCGTACGTCTTCGCCACCCTGACGAGCCTCTCCGTCCCGGCGGGGGCACAGCACGTGCGGCTGATACGCGCAGGCCACCCCGGGATGCTGCTGCGCACCGCGGAGGGCGGCGTCGAGTGGATGGAGGCGGCCGGCGGGCCTGCCCTGGGCGTCGCCCCAGGTGTTCCGCTCTGGCCGGTCGAGGAACTGCCGCTGCCCGCGGGGTCGGCGCTGGTGCTGTTCACCGACGGCCTCTTCGAAGGGCACATCGGCAAGGGCCGTGAGCGGCTCGGCGAAGCGGGTCTCCTCGCCCTCGCGCGCGAGCTGGGTCGCCTGGCACCGGCGGCCTTCGTCGACACGCTGATCCAGCGGGCCGAGGGCCTCGCCGAGGAGCAGGGCGGTCTGGCCGACGACGTGGCCGTCGTGCACCTGCACTGGCACGGCGACGGAGAAGGGCCGACCAGAGCCGTGGCCGAAGGCCGCTACAAGAGCAGCATCGGAAAGAGCAGCATCGGAGAACAACGCCGTGGTTGAGACGACGAGCAGAGCATGGATCGGCCGTCGGCTGACGGTCCAGGGCTGGTTCCAGCTGGTACTGGTCCTGATGGTGCTCCTGGTGGTGGCGGGCACCGTGGTCGGCGCCCGGCTGCTGGGGCAGACCGCTGACGTGACCGACCAGCTGGCCGACCGCCTGCAGCCGGCCCGCACGCAGACCTACCGCCTGCAGGCCGCTCTGGTGAACCAGGAGACCGGCGTCCGGGGCTACGCCATCACCGCCGACCACCAGTTCCTGGAGCCCTATGTCCAGGGCAAGCGGGACGAGGCCCGCGCCGCCGCCCGGCTGCGCGACCTCATAGGGGACCGGCCCCGGCTGCTCGCGGACCTCGAGGCGGTGCAGCGGGAGGCGGCGGACTGGCGCCGCGCGTACGCCGAACCGCTGGTGGAGAAGGTCACGCCCGGTGAGCCGAAGGCCGTCGCCGAAACGAATGTGCAGCGCGGCAAGAAGGTCTTCGACCGGATCCGCACCGTGTGGGCCGCGCAGAACGCCGACCTGGCCGAGGCCGTCGACGACGGCAGGGCCGAGCTGGACAGCACCCGCACGGTGCGCACCGTGGTCCTCGGCTCCATGGTGGCGGTCTTCCTGCTGGCCGGCGTCGTCCTGGCGTTCCTGGTGCGTGCGCTGGTGGCCCGGCCCCTGGAAGCGCTGCGTGCTTCCTCCCGGCAAGTGGCACGCGGAGACTTCGACCACGTCATCACGATCGACGGCCCCTCGGACCTCAGGGCGGTGGCGGCGGACGTCGAGGGCATGCGGCAGCAGATCGTGGAGGAACTCGGGGCCTCGCGCCGCCAGCGGGACATACTGACCCAGCAGGCGGCCGAACTCGACGCCCAGGCCGTGGAGCTGCGCCGCTCCAACGCCGAACTGGAGCAGTTCGCCTATGTCGCCTCCCACGATCTCCAGGAGCCCCTGCGCAAGGTCGCCTCCTTCTGCCAGCTTCTGGAGAAGCGGTACGGAGACACACTCGACGACCGCGGCAAGCAGTACATCGACTTCGCGGTCGACGGCGCCAAGCGCATGCAGATCCTCATCAACGACCTGCTCACCTTCTCCCGTGTCGGGCGCCTCAACGACGCCCGGGTGCCCGTCGACCTCGACCAGGCGCTGTCCAAGGCGCTGGCCAACCTGGACACCTCCGTCCAGGACACCGGCGCGATCGTCGAACGCCCCGAGAAGCTCCCTGAGATCATCGGCGACCCGACGCTCCTGACGATGCTCTGGCAGAATCTCGTCGGCAACGCCGTCAAGTTCCACCACCCCGAACGCACCCCGCGGATCCGCATCACGTGCGAGGAGGACGAGGGCTCCGGCACCTGGAGCTTCAGCGTCACCGACAACGGCATCGGTATCCCCGAGGAGTTCGCGGAGAAGGTATTCGTGATCTTCCAGCGCCTGCACGGCCGGGATGCCTACGGGGGCACCGGCATCGGCCTCGCCCTGTGCAAGAAGATCGTCGAGCATCACGGCGGCCACATCTGGATCGACAGCGGCCGGGCCGAGGGCACGCGCCTCTGCTTCACGCTGCCGTCCGACACCGGCACCGGCACCGACACCGACACCGGCACTGAAACCGGCACTGAAACCGACACGGCTGCGGCCACCCCATCCCGCACCGAGGAAGAGGCCCTGACATGACCAGCCCTGATGCCGCGCCGATCAACGTGCTTCTCGTGGAGGACGACCCGGGCGACGAGCTGATGACGCGGGAGGCGTTCGAGGACAACAAGATCCGCAACACGCTGCACGTGGTCCGGGACGGCGAGGAAGCGCTCGACTTCCTGTACCAGCGCGGCGAGTACACGGCGGCGCCGCGTCCCGATCTCATCCTGCTCGACCTCAACCTGCCCAAGTACGACGGGCGTCAGGTCCTGGAGAAGGTCAAGTCGGACCCGGATCTGCAGGACATTCCGGTGGTGGTGCTCACCACGTCGGCGGCGGAGGAGGACATCCTGCGCAGCTACAAACTGCACGCCAACGCCTACGTCACCAAGCCGGTCGACCTGGACCAGTTCATCGCCGCGGTACGCCAGATCGACGACTTCTTCGTCCAGGTGGTACGCCTGCCGCGACGTCAGGTCTGAGACGCGAAGGCTGTTCCGGCGCGGCGCCGCCGGGAGGGGGAGGGGGCAAGGGCCGGAGCGGCGGGCGTGGACTAGATTCCTCGCTCGTGACTGACATGACTGAGACCTCCTCCCACCTGTCCGCGACAGCGGATGCCTACGACTCCGTCGCCGTCCTCTACGACGAACTGTCGCGCGGCGCGCTCGACGCGTTCCCGCTGGACCGCGCGGTGCTCGCCGCGTTCGCCGAACTCGTGTCGGCAGGTGCCGGACCGGTCGCCGAACTGGGGTGCGGCCCCGGCCGGACGACGGCGTACCTGCGGGACCTGGGTCTCGACGTCTTCGGCATCGACCTGTCGCCCGCGATGATCGAGCTCGCCCGGCAGAACCACCCGGACCTGAGGTTCGAACTCGGCTCGATGGACGCCCTGGACCTGGCCGACGGCAAGCTGAACGGCATCGTGTCCTGGTACTCGCTCATCCACACCCCGCCGCAGGATCTGCCGCCGTACTTCACGGAGTTCCGGCGGGTCATCGCGCCCGGCGGCCACATCCTGCTCGGGTTCTTCGAGGCGGACGGCGGACCGGTCACGCCGTTCGACCACAAGGTCGTGACCGCCTACCGCTGGCCGGTCGACGGCCTCGCGGAGCTGGCCCGCGAGGCCGGGTTCGTGGAGGTCGGCAGGATGCTGCGCGAGCCGCACGAAGGCGAACGGTTCCGGCGCGGCCATCTGCTGATGCGCGCGGGCGAGTGACTCAGGCGCGGGCCGTACGGCGGGGTTCGCGGCGCATCGGCCACAAGGTCGGCCCGCCGCCGGGCAGTTGCGCCTCGCCGAGCACCTCGAAGCCGAAGTGCTCGTACACGGGGAGGTTCGCGGGCTTGGAGGATTCCGGGTAGACGGGCAGGTCGTCCGCATCCGCCTTGGCGAGGCCCGAGCGCAGGAGGGCCGCTCCGTGCCCCTGGCCCTGGGCGGCGGGGTCCGCGCCGACCACGGCCAGGTACCAGTGCGGCTCCTGGGGGCCGTGCTCGACGGCCGCCGCGGTGGCCTCCTGGAACAGCGGGGCCCGGTCGCCGAGTATCTCCACGAGCGCCGCGACGGTCTCCGCGTCGGGAACGGCCTTGTCCTGGGCGCCCGGCGGCACCCAGTAGGCGGCCGCCGCCGCGGTGTGCTCGCAGACGCCGTGGTGGACGTACTGCCGGGTGAAGAGCGTGGCGAAGTAGCGGGCGTGCCCCGCCTCGCGGGTGGCGTCGGCGGGGAAGAACCAGCGCATCATCGGGTCGTCGTCGAAGGCACGGGCCAGGATGCGGCCGATCTGCGAAGCATCGTCGATCGTGGCCTTCTGGGGAGTATTCGTCATCGACATACGGGTCATTCCGCACCCGATGATCTTGGATGGCGGGCCGCTCGCGGCGGTACTGGGTCTTCGGTCCGCGGCGGCCCTGGGCACTTCGGTCCACGGCGGCCCTGGGCCCTCGGTCCGCGGTGAAATGAACTCGCCTCCGCCGGGCGATGTCCATATTCTCGGCGGAGCGGGATCGCGCGGTCCCGCAGGTTGCGGCGCCGTGGCAGAGCGGCCCATTGCGATCGGCGTGCGGGAAGCCCCTCGCACGCCGACTGACGGGAGCCGGGCGGGCCTTGCCCTTCCCTGTCCGCGGGTTCGAATCCCGCCGACGCCGCAGCCGATCCGTACGAGATACAAGACACGAAATACGTGAGTCGCTGACTGGAGTCCGTATGAGCACGCCCGTCCCCGCCGCTCCGGTGTTCGTCGGAGCGGAAGAGACCGCGGCCCTCGGGCGAGGGCCGATCAGCGTCCTGTGGTCGCTCGTCGACCGTACGAGGGATCTGGACGCCGACGTCGTCCGGCTGGCCCCGGGCGCGAGCATCGGCGAGCACACGGAGGAACAGTGGGGGGTCCTGTTCACTGTGCTGGCCGGCACCGGTGAACTCCGCACCCCGGACGCGACCTTGCGGCTCGCACCCGGCGCCCTGGCCTGGCTTCCCACCGGCATCACCCGCTGCGTGGACGCGGGGGAGGAGGGGCTCGTCTACACGACCGCCCACCGCCGCCCGGCCCTCGCCGCGGGTTCAGCCGACGGGCCCGACGCGGGCGAACCGGTCTGCCTGCTCGACCGCGTCTGCCCCGAATGCGGCCGGCTCGCCGCCGAACGCGATGCCCGCTACTGCGCCCGCTGCGGAACGCCGTTGGGCGACGGCTGACGCAGACCGCCCGTGTCCAACGGTTCTCGGCGCACGACCACTCGGCCCCAGACAGGAGCTCCTCACGATGTCCGAAGCGAAGACGGGTCACGCCGGTGCGCACCCAGGGGCGCATCCCGGAGCGCAGGACGTCCTGGCCGGTGACCACCGCTCCGCGCACCTCCTCGCCGAGAACGTGCACTGCGTGCTCGGGGACCGGATGGTGCTGCGCGACGTGTCGCTGAAGGTCTCACGAGGCGAGCGGGTGGGCCTGATCGGCGAGAACGGCCGGGGCAAGTCGACGCTGCTGCGCGCCCTCGCCGGTGAACTGCCGCTGCAGCGCGGTCAGGTCGTACGAGCGGTCGCGGGGCAAGTGGGGTTCCTGCCGCAGCAGCCCGGCTTCCCGGACGGAGCGACCATCGAGACCGTCGTCGCGCGGGCGACCGCCGAGTTCGCCGACATGGCCGAACGGATGCGAGCCGCCGAGGAGTTGATGTCGTCCGGCAAGGATGACGACCTGAGCGAGGTGCTCGCCGAATACGGCCGCCTCCAGGACGAGTTCGCGCGACGCGGTGGCTGGGAGCTCGACGCCCGCATCGGCGAGGTGCTCGACGTCTTCGGCCTCGGCGGCCTGGACCGGCGGCGCCCCACCGGGACGCTGTCGGGAGGCGAGCGGTCCCGCCTGGCGCTCGCGGAGCTGGTCCTCACCGAACCCGCGGGGCTGCTCCTCGACGAGCCGACGAACCACCTCGACGACCGTGCGGTGGACTGGCTCGTCCAGTGGCTGGCCCAGTACCAGGGGCCGTGCCTCATCGCGTCGCACGACCGGCTGCTGCTGGACACCGCCGTCACCGCCATCGTCGACCTGGACGGCTCGCATGGCTCCACCGTGCGTTACGGCGGCGGCTACCGCGACTACCTCGACGAACGCGCCGCGGCCCAAGAGCGTTGGTGGCAGCAGTACCGCGACTGGCGCCAGGAACTGGTCGAGGCACGGCGGCGGCTCGACAGGGCCGGCAGGTCCGGCCGCACCTTCGGTGCGATGCGGGACAGCGACAAGCTCTCCTACAACCTCGCCGGGGGCGGTGCCCAGGCCGCCGCGTCCCGTGCCACCCGCGCGGCCCGGCAGCAACTGGCGCGGCTGCTGGACGAGGAGGTGCACCGCCCGCCCGAGCCGCTGTCCTTCCAGCCACCGTTCCAGGCGTCGGAGAGTGGGGAGCCGCCAGACGGCGTGCTGCTCCGGGCCGAGGGGCTGGTCGTCGGCGATATGGTGCGGGGTGTGGACCTGGCGCTCTCCCCTGGTTCACTGCATGTGATCACCGGAGCGAACGGCGCGGGCAAGACCACGCTCCTGTCCGTACTGGCAGGCCTCCGGGAGCCCGACGCGGGCACGGTGGTACGTGAACCGGGCCTGCGCATCGGTTACTTGCCGCAGGAGAGCCACTTCGCCCAGGAACAGCGCGGCGTGCTGGACACCTTCGCCGCCCACCGCGCTGTCTACGTCGAGGACGCCGCCAGGGAGTTGACCAGGTTCGGCCTGTTCGCGGCCGCGGAGTTCGATGTGCCGGTGAACCGGCTGTCCGTGGGCCAGCTGCGACGACTCGAACTCGCGCTGCTGTTCTCGCGGCGCCCGCATCTGCTGCTGCTCGACGAGCCCAGCAATCACCTGAGCCTTGCGCTGGTCGAGCAACTGCAGGAGGCGGTCGAGCAGTTCATGGGCCCGGTCGTCATGGTCACTCACGACCGGGCCCTGCGCGAACACCATCAGGACAGGCTGCTGGAGCTGTCCGAGGGGCGGCTCGTCGAGCGAGGCTGAGGGCGGGCGGCCGACGTCAGTTGTCCACGTCTCCGTACGTCGTGCCGACCTTGAGCCCGTCGATCCAGTTGATGACGCGCTTGTCCTGGACCTCGGAGCCGTAGGAGCCGAAGCGGGTGTCATTGCCCAGGTCGTCCCAGGTGCGGCCGGAGAACTCGGCGACCTTGGTGCCGTTGTAGAAGGCCGACACCCAGCCGGTGGACGCGTCGGACGAGGTGTGGATGCCGAGCACGATGCGCTTGTACGTGCTGGTCGTGACGGGCGTGGACCACTTCAGGGTCCACTTCTCGCCGACCTCGATATGGAACAGCTTGAGCTCGCCGCCCTCGACCTTCATCAACACCGGGTAGTTCTGCTGGTGTTGATCGTTGGTGCCGTACGACTTCCACTGGAAGATCGTGCCCGCGTCCGGGGTGTTGGTGGAGGTGTCCCAGCCGATCCAGTACGTCGAGTTGTTCTTGAAGGTGTACCGCGACCCGCCGACGCTGATCCCGTGGGCCTCGCAACGCTCAAGGCCGAGCGGCTTGTTGAACTTGAAGACCTGGCCGCGGCCGTCGCCGTTGTCCTGGGCGGAGACGCTGCCGGGCGAGTCGCACAGCGTCGATGAGAACACGCCGGTGCCGCCGGAGGCGTCCCCGTTCCAGATGACGGAGGCGTCGGCGGGTGCGGCGGTGAGCAGGACCAGGGAGGCGGCGGCCGTGAGCGTGCCGGTTCGCTTGCGCATGGGGGCTCCTTGCGAGTGGGGGGAGGGGCTCGCTTGGCTGTATGTCCGCCCGTGCGACGGATGGACAGTAAGCGGTTTCTAGCATGGGCGCGGTTGAACGCTCAAGGGGTAGGCGTGAGTTGGGCGCCGAGATGTAGAAACCGTTGTCCGTGATGGATCAGCCGAGGACGAGCGGGAGCCTCGCAGCCAGGTCGCCCAGTTCGGTCCTCTCCGCGTCGGTCGGGGCGCGCCGGCCGGTGCCGACCAGCAGCGCCTGCGTGTCGGAGAACGACGCGGGGAAGACGGCGCCGGCGATCTGCTCCAGCATGTCCCGGCTACGGGCGAGGCCTTCCGCGGGCGGCCCGGCCACGTCCGGGAGGTACGCGATCAGGTCGAGGTGGTGCAGCGTCCATTCCATGACGTACGTGGTGAGGTAGTCGCCCGTGGTGAGGACCTCGTCGCGGGTGCTCACCCGGGCGCCCAGGTCGGCGAGTCCGGCGGCGCGGCCGGCGGCCGAACCGACGTCGTCGAGGTGGAACTTGAGCAGCCAGGGCTCCTCGTACGCGGCGGCCAGCCGGACGGTCAGCGCGTCGAGCGGGTCCTCGCCGGTCGGCGGCGTCGCGCTGACGTCCCAGTACGTCAGCGCGTCGTGGGTCGGCTCCGCGTCGGAGGGCGTCACGAGGGTGATCAGGACGTCCTGGGCATCGACGATCAGATGGCACACCAGGTCCCGCACGAGCCAGCCGGTGCAGCCGGAGGGCTGCGCGAAGGCTTCGTCGGGGAGGTCGGCGACCGCCGTGCGCAAGGCCGTCCAAGAGCGCGAGAAGAGATCCACGGCGCCACGGTAGTGCGGTGCCGCAAGGGGGGACAAGCGCATTTGAGCGGTTCGGGCGCTGCGGCGGTCCCGGCACTGTGACACCCCCGCCACCGTGGCCGTACCGGACGCGGCGCTGTCGCCCCACGTGACGCCGGACCCCCTCGGCACCGGCGCCGCGTCCGGTGGGGCCGCCGGCGCGGCCCCGGCCCGACGCGCTATGCCAGCGGCGTGGCCCGGATCGCGGAGATGTCGAACTGCAGCCGGACCTTCTCGCTCACCATGGCGCCGCCCGTCTCCAGGCGCTGGTTGTAGACGAGGCCCCAGTCGGTGCGGTCGATGGTGGTGGTGCCGTCGAAGCCGGCCCGCTCGAAGCCGAACGGGTCCACGACCGAACCGAGGTAGTCCAGCTGCAGCTCGACGGGCCGGGCGACACCTCGAATGGTCAGTTCACCGGCCATGCGGAAGGTCTCCCCGCCCTCGTGAACCGTGGAGGTGCTGCGGAACGACATCTCCGGGTGGCGGCGCGCGTCGAAGAAGTCGCCGCCGACGAGGTGCGCGTCCCGCTGTTCCACGCCCGTGTCGACGCTGCCGACCCGGATGACGATCTCGGCCCGCGACTCGGAGGGCCGGGCACCGTCGAAGTACAGCGTGCTGTCGTAGTCACCGAAGGCACCTCGCACCGTCGTGACCATCGCGTGCCGTACGGAGAATCCGATGCGGCTGTGCGGGCGGTCGATGGTCCACTCCCCGGTCAGCGCACGCAGGGCCGGGTCGAGTTCGGCACCGGCGGTCGCCGAGAAGGAAGTGCTGGGGCCGACCGCCGATATCGGCTCGAGGGTCGTGGTCTGGCGACGGCTGAAGATACCCATGATGTCGCGTCGTCTCCTTCGGATCTGATCACTCCGTGTTATCACGCCGATGGCGGCAGCCACCCAGCAAGATGGGACGTCTCGTCCGGGTTCGACGCCAGGGACTGGAAAGATGCACAAGATCGGCACGGATGTGGAGGCACGATTGCGTTGCCTGGAGTCACGCACCGTCACGTTTGGCCTGCGTATCGCGCGCTGGTGCGGCCTATTCGACTGCCCGGCCGCTCAATGGGGATCGGCGGGGTCGGCGCCAAAACTGTCATCGGTGGTCATCGGGTGCATACTTGAAATAATTCTGAGGGTCGGAGGCGCAAATGATCGCACTCGGAATCATCCTCCTCATCATCGGCCTATTGGCCGGCATCTCCATCCTGTGGACCATCGGCGTCATCCTCGTCGTCATCGGTTTGGTCCTGTGGATTATGGGTTCCGTCGGTCACGCGGTAGGCGGGCGAAAACACTATTGGTAGGCGCGGCCAACGGCCTCCTCGAAGCGCACTGCGGGTCCTTCGCGGCCCGCAGCGCGCATGCGGACGGCTCCTCCGGGTAGCAGGCTGAACTCGATCATCTGCTGAAACGGAATGGAGTCGGTGCATGGCCGGCAAGGGCGGAGGGCAGCGGACGGAAGCCGCGGCCCAGGGGTGGTTCGACCGTGTGCGCCCATGGTGGCGGCGGGCCTGGGACACGCCGGGCTATGAGCGCCACACCCTGCTCCTGGTACTCAAGAGCACCTTGGCCGCGACCCTGTCCTGGATGGTCTCCTACTACGTGCTCAACGCGCCCTCGCCGGCGTTCGCGCCGTTCTCCGCGGTGCTGATCATGCAGGTGACGGTGTACCAGTCCCTGCTGCAGTCGCTGCGCTACCTGGGGGCGGTGGCCGTCGGCGTGGCCATGGTGGCGGGCCTGGGATTCCTGGGCGGCCCCGACCTCTTCACGTTCGTGCTGGTCGCCCTGGTGGGTCTGACCATCGGACGGTGGCCCGCGCTCGGTTCGCAGGGATCACAGGTCGCCACGGCCGCGTTCTTCGCCTTCTCCACCTATGCCGCCGCCACCTCCGCCACCCAGAAGATCACCCAGCTCGGGGAGATCATCCTGCTGGTCCTCATCGGCTGCGGCATCGGCGTCGTCGTCAACGTCACGGTGGCCCCGCCGATGCGGTACCGCAGCGCCGAGCACGGCATCCGCTCGCTGTCCACCGCCCTGGGCGAGCTGGTGAGCGACATGTACCCGGTGCTGCGCGAAGGGGAGTTGGACGAGGAGCGCTGCCAGCAGTGGCGCTGGCGAGCCGAGCAGACCGGAGGCCTGATCACGCAGGCGCGGGAAGGGTTCCGGACAGCGGAGGAGAGCCTCTACTTCAACCCTCGCCGACTGCTGCGCAGGCACCGGGGCCGGTCCTCGTTCGAGGGATACGGCGCAGTGCTGTCGGCTCTCGAACGCTCGCTGTACCAGGTGGCGTCACTGACGCGCAGCCTGCACCAGTGGCATGAGGAGGACGGGGGCCGACACGACGATCGGGCCTTCCTCGACAGCTACGCCGACTTCCTCGAATCCCTCGCGAAGATCGGCAGGGTGCTCGGCGAGCTGGACGAGGACACGCTCACCGAGCAGGCCCGGCAGCTGTGCCAGTTGGCCGACGAGTCCCAGGGATGCTGCCGGAAGGTGACCGACGCGGCGAGCCGGGCCGGTCTTCCGCTGACCGACCCGGCTCGTCCGTACGGTGTCCTCGTCGTGGAGTCCACCCGGCTCATGGAGGAGTTCCAGCACGCCTGCGACGTGCTCCAGCGGCACGTCGATCAACCGGCGTGACCGGGCCTCGCGGACCCGGGTGGACGCCCTGCGCTCAGTGGTGGCCGTGGGCACTGGAGGAAGCCCCTCCGAAGAGCCGCGCGACGGCACGGAAGGGCAGCGTGACCACCGTGGCAATGGCTCCACCGATGGCTCGGAGTACATCTGCAATGGCCTTCAGCATGAGGGACCTCCATAGAACGTCTTTACTTGCCGGCCGTCAGTTCGTTAGCCGCGGCACGGCTTGATTGCTACCGGTTGCCCTGCGAGCGACGACGAAAACATGGCAGCGTTCGAGCGACGCCTCCATGCCGTTCCCACTCCACCCTTGAATGCCATTTCGTTCCGCGGGTGCTTGATTAGGGTTGATCCCAAAGGGAACGCCTCCCAGGGATACGACGGGTACGACGGGATACGACCCGTACACCCCACGCCGCTGACGAATGGAGCCCCCTATGCGCGCGCTGTCCTTGGTATGCACGCTGAATTCCTCGCCCACTCCATCGAGCAGCCACACCCTGTCCGATCAGGTCATGGCTGAATTCGACAAGCTGGGGGTCGAGACCGAGACGGTCCGGGTGGCCGACCACGACGTCCACCCCGGTGTCGCCGCCGACCTGGGCGACGGCGACGCGTGGCCGGCCCTGCGCGAGAAGGTGCTGGCGGCCGACATCCTGCTGGTCGCCACGCCGATCTGGCTGGGCCACCCGTCGAGCGTCTGCCAGCGGGTCCTGGAGCGCCTGAACGCGGACATGTCGGAGACCGACGCCACGGGCCGGCCCCTGATGTACGGGAAGGTCGCCGCGGTGGCCGTGGTCGGCAACGAGGACGGCGCCCACAAGGTGAGTGCCGATGTCTTCCAGGCCTGCAACGACCTCGGCTTCTCGCTGGCGCCCGGCGCGGTCACCTACTGGGTGGGCGAGGCGAAACAGGGCACCGACTACCAGGACCTGGACGAGACCCCCGAGTCCGTCGCCTCCGCCACCCACGCCCTCGCGGTCAACGCCTTCCACTTGGCCGAACTGCTCGCCCGTCAGCCCTACCCGGCACCCTGACGTGCGCTTGCCGCGACAGACACCACAGGACGGGAGAGATGACCACGAGAACGGGTGCCGGTAGATGGACGTGACCGCTGCGGACCTCGGATACGCCTGCATGGGGATCGGCGCCCTGCTGGCCGCGGTGCTCCCCAGACTGGTGGCGCGGCAGCCCATGTCCATGCCGATGGTCTTCCTGGCCGTCGGATTCGTCGTCTATCTGCTGCCGACGGGGCTTCCCGACCTCGACCCCTACGAGCACAGGGCGTGGCTGGAGCACCTCACCGAAGTCTGCGTCATCGTGGCCCTGATGGGCGCCGGGCTGGCGATCAACCGGCCGTTCGGCAGACGGTCCTGGTCCACCGCATGGCGGCTCCTCGGCATCACGATGCCGCTGACCGTGGTGGCCACCGCCCTCGTCGCCTGGGGTCTCGTGGACTGGCCGCCCGCCGTCGTCCTGCTCCTGGGCGCCGTGCTCGCCCCGACCGACCCCGTGCTCGCGGCGGAGGTGCGTGTCGGTGAGCCGACCGACGCCGAGAACGACGAGGAGGAGGTGCGCGTCGCCCTCACCGGGGAAGCGGGCCTCAACGACGGTCTCGCCTTCCCGCTGGTCCTGGCCGCCCTCGCGATGTTCGCCGCCTCGCAGACGGGCTGGTCAGGGGAGTGGGTGGGCCACTGGCTGTGGAGCGACGTGATCGTGCGCGTCACGGTGGGCGTGGCGGTCGGCCTGCTGATCGGCCGACTGCTCGGGTGGATGTTCTTCCGGGCGGGCTGGGAAGCGCTCCGGCTGTCCGAGCACCGGGAAGGGTTCGTCGCACTGGCGGCGACCTTCATCTCGTACGGCCTCACAGAAGTGCTGCACGGCTACGGCTTCCTCGCCGTGTTCACGACGGCCTGCGCGATCCGGGCCGCCGAACGGGCCCACGGCTACCAAGTGGTGATGCACACCTTCATGGAACAGGTGGAGAGGCTTCTCACGGCCGGTGTGCTGCTCCTCATCGGAGGGTTCATCGCCTGCGGCGGCCTCTCCGCGCTCTCCTGGGGCAGCGCGGTCACGGCCGTCCTGGTGCTGCTCGTGATCCGTCCGCTCACCGGCTGGATCGCGCAGCTCGGTGGGAGGACGACTCTGCGGGAACGCGCGGTGACCTCCTTCTTCGGCGTCCGGGGGATCGGGTCCGTCTTCTACCTCGCCTACGCCCTGGGTGAGGGGCATCTCCAGGCGTACCAGGCGGAGTTGTGGGCGGTGGTGACGTTCACCGTCCTGCTGTCGGTGATGCTGCACGGGGCCGCGGCCTCGCCCGTGCTCAGACGCCTGGACAAGGTCAGCTACCGCTGACGCCCGTGGCGGGGGAGCCGTGCCTATCTGCCCGGCCCCCGGGCACTCGGTCGGTGATCGGACGGTGAGAGGACGCCAACAAAGGGGAAATCGTGGAGATTTCGGGTCTCATCAGTGCGGTGCTCATCGGCATCGTCATCGGGATACTGGGGCGATTCGTCGCTCCTGGACGGCAGCACATCGGCATTCTCTGGACGCTCGTCGTCGGCATCGCGGCGGCGCTGGTCGGCACGGCCGTCGCGGCGGGCCTGGGAGTGGCGAACACCGACGGCGTGGACTGGATCGAATGGCTCATCCAGATCGGTCTCGCGGCGCTGGGCGTCGCCGCGTTGAGCAAGGTGAAGCTGCGCTAGCGGCGACGCGAAGGCCCGCGTGAGGCGGGCCCACGTGCTTCTCGCCGGTCAGACCTCGGCGCCTGCTTCCTCCCAGGGGCTGGGGCCGGTGCCGTCGGACCAGGCCCGCAGCTCTTCACCGTTCACGCACACGATGCCGCACTGCTGCGCGTAATCGAGGGCAGGAGTGGTGAAATCACTCGTCGTGACGAGCGCCGCGATGTCGGCGCCGTGGACGGTGAAACACGTCCCGCCGAAGCGCTGCAGGTCCTGCGAGCCGACCTTGTTGTCGTCACCGTAGAGCTTGCACTGGATGACGATGCGGAGCCCCTCGGCGGTGACCGCCACGACATCCGCGCCCAAGTCACCGGCACCTCCCACCACTTCCACCTCCCGGCATGCGTCACGGACGCACAGGTCGGCTATCGCCTGCTCGAATTCGTCGGGGTCGAGTTCGGCGTCATCGTCCGGAGGGTCGAGGACGACGGTGGCCTCCTCGCCGTCCAACACCTGCGCCGCAGAGTCGACATGGCCCGCATCCGTGAGAACCTCCGACCTCGCGGAGGCCAGTTCGGCTGCCTCTTCCAGTGCCTCGGCGGCACGGCGCGCGTACCTCGCGGCGGAGAAGCGACGCCATCTGGACCGGCCCAGGTGCGCGGCCGCGATGCCCATCACGACGATCGAACCGGCCCACAGCGGACGGCTCTCGGCGATGTCCGCCGCGGTGCGGATCACGAAGACCAGGATGCACAGGATGAGCGCGAGCAGGGCGAAGAACAGGGCGGTCGCGCGCAGATTGAAGCGCCGCTCACGGTCCAGGGGGCGAACCGGGCGCGAGGGTACGGTCATTGGATTTCCCTACGGAGGACGACGACGAAGATCACTCGTCTCCGTGTGCCCAAGATCAACGTACTCAAGATCCCTTGTCCCGACGGGACACGTCCGCCGTGGCCGCGGGAACCGGGACCGTGGCTGCCCTGTACGACGGCGGGCCCGCACCCCGGAGAGGTGCGGGCCCGCCGTGCGGCAGCTGGATCAGGCGGTGGCGAGGGAGACCTCGGTGGACTTCACGAGGATCCTCGCCTCGGAGCCCTCGGCGAGGCCGAGGTCCTTGACGGACTCGGTGGTGATCGCGGCAGTGACGTCCTGGCGGCCCACGAGGCGGACCTTGACGGTCGCCATGGCTTCCCTGGCGGGAACGGACGCGACGGTGCCGGGGATCTGGTTGCGGATGCTCAGGCTCATGGGGGCGTTGCCTCACAGGTTCGTCGGGAACAGGAGCGGGGCGGAGTCGACCTGTCGCGCCCGAGCCTCATACGTCCGCGAACGTCCTGTTGTGAGGCTGCCGCACCCACGAGGGGAAACCAGACGATCGGCTGGCAGATCGGACGGGGCCGAAGGCCGCCGATTCCGGGGGTCCTTCACACCGGTCGATTCGCGCGGCTGTGCGCACGATGGCGGCCGTCGGCTTGTGGAGCGGGTTCGGCGCTCACACACTGGTCTTCTCGGGGCTGTCACGGAGGTACCGCATGCCCCGCCCCGTCTGGTCAGGCGCGATCTCGTTCGGCCTGGTCACGATCCCGATCAAGGTCCTGCCGGCCACCGAGAACCACAGCATCAGCTTCCACCAGTACCACCTGGAGGACATGAGCCGCGTCCGCACGCGGAAGATCTGCGATCTCGACGGCAAGCAGCTCACGAATGCCGAGATCGGCAAGGGGTTCGAGGTCAGCAAGGACACGATCGTCGCGGTCACCGACGAGGAGCTCGACGAGATGCCGCTCCCGACCGCGAAGGCGATCGAGATCGCCGGCTTCGTGCCCTATGAGTCGATCGATCCGATCCGGATCGGCGAGGGGTACTACCTGCAGGCCGACGGGCAGGTCGCGAACAAGCCCTACACGCTCCTCCGCAAGGCCCTCGAACGGAACAGCAAGGCCGCCGTCGCCAAGTTCGCCTGGCACGGGCGAGAGCGGCTGGGCCTGCTGCGCGTCCAGGACGACGTGATCCTGCTGCACGCCATGAAGTGGGACGACGAGGTCCGCGACCCCGAGGAGCTGGCTCCCAAGGCGATGGACCTGGACGACGACGAGATCGACCGGGCGATCCTCCTCATCGACTCCATGACCGCTGACGGCATCGCCGACCAGGACTGGGCCACCGACCGCTACACCGAAGCCCTGGAGCAGATCATCCGGGCGAAGGCCGGGGGGAAGAAGCCGCCCAAACCGGATGAGGGAGAGGAGCCGGCCGGGCAGGTGCTCGACCTGATGGCCGCGCTGCAGGAGTCCGTACAAAAGGCCCGGTCGGCCCGTGGCGAGACCGGTAAGGACGCCACCGTCCACGAGATGCCGAAGAAGAAGACGGCGGCTGGGAAAACCGCGAAGAAGACAACGACGGCCAAGACCTCCGCGGCCAAGAAGACCGTCGGCAAGAAGACGGCCGGCGGCACCAAGGCCACCGCCAAGAAGTCGACCGCCAAGAGCACAGCGAGCAAGTCCGCGACGGCCAAGAAGGCGCCCGAGAAGAAGACGGCCGCACGGAAACCGAGGCGCACCGCCTGAGGCGATCAGTTTCCGGACGGCTCCAGGTGCGCGCGCTCTCCCTGCGGGCCGAACAGGGCGAGCAGCTCCGCGGGACGGCTGTCGGCGCTGCCGATCCAGTGCGGCACGCGGGTGTCGAACTCGGCGGCCTCGCCCTCACCGAGCTGGAACTCCTGCTCGCCGAGCACGAACCTGACGATGCCGTTGAGGACGTAGAACCACTCGTATCCGTCATGGACCTGCAGCTTCAAGGTGGGCGCCCGGTCGACGGGCGGGTAGATCACCTTGTACGCCTGGATGCCGCCGGCCCGCCTGGTCAGCGGCACCATCACGAGCCCGTGCCGCCGCACCGGCCGCAGATGGACACGTGGATCGCCGGTGGGTGGCGCCGCGACCAGATCGTCGAGCGGGACGCCGTGCGCCCGGGCCAGGGGCAGCAGCTGCTCCAGCGTGGGGCGGAGCTTCCCGTTCTCGAGGCGGGACAGGGTGCTCGCCGTGAGGCCGGTTTCGTCTGCCAGCGCCGCCAGCGTGGCGTTCCGCGCCTGGCGCAGCGCCCGCAGACGTGGCCCGACGCCGGCCAGGACGTCTCCCGCGCCGTTGTGCTCCTCCATGCTGTCCATGCCCTCGATGATGCGGATCCGCAATTTTTCTTGCAAGCCCGAAACCGTGATGCCAATGCTGTCCGTACACCACCGGCGTCGAGCCGGTCGATGAAGGGGCACCCGATGGATTCCGTCCACAGCCGACGAGCCGTGACCGATACTTCCGACACTTCTGATACTTCTGACGCTTCCGAGGGCGGCCGGAGCGCGGCAGAGGAGAGCGCCGAGTCGTTCTGGGAGCGGCACTACCGCTCCCGGCGTCCCGGAGCCGCACGCGTCAACCCGCTGCTCGCCGAGACCGTCTCTCCGCTGCGTCCGGGCGCCGCCCTGGACCTGGGCTGCGGCGCGGGCGGCGACACCATCTGGCTCGCCGAGGAGGGCTGGCAGGTCACCGCGGTGGACATCTCCACCACCGCCGTCGAACGCGTGCGGGAGCGCGCCCGCGAGCTCGGCATCGGGGACCGGGTAGCCGCCGAACAGCACGATCTGGCCGACAGTTTCCCGGCCGGGCGGTTCGATCTCGTCTCCGCCCAGTACTTCCACACCCCGCTCCAGCTCTCCCGCGGCCGAGTCCTGCGCACCGCCGCGCGGGCCCTGCGGCCGGGTGGTCTCCTGCTGATCGTCGACCACGGTTCCACCGCGCCCTGGTCCTGGAACCAGGACCCCGACATCCACTACCCCACACCCACCGAGATCGCCGCCGAACTCGATCTCGATCCGGCGCGCTGGTCCGTCCTGCGCGCGGACATGCCCCAGCGCCGGGCCACCGGACCGGCCGGGGAGACCGCCACAGTCACCGACAACGTCCTGCTCGTCCAGCGGACCGCCGAATGACCGCGGAAGGCCGGGCACAGCGGACGAAGGACACCGGACCTCCGCGAACCGGCGCCGACGAAAAGGACACGCTGCGGGGCTTCCTCGACTATCTGCGCAACTCGATCGCGGACAAGGTCGCGGACGTGCCGGAACCGCAGGTCCGCACGGGCGGAGTGCCCTCGGGCACGAACCTTCTCGGGCTGGTCAGGCATCTGACCTGCGTCGAACGGTTCTACTTCCTCGGCGAGGACGTCGACAACTGGCCTGCGACCCTGCGGCCCTCGGCCGAGGACTCCGTCGCCGGCGTGCTCGCCGACTACCGGGAGACGGTCCAGCGGGCGAACCAGATCATCGACGCCTGCGCGGACCTGGCCCTTCCCGCCCCGCGAGCCCCGCGCAGAGGGGCCGCACCATCGATGCGCTGGGTGTTGGTGCACGTGATCGAAGAGACCGGCCGGCACGCGGGCCACGCCGACATCCTCCGGGAGCGGATCGACGGCGCCACCGGCCGCTGACCGGGGTCAGCGGCAGGGCACCGACATGACTCAGACCATTTCGGGCTGGGGTTCAGGTTGCTGCGCCGGTAGGGGCTTCGGATCCCACAGCTTGGTGGTCCGCACATACCCCTGGACCACCGAGAGCATCGCCAGGACAAGAAGCGGTCCGAACACCCACGGGTAGGTGGCCATCTGCATCGGCAGAAAGCGATACGACACCAGGAGCAGCGCGAAGACCGTCGCGCCGTAGGCGACCAGTTGGATGCCCGCCCGGTCCCAGCCGCGGTCGAGCGAGCGCAGCGCCGCGTCGATCGTGAACGCGAACACCACGCCGGCGATGATGTCCACGCCGTAGTGGTAGCCGAACCCCAGCGTCGCGCCGAGCGTGGCGACCAGCCAGAAGACGCCCGCGTACCGCAGCAGGCGTGGGCCCTTGCGGGAGTGGATGAAGATCGTGGTGGCCCACGCCGTGTGCAGGCTGGGCATGCAGTTGCGCGGAGTGATCTCGTCGAACGGTATCGCGTGGGGGGTGGCGATCGGCGGCGGCGTGTGCGGCCACAGGTCGGCCAGGGCCCACTGCTCGCCACCGGTGCCGAAGGCGCCGGTGCCGTAGGTGAATATGGGTCCGACCACCGGGAAGATCATGTAGATGGCCGGTCCAAGGAGGCCGATCACCAGGAACGTACGCACCAGGTGATGGCCCGGGAAGCGGCGCTCGACCGACACGTTGCGCAGTTGGTACAGCGCGACGATGACCGCGGCCACCGCGAGCTGGATGTAGACGTAGTCGAGGACGTGAGCACCGACCGGGCCGGTGGCCGAGACCATCCGTCCCACCAGCCACGAGGGGTTGCCCAGCGCGTGGTCGGCGGTGGCGACGTACTGGTCGAGCACCGTCGGGCGGGTCTTCGACGTGATGAGCAGCCAGGTGTCGCCCGTCTTGCGGCCGGCCACCAGGAGCAGGCTCAGCCCGACGCCCTTCAGGAGCAGTACGCGTTCCTGGCCGGTGCGGCGTGTGACGGCGATGACCGCACAGCCAAGGATCACCCACAACGCGCCGTTGCCGAACATCATTTCGGCGTCGAGAGCCCACCGCACCAGGAAGAAGACGACGTCGATGCCGACTGCGACACCCAGCGCGATGAATCTCTGCCGCCAGGTGAACACCACCATCATCAACGCCATGCCGGCGTACAGCAGCGGCCCCGACTTGGGGGCGAAGATCACCTCTCGCGCCTGGTTGGTGATCGGCCCCGCGACGCCGTAGTGGCGCGCGGCGATCTCCAGCGCGACGAGGAACCCGAAGGCCACCACGGCCGCCGCGGTCCACAGCATCGCCCGCGGTCGGCGCCACGCCGCGAGCACTGATCGGTAGTCGATTCGCGGAGAAATCCGCGATGCTCTAGATATCAATTGATTTGGCCGATTTGTTAGTTGTGGGTAATAGCTCACTCTTCGTGCTAGATGGCGTCAATTCCTGGCGAAATAGGGGCGATCAGGGCACTCGTCGTGAGTTCGATCATGTTAGCGGAGCGGCGCGGATGGCGGTACGGATGAGTTTCACTCCCCTGAAACAGCCCGTTCATGCTCCGCTGCGGACTTGGACTCCCCGCTCAGGTCAGGGCGTTCCACCCGTTCTCCAGTAGCTCGAAGGCGCGGGTGATGGCCCGGCGGGGGTCCTCGTTGCCGCGCGCGGTCCGGGGGGCTTCGAGGGCGAAGTGGGCCAGCGCGGTGCAGGCGGAGTCGTTCGCGGGCAGGCCGCTTTCCTCGGCGATGGCCTGAGCCAGGGCGGAGGTGTGGCGCAGCCACATGTTCTGGACGTAATCGCGCAGGGCCGGGGTGTTGTTGACCAGGTCGAAGAAGGCGGTGAAGCGGGCGTCGCCGCCTGCGGCCGCCATGCGGTGGCGCAGCGCGTGCTCGCGCAGTGCCGCGGGGATGGACTGACCCTGGGGGCGCTCGCGTACGGCGGCGAGCAGACGGGCTTCTTGCGCGGAGTCCTCGTCGAAGACGAGGGCCTCCTTGACCGGGAAGTGCTTGAACAGCGTGGTGGTGCTCACGTCGGCGGCGTCCGCGATCTCGCGGATGCCGACCTCGTCGTACCCGCGCTCCAGGAACAGTCGCAGGGCCGCATCCGCGATGGCCTGGCGGGTCGCGGCCTTCTTGCGCTCGCGGCGCCCCATCGGCGCCGGCGGGGCGCCGGTCTCGCCCTCGGTGCCGTCGTGGGTGTCGCCCTTGGTCTCGATCTCGGTCATGCCGCGACTCTACCCCTTCGGTTGCTCAGCTTTAAAAGTTGATTCGTTGCACTTAGTGAGTTGATGTGCTTTTCTGGATCGGCGGCTGCGAGGCACTGCCCGGCCCCTCGCGCCTTCCCTCCTGTTCGTCATCTCCGAAGTTCCCGCAGCCCCCGAAAGGGGTGATCAGCCATGTCCGCGTCCACGTCCCTCCCTGATGGCTCCACCGACCCCACCGCCGTACCGAAGAACGTGCGCTGGGTGCTGCTCGGCGTCATGCTCGCGATGCTCCTGGCGATGCTCGACAACATGGTCGTGGGCACCGCGATGCCCACGATCGTCGGTGACCTCGGCGGCCTCGAGCACATGTCCTGGGTCGTGACCGCGTACACGCTCGTCACCGCCGTGACCACGCCGATCTGGGGCAAGTTCGGCGACCTGGTCGGCCGCAAGCCCATGTACCTGGCCTCGATCGCCGTGTTCGTCCTCGGCTCCGCGCTGTGCGGCGCCGCCCAGTCCATGACCGAACTGATCGCCTTCCGTGCCCTGCAGGGCATCGGTGCGGGCGGCATCGGTGCGGGCGCCTTCACCTTGATCGCCGCCCTCGTGCCGCCCCGGGAACGGGGCAAGTACCAGGGCATGACCGCCTCGGTCATGGCGATCGGCACCATCGGCGGCCCGCTCCTCGGCGGGTTCATCACCGGGCACTGGGACTGGCGTTGGGCCTTCTACGTCAACCTGCCGCTCGGCCTGCTCGCCCTGGTGTGGCTGGGGCGGATGCTCCACGTGCCCACCCAGCGCCTCAAGGCGAAGATCGACTGGGCGGGGATCGCCCTGCTGACCCTTTCCATCGGCGCCATCGTGCTGGCCGCCACGTGGGCGGGAACCACCTACGCCTGGGGCTCCTGGCAGATCCTCGCCCTGGGTGCCGTGGCCGTGATCGGGCTCGCCCTGTTCGTCCGCACCGAGAAGCGGGCCGGTGAGCCGCTGCTGCCCCTGTCGGTGTTCACCGGCCACCGCAACTATCCGCTCGCGGTGACCATGATCCTGGCCGCAGGTGTGGTCATGTTCGGTGCGGGGCTCTACCTTCCGCTGTTCCAGCAGACCGTCCAGGGAGCGTCGGCCGCCAACTCCGGGCTGCTGATGCTGCCCATGATGATCCCGGTGGTGATCGTCTCCACCCTGGCGGGGAAGGTCATGTCCGCCACGGGCAGGTACAAGATCTTCCCCGTTCTCGGTACGGCGTTCCTGACCGCGGGCCTGGCCCTGCTGGCCACCATGGACACCGGCACCTCACGGCTGCTTACGGGGCTCTACATGGTGCTGGTCGGCATCGGCCTGGGCTTCACCCTGCAGATGGCGGGCACCATCGCGCAGAACAGCGTCGCCATGCGTGACATGGGTGCCGCGATGAGCTCGGTGAACCTCTTCCGCACGCTGGGCGGTTCGCTCGGCGTCGCGGTCTTCGGCTCGCTGTTCACCCGTGCCGTCCACGCGCATCTGCCGGGCGCCGGCACCCCGGCCGACGTATCCGCCGTGTCCGCGTCCGAGTTGCCCGCCGGGGTCAGGAACGCCTACCTCGGCGCGGTCACTGACGGCACCCACCAGATCTTCCTCACCGGAGCGGTGCTGTGTGCCCTCGCCTTCGTCGCCGCGCTGTTCGTCATCGAAGTCCCGCTGAAGAAGGCCGGGCCGCCGCCCGCCACCGACCGGCCCCGGAACAGCACCGCCACCACGGCGGTCAACTGACCTCCGCCACAGCGCACATCGCGTCGTAGAAGAGCGCGGCACACCACTACACACCACAGCACGGCACCGCTGTGCGACACGAAGGGAACACCACCTTGAACACCACCTCCGCACCCCGCATCGCCATCATCGGCGCCGGACCCGGCGGCCTGACCTGCGCCCGCATCCTGCAGGAGCACGGCATCACCGCCACCCTCTACGACGGGGACGCCTCCCGCACCGCCCGCGACCAGGGCGGCACCCTCGACATGCATCCCGCATCCGGCCAGCACGCGCTGCGGGCAGCCGGGTTGCTGGAGGACTTCCTGGCCGAGGCCCGGCCCGAGGGTCAGCAGATGCGGCTGGCCGGCCGCGACGGCCGGGTCCTGTTCGACGCGGTTCCGCCCGAGGCGGACGCCACCGTGGGCAATCCGGAGATCGACCGCGGCCAGCTCCGAGGCCTCCTCCTCGACTCCCTCAAGCCGGACACGGTGCGCTGGGGCCACAGGCTCACCCGCGTCGACCCCCTCGGCGACGGCACCCACCGCCTGCACTTCGCCGACGGCACGATCACCGAAGCCGACCTCGTCGTCGGAGCCGACGGCGCCTGGTCCAAGGTGCGCCGCCAGCTGTCCGACGCGACGCCGGTCTACACCGGCGTCACCTTCGTCGAGACCGGCCTCAGCGATGCCGATCGCCGCCACCCCGGCCTCGCCGAACTCACCGGCGACGGCACCATGATGGCCCTCGACAACAACCAGGGTTTCGTCGCCCAGCGCAACAGCGACGGACACATCCGCGTCTACGTCGGCATGCGCACCGACGAGAACTGGCACCGGAAAGCCGGACTCGACCTCACCGACACCGCTGCCGTACGCGACGCCCTCCTTGACGAGTTCACCGGCTGGAGCCCCGGCCTCCTCGGCTTCATCACCGCCACCGACACCGGCTACACCAACCGCCCCCTGTACGCCCTGCCCGTCCCGCACACCTGGCCCCACACACCCGGCCTCACCCTCCTCGGTGACGCCGCCCACCTGATGTCCCCCTTCTCCGGGATGGGCGCCAACCTCGCCATGCTCGACGGAGCCGACCTCGCACGGGCCCTCGTCGACCACCCCACCGTCGACGAGGCGATCACCGCGTACGAGAAGACCCTCCTGCCGCGCAGCGTCGAAGCCGCCGAAGGAGCGGCCGAGGGAATCGACGGCGCCTTCGCCCCCGACAGCGCCGCGCAGACCCTCGCTCACATGACGCAGCGTCACTGAAACCGGGGCCGAAGCCGCCCCCGGCGCGTGCTCAGCGGGGTGTGCGCGGCCACCGCGTCGATGATCTCGGGCCAGAGTTCGCGGGGGCGGCCGTGTCCCATGTCGGGGATCAGCAAGAGCTTCGCTCCGGGCACCAGGCCGGCGGTCCACTTGCCGCCGCTGGGATCGATCAGCGTGTCGTCCAGACCGTGCATCACCAGTGTCGGCACGCGAAGCTCTCGCAGTGCGTCGGCGCGTGAGCCGCCGAGGACCATCGCGCCGATTTGCCGCCCGATCCCGGACGGGCGGCAGGCGCGGTCGTAGCTCTGGGCGGCCGGCTCCGCGGCGATGAACCGGCCCAGGTCGACAGGGTGATCGTCGAAGGTGGTGGAAAGACCGCAGTCGCGGTTGTCGTAGCGGATCACATGGCGCCCACGCCGGGCGAGCGCACGGCAGAAGTGCTCGTGCCAGGCGATCAGCTGGGTGCCGAACCCCATCACCAGCAACACGGCCGGATCCGCGGGATCACCGAACGCCTCGTAGGCCAGGGACACTCCGGGCGAGGCTTCGGCGATCGGCATGGCGGAAGTGTCCCAGCCCCGCGCGCGGAGGCAGATGGAGGGTTCCTTGGTCTATACCAGCACTCCCCGTCCCAGTAGTCTCATGCGTGGCCAGTAGCACACCATCCCCCACCCAGGTTGCGCGCCGGCGCGGGCGACACACCCCCTCACCTCTGCCCCCAGCAGCCGGGCGACCTCCCCCTTTTCGCCGCCTCCAGGAGGATCACGGTGAACGTTCGCACCAGAAGCACGGCCGTCATCGGCGCCATCTGCCTTGTCGCTTCCCTCGCCTTGACCACCGCGTCCGCCGACGAGCCCGCCGCCCCACGGAAAGCCCCGGCGGTCGCGCTCAAGAAAGTGGCCACGGCCACGAACCCGACCGCGGGCACCGCCGGTCCCGGCGGCACGGTCTGGCTGGCCGAACGCGCGGGCACCGTACGCGTCCTGGACCGCCATGGGCTCGGCAATCCCGTCCTCGACATATCCAAAGAGACCACCACCGACGGCGAACGCGGGCTGCTCGGCATCGCGTTCGACAAGAAGTTCGCGCACTTCTACATCTCGTTCACGAATCTCGAAGGCACCAGCACCGTCGACGAGTTCGCCGTCCGGAAGGGCAAGATCCGGCCGGAGACCCGGCGCACCGTCATCACCCAGACGCAGCCGTACCCGAACCACAACGGCGGCGACATCAAGATCGGCCCGGACGGCTACCTCTACATCGCGCTCGGCGACGGCGGCTCGGGCGGCGACCCGCACGGCAACGGCCAGAACCTCGACACGCTGCTCGGCAAGCTGCTGCGGATCGACCCGAGGGGCGGCAAGCCGTACGCGATCCCGCGGGACAACCCCTTCGTGGACGACCCGAAGGCGCGGGACGAGATCTGGGCGTACGGGCTGCGCAACCCCTGGCGGTTCTCCTTCGACAAGGGCACGGGCGACCTGCTGATCGGTGACGTCGGTCAGAGTGCCTGGGAGGAGATCGACTGGGCCCCGGCGAACAGCGAGGGCGGCGCGAACTACGGCTGGTCCCAGATGGAGGGCACCCACCCCTTCCGGGACGGCACGGAGCCCGCGAACCACGTACCGCCGGTCCACGAGTACGACCGCACCGGCCTCGGCTGCTCGGTGACCGGCGGATACGTCTACCGGGGCAAGGCGATCCCGGCCCTGAGGGGTCAGTACGTGTTCAGCGACTACTGCGACGGCACCATCCGCGCGCTGCGGATGGAGAACGGCAAGGTGACCGGCGCGAGCGACCTCGGGGTGAACGGCGGGGAGGTCATCTCGTTCGCCCAGGGCGGCAGCGGCGAGCTGTACGTGCTCGACATAGGCGGCAGCGTCTACCGCATCGCCCCGGCGTAACGACCGCTACGACCGTCGGCCGGAGATCATCCGACTCGGGCGCGTGCGGGGACGCACGACTCTGGTGGCAGAGTGGAAGGGCTAGTTCCGTCGCCGCCCAGGGAAGGTAGTCCCCGCATGCGCCTGCTGCTCATACGCCATGGTCAGACCCCGTCCAACCTCAAGCACCTCCTGGACACCGGGGCACCGGGCCCGGGGCTGACACCGCTGGGGCAGGACCAGGCGGCGGCCCTGCCGGAGGCGTTGGCGGCGGAGAAGATCGATGCCCTGTACGTCTCCACGCTGCTGCGCACCCAGCTCACCGCCGCGCCCCTCGCCGCCGCGACCGGGCTTGAGCCCCGGATCCGGGACGGTATCCGGGAGCTGGTCGCGGGGGACCTGGAGATGCGGGGCGACAAGGAGGCCGCCACCGTCTACATGGGCACCGCCTTCGCCTGGTCCGGCGGCGACACCGAGCGCCGGATGCCGGGTGGCGAG
The DNA here is from genome assembly GCF_040636975.1 of Streptomyces sp. NPDC032198. Lineage (NCBI taxonomy): Bacteria > Bacillati > Actinomycetota > Actinomycetes > Kitasatosporales > Streptomycetaceae > Streptomyces > Streptomyces sp. NPDC032198. The sequence goes on along the minus strand of NZ_JBEZVL010000004.1, from coordinate 39,225 downwards.
AACGGCGTGGAGGCCCTCGGCCGCTTCGACGCCGTCGTCGCCGAAGCGGCCGCGACGGGAGCCGAGACGGTGGCGATGGTCAGCCACGGTGCCGTGATCCGTACGTGGGTGGCGGCCCGGGCGGCCAACGTCGACGTCGCGTACTCGGCGGGTCACCCGCTGGCCAACACGGGCGTGGTGATCCTCGAAGGCTCACCCGAGGAGGGCTGGCAGGCCCTGGTGTGGGAGGGCCGCCCGCTGGGCCCGGAAGGGGAGTTCCCCGAGGAGAGCGGTCCGGCGGGAGAGGTCACGGTCCCGGTGGCCTGAGCCGCGGACCCGGCCAAAGGGCGCGGCGCCGCGGCTTACGGCTCGCACCGCGATGCTCGGCAGGCGGAACTGTGGCGGTGATCGTACGGTGGCCGCATGCGTTCCCGAGGACGCTGTGGGTGGGCCCGTTTCCGTTCGCACGTGGCGGGCCCACCCTTTTCTCTGCCCCCTGCCGCGCGGGCGGGTCAGGCCCGGCGTGCCGCCCACACGCCGCGTTCGGTGCGGACCGCGAGGTCGTCGCGGCGCAGGATGCTGAACGGGCTCTCGGCGTCGAGCAGTCGGTCGAGGGCGGCGAGATCCTCGGCGGGCAGGGCATGGGCGGCGCCCGCGCGCAGGCGCTTCATGCTGCTGAGCGCGTACCGGCCGACCGCGGCGCTGCCGGAGCCGTCGACGTTCACGGTGATCGTGCGCTCGCCCTCGATGCCGAACCCGGCGGCCGCGAGCTTGGGCCCCCAGTCGGCGCCGCGGTGCGGCATGTGGGCTGCTTCCTGGTGCGCGAGAGCGGTGTGGCAGCGCTCCTCGAGGCCGGGCCGATCCGCCGGGGCGTCGGCGGGCAGGAAGCGCGGGAAGCCCGCCAGCTCGACGACGGCGAACAGGCCGCCGGGCGCGAGCAGCTCGTGCACTGTGCGCAGGGTGCGGTCGGGGTCGGACATGTGGTGCATCGACGCCGACGCCCACACCAGCTCGGGCCGGTCGAGGCCGGGCCGTCCGAGGTGGGGCCAGTCCGCGTCGAGATCGGCCCGCACCGTGTGTACTTGGCCGGCCAGACCGAGCTCCGCGGCCCTCGCCCGCAGACGCCGCAGATGATCGTCCGACGCGTCTACGGCGGTCACCTGCGCTTCGGGGAAGCGGGCCAGCAGGGCGAAGGTGCCGGCCCCGGTCCCGCACCCCAGGTCCACGATGTGGCGCGGCGCCTTCTCCAGGGGCAGCCATGCGGTGATGGACGCGATGTGCTCGGCGAGCACCTCCGCGTCCAGGTCGAGGATCTCCGCCTGGCTGTCGGTGTCCGGCTCGTGCTGGTGGGCGGCGCGGTGGTGGCCCGCGTCTGAGGAAACGTGGTTCATGCGGGCGACGCTAGGTCGGTCATGCGTTCACGGCACCACCAATCCCGGGCTGCGCAAGAAGATGGTTCGCTGTGCTGCCGTATGCGCAACTGAATGGTCAGCGCGTTCCGGCGCGGACCTGGGCGGCGGGGGCCTCCGCCCGGTAGGTCACTGCCCGGTGCGACCGCTCTCGCCCTAGCTGCCCCTGTCGTCCTTGTCCTCGCGCTGGTGACCGCGGCGGGCGTCGCGGTCGAAGATGCCCAGGATCTCGCACGGCCCGTGCTCGGCGCCGATGGCGTGCGGGAGCATCGTGGGGAACTCGGCGGCCTGGTTGGTCTCGATGCGGAAGCGCCGGTTGCCCAGCAGCAGGACCGCGGTGCCGGAGAGGACCACGAGCCATTCGCGGCCGGGGTGCGCGCGCATGCGTGCGGGGTTGTCCGGCGGCGGATTCGTCATCCGCTGGCGTACGACACTCATACCGGGCTCCGCCTTGATCGGCCAGCGCATCTGTCCGTGGGCCCCGTCGATCGTCGGGCTGGTGATGACGTCGTCGGTGGCCGTCTCGACGAGCTGGTCCAGGGAGGTGTCCAGGGCCCGCGCGAGGGTGACGAGCTGGTCCAGGGCCAGGCGGCGTTGACCGTTCTCGATGCGGCTCAGGGTGGACTGGCTGACCGAGGCGCGGGTGGCCAGTTCTTCCAGGGACCAGCCCTGTGCGACCCGCAGGGCGCGGATCCGTTTGCGTACGAGGCTGTCCAGCTCGTCATTGTCTTGCGTCATAGGCAACATCGTATGCCTTGCCCGCAAGGTGTGCCTATCGTCGTGACCGTAGCCCCCGGACGGCTGGGGGTCCGCGTGAAGAACGCGATGTACGTGATGGACGTGCAGGACGAGAGGGAAAGGGCGTGCCGCCATGTCTGAGACCACCATGACCACTGTGAATCCTGGGACTGCCGTGACCGGTGCCGTGGAGGCGACCGACGAGCTGCCGAGGGAGGCCGTCGATGCCGTGGTGATCGGTGGCGGCGCCGCGGGCCTGAACGGCGCGCTGATGCTCGCCCGCTCCCGCCGCGCGGTCGTCGTGATCGACAGCGGAACCCCGCGCAACGCACCCGCCGACGGTGTGCACGGCTTGCTCGGTCTGGACGGCACGCCGCCGGCCGAACTGCTGCGGAGAGGACGTGCGGAGGTACGCGGCTACGGCGGACTGGTCGTGAACGGGGAAGTGGCATCCGCTGCCCCGGCCGCCCCCTCCGCCGAGGGAGATCCGCGCTTCGTGGTCACCCTCACCGACGGCAGCACCCTGTCGGCGCGCCGCCTGCTCATCGCCACCGGACTGCGCGACGTCCTGCCCGGCGTCCCCGGCCTGGCGGAGCACTGGGGGCACGGCGTGGTGCACTGCCCGTACTGCCACGGCTGGGAGGTGCGTGACGAGCCCATCGGGATCCTGGCCGTGGGTCCGGCCTCCGTCCACCACGCCTTGCTGTTCCGCCAGTTGACCGACGACCTCGTCTACTTCACTCGCGGCACCGATCTCGACGAGGGCACCCGCGCGCGCTTCGCCGCTCGCGGCATCCGCGTCGTCGACACCCCGGTGACCGAGGTCGTCGCCGCCGAGGAGGGCGGCGTCGCGGGCGTACGCCTGCGTGACGGAGACCTGGTGCCCCGGCGTGTCCTCGCCGTCGCCACCACCATGCAGGCCCGCACCGAGGGCCTGGCCGAACTGGCTCTGCCGATGGACGACTTGCCGGGCGGCATGGGCCGCCACTTCGCCACGGGCGCGGCGGGGGTCACCGAAGTGCCGGGGGTGTGGGTGGCCGGCAACGCCACCGATCTGGCGGCCCAGGTCGGCGCCTCCGCCGCGGCCGGTGCTCTGGCGGGCGCCCGCATGAACGCCGACCTGGCCGCCGCCGACACCGAGGCGGCCCTCGCCGCCACGCAACGGGACGCCGTCACCCGCGCCTGAACCCTCCGCCGCTCCCAAGGCCTCTCGTACCGCGCTCGGCGTAGCGCTGCTCGGCGCGCTCCTGTCCTCCGGCTACCGCAGCGCCATCGACTCCCAACTCGACGGCGTCCCCCGGGAAGCCGCCGACACGGCACGCGAAGGCGTCGCCAACGCGATCGGAGCGGCGGACGGAACCGGCGCCCACGCACAGGCGCTGATCCGCGCCGCGAAGGAGTCGTTCGTCGACGGCTGGCAGCAGGCCATGTGGGCAGGCGTCGCCGTCATGGCCGTCCTGTTCCTCTACATCCTCACGCGAGGACCGCAGCGCCTGGAGTACGCGGCGGCGGACGAAGCTGAGGAGGCCGTCTCGGGTCAACACGGCGCCGCAGCATGACGGGCAGGACCGGCTGCGGTGCTCCGTGGGGGGAAATCCCAACTGAAGGAGTGATCTATGCGCTCGCAGGAGTGACGCTCCTTGCTGGGGCGCCGACAGTGTTGTGACCATCGCCGGATGAACGGACAGAAGCGGAAGGCCGAGTTGGATGGCGTCGCCGAGACGACGCTATGGACGTTGCACCACCGCGCTCTGGCCGCGAAGGACCCTGGCTCGGCACTGCGGGACCCGAAGGCGATCGAGGTGATCGACGCTGTCGACTACCCCTTTGAGGGGCGGTTCGGCACCGGCAACTGGGGCTTCGCGCAAGGGATGGCAGTACGGGCACGCTGTTACGACCGTGAGGTGCGACGTTTCCTCAGTGATCATCCGGACGGCATGGTCGTCTCGCTGGGGGAGGGCCTGGAGACGCAGTTCTGGCGGGTGGACAACGGCCGGGTGCAGTGGCTCGGCGTCGACCTGCCCGACGTCGCGGAGCTGCGCCAACGGCTGCTGCCGGACGCGCCACGCCACCGCACGCTGCCCTGTTCGGCCACCGACGCCCGGTGGATGGACGAGGTCGATGACTCGCGCGGGCTGCTGATCCTCGCCCAGGGGATGCTGATGTATCTCCCGAGGGACGTGGTGCACCGGCTCATCGAGGCGTGCGCCGCCCGATTCCCCGGAGCGGAGCTGGTCTTCGACACCCCGCCCGCCTGGATGGCCGCCCGCACCGAACGCGGCCGGTGGAAGTACCCCGCCGGGTACCGTCCGCCGCCGATGCTCTGGGGGATGACACCGACGGAACAGCGCACGCTGCGCACGGTGCACCCGAACGTCGCCGCCGTACGGCAGGTGCGCGCACCACGGGGCCGGGGATTCCTCTGCGGGTGGCTCCTGCCGCTCGCCAACGTTCTTCCTGCGATCCGTACGCGAAAGCCCCTCTGGGTCACGCGCGTGTCGTTCGGCCCGACGAAACAGCACCAAGGAGTCAACGCATGACGGATCGACTGCAAGTCGAGGCCGAGCGGGAACAAGCCCACCTGTGGCCTCCGCGAGAAGCGCCCCAGGCGTTGGTCGACGAACGGCCGCCGCCGATGCCCGAGCAGCGTGCGGTTCTCGTCGAAGGCTCCACGCTGCGGTTGCGGGAGTTCGTGCCCAGCGATGTCGACGGCGTCCTCGGCATCTTCGGCGACCCCCGCACGACCCGCGAGTTCGGCATGCCGCCCTTCCGGCGGTCCGACGCCGCGGCGCTGGTCGAGCAGGCCAGGGCAGGTGCCCGGCGGACTCCTCGCTCGCACTACCGCCTTGGCGTCAGCGAGATCGCCACAGGCGAGCTGATCGGCTCGGCGAAACTGATCGTCGAGGACCAGTCGGGCGAGGGCGGGATGGTCCGCACCGGCTACCGCAGCGCGGAGGTGGGCCTGGCGCTGCGAGCCGACCGGGTGAGCGTCGGCCACAGCGTCGAGATCGGCTTCCTGCTGGGCATCCTGGGCTTCGACCGGCTCGGCCTGCACCGCGTCTGGTCGGGATTCATGCCGTCGAACGTCGCCGCGCAGCGGGCCATCGAGAAGGCAGGAATGGTCCGGGAGGGGTGCCTGCGCCACTACGGCCACGTGGACGGGGTGTGGCACGACATCGTCCAGTACTCGATCCTCGAGGACGACTGGAAGGCTCTGCGGGGCCGCTGAGACCCCGGATATTGGTACGAGGCGACGAGTTCCCCCTCCCAACTTGTATCTCCACACGAACGTCAGTGATAGTCGCCCTCATAGCCTGAGGTGGTGACCAGTGACGTGCCCATGAACCTGCGCACCAGCCTTGCCCGCGTACTCGAGGACTTCAGTCCCGCCCTGCTCGATCTCGTCCATGGGACTCCCGGGCTGACCGACGAGGTCGGCGGGGTCGTCATCCACGACCCGGGGGATGCCGTCGCGTACCCGCCGCGCGCCATCGTGCTGGGCGTCGGCGTCTACGGTCCGGTGGCGATCGCCCGGCTCATGCACGAGCTGGGCGCGCACGGTGCGGCGGCCCTGGTGGTGCGCGGCCCGGTGGAGCGGGACGCGGCGCTCGCCAAGGCGTCGGCGGCCTCGAACGTGGTCCTGATCAGCTTGACGCAGGGCGCGTCGTGGTCGCAGCTCACGGAACTCCTGCGGACGCTGCTCACCGAAGGAGACGTCGGTGACGCGGGCGTCGAGTCGCTCGGGGGAGTTGCTTCCGGTGATCTGTTCGCGCTCGCCAATGCCGTCGCGACCTTGCTGGACGCGCCGGTCACGATCGAGGACCGCCGCCAGCGCATCCTGGCCTTCTCGGGCCGTCAGGATGAGGCCGACCAGTCGCGCGTCGCCACGATCCTGGCCCGCCAGGTGCCGGACGGCTATCTGCGGATCCTGGAGAGCCGCGGGGTCTTCAGCGAGCTGTACCGCAGTGACCGTCCCGTGCACATCGCCCCGGCGACGCTCGAAGAGGGGGAGACGGCCATCCCACGGGTGGCCGTCGCGGTGCGGGCCGGTGACGAGTTCCTGGGATCGGTGTGGGCCGCGGTCGAGGAGCCGCTGACCCCTGATCGTGAGCAGGCGTTCCAGGACGCGGCGAAGCTCGTCGTCCTGCACCTGCTGCGCTACCGGGCGGGCGCCGACGCGCAGAACCGGCTCCGGGCCGACCTCGTGAGCACGGTCCTCGAAGGCGGTACGGGTGCGGTGGACGCCCTGGACCGGCTGGGACTGGTCAAGGAGCCCACGGTGGTGATGGCCATGGGCCTCGCCGGGCAGAAGGGCGATCATGCTCAGCTCGCGGCGGAACGACAGCGGCTGACCAGCGCCCTGGGTATCCACCTCAACGCGGTGCAGCCACGGTCGGCTCTGGCGCTGCTCGGCGATGTCGCCTACGCCGTCGTCCCGGTGCCGGCGGATCCGGTGGCCGGCCGGGAGCGGGCGGTGCAGATCGCGGCCAACTTCCTGGAGCGTGCCGGCAAGCGGTCGCAGGTGGTGATCGGCATCGGGTCGGTGGCGACCGACCCGTCGGCCCTCGGCCGGTCACGGACCAGGGCGGACCGCGCGCTGCGCGTGCTGATGAGTGACCTGGGCAGCAGGCGGGTGGCCTCGATCGGCGACGTGTACATCGACGCGCTGCTGCTCGACCTGCGGGACCTGGCCGCGGTCCAGGGGGATGAACTGCTCAGCCCGGTGGCCCGGCTGGTGGAGTACGACACCAGGCACCGCTCGCACCTGGTCGAGACACTGCGCGCGTGGCTGGACGCCTTCGGCGACATCATCGCGGCGTCGGCGAGCGTCTTCGTCCACCCCAACACCTTTCGCTATCGCATCCGCCGGGTCGCGGAGGTGGCACAGGTCGATCTGCAGGATCCCTCCGTGCGGTTCGCCCTCACGCTGCAGCTGCGGCTGATGACTGCCTCGGGCTCGGGCGCACCGGGGGAGTGAGCCGGGGCGCGCGGGTTGGCCTCCACCGGCGGCAGGCCGCGGGGCGGCCTGGCCGTGGTGCGCTACGTCACCGACACCGACACCGACACCGACACCGACACCGACACCGACACCGACGCCGTGATGCGGGCGGAGCGCCTGGTGGAAACGGGCACGGTGGACGAGGTCAGCGGCGCGCCCCGGCACCCCTGCACCCGCGCGCTGCTGGATGCCGTGCCCCGGCCGGCGGCCACGCGGTAGCGCCCTACGCAACGGCCCCTGGGGCAGGTCCGGGAAGGACCTGCCCCAGGGGCCGTTTCATGCTGTCGCCGCCGGGCGGATCCGTTACAGCTGGATCCACTCCTTGGCCGTGGTCACCCGCTCGAGGATCTCGTCGACCGGCTCGACACCGAGCCCGGGCCCGGTGGGGACGGCGAGATGACCGTCGGCGAGTTCGAAGGGCTCGGTGACGTCCGTGGCGAAGTAGCGGCTTGAGCCGGAGGTGTCGCCGGGCAGTGTGAAGCCGGGCAGCGCGGCGAGCGCGACGTTGGCGGCGCGGCCGAGCCCGGTCTCCAGCATGCCTCCGCACCACACGGGGACGCCGTGGGCCACGCACACGTCGTGGATGGCCTTGGCCTCCAGATAGCCGCCGACCCGGCCCGGCTTGACGTTGATGATCGACGCGGCGCCCAGGGTGATGGCCGCGGCGGCGTCCTCGGCGGACTCGATGGACTCGTCCAGACACACCGGCGTACGCAGCTGCTTGGCCAGCGCGGCATGCTGGACCAGGTCGTCGTCGGCCAGCGGCTGCTCGATGAGCAGGAGGTCGAAGGCGTCGAGCTTGGCGAGCTGACGCGCGTCGGCCAGGGTGTACGCGGCGTTGGCGTCCACCTGGAGCAGCAGGTCGTCGCCGAACCGCTCCCGCACCGCGCGGACCGGCGCGATGTCCCAGCCCGGTTCGATCTTGAGCTTGATGCGTACGTACCCCTCGTCGATGAAGCCGCCGACGGCGTCGAGGAGTTCGGGGACCGAGTCCATGATGCCGACGGAGACACCGCACGGAACGCTCTCGCGCTCGGCGCCGAGGAAGCCTCCGAAGGACTGGCCGGTGGCGCGCAGCTGGGCGTCGAGTACGGCCGTCTCCAGGGCCGCCTTGGCCATCTTGTGGCCCTTGAACGGCTTCATGGCGCGCTTGACCGCGTGGGCGTCCGCTTCGTCGGGCAGCGCCGGGATCAGGAAGCGGCGCAGCACGTCGGCCGCCCCGTCGACGTACTCCGAGCAGTAGCGCGGTTCGGACATGGCGACGCACTCGCCCCAGCCCTCGCCGTCGGGCGTGACCACGCGGACGAGCAGGACGTCGCGTGCGGTCTCGACGCCGAAGGAGGTCCGGAACGGCGCCCGCAGGGGCATCGCGATCCGGCGCAGTTCAATTCCGTTGATCTTCATGCTGCTTGGCTCCTGGAGGAGGGGGAGGGGGCGGCGGTCACGTGACGTCGGTGGCGCGCGCGACGACGTAGGAACTGCGGTCGTGGAAGCCGGTGACGCGGGCGCCATCGGCGAGGAGACCGCCGAGCACGTCGCGCATCGCGAGCCGCCACGCCTTGGCCGCGCCGGGGTCGGTGCGGCGCAGTCCCTCGATGTCCGGCGGTACCTCGACGAGCAGGGTCGCGGCGTCCAGGCGCCCGACGGCGGGCAGGCCGTCGCGCACGGACAGCGCGGTCGTGGCGTCGTCGGGGACCTCCACGGGCAGGAGGCGCGACTCCGCGGCGTCGTTCAACTCCCAGGCGATGAGCGCCCGGTCGGTGTCGTCGCCGCCGTTGATGACGTCATCCATCGCCCCGTAGAAGCTGGTGAGGTACTCCACCGGCCGCCCGCCCAGCTTCGTCAGGTTGAAGTGGGCGTTGCGCCGCACCAGCGGGTCGTAGGTCCACGTGATCCGGCGCAGCCCGCGGTCCAGGGCCCACCGGCGCTGATGGAGCTTGAGGGCCAGGCCCGCACGACGGCCGGGCAGCGCACCGGTGACGTGCGAGTGCAGGGCCTCACCGGCCGGGGCCGCGAAGAAGGCGACGGACGCGCCGACGAGCCGGCCGTCCTCGAAGGCTCCAGCGACGTAGTTGCCCGCGTGGGACAGCGCCCGCATCTGCTCGACACCCATGGGCGAGCTGCCGGGGGAACTGCCCCAGATCGTCTCGAACAGTGCGTTGGCGCCCGCCAGTTCGTGCAGTTCGTGCAGCTCCTGCACGACGAGACCGTGCTGGGTGGCCGGTGCCTGTACGTCGAGGGAGCTCACCGGGCCACCTCCTCGACGAGGGCTGCGAGCAGCCGGGCGCGGGGGACCATCTCGGCGACGACCAGGTGCTCGTTGTCGGCGTGCGCTCCGCCGCCGACAGCGCCCAGGCCGTCGAGGGTGGGGCAGCCGAGCCCTGCGGTGAAGTTCCCGTCGGACGCGCCGCCGACCGCGGCGGACGACAGGTGCCCCAGGCCCTGCCGCTCGGCGATGCGCTGGGCCCGCTCGAACAGGCCGGCCGAGGAAGTCGCCTCAAGCGGCGGCCGGTTGGGTCCGCCGCGCACGTCGAGGCGCGCACCGGGCACGGTGGTCTTCAGGGCACGCATCGCCACGTCCACCCGCTCCTGCGCGCTGAGGGTCGGGACGCGGACGTCCACCGAGACGCGTGCCTCGGCGGGCACCGTATTGGTCGTCGTGCCCGCCCCGACCACCGTGGGGACCACGGTGGTGCGCCAGTCATGCGGGGCGCCGATGTTGATCTCCTCGGCCAGCGTGTCCAGGGCGAGGGTCAGATGCGCGGCCTCCACGGCCGCGTTGATGCCCTTCTCCGGTTCGAGGCCGGAGTGGGCGGCCTTGCCGTGCACCACCAACTCGTAGGCGGAGGTGCCCTTGCGGGCCGTCTTCAGCGCACCGCCGTCCGCCGACGCCTCCAGGACGAAGGTCGCCGCACACTGCCCGGCGACCTCCTCGATCAGCGCTCGCGACGCGTCCGAGCCGACCTCCTCGTCGCCGGTCACCAGGACACAGACCCCCTCCAGGGAGGGCAGCGTGGCCAGGGCGTGGAACATCTGCACAAGACCGGCCTTCATGTCGAAGATCCCCGGGCCGCGCGCGATGCCGTCGGTCACCGACCACGGATGCGTGGCCAGCGAGCCCATCGGCCACACCGTGTCGTGATGACCGAGGAGCAGTACCCGGGGCGTGCCGAAGGACCACCGCAGGTGCGTGATGCCGTCGACGACGATGCGCTCGGGCGGGACGCCCAGGTGCCGGGTCCCCTGCGCGGCCACGACGTCCGCGCTGTGCGCCACCGCGTCCAGGTCGGAGGAGAAGGACTCGCACACCACGAGTTCCTCCAGGTCCGCGAGCATCGCGGGAAGGCTGAGGTCCGGCTGTTCCGGCTGTTCCGGTATCGCGTGGCTCATCGGGTCCTCCCCAGTTGCTCGCGGAAGAGGCGCTGCACGTTCTTCGGTCACCTTCGACTCCTCCTCTGATACATGCCTGCGACGCTATGCGAGTCCGAAGGAGCAAGGTTCGTCGGGGAGAACCAACATCGACAACGGGCTCCGTATCTCCGGACGACTTGCCCAGCATTCATCGCCCAGGGCAGGGGAGCCGTGCCGGCCTGGGATCCCGCCACATACCGGCCGCCCAGTGTTCGGACGGGGTGACGAAGCGCGTGACGCCCCGGGGGCATGGGCCCGATGGCCACCGCCCACTGATCTGGGCCGACCCCACGGTGCCCGATCGCACGGAGGCTCTGCTCGGGCGCGGCCCCTCACCACTGAGCGCCATGGTCACTGGTGTGTCCTGGCTCGCCGAGGGCCGCGCCACGTGCGTCGCGATGCCCTGCAACACCGCGCACGCCTACCTCGACGCGCTGCGCGCCCACACCGACGTCCCCATCCTCGACATGGTGTCCGCCGCCCTCGAAGCCTGCCGCAGTCTGCGGCCCTCCGTGGACCGGATCGGGATCCTCGCCACCGAGGGGGCCCGCCTCACGCGCCTTTACGACGTGACGGGCGCATGGCTGGACCCGCACATCATCCATGTGCGCCCGGCCACGCAGACGCACCACGTCAACCGCGCCATCGCCGACGTCAAACAAGGCGGCGACACGGCGCGGGCGCGGCGCGAGCGACATCGCTGTGGCCGTCGGTGAACTCGACGCGGCCGGAGCCGAGATGACCGTCATCGCCTGCACCGAGATTCCCCTGGTGGCAGACACGGCTCAGCGCATCATGCCGGTCCTCGACTCCACCGCGGCACTGGCCGACCAGGCCCTCGCCGCACCGCGCGCGGGCCGCGGGCCCGGATCAGCCCTCGTACCCGACCGCCTTGGCGTTGCGCCGGAAGTCCGACCAGACAGGTGAGGAGCACGCACGGCAGTCGGTACCGAAGAATTCGCCGCGCGCCTCGTGGTCGCCCATCAGGAAATACCGGAACCAGGCGGTGATCGGGCCCCGGAAGCCGCCGCCGTCCCCTGCGGGAGTCACATGCGATGCTCCCGCCAACTCCCCGTAGACGGCGGGTACATGACCGGCGCCGTTGTACCGGGGAATCACCAGGAGCTCGGGGATCACCACCAGGTCGTGCTCGCCGCCGAGGAGGAACAGGGGGCCCTTGAGATCGCCGATCCTGCCCTGGGGGCCCGGCTCGACGGGGACGGTCACGTCGACGCGTGGGTCGGCACCGGCGTTGATCGCTCCGCCGCCGCCCTGCGAGTGCCCCGACGCGCCGACCTTTTCCAGGTCGACCTTTCCGTAATACGGGCTCCGGGGGTCCGCGTCGGCCTTCTTCAGCACATCGAGACCGTCGAGCATCGCGGTGCCCGAGCCCGACTGCGTGGTGTTCGCGGCGACCACGATGAACCCGTGCGAGGCGAGGTGCTTGAGGAGCCCGTCGTAGATGACCGGAGTCACGAACGAGCCGTTGCCCCAGATGATCACCGGGTGCTTCGTGCAGCCCCTGCTGCCCAGTTCAGTGGGTCGCAGGATGGTGTGACTCAGTCCGGCGCGCTCCTTGGTCACGGCGAAGGGTCCGTCCTCGGCCCAGCGGCCGCCGACCGACGCACAACCGTCGACCGTACGAGCGGCAGAGCCAGAGCCGGTGTCCGGCTGCCGGGGACTCGGCTGCGCGAGGCCTTGGCCCGTGAGCGCGGCCGACAGCGCGAGCGACGCGGCGAGGACGGCCGCGGACCGCCGCACCCTTCGGTTCCTCGGCATGGGGATCTCCTCTGCTGCGGTGCGGGCCGTCACGGACGCGCCGCGGCCCGGGCGACGGCTGCGCCGAAGGCGGCCATGCCTTGGGCGTTGGGGTGCAGCGGCGCCGCGACGCTGGACGGCACCAGACCCTCGATGTAGCGCTCGGACGGTGCGGCGCAGGTGTCGTGCCCGGCGCTGACGGCAGCGGTGTCGACGTACGTGGCGTCGTGGGCCTTGCTCTGCTGCGCGAGCACGCCGTTGAGCTGGTTCACGCGAGCCTGGAGGTAGTTGCCGTCCTTGTCCCAGATGGGCTGGGTGGGCCAGCAGCCGTCCTTGCGGATGTAGGTGGCGTACCCGGCGATGACGATCCGGGCGTTCGGGGCCCGGCGGTGCACCTCGTCGAGGGCCCGGCCGAAGGTGGCGCTCCAGGCCTCGATGGCCTTCGCGGTGGGGTCACCCTTGGCCGCGGCGGTGTCGGCGCAGGAGATGCCGGCGGGCTTCGGCAGCAGGTTGACGCAGCCGAGCGCCGTGGCGACGAGACTGACATCGTTGCCGCCGATGGTCAGGGTCACCAGATCGGTGCTCGGCTTGAGGGCCTCGTACTGGGGCGGCAGCAGCCCGAACTGACGGCCCGAGAAGTCACTCACCTTCGCGCCCGAGCAGCTGACGTCGGTGAGCTGCGCGCCCAGCGCCTCGGCGGCGACCGCCGGATAGTTCCGTCCGGAGCGCAGACAGGACCACTGGCTCTGGTTGGGGATGAGGGGCCCTGCCGCGAACGAATCGCCGATGGCGACGTACTCCAGGGGCTCCGCGGCCCGCGAGGACGTCGCGCCGGCCGGAGAGACTCCAAGGGCGCAGGCGGACAGGGCGGCGGCCATGACCGCGGTGGTGCGGGCGCGTGTGGGGCGCACGGGCTCTCCTGTGTGGGGTGTACCGGGAGTAACGGACGCCCTTATGATCCGGGCCATCGCCGCCCGGGTGTTCTGGGCGCGCCACCAGACTTTCCGGGGGATCAGTTGTGACCGGTGACAAAAGCGTGGGCCGCTTCCTGATCGCCGACGTACCCGGACTGGCCGCGACCGTCACCCGGCGCATCGCCGACGACCTGCCCGTCTACGGGCGGCTGCCCGCCGAAGAGCTGCACGGCGACGTCCGGGCCATCGTCGACATGACGATCCGCGCCTTCGCCGACGTACTGCGCACCGAGCGCATGCCACCGCCGGAGTTCATCGAGACGGTGCGCCGCTCGGCCGCCAGGCGAGCCGAGGAACGCATCCCCGTGGAGGCGGTCATCAGCGCCTACCACTACGGGGCCCGCATCTGCGTGGAGGAGGTGACGGCCACGGCCGAACCGCACGACCTGATCGAGGCCCACCGGCTGCTGCTCGACTGCCTGCGGGAGATCACGGCCGCCGTCACCTCGGGATACGTGGAGGAGAGCCAGTCCCTGATCGGGGAGCGCGACGCGGCCCGCCACACCGTCCTGTCCGCCCTGCTCGACGGCAGAGGAAGCCAACTCGACTCCGCCCACCTGGGGATACGCCTCCCGCCGTGCTATCTGGCCCTCGCCTTCACCATCGGGCGCCACCCCGACGAGGACCGCGACGACGTCGACGCCACCGTGGCCTCCCGCCGCAAGATCAGACGCCTGCGCACGGAACTCGACCGCACCCTCGGCCAGCCCGTCCTCTCCCGCCTGTCCGCCGACGAGGGCCTGGCGCTCATCCCGTCCGAGGCGGCACCGGACCGCGCGGCCGACACCGACCGGGCCCGGCTCGAAAGGCTGACGGCCTCCCTCATCACCGTCAGCGGAGTCCCCCTGGTCGCGGGTGTCGCCGCCAGCACCCCGGCCGACGTCCCGCACGCCGTCCGCCTTGCCACCGAGCTGCGCGACACCGCGACGGGCACGGGTCGGCCGCCGGGTGTCTACCCCCTGACCGCGCTGCTCCTGGACTACCAGCTCACCCGCGCCAGCCCCGCCCGCGCCCACCTGGCCGCGCTGCTGACCCCTCTGGCGGACGGCCCGGACCTGCCGGCGACCCTGCGGACGTACTTCGCGTCGAACCTGGACCGCCGCGAGACGGCGGCGCGCCTGCACGTGCACCCCAACACCGTCGACTACCGCCTGCGCCGCATCGCCGCTCTGACGGGCCTCGACCTCGCCGCACACACCGATCTTCTGACGCTGCGGGCGGCACTGAGCGCGTACGACGCGACGGGGAGCGCCTGACGCAGGACGGGGCACCCGCGCACAGGGCAGAATCCAGAACCGTGATGATCACCGCGCGCGAACTGAACCGGGCCACCCTCAGCCGCCAACTGCTCCTTGAACGTGAGCCATTGACCGTCCAGGACGGCATGCGGCGCGTGGTCGCGCTCCAGGCGCAGCAGCCTGCCTCCCCGTACCTCGCCCTGTGGAACCGCCTCACCGACTTCACCGCGGCGGACCTCGACGCCGCGTTCACCGACCGTTCGCTGGTCAAGGCGACCCTGATGCGGATCACGCTGCACGCGGTGCACGCCGAGGACTACACCGCCTTCCGCGCGGCGATGCAGCCCACGCTGTACGCCTCCCGGCTCGGCTCCCGTTTCGCCGCCTCGGGGCTGACCCCGGCGGACGCCGACGCAGTGGTGCCGGAGCTGCTGGACTTCGCCGCCCTGCCGCGTACCTCGGCCCAGATGCAGGAGTGGCTCGAGGAACGCCTCGGCGCGGAGAAGGCGTCGAAGGCGGAGAAGTACGAGGGAGCGTGGTGGGGGCTGAAGGCGTACGCGCCGTTGCACCACGCCCCGACCGGCGCGCCCTGGTCCTTCGGCCTCCGGCCGTCCTTCGTCGCGGCCGGGAACGGGACCGTGCCGACCGGCCGGGCGGCGGACCCGCGGGCGCTGCGGTCCCTGGTCCTGCGCTACCTGGCAGGATTCGGGCCCGCGTCGGTCGCGGACGTGGCGCAGTTCTCCATGGTGCAGAGAACAGCCGTACGCGCGGCGTTCCTCGCCCTGGGTGACACCGTCGAGCAGCTCCAAGGGCCGGACGGGGAGGTGCTCTTCGACCTTCCGGGCGCTTCCCGGCCGCCCGCCGAAACCCCCGCCCCCGCGCGGCTCATGGCCATGTGGGACAGCATTCTGCTGGCGTACTCCGACCGCGGTCGCGTGATACCCCCGGCGTACCGGCCCTGGGTGATCCGGCGCAACGGCGACGTACTGCCCACCTTGCTGGTCGACGGTCATGTCGCCGGTGTGTGGCGTCCGTTGCCCGACGGCATCGAGGCCACGGCCTTTCACCCCCTGCCAGCCGCCACTTGGGACGCACTCGCCGAGGAGGCGCGGTCCCTGGCGGTGTTCCTCGGCGACCGTGAGGCGGCGGTCTACAGCCGCTACCACCACTGGTGGACGAAACTTCCGGAGACCGAGGTCGAGGTGCGCATGCTGTAGCCGACGCACCTCGATGGGCATCTGCGATCCGCGCCCTTGTGTCACAGATCGTCGACAGCGCCAACCGGACGCCGAGTTCTTCTCTCTTGCCCCGCGGACCGACCACCCCGTCCGCCGCGTTCAGTCACCACTGAGGGAGATCTCCACCATGCCCGGGACATCCACTTCCATGAGCCTGCGTCTGCACGGCCGCGTCGCGGCACTCGCCGCGGCCAGTATGGCCCTCGCCCTCGCCGCCCCGAGCCCGGCCACGGCCGTTCCCGCCGGCACCGCCGCCGCGGCCGACCCGGTCTCCGTCCTGAAGTTCACCGCTCAAGAACGCCGCGAAGCCCTCGCCTACTGGACGCCCGCCCGTATGAAGGCCGTCGGCAAGTCCGTGGACCTCGGTCCGACCGGACCGAAGGCCAAGCCGTGGCGGGGCACCACCCTGAAGAGCGTGGGGCGGCTGTTCTTCGTCAACGCCAACGGCGCCGACACCTGGTGCACGGCCACGGCCGTGAAGAGTGCCAACCGCTCGGCCGTGATGACCGCGGCCCACTGCGTGCGCCGGGGCTCCTCGCCCGTCAACACCAACTTCTCGATGGTGTTCGTCCCCGCCTACCACAAGGGTAAGGCCCCCTACGGCGCGTTCGCGGTGCGCTCGGCGGCGGCCCCGCGCAGCTGGGAGAAGGACTCCACCAACGACATGTCGGCGCTGACCGTCGACGCCGACAAGAACGGCAAGAAGCTCACCGACGTCGTGGGCTCCCAGGCCATCGCCTTCAACCGCCCCGTCGGCGGCACCATCTCCTCCTTCGGCTACTCCGCCACCCGCCCCCAGCTGGGCGAGGAACTGCTGCGCTGTGTCGGCCCGGCGAAGAAGGAGAACGGCACGCAGGCCATCCCCTGCGACATGAGCGGCGGCTCCAGCGGTGGCCCGTGGCTCGCCGACTTCAACGCCACCACCGGCAAGGGCGTCCTCGTCTCGGTCAACAGCTCACTGGACTCCCTGACACCGACCAAGATGTACGGAGAGGTCTGGGGAGCCACGGCCAAGAAGGTGTACGGCCAGGCCCAGCAGGGCTGAGGCGTCGGTCACCGGGTTCTGCGGGTGTTCCACTGCGGCAGTTGCTCGAAGAGGGCCACGGCGTCGCCGTTCCAGTGCCGGTGCCAGGTGGCGGCTTCGGCCGTCGCCTCGTGGGCGTAGTGATCGATGGTCTTCTGCAGGCGGGTGTGGACGCCGTGGCGGTGCGCGATGTCGCGGATGCGGTCGATGGCCTGCGGTGTGCAGTGCGGGTTGCCGAGGGCGGCCTCGACGGTGTCGTGATCCTCGCCGCCGGTGGCGGCGAGGAGCTCGCGGGTCAGGTAGGTGTGGCGGCCCGCCCGCAGGTCGGCGCCCCTGGGCTTGCCGGTGACGTCGGGGTCGCCGAAGAGGTCGAGGTAGTCGTCGCGTATCTGACCGCTGAGACCGGCGGGCCGGGCATAGCGGCGCAGGCTCTCCTCATGCTCCGCCAGGTCCTCGCCCGCGGCGAGCAGGCCGAGGCGCAAGGGAGCGAGGATGCTGTAGCGCGAGGTCTTGTACTCGCACACCGTCTCGAGCAGCCCCTCGTCGTCCGAGGGGTTCACGTCGCGTTCGAGGTCGAGGACCTGGCCGATGACGGTGTCGGTCGTCACCCCGAGCTGGACGTCGAGCATGGCCTGCTTGCGGTCGGCGGGCAGCTCGGCATCGAACAGGACGCGCAGGGCCAGGAAACCGGCGAGATCCCCCGCCATCATCGCCAGGCCGAGGGCGGCCTGCGGGTGGTCCGGGAAGTCTTCGCGGCACGCGTAGTACGTCGAGGGCCCGCCGCGCCGCATCGGTGAGTCGTCCATGATGTCGTCGAGGATGAGCGCGTGGCTGTGGAGCAGCTCAAGACTCAGTGCGGCTTCCGCGAGCCCGGGCACCTCGTCCCGGGTGACCAGGCCGGCCGCCTCGTGGAGCAGGGTGATCCGGATCCGCTTCCCGCCGCGCAGCGAAAGCTGTGACAGGAGTTCCAGGCAGCGGGCCGGGAAGCGCCCCAGCCGCGCGCCGTTGAGGTCACCCGCGAGCTCGGCGAAGTACTTCTCGAAGGCCGCGTCGAACCGCCGCTGGTGACCGGCGGCACGCTCGAAGGCGCTGACAGTGCTGCTGTTCATAGACGTGCGGGCCGACCTTCCTGTACGGGTGCGGTGTCCAGCCTGCCATTCGCCCAGGAAGGCTCCGTCACCGGTACCGGGGGCTGTGACGAGAGTGCCGTGCAGCGAAGGCCATGACGGTCGTGCGGAAGGCGGCCGGGGCGCGTGGCGGGCTGGGCCGTGCCGCCCCAGATCCCGGTGACGTGCCGACGGGCGTCGAAGTCCCTGACAAGGCGGGAGCGGTGCGGCGGCGACCCTCGCGGGGTCGGCCACCGAGGGGAGTTGGAGGGGCGCCGGGGGAGAGGGGTGGCCGTCAGGTGAGCGGCGGGTTGCTGCCGCTGGGCGCACGGCTCAGGTCGACCACGCAGAAGAGGTTGCCGTCCGGGTCGGCGAGGACGACGAAGTCGGGGTCCGGCGGATACAGCTCCCACTCGACGGCGCGCGCACCCAGTGAGATCAGCCGCCCGACCTCGGCTCGTTGTTCCTCCGTGGTGTCGGTGAACAGGTCCAGGTGGAGACGCGGCCGGGGCTCCGCCGGTGACGTGCTGTGCTGCAGCCCGAGGGCCCGGCCGGAGCCGTCCGCGTGGTCGAGCGTCCGCCAGGCCTCGCTCTTCCACTCCTCGGTGGCCACCAGGTCCAGCGCCTGCGTCCAGAAGGTCACCGCGCGGGGGATGTCGCCGACGCCGATGACGGGAACTCCGAGTTTCAGCATGTGCCAGAGCCTAGGTCTCCGTCAGGCCAGTCGGCGCGCCAGGCCGTGCAGACGCAGGGCGAGTTGGATGTCCAGGGCCCGGTCCGCGTTGCGCCGGCCCTCGCCGAGGAGATCGTCGGCCCGGTTGAAGCGCTGGTAGAGCGTATTGGCGTGGATGTGCAGGCCCGAGCAGGTGCGGGCGTGGTGCTGCGCGTTGGCCAGGTACATCGCCACCGTGGCCGCCAGGTCGCCGCCCCGCCCCCGCTCCCGGTCGTGATCGAGGAGCGGGCCGAGGGTCGTGCGGACGAACACCTGGGCGTCGTAGGCCCCCGTCTGGGCGAACAGGGCACGGTAGGCGCCCAGTTCGGCCGGCTCGGCCACCAAGCCGACCGGCCGAGCGCCCGCGGCATCGTCGCCGCCTGCCTCGCCTCCCGGTGCGCTCTGCGGATCTCCGCGACGCCGCGCCCGCACGAGCCCGTTGCCCTGCCCGAAGGCAGGGCAACGGGGCTTTCTCACGTCCGTTGGGCGGGCAGTTGTTGAACGTACTCGGCGACCAGCGTCGCCACCGCCTCAGGAACCTCCATGTTCATGGGGTGGGTGGCCTCGATCCGGTGGACGGTGACGGTCGGCCGGGCGTGGGAGAGCACGTCAAGATCGTCGGAGACCTCTTGGGCGAACCGGGCGCTGAAGTCGGCGAACCACTCCATGCCGGGCGCCGGCGGCAGATGTCGCCCGGCCTGTACCACCAGCAGCGGGCGCTCGACCCCTTCCAGCCATGCCGTGACACCGAGCGCGGAGAGCCGGTGGAGTTCGTCCACGATCTCCCTCGCCGCCGCCGGCTCCGGCAGCGTCTGCCACCTGCCGTCGGGCAACGGGCGTGCGGCAGCGCGGGCAGCGGCCTCCGCACGATCGGCGGGAATCCCGAACCGGACGGCGGCGTCGACCTTCTGCTCGACGTAGTCGGGTGGCGCGATGGCCCCGGCCGTCGCCAGCATCCCCTCACTCACGCGTTCGGCGCCGGGGTATGCGCGTGCCCACCAGAAGCCGTCGAGATTCACGGCGGCGCGGGCACGCTCCGGGTAGGCCCGGGCGTACTCGACGGCGATCATTCCACCCAGGGAGTGGCCCACCAGCAGGGCCTCCGACACCCCGTGGGCGTCGAGGGTCTCCGCGATGTCCCGCAGCACGGCGGGGATGGTCCAGGGGGAGATACGAGGAGAGCGGCCGTGTCCGGGAAGGTCGACGGCGAGAACACGGTGCCCGGCGGTGAGGAATGCGGCCGAGGCGTCCCAGTCGGTGAGTGACCGTGAGAAACCGTGCAGGAGAACCAGTTGAGGGCCTTCGCCCCCGTAGTCATGTGCGTGTAGGAGTGTCATCGCGGGTCACTGTAAGGGGCACGCGGTGTTTCGAACACCGAATAACACCGAGCAGGGGAGCATCGCGGAAGGGCTAGAACAGACCCGGTGTGTCGTCCCCCGGGTCACGCGTCCCGTCGGTCCTGCGCCGACCCGCCAGCAGCCCGTCCACGCCGAGGAGCTGGAGGATCTGCCGTACGGCCCTGGACGGATGGAGCACGACCAGGCGGCCGTCCGCCGCCCGGCACCGTTCGTGATGGGACAGCAGTTCGTTGACGCCGGAGGAGTCGATGAACGTGACGTTGGCGAGATCCAACTCGACGCTCCTGGTCAGCAAGGGCTCCAGCGCGGTTCTCAGCGTGGGCGCGCTCTCGATGTCCAGGTCCCCGGACACACGCACCAGTACGGGATCCAGGCCCAAGACCGTATCCACATGGAGCGGTTCGGATGAGGCGGGAGCCATACCGGGCGGTCTCCTCAGGTGCGTGGATGGGGCCGACGAGGTGTGCGGGTGGGCTCGGTCAGAGGGCGGCCTCCTGGTTGCTCGTCCGTCGCGCATGAATATGCCCCGAAATGCTGCGCCGCACGCACGGCATAAGTGGAACGCTGCTTGCAGGACACCCCGGGCGCAGTCGGTGCCGCTCCGGGGTGGGCAGACCGCCGGATCACCAGGGTATGTCTGCGCGGGCCCCGCCTGGAGTGCTCCCTCCTCGAGAGGCGAGGCCCGCTCCTCGGCCAAGTGCTCAGGAGCCGGCGAGATCTCCTGGTCGGCGCGGCACTTGAGAGGCTGCCTCGCTGGCATGCCTGCCCTCGTCACGGACGGGTAGGCAGGCCAGATCGCGTCAAACGACGGCAACTCCTCGCGCCGCTCAGGCCGGCTTCGTCGCGGGTGCCGGGCGTGGCCCGCTCGGGACGTCGGGCTGAGGGAGTTCGCGCCGAATGCGGACCGGGGACAGCAGGACCGGCAGGAACGCGACCGACATCAGCGCGCCGCCCACCCACAGCGCGGTGTCGATTCCGGCGAACTCGCCGAGCGCTCCCGCCACCGCGGAGCCCACCGCGATCGCACCGGTCAGCAGAAAGCGGAAAGTGGCGTTCATACGGCCGAGCAGGGCGTTTGGCGTCAGCTGCTGGCGCAGGCTCACCCCGAGCACGTTGTCGACGCCCATCTTGAAGGTCACCATCAGCCAGCCGGCGCCCGCCACATACAGCCAGCCGCCGCGGTCGATCAGTGGTACGAGCAGCGCTCCGGGGGCCAGCCAGAGGCCGACGAGGCCGAGGGTACGGCCGTAGCCGAACCGCCCGGCGATGGCGCGGGCGGTGCGCGCGCCGAGGAGGATCCCGAGGCCGCCCGCCGCCCAGTAGAGGCCAAGCACCCCCTCGGGCAGCTCGAGTTCCCGCACGAAGAGCACCGGGAGCAGCGTGTTCACGATCACCGAACCGAAGTTGAGCAGGGCGGCGGAGAAGGCGAGGGCGCGCAGTTCCTGGTTGCCCAGTACGTGCCGCAGGCCCTGTGCTATCTCCGTGCGCAGTCCGGTGGTGCGCTCTCCTCGGGTCGGGACCGGCTGAGACGGGCGTACGCGCGTGAGACTGATCGCCGAGGCCAGATATCCGGCGGCGCTGCAGACCACCGCGAGCGGCGCGGTGAGCAGCTGGACGAGTCCGCCGCCCGCGCCGCGGCCCCCGATGCTGCCCGCGGCCTGGAGGCTCACCATCGCGGCGTTGGCCCGCACCAGCCCGTCGCGGCCCACCAGTTGGGGCAGCACGGTCTGCGAGCCGACGTCGAAGAACACGGTCGCGCAGCCATTGAGCAGCGCGACCACGTAGAGCTGGCCGAGCGTGAGCCGGTCGAGCCCCCAGGCCACCGGGATCGAGGCGAAGAGCGCTGCCCGCACCAGATCCGCGGCGATCAGCACCCGCCGTTGCCGCATCCGGTCCACCCAGGCTCCCGCGGGCAACCCGATGAGCAGGAAGGCCGCGGTGCCGAGGGCGGCGAGGAGTCCCACCTGGCCGGCGCTCGCGTCCAGTGCGGAGACGGCGAGCAGCGGGAGGGCGACGTACCCGATGTTGGTGCCGAGCTGGCTGATCGCGCTCGCGGTGAACAGCGCGCGGAAGTCGGCTGTCCAGAGGGAGTCGGAGGTGCTGGGCGGCTGGTCCGGTCGTCTGATCATGGCGGCCAAACTGCCCCACGGCCTGGGCGGCACCCCAATGATTTAGCCTGAGCTGAATGCTGCAGATCGAGTTCACGGCCGAGGACGTCGCCCGCACCCGCTTCGCGGTCTCCCCGCTGTGGGAGGTCGTGGCCAGCGTGCGGGTCCTCAAAGGCGCAGACGAACAGGGACTGCACCGGCGTTGGGCCGATCAGGTCCGCCCCCGCCTCGCGGCCGCGAAACTGGACCTGTCCCCGCTCTCCGCCCTGGTCCAGGTCCCCACGTACGGCATCCCGGGTTTCCTGGTTCCCCCGCCGACCACCCCGCAGCCCTCCCTGGACGTGGAGTTGGCGGCCCTGCGCACGACCCCGTACGAGCTTCTGCGCACCTCGTCGGACGCGGCGCAGGCAGGCGTCGAAGCCCTGCGCGCGGACCCGGAGCGCGGCCTCGGGCGGCTCGCGGACACCATCGCCGCCTACTGGGACGTGGCGATCGCCCCGCACTGGCCGCGCATCCGCACCCTGCTCGAAGGCGACATCCTGCACCGCGCCACGCTCCTGGCCGAGGGTGGCGCCCGGCGTCTCTTCGACGACCTGGACCCCCAACTCGCCTGGAAATCAGGCACCTTGAACCTGGAGCACCGCTTCGTCCGCGGCGAGCGCACCCTGGACGGCCGCGGACTCCTGCTGTGCCCCTCGGCGTTCATCTGGCCGCGCATCTTCTCCACGATCGGCTTCGACCCCTGGCAGCCGACCCTGCGGTACCCGCCCCGCGGCGTCGGCACGCTGTGGCACCCCCGTGCCACGGCGCCCTCCACCGCCCTGGCCGCCGTCCTCGGCCGCTCCCGGACCCTTCTCCTCACCCAGCTCACGGCCCCCGCCACCACGACCGACCTCGCCGCGCGCACCGGCCTCACCGCCGGAGGTGTGTCGCAGCATCTGACGGCGATGCGGGCGGCGGGTCTGGTGACGGCGCACCGGACGGGGCGTCTTGTGCTCTATGCGCGGACGAGTGTGGGAGAAGCGCTGCTCACGGCAGGCGACTGACGGACACGTCCGTTCCCAGGGTCAAGCGGGGGCGGCGCCGTCGGCGAAGTGCGGCAGCACCATCGCCACCAGCGCGTCGACATCGGCGTCGACCATCGGCTCGCCCGTCATGCCCATCCGGTGCAGCAGGACTCCGACGACGACGTCGATAAAGAACAGGACCCGGTTCTCGGGCTCGCCGAGGGCCTCCTGGAGCGCGATCCGATACGGGTCCTGCAACCGCGTGGAGAGGATCTCGCGCAGGGCCGGGTCGCTGACGGCATCGCTGAACACACCGGCGAACGCATCACCCACCCCGGGTTCGCCGATCTTCCCCGCGACCCAGCGGATGGTCGAGGACATGAGCTCGGCGCGGCTCGCGCCCTCCAGCGGCACCGGGCCGAACGCGTCGAGGAGGCAGTCCACGATCAGCGCGCCCTTCGACGGCCAGCGCCGGTAGACCGTCGACTTCGCGACGCCCGCCGCGGCGGCGATGCGCTCGACGGTGGCCTGCGCGTAGCCCAGTTCCCGCACCGTGCTCAGCGTGGCGGTGAACACCGCGGAGTTGACGCCGGCGCGGGGACGGCCGGGCGGCCTGCCGGAAGTTGTCGAAGCCATAGCCATACCCTACCTGTTTTCGCTACCTTGAGTATCGATACCCGGGGTCGCGTAACTCTCCGGGCAACTGAGCAACTGAGCAACTGAGCAACCGGGCAACTGGGCGACCGAACAAGGAGAAGAACATGAGTGAGAGCACTGCTACGGAGCGCCCGCCGGAGCCGGACTGGCTGGCGATGACGGCCGAGGAACTGCTCGCCTACCGCGACGCGGAGAACCGCTTCCGGGCGTCCGCCGAGGCGCGGACGTTCACCGGGGACCCTGATCCCGGCGCCACGATCAACTGGCAGGAGGTGGCGCTGCCCGGCCGCGAGATCCCGGTCCGGGTCTACCGACCGTCAGCCTCGCCCCCGTCCGAAGGCCGGACCGGGCTGCCCCTCGTGCTGCATGTGCACGGAGGAGGCTTCGTGGGGACGGCGGTGCAGTGCGACTGGGCGAACAGCTACGTGGCCGCCCAACTGCCCGCGGTCGTCGTCTCGGTCGAGCACCGCCTCGTCGCCCAGGACACTCCGCTGTCGGAGGCCGTCGACGACGGCTGGGACGCGCTCCAGTACGTGGTGCGGCATGCCGCGCAGTGGGGCATCGACCCGGCACGGACCGCCGTCTTCGGCGAGAGCTGCGGCGCGTTGATCAGCGCCCTGGCGGCGATCCGGTCCAGGGAAGCAGGCCTGGGCCTGCGAGCGCAGGTGCTGGTCAACCCCGCTGTCGATGTGACCGAGACGCTGTTCGATCACGCGTCCATCACCGAGTACGCCCACACCCCCTTCCTCGGCCTGCCCCAACTGCGGCTGTTCCAGCGGCTGGCCGTACCGCCGGGAAGCGACCCCCGCGCGCTCTCGCCGCTGTACGCCGACCACCTCAAAGGGCTCGCCCCGGCACTCGTGGTGGTGCCGACCCACGACCCGCTCGCCGATCACGGCCGCCGCTACGCCGAACGGCTGCGAGCGGCCGGGACGCCCGCGAGGCTCACCGAATACCCCGGTGCGGGGCACGCCTTCCTCAGTGTGCCGGCCGTGGCCCCACAGGCCGGTGCCGCGCGCACGGAGATCCTGGAGTTCCTCCGGACCGCCCTCGCCGGGTGAGCTGGGGCGGCCCTCACCTGCATCAGCCCCAGGCCCTTACTCCAGGCCGTCGACGGATACGTACGCCAGAAGGCGGCTCGCGCACCTCGCGTACGTATCCGTTCCGAGGGCCTGCGTCTCAGACGCGTTCCAGGACCACCACCGGGATCTGCCGGTCGGTCTTGCGCTGGTAGTCGTCATAGGCAGGCCAGGTGGCGGCCATGGTCCGCCACATGTCCGGCTTCTCGTCCGGGGTGGCGGTGCGTGCACGGGCGGTGTACTTGTCGCCCTTCACCTGTACCTGGACCTCAGGGTTCGCCTCGATGTTGCGGAACCAGAGGGGCGGCTCGTCGGCTCCGCCGTTGGACGCCACCACGAGCACGTCGTCGCCGTACGGCTGGTAGATCAGCGGAGTGCTGCGCTGCTCGCCGCTCTTGCGGCCGATGGTGGTGAGGATCAGCACCGTCGTGTTCTGCCAGTCGTGGCCTTCCGCGCCATCGGTCGCCACGTAACGCTCGACATGCTCTTTACCGAACAGCATCTGCCGTCTCCCTTTGTGTACTGGCGGGACAGCGCGTGCATGCGTGCACTGCCTGTCCCGCCGGTCCTGCCTGTTCTGACTGTGCTGAACAACTCTTCACGGTCGCGCCGCGGTTTTCCGCCAACGTGGCGCCGCATCGGCGCGCCCGGCGTAACGAGACGTCGAACACACGTCAGTCACGTACGTCAGCAGGCCCCGAACGACCGGTCGCCGGGAACAAGGACTTCGATCGCTCCGCCGACTTCGGAGCCAAGCAGACGCACCCACCGCTCCTGATGCGCCGTCACGCCGGAGCACACGGTTTCCGCAGTGGAAGCCGACATGCGTGGCCACGTTGTTCGGCTCGGAGGCGACTGCGCGCTGCAGGCCTTCGCGCGCCGGCTCCATGTGGCCCGCCTGACGGTGAGTGACTCCTCGCTCGTCGAGGGCCCAGAAGTCGCTTCTTCTACCCGTTCTTTGCCGATTGATGACACCGCGGAGGGAACTTCAGGCAGATGGGCGGCTTGCGGGAGTGGTGTGGCTGGCGCCCCAAAACCCCGCCCATCAGGGCTCGTTGGGCGGAACATGGATGATGACACGAGAGACACGGTTCCCGCGCCGCCCCAGGGTCAACTCCTCACCGGTGCCTACTGGTTGGACTCGCCCGCACATGCGGGCGAGGAATGCGTGTGGTGCACGCAGCTGATGCAGGCAGGCGCCGCGTCCGAACCACGAGCCCGTACGCAGGTCGAATGATGCCGCGCCATGTCGCACCGCGCTCGGTGCGGCATGGCGGTGAACGCTCCGCCGTCGAGCTAGGCGCGGCCTTCGACGACGAGGTTGCCGTCTACGGTGAGGCGGGCGATGTCGCCGGTCTTGAAGAAGCCCTCGGGGTTGAACGCGCGGGCGTTCTGGTCGGGGGCTTTGTAGTAGCCGCGCAGGGTGTAGGGGCCGCGTGTCCAGAGGTGCCCCGGAGATCCCGCCGGTACGTCGGTGCCGTCCGGGTCGGTGAGGCGGATCTCGTCCCCCGGCGAGAGGGGGCGCCCCTGCGTGTGATGGATGACCTCATCGGTGTCGGCGAGGCGGGTGAGGGAGACCAGCCCCTCGGCCATACCGAAGACCTGCTGGAGCCGGCAGTCGAAGGCAGGCCGGATGCGGGCCGCGAGTCCGGGTTGGAGAGGTGCGTCGCCGACCTGGACGAGGCGCAGGCTGGAGAGGTCGTACCGGCCGTCGGGGAGGGCGTTCAGCCACGGTTCGGCGTCGGCGGGGGTGAGGGAGGCGATCGTGACCTTTTCCGTCTCGATCGCGCGGAAGACGTCGGCGGGTTCGGGGTCGTCGATCAGTACGACGGTGCCGCCGGCCGCCAGGGTTCCGACGATGCCGGGACAGCCGAAGATGAAGTTGGACGCGGCCGGGAGGGCCGCGAGGTAGACGTCCTCAGGCCCGAGGCCGATGAGTTCGGCTGCGGCGCGGGTCTGGTACGCGTAGTCGTTGTGGGTGCGCGGGACCAGATCAGGAAGGGCCGTTGCGCTGTCCGACGGCCTGTCCGAGGGCAGGAAGAACGCGGCGTCGTTGGGGTCGTACGCGCGGTCCGGGTCGCGCGGAGCGTCCAAGGTGCTGAAGGGGAAGAACAGACATCCGCTGGGAGCGGTGGCGAAGCCGCCCTGACCGCCATCGGGGTCGTCGAGGGTGAAAGCGCGGCGCAGACGCGGATGGTCGTCGCTGACCTGCGAGGCCATCTTCGCGTGGTCGAAGCCGCGATGGACGCCGGGGCCGATGTACGCGGCGGCTTCGGTGACATGGGTGAGGTGCCCGATCTCGTCGGTGCGGTACGAGGTGGGCGCCAGCACCGGAAGGGCACCGGCCCGCATGAGGGCGTAGACGGTGATGACGAACTCGGGCACGTTCGGGAGCTGGACGATGACCCGGTCGCCCGCCCGGACGCCTCGGAGCGCGAGTCCGGCAGCCATGCGGTCGACGCGGCGGTCGAGCTCGCGGTACGTGAGGCGACGCTCGCCGTGTACGAGGGCGGTGCGGGTGGCGTACGTACGGGCGTGCTCGGCGAGGAGCTGGGGCAGGGCGGCGCCCTGGTAATACCCCTGGTCGTAGTAGCGGCCTATGGTCTCGGGCAGGCGCGGGGTGCAGCCTTTCAGCATGGTCCAGACTCCTTCCGGGTGGCGCGCGTGAGGATGTGGATCACGGGCGGCTCAGACTTGCATGCCGGATGCGGAAGCGACAACCAGCATGTGCTGCGCCGCGGGTCTTGGGTGTCTGCCGCCCCAGGCGTCGGCCCCCGGTGGAGCAAGCCCCTCAGGCGTCAGTAGGGCAAGCCCTCCGACGCCGCCCGCAAGGCTGCGAGCAGGCAAGCGGTGATCTCTTCGCCTGATGCCGCGGGGTCATCCGCATACCGCTGGGCGAAGTCCTCCGCCGCCGCGCGCAGTGCGCCGTTGAGGGTCGCCGCGTGCACCTTGACGGTCAGGTCGTCGGCGCTGCCGCCGGACCGCTGGGCGAGGAGCCTGCCGAGTACGGGCAGGGCGTCGTCGTGGGCCTGGAGCCAGACCGCGCGCAGTGCCGGGTCGGTGGAGGTCATCCGGATCAGGTCGAGGATGACGGGGGTGTAGGCCGGCAGTTCGCCGACCCGGCAGGTCTCCGTGAAGAAGTCCAGCAGGCTCGTCTCCGCGGGCCAGTTGCGCAGCTCCGCCACGGCGAAGTCCAGCCCCGCCGACAGGAGGGGCAGCACGCAGCTTTCCTTGGTGGGGAAGTGACGCCACATCGTGCGGGCGGAGATCCCCACGGCTTGCGCTATCTGCTCGCCTGTCGTGGCGGTGACGCCTTGTGAGGTGAACAGGCGGACGGCCGCACGGGCGATCTCGAAGCGGAGAGCCGCTTTTCGCCGTTGGACGAGCGACGGTCTGACGTCGTCCTCCGTCGTCCGCCCTGGCTCGGTGGATGGCGCGTCGCGCACTCTCGACTCTCCTCTGCCTAGATCACGGCAGCATAGCGAGCCGCCAGGTGACGCACGCAGACGTCTTGTCACAGAGTGACACCGAGCCCTACTCTCCCGTAAGTGACCAGCGGGTAACCCTTGTTGGCTCTATATGTCATGCGCACGTCAATCACGTCGCGCTTGCCTGTCGCCCCCACCCGCCCGTCCAGGAGCCGCTCATGCCCCCTCCCAGTAGACGCGCCCTGCTCACCGGCGTCGCCGGCCTCGCGTGGTCATGGCGGTCGGCAGCGTCAACACCAGCAAGCTCCTCGTCCGCGCGGCGGCCACCGGCGCCGTCCCCGACCTGCCCGACGGTCTCGGTGAAGGATGGGGCACCAACGGCGATCGCATCTACGCGTGGACGAACCTGCGGGACGACTTCGGGAGCGAGCAGGGCGGCCCGGTGGTCTTCGGCAGCAAGGCGTGGGAGGACCCGGCCACCGCGAACACGATCATCCAGGCGTCGCTGCCGCCCCTGGGCCTCGACACCAGGACGACCATGCTGGTCGGTTTCGGGGTGAGCCCCGATCGCGGCCACTTCCGTTACGACGCCTCCGCCGACTCCGTGTCGCTGCACTGGCCCCGGGACGGCGACGCCGCAAGCCACCGGCACATCCGGCGCCGGGTCTCCGAGGTGTCCAAGGTGCTCGGTGTGCTCACGGACACCAACTCCCTGGTCAACAGCACCTGGCACCCGCTGGGCGGAGCACCGATGGGCACCGTGTGCGACATCGACGGCCGCGTGCGCGGACAACGCGGGCTCTACGTGCTCGACGGCGCGCTCTTCCCGGGCGCCACGGGCGCGTGCAACCCGTCCATGACCATCGCCGCCGTGGCCGAGCGGGCGATGGACGCCATCACCGCCCACGACATCGACACCATCATCTGAATCCCGGGATCCGGCGATCTCGGGACCCCGAGCGAGGAGCACACCATGAGCCGCAAGAGACAGCCTTCGCGTTCTGCCCCCACCACCCGCTCGATTCCCAAAGTCCGCATGGATATGGGGGAGTTGACCACCCGCCGTGCCACCGGCGTCCGGCTGCGTCTGGTGGCGGGCATCGCCGCCGGCACCGTCTGCGTGGGCCTCTCGGGGGCGCCGGCCACCGCGGCCGACGAGCAGCCCGTCGTCTCCCGGGGTGTCACCATCCCCACCTTCTACAACCCGCCCGCCGAACTGCCCGCAGCCAACGGCGCGTTGATACGAACCGAGCCCCTGCCGCTCGGGCTGAGCATCCCCGGCCTGGACGGGCGCCCCATGCCGGGCACCGCGAGCCGCCTGATGTACAAGTCCACCGACTCCGCCGGGCAGCCCGTCGCGGTGACCGGTGCCTACATAGAGCCCTCGGCCGCCTGGACGAAACCCGGGCCGCGCCCGCTGGTGGCAGTGGCGTCCGGCACCATGGGGCAGGGCGACCAGTGCGCCCCGTCGTTCGCGCTCCAGCACCCGCTGACCCTCAACGGCGAAACGGTGTCCGTGGGCTACGAAGCCCTGGCCATCTACCGGATCCTGGCCACCGGGGCGGCCGTAGTCCTCACCGATTACGTCGGCCTCGGTGCCACCGACCGCGTGCACACCTACGTCAACCGCCTAGACCAGGGGCACGCCCTGCTGGACGCGGCCCGCGCCGCCCGAGCCGTACCCGGGGCATCGGTCACCGCGGAGTCCCGCACCGGTCTGTACGGCTACAGCCAGGGCGGTGGCGCCAGCGCGGCGGCGGCCGAGCTCCAGTCCTCGTACGCCCCCGACATCAACCTGGCGGGCACCTATTCGGGCGCCCCGCCGGCGGACCTCACCTCGGTCATGAAGGGGATCGACGGCAGTGCCCTGGCCGGTGCGCTCGCCTGGTCGATCACCGGCTTCGCCCAGGCGGACCCCGACCTGCGTGCGGTCGTCGACGCGCACATCAGCACCGCTGGGAAGGCGGCCCTGAAGGACGCCTCGACGATGTGCGTCGGTGACGCGCTGTTCGGCTACGGCTTCACCAAGAGCAACAAGTGGACCACCGACGGCAAGTCCGTCGGCGACATCATCGCCGCCGACCCCCGGGCAAAGGCCGCCCTGGACAAGCAGCGCATCGGCACGCTCACGCCCACCGGTCCGGTGCGGCTGGCGACCGGCGTGCAGGACGACATCGTTCCGCACGCGCAAGCCCGGCAACTGGCCGTGGACTGGTGCCGCAAGGGCGGCAACGTCACCTATGAGCCCCTGGTCCTGCCCAACCTCGGCGACAAGATCCTCACCAATCACCTCGTGCCCCTCATCACCGACCAGGGCGACGCCGTCTCCTGGCTGACCGACCGGCTCTCCGGCAAGCCGGCCACCTCCACCTGCTGGAAGATGCCGCTCCAGCCCTGACCCCGGCGGACCGCCGTCCCCGCCCCGGCCGCGACAGGGCTCAGGCGGGGACGGATTCGTCGAAGGGGGGATAGCGCTCGCTGCCCGATCGCTCGGCCGCATCGATGTAGCCGGTGAGGGCGTCGCGGGAGCGAGCGAGCTTCTGCATCTGATCCTCCAGCCGCTGCCGTCGCGACCGCGTCGAACTGCCGCGGCTGATCAAGACCATGGCCGACCGCTCGATCGCCACCGGACACGGAGGGGAGCAATATCCCGTATTGATCGAGGAGTTCGGCAAGCCCGGCATCGACTGACTGCCTACCCCAGTGTCCCTGGGGGCAACCGGCGGGTGGCGAGGGCCAGTTGATGCAGGTCTTCCAGGGCGTCGACGAGGACGGTGTGCTGGTACCACTTGATCCAGGTGCCGAGCGTGCGGCTCGTGGTGTCCAGGGTCTGGAGCTGCGCCTGGGTGAAGCCGACCAGGGGGCGCGCGTGATGGGAGGAGATGACACCGCGGACGACGTCCTGGTCGTCGACGAGCGGGATGCTGTGACAGGCGCGGCTGCCGGCGGTGAGGATCACCTGGCGGGTCTCGTCGTCGAAACCGGCTGACGAGGCCACGTCCTTGACGGTGACCTGGTTGCTGGCGGCGGCGGCTCTCGAGCACGCGGTGTTTCCGTCGACGAACGCGAAGAAGTCGGTGAACTGCCGGGACAGGCCCGTGTGCTTCGCCATCCGCAGGACGCCGTCCTCGAGCAGCTGCACGTTCCCCATGTCCGTACCGGTGATGGTCAGGACGCGTTGCAGGGCGGCGCCGAGGACCTCGCCCTGGTTGGCCGCGTTGAGGGTGCCTGCCTCGAGCGAGCCGAGGTCGGGCATCGGATGCTGTTCTCGTCCGCTGAACCATGCCTTGGCGCCCGGCGGCGGCCCCGGTGTCCGGGCCACCGCGGCGGCCAGCTGGTGCAGTTTGACGTTGGCCCGCTGGGAGGCCTGGCGCAGCAGGTCGAACGCCGCCTCCGCGTTGGCCAGGCGATACCGTTCGACCAGGACACCCTCGGCCATGGCGATCCTGGGGCGCGCGCGTGCCTGGACCTCCAGCTCGGACACCTGCCCGCGCAGCTGCTCGGCGGTGGCGCGCAGCTCTTCCGTCTCGTTCCTGAGGGAAGTTGAGTCCTGAGAGGGCCCGTCCCCGGATCGGCCCACGGGCCGGTCCTCGGGTCGGGGCGCAGACGGAATGTTCGTCACGTTCTCTCCCATGGCGGCACGCTGCCCCATCCTTCTCGTCGATCAGCGAGCAGCGGCCGCGACGTCGCTGACGCCGCCCGCGCCAGCTCCGTTCGCTGGGCCGGCTGCTCACACACCAGGCAGACCTTAACCCGAGGTGTGGATGGTGTGACGGCCGCCCTGAAACAGGGGCATACGCAGGGGCGATTGGTGGCGATGTGCCGGATTGTGGAGAGGGCGGCAGGCCCGCCGGACCGGCTCCGCACCGCTCTTGATCCACCCTTGATGCGCCGGGGCGGAGCTGGCGGTGAGGTGCTCGAAATCCAGTGGTAGAGCGCCGCCGTGAGCCGTTAGCGTGCTGCCGGACCGAGTAGCCGAGGCAAGGATGTGCCGTTGTACACCCTGTGAGTTTTCCCGAGCGCTGATTCGTCGCGCGTCGCGCATGCGTGACGCGCTGCTCTTTGCTGCGGACTTCTCACTGGAACCGGTGTACTTCTGTGCTCAATAGCTGGGTGGTCATGCCCACCTGCCTGCCGACCGTTCTCCGCCGTTGCCACGCTTGCGCGTCGGAGCGTTTCCGGGCGAACGGCAAATTCCGCGTCAACGCCCACCACAAGCTCCTCGACGCCTGGCTCCTCGTGCTCTGTACCGCTTGCGGGGAGACCGCCAAGCTCACGGTCCTGGAGCGGATGAATGTGCGCTCCGTACGTTCTGAACTGCTGGACCGGATGCACGACAACGACCCCGGCCTGGCAGCCGAGCTGCTCCAGGATCCGGTTGTGCGGCGCCGTAATCGCATCGCCCTCGACTGGGGCGACGCCTGGCGTCTTGACACCGGCGGATCGGATCACCTGGACCGCGAGGTGATCGACGTCTCGGTCCGGTTCGCGGCGCGGATTCCGGTCCGGCCGGTGCGGCTGATCGCCGAGGGGTGCGGCCTTTCACGGGCCGAGGTCGAGAGACTGATCACGGAGGGGAAGCTCGTCTCGGCAGTCCGGCTGAACGGCAAGCTGTCGGGTGACTTCACCTTCACGCTCAAGCGCTGACCCTCCGCGGGGCCAGAGGCGATGGGCCAGGGGCCTGTCCGGCGTGATCCGCCAAGATCCGTCGGGCAGGCCCCAAGAGGTAGTGGGGGAGTGAGGGCTTGGGTGGTCAGGCGTCGCGCTTCTGGACGTCTTCCTGCGCGCCTTCGTTGGGCGTCAGCGCGTCTGCTGCTTCACCTTCATGCTTGCGCCGCCTGCCGTCGTCCCCCACGCGGGTCTCGGCGTCCTCCACCTCGTGCAGAATCTCGTCGGCGGCGGTCTGCGGGTGCTCCTCGTCGTGCGAGGGCTGGTGCTCGGGGGTGTGCCGGCTCATGTGTCTCCTTGCTCGCGTGGCGTCCGCCGGGGGCGGGGCACCGTGCTTCCGTGCGGGTGCACTTTGGTTGCGTGTGCACTTCCGATGGGTCCCACCTGATGCGGTGCCCTGGAGTGGCGCAAGGAAACAACGCCTGAACGGATGAGCGGACGACGCGGGTCCGATACCGGACGCAGGCGCCTCGACACCCGGGCCGGTGGCGGCCCTCAGGCCGACTGGAGCCGCATCACCGACAATACGGCCCCAGCCTCCGCCCTCCAGGCGCGGCGGCAAGGCAACTCCCGCAACCTCCCACCGCCGGGGGCACCTCGCGCGAGAGCCGTTTCGAGGAGGAGCCCCGGTCCCTCGCGCCCCCGGACGCTGCCACACTCGGGCGGCGGCGCCGGACACTCACAGCGTCCCACTACGAACGTGACCTGTCCCCATGCAGCCCGCAGCAATAGAACACCGGTTCCGCAGCCGCTGCCGCTCCCGTTCTCGATCACCGGGAAGGGCGGACCTGCTCACGCACCCACTCAGGAGCGGGGTTGACGTGCGGCCGGCCCGCGACGACGACGGTCGGCACGGTCTCGTTGCCCTCGTTGGCCGCCCTCACGGCTGCCGCTCCGTC
Organism: Streptomyces sp. NPDC032198; assembly: GCF_040636975.1. Lineage (NCBI taxonomy): Bacteria > Bacillati > Actinomycetota > Actinomycetes > Kitasatosporales > Streptomycetaceae > Streptomyces > Streptomyces sp. NPDC032198. The sequence goes on along the minus strand of NZ_JBEZVL010000004.1, from coordinate 5,435 downwards.
CGGGTCGCGCCAGATGTCGACCCAGTGCAACTGGCGCGCGCTTCGCCCGAGGCGGAAACGCAGGCGTATGCAGTACTGGCAGCCCGCCCGCCAGAAGACGATCGGCCGGCCGTCGACCGCGCTGCGGTGCTGCGCCTCCAGCGCGCCGATCGGCCTCGGGAAGAACAGTGGCGAGTTCACGCCCGCCAGCAGCACGAACACCAGCAGAAGTGCGGCGGCCGTGCCAGGACTTCCGCCGAGGATCAAGCCGATCGAGACGACTGAACCACACAGCACCAGCAGCATCGGCAGAACCCAGGCGCGCATCATGAAGACGCAGGCTACCGATGAGCGGAAGTGCCGCCCGAGCCAGGCAGGTCATCTGCGCGTTCGCCGCCCGATGCGGAGACCAATTCGCCGCCCGCCGCCGGAGACAAACTCGCCTTCCCCGCCGACGTGGTCGCCGCTGTCACCGATACCGACGCTGATCAATGATCCCTTCGACGATTGTCATCAGTCGGTCCCCGGCCCGGTCGATGCTTCCGTTCTGCGTGCTGACCTGTGCGCCTTCGAGTACGAAGGTGATCTCGGCCGCGGCCTGTTCGGGGTCGGGCAGTCCGGCCTCGGTGCACATGCCGACCAGCCTGCGGGTCTGGTGTGCCTTGTGCTCCTCGATGACTCGCCGTGCGGGGTGATCGCGGTCGGGCAGCTCGGCGATGGAGTTGATGAACGGGCAGCCCCGGTGCGAGATCGCCGGCAGTCCCTCGGCGATGAAGCGGGCCAGGCCCAGGATCTGCTCCCTGGGGCGGCCGGGGTGTTCAGCCTCGACCCGGTCGAAAGCCGCTCGGTAGTCGGAGGCCACGATCCGCAGCCACTCCGCGACCAGTGCGTCCTTGGTCTCGAAGTGCCGGTAGATCGCCATCTTGGTGGTCTCGGCCCGCTCGGCGATCGCCTGGACGCCCACTCGCCGGATGCCCTCGCTCTGGAACAGCTCTTCCGCCGCGTCGAGGATGCGCTCGCGAGGCGGCAGCTTCGCCACTCTGGTGGGTCTGCCGGCGGTCGATGTCATGACTGCTGCTCCCTAAGGCCGGTCAGGTGCGTCGGTTGAGGGGGCCTCAACGCCTGCTACGGTACCAGTCCGTGCCACACGATACCGATCGGTATCGTGTGGCACTCATCGGTATCCTTCTTTCCGCTGGGAGTGACAGTGAGAGTGACCGAGTACGTGACCTACGACGCGACCGGGCTCGCGCAACTGGTGGCCGCGGGTGAGGTGACCCCCGCCGAACTGGAAGCAGCCGCACACGAGGCGGCGCAGGCGGTCAATCCGCGGATCAACGCCATCGTGGAGACATGGCAGGCCGACGACCGGCCGGGCCCCGGCAGCACGCCGCTGGCCGGAGTCCCTTTCCTGGTCAAGGACATAGGTGTCTCCATGGCAGGCCGACGCATGGAACTCGGCAGCCGGCTGGCCGCGGGCAACATCGCCGACGCCGACTCCTCCCTGATGCTTCGCTTCCGCCGCGCCGGCCTCGTGACGTTCGGGCGTACCGCGACCCCCGAGATGGCGTACAGCATCACGACGGAACCCGCTCCGTACGGGGCGGTCCGCAACCCGTGGGACCCGGAGCGCAGCGCGGGCGGTTCCAGCGGGGGCGCGGGCGCGGCCGTGGCGGCCGGGGTGGTCCCGATGGCCCACGCCACCGACGCCGCGGGGTCGCTCCGCATCCCCGCGTCCTGCAACGGCCTCTTCGGGCTGAAGCCCACCCGGGGCCGGGTCTCCATGGGCCCGGACGTCGACGAGATCTTCAACGGGCTCGGTGTGCACGGCAGTCTCAGCCGCACGGTGCGCGACAGTGCCGCACTGCTCGACCGGATACGCGGACCGGAACCGGGTGACCCCTACTTCGCGCAGGAGCCGGCCCGGCCCTACGCGCAGGAGGTCGGACGCCACCCGGGTTCACTGAGGATCGGTGTCCTTGCCCGGGCGTGGGGCGGGCGCCGCCCCACCGCACCAGTGGCCGACGCCCTCGCCCGTACTGCGCGTCTGCTCGAATCCCTCGGTCACCAGGTGGAGGAGGCCGAGGTCGAACTCGGGGTGGAGTGGGAGGAGTTCGTGCTGGCCGACGCCCGTCTGATGACCGCGAATCTGACCGCCTTGGTCGACGAGTTGGCCGCCGCCTTCGACCGGCCCATCGACACCTCGACCCTCGAACCGGAGACCCTGGCCGGATACCACTACGGACAGCGGGTCAGCGGCGCCCAGTTCGTCGCCGCTCTCGCGATGCGCAACCGCGTCGCCCGAAGCCTTGCCCGGTACTACGACGGTCACGACATCCTGCTCACCCCGACCTTGCCGGAGCTTCCCATGCCCCTGGGCGCCTATGCCGAGGGCGCGGAGGCACTGGACGGCCTCGGCTGGATCGACCGGCTCAACGACCGTTCGCCGTTCACCATGGCGTTCAATGTAGCGGGCACGCCCGCCATGTCGGTGCCGTTGATGGCCGACGCCGGGACGGGACTGCCGATCGGCATGCAGTTCGCCGCCGGCCACGGGCTCGAAGGCCTGCTCTTCCGCCTCGCCGGACAACTTGAACAGGCAAGCCCATGGTCGGGCCGCACCCCAGCGGTGTGGGCAGGGGATCACCCGACCCCGTGAGGCGCTTTCCCAGAGGGCCTGCCCGCCGGGAAAGCACCGCACGAATGATGGTTGCCCATTCCGCGCGAGTACGGCACAAAAGTCCGCCGAACCGTCCTGCTCCACTGATGCAACCGACGCATCCGCACCGCGGAGGACACCCGGCACGTTGACCCCCCGGATTCCACGGTGTTCGCTCGCCTGCGGTGCACCCGGTCATGCCCGATCGACGCAAGGGCTGCCGGCCGTGGTGCCCGGCGCGAGCGCGCCCGGACGGCACACGGAGACCGCTGTCGACCCAGGAGGAACCGATGACCGTTCATCAGCGCGTGACGGCTGCGAGCGCCGGGCTCGCCGCCCTGTGCGCCGTGACCGTGCTCACCCCCGCAGGCGCGTCCGCGGCCCCCACCCCCGTGCCGCACACCGAGCGGGTGAGCGTCGGCCCGGGAGGCGCCCAGGGCAATGCCGCTTCGACGCAGCCTGCCATCAGCGCCGACGGCCGCTACGTCGCGTTCGTGTCGGCGTCCCGGAACCTCGTCGCGAACGACACCAACGGGACGCCCGACGCCTTCGTACGAGATCTGCGCACCGGAAGAACGGAGCGCGTCAGCGTCAAGAGCAACGGAAAGGCGAGCCACGGTGTCGTAGGGGAGGTATCGCTCAGCCCCGACGGGCGGTACGTGGTCTTCACCTCCACGGCCGACGACCTCGTGAGCGGCGACCCGAACGACCTCGACGACGTCTTCCTGCACGACCGGAACACCGGCAAGACCCAACGGATCAGCCCCACGGGCGCGTCCTACGACGGGCTTCGCCGCAACCTGACGTACGACCCCGTGGTCAGCGGCGACGGCCGCTACGTCGCATACGCGTCGGGCGCCGAGGATCTCGTCGCGGGGGACGCCAACCAGCGGGACGACGTCTTCCTCTACGACCGCAAGAAGAAGACCACGGAACTGGCACAGCTCACCAACGCGGGCAAGCAGGGCGAAGGCGACGCGTTCGCCCCCGCGTTCGCGGGTGACTCCGGCGGCCGGTACCTCGCCTTCACCTCCAACGCATCGAACCTGGCCGACGTGGAGGACCACTCCCTCGCGACGGACATCTTCCTGCGCGACCGCGAGAAGGGCACGACGGAACTCATCAGCATCCCGCAGGCCTACAACCGCAAGACCCCGTCCTGGGACGCCGTCCTCAGCGGAGACGCGCGCTATGTGGCGTTCACCTCGTCGTCCAGGGTGCTCCGCCCCGAGGGACCGCCCCCGACCAGCTCGCACAACGTCTTCCTCTACGACCGTGAGACCAAGCGCATGCGCCTGGTCAGCGCCACCGCGGACGGCACACCGGCCGACGGGGACAGCGATGACGTGTCGCTCAGCCGGGACGGGCGCTACGCGGTCTTCACCTCCGCCGCCCCCAACCTCGCCCCCGACGACGACGGCGACAGCAGCGCGGACGTCTTCCTGCGGGACATGCAGACGGGGGAGGTGCAACTCATCAGCGGCGAGGACGGATCGGTCTTCGAGGACACCGACCCCGGACCGCGCACGGGGGTCAGTGAGGACGGCGGCTCGGTGGTGTTCGACTCACCGGCAGGGAACCTCGTCACCGACGACACCAACGCCGCGTCCGACGTCTTCCTGCGCCGGTTGCGCTGACGCCGTGCCCGGCCCTAGCGCAGCATGGCCGACAGCAGGTCCGTGCCCACGGTCGTCATCGCGGGGACGTTGAGGGTGTAGTAGATGTAGCGGCCCTGCCGCTGGGCCGACAGCAGATCGGCGCGACGCAGGACGGCGAGGTGGCGGGAGACCTCCGGGGGCGTCAACTCCCAGGTGTGGGCCAGCTCGCCGGTGGTGTGCGAGCCGCGGGCCAGGGTGCGCAGGAGGCGTAGCCGTACCGGATGGGCGAGCGCCTCCAGGCGTAGCCCGACCGTCTCCAGTGACACCGGCTGCGGCGGGTTCGGCTCGGCCACCGGGTACTGCACCACCGGCTGCCAGCCGGGCGCGTGGACCACCACGAGATGCGGGCTGCCGAAGACGCTGGGTATGAAGGTGATCCCGCTGCCGTGGGCGGCGGTCGCCTTGTCCTGCAGCTTGTCCACGGTGATGCAGTCGCCGTCCGGCGACAGCGCGACGGCACCGGAGACCGAGGCGAGTGCCGCGTCGATGCCCTGGTGCTTCAGAAGGTCGTTCTTCAGGCGCAGGTCGGATGCGAGCCGGGCGCCGACACCGGCCCAGGCGGCGTCGAAGAAGGCCTCGGCGCACTGTTCGAGGGTGTGGCGCACCCGTGCCCGTACGGCGGCTGGGTCATCAAGCAGCCGTTCGGCGAAGGCCTCCTGCCGTGCGCCGCGGGCCTGGGCCAGATCCAGGGCCCGCTCGCGCGCGGCCACGTCGGTGAGCGGGGAGGGCGCGGCGAGGGGGGCCCGGTTGCTGCCGCACGTGGTGACGAGCGCGGCGCTCACATACGTTTCGTCGTCGATCCGGTCCCCGTCGTCCAACTCCTGGGCGAGCGTGGGCCGAGGGCGGGCGGGCAACAGGAAGTCGGCCTGCGACGAACGCCAGAGGAACTCCGCCTCCTGCAGCCGCTCGGCCAGCTCCGGTCGCAGCCCGGCCCGGACGTCCGCGACCCAGTCGGCGAGATGCGGGTGATGCCCCGGGACCGCCAACGCGTGCAGCATCGCGGTCAGTTCGGCCAGCGGGGAGGCGGCGAAGCACAGGCGGGCGGGCGGCATGCCGGTGATGTCGATGCGCAGCGTCATCCCTTCATCATCGCTGGCCGGACGGCCGGGGGCGCGTCGGTTGACGGAGACCGTCAACCG